>JBEKUP010000062.1:0-28300 GCA_049514915.1 Occallatibacter sp. | reverse complement strand
GTGTTTGCCGCAAGGCCAGTGTTGGTGTAGCTGGTGCCCGTCACTCCGCTAGCAATTACAGTAGTCGGATTTGCTGTCGTTCCACCGTAAATGGTGTACGAACTGATGGTGCAGTTCGCGGGCGGAGTTACTGCCGTCCAGGTCAAGCCGATGGAACTGGAGGACGCTGCCGTTGCCGTCAGCCCGGTGGGCGCAGAAGGAACAGCGCTGCAGGTGCCGGTACCAGCCGTAGTGCCGCTCCCCTGCGCCGAGGCCGCCGATGAGCCATCTCCGTCGGCCGCTTCAACCACGTAGTAATAAGTGGTTGCAGTAGCTAGCCCTGAATCTGCATACGATGCGCTCGTCAGGCCTGAAGCAATCTGATTGGTCGAGCCGGGTGTGAAGCCGGATGTCGTGCTGCGGTAGAGATTGTAGCTGACTGTGCAGGAGGATCCTGCAGTGCTGGCGCCCCACGTCACACTGATTGTGCTGGAAGATGTTCCCGTGCCTGAAGGTTTCCCCGGAACGCTGGGAACTGCTGTGCAGCCGCCGTTTGTACCTCCCCAGGAGCTTACAAAGCTGATATAGGACCCGGACTGCGCCGTCGTACCCGCATTATCCGTGACTCCGGGACTGTCTGAGGCGATGGTGTAGGTGATCCCGCCGCTACCAGCCAGGTAGACAGACACCAAATCGCTGAACGTGACTCCGGTGGCGACCGGGGCGGCGATTCCGCTATTTGAAAAAATCGTAACTCCCGCCACATCGAAGTAGGAGTAAACGCCCAACCCATATGCCGCGTGAGTGGCGACTGACGGCGCAACATTGTAGGACGCATAACCATCCAGACTGCCGTTCATCCATGCAGCCTGATCGGGCACGTCGTACGGCATTTCGCTCTGATAGAAGATGGTCTCGCCACCCTCACCGTTCCACACCACTTGCTCCGCTTCGTAATGCTCAACAGCCAGGCCAAGTGCCGTGACGTTATCGCCGTTCACCACCAGTCCATTCATAGCGACATTGCCCGTCCAGGCCGCGTCAGCGCCGTGGTCGGCGCGCCATGACCACATGTTGTCGATAATCACGTTGTCGCTGTCGATTTCCGTAGCGATGGTCGCGGTTCCGGCGGTCGATCCACCGATGCGGAAGTTCACATCGCTGATCGATGTCGGATTGCTTGCGTGGCTGACCCGCGATGCACCCTTGACTCCAATCTGAAGTAGTACCGCTGAGTTAACAGGGCCGGCATCGATCAGGAACCCGGCCAGTTGCACGCCGTCCACGTCGGCAACCGTCATTGCCGCTGTTCCCGTCTGCGGAACCAGGTCCGCGTAGCCGAGCCCGAGCACTACCGTGTTCGGGTTCACGACGTTGATTGCTCCGGAATATTGGTAGATGCCAGGAGTCAGAATGAGGTTTTGGCCTGAGGTAGCCAGCCATGCGTTAATCGTGGCCAACGAAGTTGATGGGGTGGCGATCAAGAATGTGCTGATGGCCAGAGAGTTGCCGGGCCCCGGATTGGTGCTGGTCCAGCTTGGGCCAACGGAGTTCGTCCTCAACGTCGGCGAAAATACCCAGTAGCTGCCGCTACTGTCCTGGTAAAGAAACGGCTTTTCACGGACAACCGGAGTCGTCGCAAGCACGCAATAATTATTTCCGCCGTCGCCCCAGGCCGGAGCCGGAGCGCCGTTATCCCCAGAGAACGTCATGTTCCAAAGGTTCCCTGTCCAGCCTCCAAAGTTCGTGTTGCGGGTATACCACTGTTGCTGAGAACAGGATTCAATGTCTCCCGTGATCACGCTGTCGCCGATAAATCCACCGCTCGCTTCGCCGCAGTTCGTGTTGGTCAGCTCCACGCTGTCGTTGATGTCCATGCGCCGAAAATCCGCGCCCTGCGACACGCCCCACTGCTCGATGTCCCCGGAAGGCAGAGACATCTCCATGTTCTCAATGGACCGCCAGAAATTGGTCGTCAGATTGCCATTACTGTCCGTCGTGTTGACAGTCAGGTAGCCATCGGTGATGGCCGTGGCCGTCGGCTCCTCGCCGAGACCGGCAACCGACATATAGTAGCCAACCTGGGATTCGACGCCGTTGTACGTGCCGGGCTCAAAAAACACTGCGTAGCGATTGGTGCTGAACTGCGCGTTGCCGGCCAGCGTGGCGAGAGTGGAATTGATCGATGACACCGAATCACTCGGGGTAAAAACGTACACGTTCGGGCCGAAGATCGTGCTGTTCTGCCCGAAGGCCGAGGTGCCCGACGAAATAAGCGTTGCGAGTGCCAAACCGCAGAAGAGCCGGCTCGCGAGAATGGCATGACCTGTTCGAAGATTCATCTGAAGTCAACTCCAATCAACTGTGTTGAGGCGAATACGGCGCAAGATTGATGTCGGCGACTGACATGGAGCCAGGGAAAATGGAGCCAGGGAAAATTGATGCAAGGAAAATCAGCTCTCGGTAATTTGGCTTTGTGGGAGTCTGTTCAGCGCCGACCTGCAAAGAACGGGCAAAAGTCAATGGCGCGAGACTCTGCGCCCCAAGATGCTTCTGGCAAGTGAATACCTGTTCATTCACGGATAGCGAGGCAGAAATCGCGGCCTAATCAGAGGCGAATTTGCGGTCAGAGATAGGTCACCTCTTACCAGAAAATCGGTAACCTGTTTTTGATTGTTTAGGTTACGGGTACAGACAATCTCTCGACAGTGAGGTGGGATTTCCCAGTGTCTTCTCTTTGTTAATTTCGTTAACGATACTGTTAAGGCTACCTTCCACGGTTACCTTCAGCTGACTATAATGATTACCGCCGTCAGCTCGAAGGAGCATATACCCCAATGTCTTTGGCGTACCCGGAAGTTGGAATCCCTCAGGAAGAAGAGTGGCAGGAGCTGCAAGCTGTTCTGCAGTCGGAGATTCTTAAGAAGGCGCCTAACCTTCTGCATTTCCTCGAATACGTCGCCGAGCAGCATTTTGCCGGGAAGGCCGACCAGATCAAGGAATACAGCATTGCTGTCCAGGCCCTGCATCGGTCCGAACAGTTCGATCCCCAATCGGACACCATTGTGCGGGTCACGGCTCATGCCTTGCGGAAAAAGCTTGAGAACTACTATGCAACCGAGGGTGCCGGACATCCAATTCAAATTCAACTTCCGTCTGGCAAGTATCTGCTGCAATTCATCAGGAAGAATCAGGAGTTGGCGGTCGATGCCGGTTCTTCTGTCCCTCAACCCCAAGACGTCCAGCAACCCCAAAAGGAAAGCCCTGAGCAACTCCATCAGTTGGCACCTCGGCGGAAGTGGGAGATTTGGCTTGGGGCCGGAGTGCTGGTTGCTGCTCTGCTGGCGACAGTTGGAATGTACCTCAGCAAAGGCAAACACGCGGTTCATTCGATAAAATCTGGCATCCAGGCCCCAATCCAGAATGTTGGCCAGGAGCCGGTTACACGCATCCGGTTTGGAAAACAAGAGAGCGCATATATCGATGCCGCGGGACAAGCCTGGGCCACAGAAAAATTCTGCCAGGGAGGCTCTCTGTTCGCTCACCCTGGTCATGAAATACAAGGAACGGACGATCCCGCAATCTTTCAGCAAGGCCGGGAGGGCAAATTCCAGTGCAAGATCCCAGTGCCTCCCGGGACCTATCAACTTCAGCTTCTTTTCGCGGACACGGCCGGCGATAAGGAAGCCGCAAGGCAAGTCGACCTCACCATCAACAATCGGCGAGCCGATGCACTCGATATCGTCGATGAGGCAGGTGGCGACGACATTGCGATAGGAAAGATTTACAGCGGGATTCAACCCATGGAGGACGGAGCCATACACCTTGACTTCACATCCGATGGATCGTTTGTCAATGCAGTCGAAGTTTCGCGGGCCGACTCAGATGCGGCACAAGTGTTTCGAATGATTGCCGGGCCCGCAGTCTTCCGCGACGACCAGGGCAATACTTGGCTTCCAGAGCGATTCTTCCATGGCGGGCGCAGAACATTCCACCCAGATGGCCTGCCCAAGGTTGCAAACTCCAGGCTCTTCGAGTGGGAACGATACGGGCATTTCCAGTATCTCATTCCGGTTGCCGCGGGCAAACAATACCGAGTCCGCCTGTATTTCTCCGAGGGATGGTTCGGCGGAAGCAATGGCGGTCCGGGCGGCATTGGCAGTCGTGTATTCGACGTATATTGCAACGGGACGACTCTGCTCAAAAACTTTGACATTCTGAGCGCCGAAAAGAATGGCGCATCAGTAATTACATTCGATCGCGTCAACCCCACGGCGCACGGCATGCTCGATATAGAATTCATACCCGTCAAGAACTATCCGCTGATCAATGCAGTCGAAATCCAGCCGGAAAGCTAGCGCTCTCAATTACATGTCGCTTTCACACTCAACAATCTTTACAGGCGGCGCTCGATTCAATACTCGGCGATTTGGCGTCATCTGAGAAGGCCGAAGAGCGTCCAGGGGATTTGCAAAACGGCCTGTCTCTACTGTTCGGTATAGACGTAGTCGTTGTACTGCCAGACCCCGTTAATCTTTGAATAGAGCCTTGCATACACTTCTACGCCGTTTGCGGGCAGGGTAGGTGCGGTCGTGGAAGTGGCCGTACCCTTGTATAAATACAAGTCACTGTCGCCGGGCGCGATGGCGCTGAGGTTAAGCTGGTAGGTGCTGACTCCGATCCCAGTGTTCCACTGGAAGACCACATTGCTGGTGCCCAGGACAGTGCTTAGTCCCGGCGTGGGAGATTGGAGCACGGCCGGAGTGGGCGTACCGCCTTCAGTGTAGACATAGCTGCTATGCTGCCACGCTCCGTTGATATAAGAAGAGAGCGTCGCGTACACGGTTACGCCGTTTGCAGGAAGCGTGGGTACAATCGCGGAAGTAGCCGTACCCTTGTACAGGAACAGATCGCTTTCACCCGGCGCAATGGCGCTAAGATTGAGCTCGTAAAGCGTCACACCGGTTCCGGCTGTCCACTGGAAAAGCACACTGCTGGTGCCGAGCACCGTAGTCTGTCCCGGCGTGGGAGATGTGAGAGCGGCCGGAGTCGGTGTACCGGCTTCAGTATAGACGTAGGCGTTAGACTGCCACACTCCGTTGATCTTTGAATAGAGCGTTGCGTACACGGTTACGCCATTTGCAGGCAGGCTGGGTACGATCGCGGAAGTAGCCGTGCCCTTGTATAAGAACAGATCGCTTCCACCCGGTGCAACAGCGCTGAGATTGAGTTGGTAGACGGCGACCCCTGCCCCGGTGGTCCACTGGAATGGCACGTTGCTTGTGCCGAGCACCGTAGTCTGTCCCGGCGTGGGAGACGTGAGTACCGCCCCAGACGTACCGCTTTCGGTATACACGTAATTGTTAGACTGCCATGCTCCGTTGATATAGGAATAGAGCGTTGCGTACACGGTCATGCCATTTGCAGGCAGGGTGGGCACTGTTGCGGAAGTTGCCGCGCCTTTGTATAAGAACAGCTCGCTGTCACCAGGCGCAACAGCGCTGAGGTTGAGCTGGTAGACAGTGACTCCCGTCCCCGCCGACCACTGAAATGCCGCATTGCTGGTGCCCAGAACGGTGCTTAGTCCCGGAGTAGGAGATTGGAGCACGGCAGGAGTGGCCGTACCGCCTTCAGTGTAGACATAGCTGTTATGCTGCCATACTCCGTTGATATAGGAATAGAGCGTTGCGTACACGGTTACGCCGTTTGCAGGCAGACTGGGCGCGGTCGCGGAAGTAGCTGTGCCTTTGTATACGAACAGGTCGGTTGCACCGGGCGCGATAGTGCCGAGCGTGAGTTCGTAGAGAGTGGCCCCGGTGCCCGCGGACCACTGGAAAGCCACATTGCTGGTACCCAGCACGGTGCTCAATCCCGGCGTGGGAGAGGTCAACAATGCCGCTCCGATTATCGTTACGGAAGCTGAGCCAACGGCTGAGTTGTAGTTAGCGTCACCCGAATCGCTGGCCGTCAGCGTATCCGTGCCCACTGCCAGCGAGCCCGCCGGAATCGTGATCGTCGCCCCGCCACCGCTCAGTGTCGCTGCGGGCGAGGTGTATCCGCCGCTTGAAATCGTTACCGACCCCGTCGGCGTCGCTGCCCCGGTTCCGCCAATAACGACCACCGTCACCGTCATACTCTGGGTCGTGGTGATGCTCGAAGCGGACGGAGTCACCGTCATCGCCGGCGTGGCCTTTGATACTGTGACCGAATAAGAGGTGGCCGTAGCGCTCGTGTAGATCGGCGAACTGGTCGTATCCGGCGTGTAGGTGGCCGTCAGCGTGTCCGCGCTCACCGCCAGCGAGCCCGCCGGGATCGTGACTGTCGCCCCGCCGCCGCTCAATGTGGCTGCGGGCGAGCTGTAGCTTCCGCTCGAAACCGTTACCGACCCTGTTGGCGTCGGTCCCCCGGTTCCGCCACTGACGGCTATCGTAACCGTCATACTCTGGGTCGTGCTGATGCTCGAAGCTGACGAAGTTGCCGTCATCGTCGGCGTGACCTTTGACACCGTCACCGAAGAACAGGTGGCCGTGGCGCCCGCGTAGACCGCCGAACTAGCCGTGTCCGGCGTGTAGGTGGACGTCAGCGTGTCCGCGCTCACCGCCAGCGAGCCGGCCGGGATCGTGACTATCGTCCCGCCGCCGCTCAATGTGGCTACGGACGAGGTGTAGCTTCCGCTCGAAACCGTTACCGACCCCGTTGGCGTTGGTCCCCCTGTTCCGCCACTGACGGCTACCGTCACCGTCATACTCTGGGTCGTGGTGATACTCGAAGCGGACGGAGTCACCGTCATCGTCGGCGTGACCTGTGACACCGTCACCGAAGAAGAAGTCGCCGTAGCACTCGTATAGATCGGCGAACTAGCCGTGTCCGGCGTGTAGGTGGCCGTCAGCCCGTCCGCACCCGCTGCCAGCGAGCCCGCTGGGATCGTGATTGTCGCCCCGCCGCCGCTCAATGTGGCTGCGGACGAGCTGTAGCTTCCGCTCGAAACCGTTACCGACCCCGTTGGCGTTGGTCCCCCGGTTCCGCCACTGACGGCTACCGTCACCGTCATACTCTGGGTTGTGGTGATGCTTAACGGGGATGGGTTCACCGTCATCGTCGGCGTGACCTGTGACACCGTCACCGAAGAAGAAGTCGCCGTGGCGCTCGTGTAGAGCGGCGAACTGGCCGTGTCCGGCGCGTAGGTGGCCGTCAGCGTGTCCGCGCCCACTGCCAGCGAGTCCGCCGGGATCGTGATTGTCGCCACGCCACTCCTCAGTGTGGCTGCGGACGAGCTGTAGCTGCCGCTCGAAACCGTTACCGATCCGGTCGGCGTCTGCCCCGCGTTTCCGGCGCTCACCGCCACAGTCACCGTCATCTTCTGGGTCGTGGTGATGCTGGAAGCGGACGGAGTCACCGTCACCGCCGGCGTAATTGTCTGCACGGTAAAGCCATAACTATTAGGAGCAAAGAGATACGCGTATGGAAGATTTACCGATGTAAATGAATTGTCGCTGAGGAAAACATTGGTCACTGTAGAATCATCGCCATTGAACCCTTGATTGTCGGAAACGAACGAATTATTAGAGAAAGTAGCGTTTGCAACTCCGGTACTGAAGAGGACGCCAATTGAGCTCGATTTCACCGTGTTGCCTGATATGACGCCGCCGCTGCCGTTCAAGAGGCGCATGGCCCATTGGCTAGGCGCGCTGATCGTGTTGTTCTCAATCGTGGTGTTTGGCGAATACAATGTAATGCCGCTTCGTGAGCCGCCGGCGACAATGGTATTGCCGGTGAGCGTTACGCCGGCGCCCTCCGCTAGAACTCCATCGTAGCCAGCCGCGATTTGATTCGAGGAAAGCGTGGTCCCGACACTCGTAATCACGCCGGTGCCTCCGCCTGCTACGGTCGAGACGGTATCTCCTGTCACAGTCACATTCGCGCCGGTAATGTTGATCCCGGCCCCCCGAATCGTTCCCTGTTGAATAACATCTCCAGTCGAACTGTCTCCGCTCACGTACAAAAGCAGCCCGCTCTGCACCCATGCACAGCTGTAGACGCATCCGATGTAGTTCCCTGAGAAAGCAACCGGACCATTGCCGTACAGTGACAGCACATCCCCGTCTAACACAGTGTTCCCATTTACTTCGGTGGTATCAACATATTGAAGCTCGATGGCATTGCCTTCATTCACCTGGCTTGCCTGTGTTCCGGCTACGTAATTGGAGGCGATTTCCACTCCGGTAATTGTCGTGTCGGAAAGACCATCCAGAACGATTCCATCTGTTTCATGCCCAAGGCAAGCAGGGTAGAGCACAGTGTTGCCCTGAATCAAAACATTGTTGAGACTGCCGGTTGCCATATCAACTGCGTAGAGCGCAACGTAGCTGGTGGGGCAAGGAGATGCGGTCGCGTCGAAGGTGCTTGCAACAATCTGAAGATTGGATGCGCTTGTTCCGCTGGTGTTTTGATAAAGAAATTGGTTAAATCCGCTATCCTTGAATGTAGAGTTTTGCACTGACACATTAGAGTCAGCGATGAATAGAACCCCATTGCCTCCCGCATTTTCTATGGTCGAATTCTGAATTACCAGGTTTGATAGTCCGTTGGAGAATTGAATCCCATTACCCGTGGATCCGCTGTTGCCCCAGGTGTTATTGAATCCCATTCCCTTTGCATCTATAGTGATGTTCTCGAAGCCGACATTGTTCGCGGCGACAGTTAGAAACTGATTCAGTACTCCGCTGTCGGCTCGCAGAATCGCTGAATTCTGCGTGGCGCCCATCACGCTGACAGGGCTGCTTATAGTCAAGGGCTGCGAAAGATAAACTCCAGATGGGAAGAAGAGTACGGAATTGGCCGCACCCGCGAAAGCGTTCGTCAGGGCTGTTGTATTGTCTGTTCCAATGTTTACAGTGGCATTTGTAAGACCAAAGAGTGCGCTTGCTCCCAGGTTCACAGTGGTCGCGTTGACATAAGTGAGTGTCGTCGTAATCGGTGCATAAAGCAGGTTTGTCGCCGCAATAGTCGCAGTCCCGCTGCACGTTGCAGACCCATTCCCCAACGTGGCCGATGTCGGAGAACTTGTGAAGGACTGAAGTCCAGAGCCGGGTTCCGAAATAATCAAACTCGTTCCCGAAGCAATCGAGTTATTACCGGTTAGCGTAACAATTGCTGTCTCGCCTGTGCCCCCGCCGTTAAAACTGGACAGTGTACACGTTTGACCTGCTGTACCGCTGATCGAGCCGCCCGATGTGTAGGTTGCTGCCATCAGATTGGCTGGGCCGGCGAATACTTCAATTGTCTTACCATTATCAGCAGGCGTAAAAGCGGCCGTTGCCGAAGTCAGAGTGGCGCTCCCCGCCACCGTATTCCCATCCACAACCTGCCGGCCATCACCAACAGCGCCGTAATTAAGCACGCTGATCGTTGCCAGTCCCAGGTTGGCCAGCGCCCCCGCAGGTGGGATTGGACTGATGATGCTATTGCCAGGTGGCAGCCCGCCGCCGAGGTTCGCCGAGGCCGCGTTCAATTCAGCTGTTCCGGAGGTGCTGGCTGTGTAGTTTGTGTCACTCGGGTAGCTCGCGACTACCTGGTGCACGCCTGTTGAGGCAGGCAACGTGATTCCGATTGTTGTTGCTGTTGCAGTTTGCGCAGCCGTCTCCAGCACTGTGACCGTGTTACTGATCTCGCTTGCCACTGCCAGGTCTGGAACGCCGTCTCCATTGAAGTCGCCCACAGCTACAAAGCTGGGAGCTCCACCTGTGGCCGGGTTCGTCGTTGTGGCTGCAAATGTTCCATTCCCCTGGCCCAGGAGAATCGTTAGCGTGTTCTGGCCGTAGTTCACAACAGCAAGGTCTGGGACGCCGTCCCCGTTGAAATCTCCCGCCGCTACGGAGATGGACCCGCTCCCCACCGTCACCGGGCTATTGGCCGCTTGCGTGAATGTTCCGCCCCCGTTACCCAGAAGAATCGTTAGCGTGTTGCTGCCGTAGTTCGCCACGGCCAGATCCGGAACGCCGTCTCCGTTGAAGTCCGCCACCACTATGGAACTGGGCTCGGCACCCACAGGTACTGGGCTATTGGTCGCTTGCGCAAATGTTCCATCCCCATTGCCCATAAGAATCATCACCGTGCTGTCGATTGCGTTCGCCACCGCCAGGTCCGGAATGCCGTTCCCGTTGAAATCTCCTACCGCCACGGATAAGGGCCCGTTCCCCACGGTCAAAGGGCTGTTGGCCGCCTGCGTAAACGTTCCGTCTCCGTTGCCCAGAAGAATCGATATCGTGTTGCCGCTTACATTCGCCACCGCCAAGTCCGGGATGCCATCACCATTGAAATCTGCGGCCGCTATAGAACTGGGACCGCTTCCCACGGTCAAAGGGCTGTTGGCCGCTTGCGTAAACGTTCCATTTCCGTTGCCCAGAAGGATCGTGACTGTGCCGTCCCCGTAGTTGGCTACTGCCAGGTCCGGGATGCCGTCTTCATTAAAGTCCCCCACCACTACAGAACTTGGCTCTGCTCCGGCGGGCACTGGGCTATTGACCGCTTGCAAAAACATCCCATTCCCTTGGCCAAGGAGGATCGTCACCGTGCCACTGCTGTAGTTCGCCATGGCAAGATCCGGGATACCGTCCCCGTTGAAGTCCCCAACTGCTACGGAACTTGGCGTGGCGCCAGTTGCCGGATTTGAGACATTAAGGAAATTAAGATTTGCATTGGCCAGCGCAAGCGTTGCTGTGCCCAGCGCCGCGTCACCATTGCTGGTGTCAAGGAATGAAACCGTCCCGGAAGGAGCGGAGGGGCCGGCGCCACCAACCTGCGCAGTCAGCGTGAAGTTACCGGCGCTGCCGCTCTCCGCAATTGTTGTTATCGCCGGATAAAGCCCGGTGACAGTCAGTGCTGCGGTGCTTGAAGTGCTCCCGGCGTAAGCCGCAGTGCTGTTTGGCACTCCCGCATAGACCGCCTTGTAGCTGTGGCTCCCGATCCCCGGAATGAACGTCAATGTTGCCGTTCCCGAACTCGTCAACTGGCTTGTGCCAAAAACGTGGATGTCCGTGCAATACGTCGCGGCCCCGTCGCAGAAACTCACTTGCCCTGTCGTTACCGCTGTAGCTCCAGCCGTCACTGTTGCCGTAAGAGTCACCGCGCCCCCCGATGGCACGGTAGTAACCACGTTGCTGCCTGAGGTAATCACCAGCGCGGTGCCTGTAGATGAGGCAAAGCCCCGCAGTGAGCCACCCCAGAAGAAGGCTATCGAAAGGCTTGCGGTAATCAACAACTGTAGGTCTTTCTTAGCTTTCAAAGTAAATATCTGTCTCCTCGTTGGCATTCGCTCCGGGGAATGATGGAGGTTTGGGTCTCGACTGATTCCGATCCTCGCGTGCGAGGAATCGAAAGGGCTTTACCTGCACCAACGAACGGCACGTGTCCGGGCCTCAAATTAAGAACGGTTACCATACAGAGCCAAAGCGCAGGCCAAGCGCCTTCCATCTAGTTCTTGGGATCTACTTCAAATCTAAACTCGCTTTTCATTTTTTGATACATAATTCTAAGTTTGGGATCGTTACAATGGTCAATCCGGAATCGTTACAATCGTCATTGATCAATTCTCACTACATCCCTGCCCGTTTTGGCCTTCCAGACGCCGTTTATTATATAAAGAGTTAACCTCGACTTCAGTCCCCGGATGTCGGCGCATCGAAAGGGGACAAATGTGCAAGTCCACACCGGAAATACCAAACCACGTCTCCGCGTCTTCTTCGCCGAACACTTTGCAGTCGGATTCCGCACTTCTCGCCGATTCGGAACCCCACACTCACCCGGTTCCATCCCTCACCAGCCACAGGCCGCCACTTGATGCCCTTACCGGCTTGCGGTTTTTCGCCGCTGGCTATGTCATCATCTTCCACACCCGCCTGGGACCAGCCTTGCACAGCCGCGGCTTTCACTTAGCCGGAACCTTTGTCTTGAGTGGCTATCTGGCCGTAACTCTCTTCTTCATGCTTTCCGGTTTCATCCTTGCCTATAACTATTGTCGCCAGATTGAGACCCGAAATCATGCTTTCCGCTTTTGGGAAGCCCGCCTTGCTCGAATTTGGCCGGCCTATCTTTTCTCGCTTCTTTGTTCCAGTTTTCCGCTCAGTCACGTCCCTCGACTTCCGCTTGCCATAATCACCATCTTTATGGTCCAGTCCTGGAACCCCTTCCATCCTGAGTACTCCGGCCTCTGGAATTTTGTCTGCTGGAGCCTTTCGGTTGAAGCATTCTTCTATCTCGTTTTTCCCGTACTGCAGACGTCAATCGAGAAGCTTCGAATCGCCTACCTCCTCCTGTTTGGAGCGTTCATCGTGTTTGTCTGTGCTCTATTCAATACTCCCTACCACAGCATGCTCTTGCGTTACGATGGCCCCTTCTTCTATATCCCCGCTCCCTTGATCCAGTTGCCCACCTTTATCGCCGGAGTCATCCTGGGCAACCTGCTCCTTCACTTCGCCAGGGTCTCGACCGGCCTTAAATCGTCTTGCTCCAGCAACTATCTCAAAAAAACTACGCGTGACCTAACCCCGCTTAAGCCGCACGCAGGTTTTGCGTACTTGACCTGGATTGGGTTGGCAACTTCGCTGATCATTCTGTGCACCGCTCACCAAAACTGGGAGGGCCTCTCGGTAGCGACCTTCTCGATGCTGCTTTTCGGCCTGGCTTTCGAGCGCACCATTCTCAGCCGCTTTCTGTCCACCCACATTCTCATCCTCGGTGGGGGGATCAGTTACGCGATGTATCTGCTGCGTACGCCCGTTCAAGCGTGGGTGTTGGCTTATCCCGCCCTGCATGAGAATTTCATCATCGACCTTCTCTATGTCCCCCTCGTAGTTGTCCCCTTGTCCTTGCTGTGTTTCTATTTCATTGAAGGCCCTTCTCGCCGCGCCTTGCGCCGCGTTTTCGCAATTCTTCAAGGCAGTAGCGTTTGAAAAACAACCCGGGCCTCAGTCGAAACCGCGCACATTCCGTGAGTGCGATTGCACCGCAAGCACAACTGAAATAACTCACGCACTATCAACAAGTTAAACAGATAACCCGTGCAAAATGAGCACCTTTTGGAAAAATTCGGCTAATTCTCCACAACCCAAACCCTCGATTAGTTCAACTCTCAGCAACCCAAATCAGGTGCGCGGGCTCCCGGGTAGGTGCATGTCGCAAAGAATCCCAACCCTCCGAGAAGCCATTTGCCCCTGTGTGCAACCTCCTGAGCAACCCTTTGGGCTATGTAGAACAACCCTCTGATCGAACATTTGAGCCCAATTTCCATGAGACCGGCAGGCGGAGAGCACAACTGTCTCTCTGAGTCGACCGCAGCCGGGTCAAATAAAAAGACCGCTGAGCACAGATGCCCAGCGGTCAGAAATGAATGCGGTCTTAGAATTCGTCGCGGTCTTTTTCGCTCGTTGCTCGAGGCGTGGTTCGGGGCTTAAAAGACGGTCACATTGTATGCGAGGCTCGGCGGTTTTCCCGTTCCACAAATATAGACAGTTACCTTCCCTTTCGATGTTACGGAAGCTCGCAGAGAGAAACCCGCGCCGACATCCGCCCCGGTCGTACTGCTCACGGCTACGGGGTGTCCTGGCACTGCGCCGGGAACGTCGGCTGTGCCCGAATCACAAGATCCAGAAAGCGAAGTTCCAGTGATTGTCTCGGTCGTACCGGACAAGGCAAGTTCTGGACCGCCAGTTGAAGTGCCGGCAAAGGAGGCAGCTGTTTCCGGTATAAGCACGCCACGCGAGTTAGCGATACTCCCGGCAATGATCGCTCCGCCTGTCGTATTTGTTGCAGGAGGCGCTCCACCGAGCGAACCATCAGGAATCGAATCCCTGAATGTATCCGGATTCCCCTTATCAGGAGCGTTCGTATTGTATCCGGTATTCGCAGGAACCGTGAGGGCGTAGCGTTCGCTGCCTGGTTCTCCGCCAGCCGCGCTGCGATAGAACTTATAACTGTCCGCGCCAACCACACCATAAAAATGTGCAGTGATCGTGTTTGTTTTGCTCACGCTGTCAGCACAATTTCTAACTGCGTATTCGCCAACGGGAACTGATTCGCCGGCACCCGATTTGCTCGTGATCTTGTAGTAATACGTCGTTTTACCACTCGTGGAACAAGAGAAGCCCCACGCATAAGCTGGCGAAACTAGTTGTGTCACCGTTAGTGGGCCGCCAAGCACACGGATCTTTCCGGGAAAGTCCACTCGAAAATCATCAACGCCCGCAGCATCACCGTTCTGCAGCCAATTCACACCATGCTCGCCCATTCCCTGCCCTGCGGGTGCGTCATTTTCTATATAGGTCAATTGCTGAGCTGTCGTCTTGCTCACAGCGACATCGAAATTCTGCTTCTCAAATCCGATGCACGAATGGCAGATGAAAGTGTTATGCGCGGACCCTCCCGTTGCACTGAAATCGACAATCGGCACCGTCGAAGGTGGAGCGAGTTGGCCGGAAGTCAATGTGAAATCGTTCAGATTGATGCTATCCCCAGCTCCGTTGCTCCAGATAAAATCGCCGTTCGCGGGAAGCGCGGAACTAGCCGGATACATTCCGTGATCGATTGAGAGTATCCCTCCTGGAACACCAGAAGAAAGATTGCTCAGAAACTCCGCGAACATCGAAGTTCCTGCGACGTCGGCCGGCCCGCCGATCTGGGGAGCGTACACCCGGGACGGGCCATCGGTTTCCTCGTTGTAATTGGCAACGTCCAGATGCGCCCCGGTACCAAGGAGGAAATCCACGCCGTTTTGCAGGTTTTCGAGCGTTCCGGAGACATGCCACCAGTTGCCGTCGAGCATAACAAAGCTCACGCCGCTGAAATAGCAGCCGATGGTTCCCGAAAAAGTCCAGTCCACCGGCTGCGAGTGCTCGGCGGCGAAACATGCATCCACGTTAAAGACATGAACATTGTCCACATTGTTTCGATCATTCTGCACAGCGGCGGGATCGGACAAAATGGCAAATTGGGCGGTCGAGTCCGAAAGCTTGGCCGAACCCGGCAAGCCACCTACGCCCGTTTGATTGCCCAGGTAGAGGTTGTACAACTTATTGAACGAATTTGGATAAGGACCTGCGCCGGTGTCGTTTAAATCCACCAGCGATCTTGGCTTAGTGCTGGGCTGATCGCTTCCCATAATGTTGAGATCATGGATCGCGCATCCGTAGCAGTTTTGAATACGAATCACGTCCTGAGCAGGCAGGTAACCGCCCGATCCTGTGCCCAATCCAGCGGTAGCCGCATAATAAGTCAACTGTGTCGAGTTTGGAACGCTCAAAATGAGATGTGTCCCATTGAACTCCGATGGGGTGGCTCCTTCGACATCAACAAGGCATTCCCGGTACTTTCTCGCACAATTTGTGCCGCTGAAACCGTGGCCTGACGTGACAACCATTGTCACTGTATTGCCGGTTTCCGATAACGATGCGATTGGCTTGGCGGCTCCCGCCCAAATTATGGTTGTTCCCGAAGTGCTTCCAGAACCCGGCACCGCGCTCACTCCTGAGGACATGCCACAACCCTCAAGTTGAGTTCCACGGCCTCCGGCAATCAGCAAAGTTGTAGTAGTGATAATTGGTTTGCAGCCCAGTAACAATCGTCCCTTTGCCGAGTTCGATGGAATCTGGCTGGTGATTAGGGTATTGAATGCAGCGCCATCGTCAGTGCCAAGAATCATGGTCAACCCTTTAGCGCTGGTTGCCGGGTATGGCGCGTCGAGCATCGCGGCAGTTGCAGATTGAACGGATGCAAGAGTGCCGGTGAAAGTGCGCCCCGTATGCGCCGGATAGAGAATGATGATTTTCCCCACATCCCCTGAGGAAAAATGAGCACATGTCGAGGTTATGGCCGCGCCTGATTGAGTGGTTACGACATCGTTGCAAAGCCGGGCATCCTGCTTTAGTGTTCCCTGCGTCGTTGATATGCCGCTGTTGACCACCGCAGCCACTGTCTGCGCCGTACCGAAGTTGGCCACAGTGGCACCATTGACCGAACTGAGGGTAATAAAGACAGCGAATGCAAAAGCGCGCTTCATGCGGCGATTCTACCTCCAAAGAGACGAGAAGGTTACAACCCACACTGAAGTGCGGATCATTACCAGCATGATATTGACGTCTTTCCTTGCAATTGAAGAATTGCCGAAATGGAAAACAGCAACCTGATTTGCGAGACCTGGATCGCGGCAGTCCTCTTGAGATGGAAATGAGGGCTTGGATATTGGGAAGCGTCGTACACCCCCCAGAAACTGCACAACTTGAGCATCTGAAAGGATCGACTCAGGCGCGCCGGTGTCGATTCGTCGAAGAAAGAATGTTAGGCTTTACGGTTTACGCGCAACCAAAGTAATACAAAAACCAGGCCATTTCGTAAACCGAGAAATCAACGGGTCGACAAACGGTGGAATTAGACGAAAGGGTAACACGATCAGCCAGCCCAACAGAATATTAATTCTGCAACCAACGCGCAACAGCCACGTAATCTTCTGGCTGGCAAAGCCGCTACAAAAGCCGGTTTCCAATACTTCTAGGCCTGCATTCCCGCAAAGTTCGCGAAGATCCTCAGCCGTATAGCCACGCCGCACATGGCCACCGTCTTCAATAACCGAAAAGGGGCCATTGTCCTCAGGAGTAATTGCGATGTAATTGTAATTCGGAGTAGTTAGCAGCAATACGCCACCTGGTTTCAGGCAGTTGGCAATGTCGACCATGAGCTTTTGATCGTTCATAATGTGCTCAATGTTCTCAAGACAAATGGCGATGTCGAAGCTGCCTTGCAGGTCCGATCGCTCATCCAGTTTCCGCACATCGCATATCTCAAACTCCGCCGAACTGGCGCCGCAAAGCGCTGCACGCTGAGCCGCTACATCCTGGTTTCTTTTATCCCAGCTAAGCCCCAGCGAACGGTAACCACGTAGAGCCGTGCCAATGGTAAACGCACCGGACCCGCAGCCAATATCGAGCAATTTCTTCGACCCGGAAGGAATTGCGGGAAGGCGCTTCTTCACCCACAGCCATCGATCGAGGATAAGCGTATCGCCGTGTATAACGGTAGCCGGAAACCCGAGTATACGTACCAACAAAGAACTCATAGCGTAAGGAACCTCCAAGTGATTTTCTGACTGACTGCTTGTGCGAGCCGGTGCATTGTAGTTAGGACTGAAGGCCGCTCGCATACGCCTAATGCCGTCTGAGAGGCGCGATACCCCTCGTATTCTTCAATCGCGACAATACCCCGAGTCATGCATTCCTGGTGTCCCATAGCAGAGGTTTGATGAACAAACGACTGGTCTGTGCGTCTTAGCTTTGGACGCGATCTTAGATCCGCATACCACGACGCCATTGACTAATCCGAGCAAGAACGAGGATTGCTATGTTGCCCTGCAGTATATCTTCAGGGCCGGATCAACTATTATTTCAAACCATCTTTCAAATTCCGCTGTGCCTTTAACTTCGTTGCCACAAACCTCGTCATTTAGAGAGGTTCTGCGAATCAGATCTACATCCGCCTTGCGACAGCGCAGATGGGGCAAGAGAAATGTATAAGCTGTCATTCGGCTTTCTCTCGACAGCCTCACAGGAGAGGACTTGCTGTATGGAGCCCGCAAGTATAGTCGCCAGAATAGCGTCCCCTTCCGCGGTTGGATGCGTCTCTCCATCTCGATACAGATCCGTTCTCCATTGGGGAGATCTGGTGACATCAAGAATCTTCAGATTCAAGGTTCGAGCGATCTCTTCTAATTGCGCACGTTCGGGCAACCACTCATTCCCAGCTCTAGCGGCCAGAAACTGACTCTTTTGAGGATATAGAAATAGGAGTCCGGGCGTTCTCTTTCCCGTAGCGACGCTAATCTTTCCGATCTCACTCCGGAATGTTTCCATGCCTTTCATTGTTGCGGGCCCGGTTGGTGGCAATTCACTTGGAAGAGAAATAAAACGCGCAAGTATGTACCGTCGAAAAGCGTACCAACTAGCCCAAACGGGGTGGTTGCGAGGGAAGGCATAGTCGCTTGACCACGGCGCAAGTTTGCTTGTCCCGCCCACCATATACTCCCACACAAAGAAGTTCGCCGATGCTTCCACATCTGGATTGCGCTCCAAATAGGCAGTTTCGTTCAGGTTGGTCCAACCGCCAACTGCAATCGGCCAAATCGAATAGCCCGAGCCCATCACCTTCTGAATCAACGGGCCTAACTTATCCTTCTGATCTAGAGGATTGCCTCCCGCGACGATGCTATTGCCTATAATTAGGATGTTTGGATGAAGCGCTGGATTCCATCGCAAATCCGTGCCCATGCTGCGGTCATTGAACACCCACCGATTATGGCGAAGGAACATCCCCGACTGATTCGGATTCACGATATACCCGAGACGGTCATCCTGCTTGTAGATTGGAAAATCAGTTATCCCACTTATTCTGACACCAAACTCGATTATTGCGAACATCAGGACACTCGCAACCGCCGCCAGACACAACCGTTTGTACGTCCTAGTTAGTCTCATGATTTTCTCGTTGGGCCGTCGTACGGCTTCGGTATCACTGCCAGTCGCACCAGCTGCGGCTTGTATGTTCCACAAGGCAACAGTTTCTGGAGGCCAGCCATTGCTCCTTCAAGAACCTTGACAACACTTCGACCATCACTTTATCAAGACTGCGATTCTCCCTGAGCTGTGGAAGAACCTCCAAGTTCTAAGAACGGGAGCCCGGCCGTGCACAGAAACTCCCGGACCGTTGGATACTTATGGCCGACGACGAGCAATTCGCATGCGGCCAACTCTGCCAAGGACCCCACCAGCAGGCGGGATAGATGAGGAATGACCTTGTTAATGTACTCTTTGTTTGCGCCAGTCAACTGGGCAAGGGAAACGTTCGGGTCATAGATCTTGAGTTCATAACCTTTCCCGAGAAGCCGCTCCGCCAACTCAACGAATGGGCTCTCTCGCAGGTCGTCTGTATTTGCCTTGAAACCAAGGCCAATCAACCCAATACGCCGGTAGTTAGTGCCCGCTACCCGGCTAACAGCTCGCTGAACGACTCTTTCGTTGCTTGCCAGCAGCGAGTTGATCAACGGAAGTTCCAGATCGTGACGCTTCGCTGCATAAGAAAGGGCGCGAACATCCTTGGGAAGGCAGGACCCGCCAAAAGCAAACCCAGGCATGAGATAACGTGTGGAGATGTTAAGCTTCGTATCGTTGCAAAACACTGACATGACCCGCTGTCCGTCAATGTCTTCCTGTTGGCAGAGTGCGCCGATCTCGTTGGCAAACGCAATTTTCAAAGCGTGATAACAATTGCTTGCGTACTTGACAAGCAGCGCCTCCCGCGGTGAGAGGACAAAGAACGGTGCAGAGATGAACTGATACAAGGAGCGCAGCGTCGTCTCCAACTGCTCGTCGTCCACGCCGAGCACAGTGAATGGAGGACATTCAAAATCCTCAATCGCCGTTCCCTCTCGCAGAAACTCGGGATTCACACAAAGCTTGACACGTCCGGGGGCGTCAGCGGAAAGGACCTCTTCACACTGTTCGTAGATGGACGGTAGAATGCTGCTTCGCATGATGACAACCTGGGTGCGATCAAGTTCCACGAGAGCCTCTGCGATCTGCTTACAGGCGCGCAGCAGGTGCGTGGCGTCGATGTCGCCATTGGCGCGGCTGGGTGTTGCTACCGCCACAAAGCAGACCTCGGCTTGAACCAAGGCCTCACGAAGATCGCAGGTGGCGCGAAGGCAACCTGAACGACGCGCTTCAGCGACCTTCTCTCCCAGGTTCTGCTCAACGATGGGCGTTCGTCCGTCGTTGATAATTCGTACTTTCTCTGCGTTGATATCCACGCCCCAAACGGTGTGGCCCGCGGTGGCAAAGCACGCGGCGGATACGGTCCCCACGTAGCCCAACCCGACAATTGCAATTTCCATTCGATTTATCCTCTTGCTCGTGCGGCTCTCTTCCGGAATGTTGAACAGGACAACGCCGGCACGGAACTGATCAATGCCCCCAGGCTTTGCGTTCAAGCGCCGTTACTTACGGCAACGCGACGCACTTGCACCCTTGGCTCTAGTCCGTGTGCTCTCGTCCTCGCTATACCTGCACAAGCGCTCGCCCTGCGAGCAGTTTCTCCAAGTGTCCATCCAGAATGCGGAAATTGTGTTCCCATGACCACTGTGCTTGCACATACGTTAATCCCTCTTTGGCCAGAGAATTGGCTAGTGGGTGATCGCTCAATAATTTCAAAACTTGCTCTGCAAATTCTTCGGGAGTTCGACCGATTAAGACTGCCGTTCCTTCCGGCGCCCGGATTCCCTCATTAGCTTCTGGGCTGATCACCATTGGAAGTCCGGCAGCGAGACCCTCAAGCAGCTTGTTCTGCATGCCCGCAGCCATGCGCATTGGGTTCACACCTACCGATGCCTTCCAGAGGTACGGACGCACCTCATCGACGAATCCTGTCACTACGATCCGGGGATCCTCAGCGAGTTTCAAAATCGATTGGGGAGGTCTTTTACCCACAATTGTGAATCGGGTTTCCGGGCGCTTCGCCCAGATCAGGGGCAGAATCTCGCGGCAGAAGTAGAGCGCTGCATCTGAGTTGGTGTCCATGTACATCGCACCGCTAAAGACAAGGGAGTTTTCCTCGCGAATGATTTCGCCTGGAGGGGCAAATGAAATCACATCCGTGCCGTGCGGGTTGTAAAAAACGTTTTGCAGGCGA
Source organism: Occallatibacter sp. (assembly GCA_049514915.1). Taxonomy (GTDB): domain Bacteria; phylum Acidobacteriota; class Terriglobia; order Terriglobales; family Acidobacteriaceae; genus Telmatobacter. Next base: position 7,597 of record JBEKUP010000062.1, on the reverse strand, counting down.
TGCTCTGGATCGATTGCATCCCGGTCTTTGTTTGAGATCAGTAGAACGGAATCGAACCGCTTTGCCACTTCCAATTCGTATCCGATCAGGCGCCGATACTCCATGCCATACAAGGCACGCAACACTGGGTTGTGCGTTAATTCATAGCGCCGGCGAAAATGCAGAATTTGCGCGGGCTGAATGGCAAGCACTCGCGGAATAGAATCGATACCCGCCAAAAACTGACCGGAGCGCAAGTGGTATCCATACGCCATCTCGATGCGTTCTTCTGCAACGACTTGCTTGACCCTTTCTGCGAGAGCCTTCGACCGGAAATACCACATTTGTAGTGGCTCGGACGACAGCAATCCCCGTGCGGCGCTAAATGCCCCTCGCCATTTGGGCCACAGGACAACTTCAATCCGTTTGCAATATTGCTTAAGCTCATCCGCACGCTCTTTCGATATTGGCGCGGGCGCTAACCCGACAACAGATACCTCGTGATTGCGCGAAAAGTACTTTATTAAATTGAAAACTGTGTTACTTGTGGCATCCCCGGAATACGCCGGAAAGCGATATGTAACAAACAATATGCGCATATGCGCAAGCCTCCCTGCAGTAGTCGAATGGTCAAAAGCATTTTGAAAGAATAACCGGATTTGACTTGAAAGTACCTTTCAAACCGATCAGAACTCCGAACAAGCACCGGCGCTGCAGCTTTCGCAACAGCCGACGGTTCAACACCTACACCTCAGATTGTAAGGCATCGTATGACGCAGCTCGACGCTGAAGATGCCCCTCAGGATGAACCTAAGTTGCGGCGTGGAACACCGAAATGTTCAACCAGATTTCCCTGCGGCGAATTCACAGAAATATGAATTTGACTCGGTCGATCGAGGTCGCTCACTTCGACGCTCCATGAACTGACTTCGCGATCTGCCGGAGCAATGAGGTAGCCAGTCTTTGCCAGCAGCCTGCTCATCGACGAGAAACTGAGCACCGAATTTGCCATCCTCTTCCCAAATTCGGGAGCATACCACCCCTGAATGGGATCCAATTTTCCACGAATGCAGCTCGTCGTTCTCGGCGAATCGGCATTGTCGCGATACGGATAGAAACGTACCTTGAGTGACCCCATTGTGACATCCGTGTAGGATTCACCAATCTCGCAGACGGCGTTGGGAGCAAGATGAACCAAGCTTTCAATTGAATGGTTGCCCCTGCCTTTAATCTCATCCAGCACCAGCCAGTACTCTCCTGCGAGCGAGGCGATGAAACGGCGTTGCCGTGTAGGTGCTTTCTGACCTACAAAACCGCTGTGCACCCCCACGAAAAGCGAAGTGGACGATTGTTGCAACAAGGTACACTCCATCAATTGGGTGCGCTTCCCAACGCGAAACGACGCCCAGATCTCGAATTGCTCGGCCCCATCCACCACGACTGTGTTGTGAGCTCGCGTGCTCCGCCAGAAGGTCCGCCATGCACCGGGTTCATATGTTTCCACCCCGGAGTCAACAATGAACCTTTCGCCACGGATGGAAAGCTCATAGCTGAATAGGCTGCAATGTCCGTGCGCGGGGAGATGATCCGGGCCCATCGGCTTAGCATCCACAATTAACCGGTCGCCGGATCCCGCCCCGGGAAGCACAAAATATCCCGTAGCCGGCCAGGAACTGCGCATCTTCTGAGTAAGCTGGGACGTCTTTCCCGGTTGATTTGCCTGAGGCGCAATCAATGTGCAATACAGCCCTGGTTTCGTGTCCGGCCATCTTCCCGAAGCATCGAGCAGCCTTTCCGCCGCCGCCAGGATATCCCCCGGTTTGTGCGCGATGCCAAATGCCGAATCGCCGAAAAGCGGAATCTCTCCGTCCGGATGCCTTACCCCGGAGAGCAGGTCCCCCATTGAGATCAGGTCCATACGCACCCATTCCGGAACCTCGCGACCGTTCAGCTTTAGCGCCAGCACCACTTCGAGGTAGTCCTGCAACACGATCGAGTGATACATAGGGCTACGCTCCTGGTGACCGCCGTCCTCCAGGAGCTGATCCTGCAGGCCACGCCAGAGGATGCGTTGCCCGATGTTGTACCAGCGCGAGCCCGCCTTGCCCCCAAAGAATAGCCCTGCAAAGACCAGCGCCTTTCCATTCGCGAGCAAATGATTGCCGAGACAATCGTATTCCAGATGATCTTCGAGATAGCGCGCTTGCTGATAGAGGCTCGTCAGCCACTTTGACTCTGAGGCTTCGTTCTCGAAAATGGCGGAAGGAGAAGCCAGGCCGAAAGCGTGAATCCAATTCACGATTCGACGGGCGATCGGATAAGAATGCCAACCTACACCATGTCCAATCGGATTGGCACCGATCCACTCGCGAAACAGGCGCGCCAGCACACCGGCAGCCTGTCCGTCCTTTTGCCACTTCACCAGCATCGCGAGATCGAGTGCGTATTCGAAATAATGCAGATTGTAGCGCCACAGACGGCCAGTTTGAGAGGGCTGCCAAGGCACGGGAAACCCAAGCGCCAACTCCTCGTTCAGCAGCTTGAATCTCCCTTCCGCCAAGCGCTGCGCATTCTCCGTCTGTGCTGCCAGTTCATCGCTGCATTCCGCATCGACTGCTGGGAAGAATGATGCCTGCAGGTCTCTGCCCACATTGTCTGGAACGGCATATCGCCGGCGAACCCACCATGGCGATTTCCGAACCAGTGACGAACTGATTCCGAGACGGAATCGGGCGACGATCTGAGATGGGTGATAATACCGGGCGGATCGCAAATATTGACCAAGCACGACGTTACGATCCTCCGGAGCCTTCCAGGCCACATGGCTTTATTGCTGTGATTGAAGTAAGTATGAGATAAACTCGCGGCCACATCGGATTAATTGGCAGATCCATTGCGCAGAAGTTATGGGAACCCAGGACACGTAACCTATCCACGAGACCTATTCAACGGCCAAATCCTCATCTATCTCCACCGGATGCCCAAGCCGCAGCGCTTTCAACACCAGCAAAGTCGCCAGGCTCGAGTCGATCAACGACTGTTCGTCCACAGGCGGATTCCCGTTCATCACTCCGTCCACAAATGCTCTCACCTGAGAGCTGTGTCCTTTGTCCTGTGCCATCGACTTCTTCTTTACGATTTGTTTCCCGCTTGCCACGATCACCAACTCGCGGAAGTTATCGATTCGACATACCGCACCACCCTTGTAGCACTCAATCAGCTCCTTGCTGAAGCTCGTATCTCCGAGAGTCGTGTAAACAATGTTTGCGAGGCTACCGTCGGCAAATCGCATCGTCACGCTCAGGTCCTCGCACATCCCGCGCACCGCCTCCGCCGATTGCGCAGCTACCGACACGAATGGACAGTCGGCAAGATACATGGCCAGGTCGACAAAGTGGCAAAGCTCTCCAAGGATTCGTCCCTGGCCTTCCTCAGCGTCGCGCTGCCAGCTTTCCGGTGGCAATTGTCCTGCGTTGATGCGGATCGAGATGACACTTCGCCCTGGTCGCGATTTCAAAAACTTCCGCGCCTCCTGAACCTGGGGCGCAAAACGCCGGTTGAAGCCAACCGTGAAGAAAGCTGAAGAGTTGTTGCGCGCTTCAATCACCGCTTGCAATTCCTCGTAGCTGAGGGCCAGCGGCTTCTCGACGAATACATGCTTGCCGGCGGCGAGTGCTTGGGTAACAAGATCGGCATGACTCGAGTGCGGAGTGGTCACAACAACACACGATATCTCTGCGTTCCCCAGAATGTCGTTGATATTGGTCGAGGCATGGGCGAACCCCAGTTTGGCGCCCGTTCCCTCCGATGAAACGCCACGCTTGGTCACAATGGTATGCAACTGCACTCGCGAATCGGCCTTAAGAGCCGGCAGAATCGTGGTCTTGCCGAAATTGCCTGCGCCGATAGCGCCAAGTACACACTGTGTGTTGCCAGCTGGCTTTGCGTCGCTCAGCGTAATACACAAGCTATTATCCGCGGCTGTTCCGTCCGCTCCATATTCAAGCACAACACCAAGGTGCGGCTCTGTCCCATTCATCACCAGGTCGTATGCGTCCTCCGCCTGGTTAAATGCAAAGCGGTGGGTTATGAGAGATTCAACTTCGAGGCGCGGATTCAATGAGGGAGACATCAGGCGTGCTGCTTCACGCAGATTGTCAGTCTCCGTCCAGCGCACATACCCGACAGGATACTTCATGTGCTTATTCTCAAAATCTCGGTCGTAACGGCCCGGTCCGTAAGAGCGCGAGACAATGATATTGAGTTCCTTCTGCATGAATAGACGGTAGGGGAATTCGGTTCCAGTAATGCCTACCTGGCAGACTGTAGCCCGGTCGCGTGCAATTTCAGCAGCCGTTTGAAAGGGTTCACTGGATGCGGTTGCCGCCGCTATCAAGATGCTGTCGCACCCTCTCCCATAGGTCAAATCCAGCACTGCCTCAGTAGGATTGCCAGTGCCGAGAAGCACAACCGCTTCTGCCCCGTTGGCTTTTGCCAGTTCCAGTCGCGCGGCATTGTAGTCAAGCACGATGACCCGCGCACCTGATAGTCTGGCAAATTGCGCCACCAGTTGGCCGACAAGACCTGCCCCCAATACGGCCACAAAATTGCCTAATTGCGGTCCGGCAAGTCGCACAGCGTGCAGTGCGATGGAAGATAGCGTACAAAAGCTGGCCTGTTCCGCAGTCACATCGGTTGGCACTGGAACAACTAGATTCTCGGGTACAACATTCAATTCCGCGTGGTTGGCAAACCCCGTACCTGCAATGGCAACAAGTTGTCCTACGTTGAACTTTCCTTCAAGACCAGCTCCGACCTCCGTAACTGTTCCGGCCGCGGAATAGCCGAGTGGTAAGGGCTCGTCGAGTCTCGCCAATACGGATTTCATGGTTGCCATTGCCCCATCCCGATGCACCTTGTCCAGCACTTTGCGAACCAGGTCCGGGCGCGAGCGCGCCTTTGAGACCAGCGATGATTGCGCAAAATCCACCATCTGGCGTTCGGTACCGGCCGAGATCAGCGAAGCCAACGTTCGAACTAAGACCGAGTTCCGCTGAACTTGGGGCGCAGGAACAGACTTCAGCCTGAGCTTGCCCCCGCGGGCATTCTGAATGACTTGTTTCATTCACTATCTCCATCTTTTTCATTTGCGCGCACAGAACGGCCGCTCAAGACTTCTTCGCTCTCATGCCACCTATTCATTTCCGCGAATGCTTGCACAGCGCTGCCTGTCTGAGTTGCAGCCAAGTTCACGCTCATTTCTTGACCGCGACCACCAGACCGAGCGCGCCTGTATATTGCCATGCAGAAAGAAAACACAAAGGCGAGATCCGATCAAAAAACGATTCAAAATACACTGGGTCTTGGATCGGATTGAAACCGCCGTCTTCCAGAAGTTTTCTGAATTGACTCCATGACCAAGTATGCTGCTGTGCATCAAGATGAAGATTGCGGCGCTGAAATAGTGCTCGCGAGATGCTGCGGGAATTGGCAAAACTGATAATCAGCACCCCGGAGGGTTTTAGTGCAGAAAGAAATCGGCTCAAGAGCTGTTCCGGTCGAACCTCGTATTCGATAACACTTGAGCACACGATCGCATCAAAGGTTGCTTCCGCCGTATCCAATGGGCGCGTTCCAAAAACTCGAAACTCCACCGGAAGCGATTCAACGTGCTGCTTTTTCGCCACACTGATCATTTCCGGCGACGGATCGATACCAAGCACGCGAAAGCCTTGCCTACCCAGGAGGGCCGAAATCCGCCCAGGCCCACAACCATAGTCGAGAATGTAGCCCCCCGAAGGAACTGACCGCTTAGCGGCGGCTAGAAACAGGCCTCCGCGCCGATAGCGCCCTGAATCGATCTGTCTGTCGACGCTTGACGCAAAATCGTTCGCTGTCAAATCGAACAAGGTTGACTTCTCGCCCATGGCTTCGTTCTCCAAAACTTATTTGCGGTACTACTGTGTCAGTATTTCAATTCTCAAGTCGCGAGTCAGCAACCCGAATGTCGCCTCTGATGTTGTGAAACGAAAAGTCCGGCATATCCAATTCTGGATAGCGTGACGGGGTGGAGTGAGCGGCGTCAAGTTAGCAATTCGAGTAAACATCCTTGAACCGATCCGATACAAGAACAAACGAGATCAATCGAAGACAAAGTTCACGCATACGATCATTTCAACGGAGCCTCGAAGTAGAAGAACCTAGCCCGCACTTGATTCAGAAACATCGATCCTTCTGCGAATCGGCTTTGCCGGGTGACCTGCACAAAGCATCATTTCGGGCAGGTCGTTCAGCACCAAGCTTCGGGCTCCAACAACCGCGCCACGCCTGATACGAACTCCCGGGGAGACGAACACATCGCCAGCAAGCCATACTTCCGATTCGATATGCACCGGTTTGGTGAGAATATCGAATGCAGGCGACGCATAGTCGTGTGAGCCCGAACAGATGTAAGACTGCTGCGACACAACGACGTTGTCGCCGATTATGATATCGCCCAGAGTGTAGAGGGTGACGTTATCACCAATCCAACTCCAGTCTCCGATAGACAATCTCCATGGAAATGTAACTACCGCAGTGGGACGAATCATTACACCTTTGCCGATCTTGGCTCCAAATCTGCGTAACAACCAACGTCGCCATGCATATACCACTTGCGGGGACCACCGAAAGAAAGTGGCCTGGACAAGCCACCATAGCTGCACAAACCATGCAGGACGACCGCGAAAATTCGCTGGCAATTGAAAAGATCTAAGATCCTGAACCATACGTGCAAGCTAATCCCTTCTTTGGATTACTTGGCTCCATAGTGCGCCGAGAATTCATATCTACAATTCACTTCGCGGCGCGAGTTCCGCTGTCTCGGCGATCTTAAGCGATTCTCCGGGAAAGATGCGCTCGAACGCGTGCTGTGATTGAGTCGAGAGTCGTTCGAAGTGTGCGCGTACTTCGACAGACACTTGGCAAAACCGCTCCGGTGAGGAAAGCCAAGTTTCTATCTTCGCGGCTGCCAACGCCCCGAACGACGCATCCTGTTGAATTGCATGCGATTCGGAGCCGCCACACAAAAGCATCTCGCCAATACATCCGCGATCCCAACCGATCACCGGAATCCCCGATGACATCGCTTCCAGAATTACGAGGGGTTCAGCCTCATTAGAGTAACTGGACGGAAAGAGCAGCACATCCAGCGATCCGAGAAATGCGTATTTGCTGTCGCCGTATACCGACCCAACATAATGGATACTAGGGTAACTCCGGCAGGCTGTTGTCATCTGCTCTCTGATCGTAACATCGTCGCAGGGGCCGGCAATCGAAAAACGCAATTCCCTATGCTGCTGAGATAGCTCAGCGGCGGTACTCAAAAACTCGAGAATGCCTTTCTCTGCCGTCAACGCGCCGAGATACCCGATTTGTTGTACGGTTGTTCGGCGCCTGAATTCAAGACGGACGGACTTCAGGCCTGCATTCGATATGACCTCCACATTGCGAGCTGACTTATATAGCCTCTGGAGAGCGGTCTTCATTCCACTGCAAAGCACTATGTGGGTAGCAGACCTTCCAGAGATCCGAATACAAATACTAGCTAGCCGGGTTGGGCGGTTCAGATAAGCGAAGC
>JBEKUP010000061.1:0-28635 GCA_049514915.1 Occallatibacter sp. | reverse complement strand
CCATTGGGAATCCTCGACAGGGGATCCGGGGCGGATGGTCCTCAGGGATGCCCACAGCTGCTTGCAGCAGTCCGTCGCATTAAGCCCCGTATTCATGTCTTTGGCCACGTACATCAGGGATACGGTCAGATGCGTTCCGCCGGAACGCTGTTTGTAAATGCCGCGCTTGCCGAGCCCGGATATGCCCTGGCAAGACGGCCAATTTCAATCTCAATCGCCTTATAGAAGTGGGAAAAAGTCGAGCCAACCTTATATCGCGCGTAATGTGCTCTTACAAACATCCAGAAAGAAACACCTTCGCTAGAAGTGTGCCAGCCGGCTGGCCGGGGCCTGAAGCTTTTCTCTGTCAGCCAGCTTGCGAAGCTGACAAATCCCGATCTGCTGATTGGCCAGGCCACTTGCGATCCATCGCTATTGAAAGAGTTGGTGGACGCAGCACAACCATTGTGGGGGCACCGCTTAGCCGTGGGCACCTCTGGGCTGTGAATCTGGCGGGTGGACGGACCCACGAGAGGGACTCATTGGCCGCTCTTGCCCCAGATCGCGATGAACGCCTCACCCTGCAGGCGCGCCGTGGAAACGAAGTGCGGGACATTCTTCAGTGGCCGCAGGGATTGGTGCTGCGTAATCGGCGAAAAAGCTGGCTTCCGGCGTGAGGATTCTCGGCGATGGTGACAGTTGCATTCTTCCGCCATCCGGGGGTCGGGTATGGCTGAATCCCCGGGCCGATCTAGAGGTGCTTCCGTACTCCTTGCGGAGGCTTGTGTTTGATACCCCTGACACTCCGCGCGGCAAAGCGGCGTCTGTGCCTGCGTTATCTAGTCGCCCAGTAGCTTGCCGATCAACAGTGCAATTTCCAAAGCCGGCCTCAGGTCCGCGTACAGGTAGCACCATCTACGGCCACGTAGTCCGCAGAGGCTTCAGCACCTTCCGCTGGAGCTAAATGGTTCAAATTGTTCAATCTCAACTTACCGAAAACACTTCGCACCGACTACGTCCGCTTTTTTCCGCAGTTGTTGGCATCCGGGCCGCTATGCCAGCAGGCCGGGTGCACAACCCAAGACTCCCGAAACCAAGGAGGAAATATGGACAATCACACGCGCGCAGAAGAAATCGCGCTTCGCCAAATCTCTTCAGGTTCCCGTCAAGACAAAAGACGGCAGGTAAGGTCATTCACAGCCGCTGAACAGAATCATCGTTTTAACATGTCGCTCGCACGACGAACTGGAGGGGGATGTTATTGCCGCTTCCACGAGGGTGACCCCCAAGACACGATCGAGGGGCATGGGACGGAAGTCCTCGTTTATTGAGGATAAAGCAGGATTGCGGGTGGATTGTCGCCGATGCGGAAGATTCGAGTGAGCCAGTTCAGATGAGCGAGCCGTCGGTCCAAACTTTTCAATCACCGGTCATCCAAGCATTTGGCAGGCAATGAGTCGATAAAACCCAGGTGCGGCCGTTCGCTGATGTCGACGGAAATTTGGCGGAGACCGCGCCCGTGGAGGACGTATCTGACAAATCTCTTTTTCTGGCTGTTGCAGTCGACATTGCTCACCTCATTCATTGATCATCGGGAATTTAATCTTGCCGCGGTCTCTGAAACAGGAGCATCCTGCGTTCACGATACCCGACCTCTTTTCAGCCTCCGCGAATTGCATCGACCGTCCAATACTTCTTGTCTGTGCCGCCATACTTTTTGTCTATGGAGGAAACGCACCGGTTGCCGCCGCAAGGCGATCCGTGCGGTCGGAGTGAAGCATTGCGTCCTGTCGTCGGATATGGGACAGGTGGACAATCCTCTCCGTCCAGACGGATTGCAGGTGTTTTTCGACGGACTGCGGAATCAGGGATTCTCGGCAACCGAGATCGATCAAATGTCCAAAATCAATCCTGCCAAGCTACTCAGTCTACAGTAGTAGTTTTGGCGGGAGGCACCAGCAATCGCCTCTTCACTACAATCCCGCGCGCGGATCATGACATGCGAGGCGCCGCAAAAGATAGTCGATCTCGGCTCGTGAAGTTGCGCTGAGCGAAGCGCCGGGAGCGCGCTGCGTGTCATGGGCAATTACGCCCCGCCTTTTCAGAACATATTTGCGCACGGCCAGACCCGTACCTTGCTGCTGTTCGTAACGGATGAGAGGAAGATGCGCATCAAACAGGTCGTGCGCGGAATCGCGCTGTCCGTCCTGGGCGAGCTTTACAACTTCGACTAGCATGTCAGGAAAAGCGTAGCCCGTCATGGCGCCATCCGCGCCACGCTCAAGTTCGAAATCCAGAAACAAGCCCCCATTGCCCGTAAGAATCGAAAGCGGACGCAGCGAACTGTCACTTTGAAAGGCGCGCAATGTCGAGATCTTTTCAAGTCCTGGCCAGTCTTCATGCTTCAACATGACGCACGACGGGTTGTCCATCACAATCCGCCGGATGACTTTGGGAGTCATCACGACTGTCAGCACCAACGGATAGTCCTGAATGACGAATGGGATATCCGTACCGATCGCCGCTACAGCCTGCGTGTAGTAGTTGACAATCTGATCGTCAGTGCGCAGGTACGAGGGTGGCGCGATCATGACGCCCGCGGCGCCGAGATCCATCACTCCGCGTGCCAAAGACCGCATCGCCGCAAAGCCTGGTGCGGACACGCCGACAACAACCGGCACATTTGCCCGGCGAACAACCTGTTTGGAAAACGACAATGCTTCAACCGCATCAAGCTTCGGCGCTTCGCCCATCATGCCGAGAATGGTCAGGCCGGAAACACCGCAGGATAGATAGAAATCTGTCATGCGATCGACAGATGTCGTGTCGACTTCACCATCCGGCATGAATGGAGTTACAGCGATAGCATAGACACCGTTTGCGGTATGATCGAGTTTCTTCATGTCTCTCATTTCATTGTGGTTGCAAGACGATCAGGCCTCCTTGGCATGCGCATAGCATCGTGTTCGGTCTCAGAAGTCGGTTCTCGAGCTAACTTCGCGCAGAAGGAAATTGAAGTCGCAACCTAGGTCGGCCTGCAGGACGCAATCCTCGAAGAGTTTAGCGTACCCGCGAGTGGCTCTTTCGCGTTGTGGTGGCAATTCTTTCCACGCGGCAAGGCGGCCTTGCATTTCCCCATCGTCGATCAGAAGTTCAATCCGGCGAGCTTCTACGTCAAGCAAGATCCGGTCGCCGTTCTGCACGACTGCGAGCGGGCCGCCGACAGCGGCTTCAGGCGTGATATGCAATACGATGGTGCCAAAAGCAGTACCGCTCATCCGCGCATCGGAGATGCGGACCATATCTTTTACGCCTAGGCGGGCCAGTTTTACAGGGATTGGTAGATAGCCCGCCTCCGGCATGCCTGGCGCGCCCTTCGGCCCGGCATTGCGCAAAACAAGAACGTCATCTGTATTCACATCAAGATCTGGTGAGTCGATGCGCATTGTCATTTCCTCTACCGATTCGAACACCACTGCACGGCCGGTATGACGCATCAAGTCAGGCGAAGCCGCCGATTGCTTGATAATGGCACTGTTCGGCGCGAGATTGCCACGCAGCACTGCTATTGCGCCTACTTTCTTCAACGGCGCTGCCAGGCTTCGGATAACATCCTGCCCCGACGATGCCTCCGCCTTGGCAATCGCAACGCCGATAGTATCGCCTGAGACACTGAGCGCATCAAGATCGAGAAACGAGCTAAGTTCGCGCATGAGTGCTGGCAGTCCGCCGGCACTATGGAAGTGTTCCATATAATGCGTCCCAGAGGGCTTGAGGTTGAGCAGTACCGGGATCTCGCGTCCCAGTCGATCGAAAGCATCGATGTCGAGTTTCACTCCGGCGCGGCCTGCTATGGCTGTCAGGTGAATCAAGCCATTTGTCGATCCGCCGATCGCCTGCAAGACGGTCATCGCGTTACGCACAGACGCTTCAGTGATCAGGTCGCTTGGCTTCAGCGAACCGCAGATTGCCATTTCGGCAGCACGCTTGCCGCTAGCTTCGGCTATCCGGCGCCGTTCTGCGTGGGTTGCAGGCGCGGTAGCGCTCATTGGCATTGCCAAGCCAAGCGCCTCGACGAGGCAGGCCATGGTGCTTGCTGTTCCCATTACCCCGCAGGTGCCAACCGTTGGAACCAGGCGGCTGCTGATCAGATCGATCTCAGCTTCGTCGATCATGCCGGCGCGATACTGAGCCCACAGCCGCCGGCAGTCTGTACAGGCGCCAAGCACTTCGCCTCTATGATGACCCACCGCCATTGGTCCGGCCTGCAAAACAACAACCGGCAAGTCCACGCTAGCCGCGGCCATCACCTGTGCGGGCAGCGTCTTGTCGCAGCCTCCTATCAACACCACCGCATCCATTGCCTGCGCGCGAATCATCTCTTCCGTATCCATCGCCATAAGGTTGCGCAGAAACATGGAGGTGGGATGGGCGAAGCTCTCGTGAATTGATATCGTCGGAAACACCATTGGCAGGCCGCCAGCGAGCAATACTCCCCGCTTCACGCTTTCGATAAGATCGGGGACATTTCCATGGCAGGGATTGTAGTCACTGTAAGTATTGGTTACACCAACAATTGGGCGATCGAGTGCGTCGTCGGAATATCCCAACGCCTTGATGAAGGCTTTGCGATGGAACAACGAAAAGCCGGTGTCGCCATAACTAGTGAGTCCTTTGCGCAGCCCCTTGGACATTTCTTTCCCCTTCATACCATTTGCGGTTTTGATCGTGGATGTTTGTCCCTGGTTTGCCAGGCATCGTTAACGATTTACCAGTTTTGCCGGAACCAGCGCAACGATCAGAATCGCCGACGCCAGCATGCATCCTGAAACCAGAAACAATCCCGAATTCAGTGTGCCCGTATAGTCTTTCAAAAATCCGATAATCGCAGGGCTAAGAAAGCCCCCGAGATTCCCGGTGCAATTGACAAGTGCAATGCCTACGGTCGCGGCGGTGCCGCCCAGAAAAGAGGTCGGCAACGCCCAGAACATGGGGATTGCCGAAACCACGCCAACCACAGCCATTGTCAGGGCGATCATGGCAACCGTTGTGCTGCTACCCGCCTGCGTACACAAGGCGAAGCCGAGCGCCGCAACAATGCTCGGAACAACCACGTGCCAGCGGCGTTCGCGCGTCCTATCTGCATGGCAGCCGAAAAGGATCATGGAAATGAGTGCGAACGTGTAAGGCACCATAGTCAGCAGGCCGATATTGAAAGCATCTTTGACGCCGGTCAGACGGATGATAGTGGGCTGCCAGAATCCGATCGCATAAGATCCCATCTCGATGCCGAAAAAGATCAGACCCATAAGCCACACACGTGGAGAGGCAAGTACGGAAGAGATCGTGTTGTGCGTTTTCGCGACTGCTTCTTCATTGATCTCTGCAACGACGACGGCCTTTTCCTGGGGGGAGAGCCAGTTCGCATTCGCCACCCGGTCTTCGAGAAAGAACAGGATAACAATGCCCAAGATCACTGCGGGGGTGGCTTCGAGAATGAAAAGCCACTGCCATCCCGCAAGATCCAGGCTTCCAGCAAAGTAGTGCAGGATATAGCCGGAGATTGGTCCGCCAACGATCCCAGAAACGGCGCTTCCAGCCAACAGCACAGCCACCATTTTGCCCCGCCGATGAGACGGAAACCAGTAAGTCAGGTACAGGATCATACCGGGGAAAAAGCCGGCCTCGGCGATGCCGAGTAAGCAGCGGACTGCATAAAACTCCAATGGTTTCCGCACCAGAGCAGTGCAGGCTGAAACAACGCCCCAGGTGACAAGCACCCGGCATATCCACACCCTTGCGCCTACCCTTTGGAGCATAATGTTGCTTGGAATCTCAAAGAGGAAGTATCCGAGAAAGAAGATACCTGCGCCCAATCCATAAACGCCATCACTGAATTTCAGTTCGCCCATCATTTGCAGTTTGGCAAAGCCAACATTCACCCGGTCGAGATAGGAGATGATGTAGCCGACGAACAAAATCGGCATGATGCGCCAAGCGATTCTGCTATACAAAGAACTGTGAGGGTTGACCGGGGGCATATTCAGCGTAGCGTGACCTGATTGTGACAAGTCTCCCCCAATTTTCATCCCTATTGATTCGAACCGTTTCGCAACCGTCATGCCGCGATAAAAGAAACCCTATCCGCTGGGCGGTGACCAGAAAAGAGCGGGTTCGTTGACTACAATCCCTACCTACTGACCAACTCTGACGTGGCCTTTTCGGTAAGCTTCATATCGAGCTTTGGTTTCCGCATTTGGTGGGTAGAGACCCGGAAGACTACTGCCCGCCTGTACCTCACCGATAACCCACTCTTCCAGTTTCTCCTGCTCCACCGCTTCTTCCACAACATCGTCAAGCAACCCTCGCGGAATCACTACTGCGCCATCTTCATCGACGACGATCGCATCGCCTGGATACACTGCGACCCCTCCACATCCAATTGGATCTTGCCAATTGACAAAAGTAAGTCCAGCTACCGATGGCGGTGCAGCGGCGCCCTTGCACCATACCGGCAAATCAGTCCGCAGCACACCGGCAAGATCGCGGATGACTCCATCCGTGATCAGACCTGCGACGCCACGAACTCTCATGCGTTGGCAGAGAATATCACCGAAAATGCCCGCGTCGGTAATGCCCATGGCGTCAACAACCGCAAGCATGGTCTCGATTGCGGCGCGGGTCGAAACCGGAGAACTCCACGATGCGGGGGTCGCCAGATCTTCCCGCGCCGGCACAAACCTCAGCGTGAATGCCGGGCCCGCAACGCGCACCTGACCTGGGCGCAACGGTCTGGGGCCGCGAAGCCAGATATTGCGAAGCCCCTTCCTCAGCAATAGGGTTGTAAGCGTTGCGGTCGCGATGCCGCAGAGCGTTTCAATTGTCTGTTGGTCCAATTCGTTGTTCATGCGTCACGTAAAAAATCTTCGATACGATCTTAACCCACCGTCTAAACGCTGGCGATCAAGCCACCATCCACTCGGATCACCGCCCCGGAGATGTAAGCGGAACGCTCGCTGGCAAGGAACGCGACCACATCGGCATATTCTTCCGGATAGCCGTAACGGCCCAGCGGAATGCTGCTGGTGCTCTCGGCCGAAACGTCCTCCACGGTGCGTCCTTCACGCTTGGCTTTCGCTTCATCGAGGAATTTGATGCGGCCCGTTGCGATGCGCCCGGGCAGAATAATGTTAGCGGTAATGCCGTCTTTACCCACTTCGCGGGCGAGTGTCTTCGACCAACCAACCAGCGAAAGCCGGAGCGCGTTCGAAATACCGAGATTGGGAATTGGCGCCACCACACCGGAGGAAGTACTGGTGATGACCCGTCCCCAGTGCCGTGCTCGCATATTTGGCAGCACCCGGTCGGTTATAGCAATCACAGAGAGGACCATTGACTGAAAATGTTTGGACCACAGTGCCGGGTCTTGACCGCTGGCCGCTGTCGGCGGCGGCCCGCCGGTAATGTTTACGAGGATCTCCACTGGGCCAAGTTCGCGTTCAATCTTCGATATATTTTCATCGATCACGGACAGGTCGGAAATATCCCAAACAACACCGATGCATTTGCCGCTGGCCGCCGCTAATGCTTCCTCTGTTCCCGCGATGGCGCTCGGTTCGATGTCGGCAATGGCAACGCTTGCTCCTTCGTACGCCAGCGCTCTCGAGATGGCCCTGCCCAAGCCACCGCCACCCCCCAGGATCAATGCCGTCCTACCTGTCAGTCCAAGTTCCACAGCCCTCTCCTGTCTAATGGAATATACATCGCAAATCAGACTCGTTGGAATCTTTGCCGCAATGATCCTCATTCTCGAGGCCGAAGATTGCTCCCATGTGCGAGCTTCATGAAAGCACTCTGTGATGCTATGGAGACAGTCATTGAACCTTCGTGCCCGGTGCAGGAAAGTTCTTCGCAGCGTCGTCTAGGACCAGTACCCAATCATTGCCGGGGCCACTCGATGGCGGCGTAAACTCCTTGGTGATGTCGCCGCGGTGCAAGTCGGCCTCCCTGTCCCCCGCCGCAGTCTTAGGAAACTCTCCGATCAGAGACGCGGTGCCATTGCGGGGATCGAACCACCAGGCCCTGTAAGTCTTGCCCGACAGATTGTCGTATATCTTGTCTCGTAACCGCACGCGGATGGGGTTTCCCGTAGAGGTATAGATGAAGATATAACCTCCGTCCGAGGATCGGGTGGCCTGGATCCGATCGAGCGTGCTCATTGGATCGTTGACCACCAGCCATTGGTCTGGAATCCTCGTCAGCATCGGCCTGGACTCAATGAGAGCGCGGAGGAATTGCAATTGGGAACTAGCCGGCCTTGCCAGCGCCTCCTGCAGCGATATTGGGGGCAGGCCATAAGGTGAACGAGCCGTACCAAGCGATGCACCGGGAGCCGGGCTGGAGTAGTTCCAGACTCCCTGGCTGCCGTACGCAAATCCGGCAGCTCCGGCGAAGACGGCACAGTACGAAATCCTGCGCACGTCCTGGGCCTGGATCAGCGGCACGCCAGGCCTATAGGTGACCAAATCGTCTACGATTCCCTCGTAGGCCGATTCGCCATCGACTACCGGCTTGATCGGCGTCCGCTGCCAATCTTGCGCGATCATTTCGTACGACCGGTTCATCACGATATGGCGGGATTGAACCATGTTGAAGCTCAGCCAGGCATCGTTTTGGAACCATCTGCTGGAGCTTTGGATTCCGGTCGGATGGTAGGTGATCAGATGATTTCCGCCATCGCCGGTATTCATGCCGTCGGCCATCGCTCTCCAGACGTCTTCCGTGCCCTCCGGGTACCAGTCGCCGCCCAGAACAAAGATCACGCGCTTGTCTCGGTACCGGCTGCCGAGAAACCTGCCATAACTAAACGCACCAGTCTTGTCGAAAATCGAATGTCTCTCGTTGACGTACGACTTGCCCCATATTGCCACCATCGCGACATACATTCCCAGCGAGTTGGCTCTGTTCACCGCATAGTCGACGTTTCTGAAGTATGTCGGATTCGGAACGAGCTTTGTGCCTGCGGGTACGGTCTTGGTGAATACGGTGGCGCCATCCGGATTCGGTCTATCGAGGCCCGTGTAGTTGGCCGCCACAGCCTGAATGACCGTGAACTTCTTATCAGCTCGATCTTTCAGATAGAGATCGATATCTGCGTGATTCATACTAAACAGTCCCCACGCGGTGTCAGCGAGGTAAAAGAACGGCTTGCCGTCGTGGGTGATTAAGTAGCGGTGGTTATCAGAGACCCGAATTGGTGGGGGTGTTTGCGCATGAGTTAGGGAAATACTAATTCCACAGAATACAATGCAAGCAAAGAGCAGGCATATTCGATTGCTTCTTATGCGATCCGTTCTCATGTTATCAATCCACGCCCCTGTTCAGCCCGTCATCATCGCCGGCACTTCACCGCGAATGCCTGACCTACGCCACCCGGATACGGTACGACAAATGCACGAAACGCAGTGACCCGCAAGGCCGACCCGTTTTGAATCTATCGCTCTATTAATTGATAGCGGTGGAGACACGCCGAAATCTTCACTCTGAAGAGGCGCCAGAGGAGATACTAGGCGCGTGGAGGGGAACATGTAAACCGACTAAAGTAGGGCCATCGCAAACAGGAACCTCTAATTTGGAGGTCGAGCCATAAATACGTCTCCGTTGTCGGTATCCACCGATTCCGCATTGAGATCGGAGGATTTAGCCCTCCTCCTAGTTGCAAGATTCGTGCAGAGCTGACTCAGAATTCAAAAGTTACGTCGATGTTCCACAAGATGGAATCTTGGCGAGGCACAGACTACACCGCTGTGACGAGCCGCTCTTCCTTTGGATCAACTTCAATGCTGATATCCTTGTATTCATCGAATAGGCCGGCGTTATGCATCTGCAACGCGATCGGGCCAACTTTACCGGCGGTGGCCTCTTTGAAATCAAGCACCTCTACGGCTTTGCTCCCAGGTGGTTGAGCGACAGCCATGCGTGCCGTTCCCGTTTTAGCATCCACGAGAAGCTCGATCTGGCTCCAGGCGGAAACATCAAACGATCTTTTTTCTATCGTCGTGTACTCTGCGCCCCCATCTCTGTTCATCCCAGGTCTATAGTCCCAGTGGCCGCCGGATGGGACATCAAACTGAATGCCTCCAAGAGCATCGAGTGGCATCTCTCCCGCCTGTGGTCGAGTACAAAACACAAGGACGCAGGCAGGATGGTCGGGCTTGCCCGAGACGTGTCTCATCGTCAACATGAGACGGTAGCGTCCGTAGTCGTTCGCCGTATACATGACGCCGCGCCCGACGCCTTTGCTGGCTATGAGGCCATCCTTTACCACCCAACCAGTCGCCGAACTTCTCGCCAGTTCCGCAGGATATGCATCTTCGAGAAGGAGCATATTCAGGCGAGCAAGCTGCATGCCGTGAACATCTTGCTGAAGAAGCTGTTCGGTTTCGGGCTGGAGCGCAATATTGGCGAAGCGTGCTAAGTCGTAGATCGATGATCCGTGAATTACTTGATTGAGATCTTTCACAACTGTGGACAGCAAAGCCTTCGCATTTGCATTTGTGGCCGAATATGTTGCAAGATCTGCTCTCACCGAATCCTCAAGGCGGCCCCGCAAGAACAGAGAGACCGCATCCATCCCGTTTGTCAGCTTACCAACGAACGCGGCTTGATCTGCAATTGCACTAACAGTCAATGATATGGCGCTGTTCTCGATCTGGATCCACCCATGCAGCGTCTTGCCGTCAAAGAGCGAAATAGCCGATCGAGAGTCTTGCTCTGCCCTGGCGCTGCTAATACCCATAAGAGAACATCCGGCAGCTGCACTACTGGCAAGCGTTACAAAGGCTCTGCGGCTCAACTGATTTGTCTCTTCTAACATGGTAGGTCTGCTCCGCCCGATCTCTGCACCAGTTTCGTTGTTAGTGAAGCGCGGCTATCTGCTGAAAGTGTACGTACATTGCATGTGGTTACCAAAACGGAGGTGACTGGCGGCTAGCGGGTGCGATTGCCGAGGACGGTCAAGCGGTTATCGGGCGCGAAACAATGAGGGGACCGCATTGAGTCCACTCATTGTTCCACAATGACGACCTGACGTTAAGAAAAAATCCGAGAAGCCGCTTGTGCTCGCCAGCCTCCCCGGAGACGATTATTGCCGGTTCGTATTGCTCTTGACAGTAAGCGATGCCTGCTGGACATTGCCGGGTTTGAACGACCACTGCTGTCTGGCATCGCCCGGCTTCGCGGAATTCTGGACGACGCTCTGGCCCATGAGCGACCCGCGGCTCGCGACATCCAGCATCTTCCCCGTCTTCACCGACTTCAGGGTGTAGTTCCCGTCGGTGTAGGGAATAATGGCCCACTCCTCGGTAGCCTGCAAAAGGCTGCCCGTGCCTGCGTTGCGGATGGAATAGTTCCCATTGGCAAGCCGGGTTACCTTCCACATCTGGTTGTTGGCGCCGCCATAAGCTACCACGTCGAGATGCGCGTCGATTGCAGTCTTGCCCGCAACCTCAAGAGCCGCGCCGCTGTTCAGGTTTTTCAGCTCGTATATGCCGTTGGGAACCACCGCGGCCGAAGCCTCCCCGCCCTGAACTGTGATGAGCGCTATGATCCCGGTGTTGTAGCCGGTGCTGCCCCAGAGGTAGTTTTCAAAGCCGCCTGGGCAGGCAGGGCAATCTCCGTCGCTCAGGTCGCTCTCTCCAGTATCGAAGTCGTCCGCTCCGAGAAACACCTCGTCCCCGCCCGCGGTGACCTCGTCCTGCAGGTTCGCTAAATTGTAGGTATAGGCGTCGAACTCCAGGCCCAGGTGCAGGCCGTTACTCACCCAGTCGTATCCCAGGTCATCGTTCTGGCTGCCGATCAACGCATTGTACGTGGCAACGCTGTTGCCTCCGCTCACAACCTCCGCCGCGCTTATGCCCGTGCCCTGCAGCGGGCGTATGCCGACCTTGAAGCATGGTGCCGGGGCCGCCGCGCATTCCGGGGGCATATAGGTCGTCTCAATATTGTAGTCTGTCGAGCCGGGGACTAGGACGAATGCAGCCTGGACCGTCCTTCCCTGAATCGACGAGAAGTTGAACTCGAAGTACGAGATCTGCTGGTTGGGAAGCTGGTTGGAATGGCCGATCTGGTAGTTCCCGATCGTGTGCGTACCGGCGGAGTTCCAGTTGCCGGAAGCGATCGCGGTGAGTTGAAAGGTCGTGGTCCCTGCCGCGCCCTGGGTCGGGGGCGGCCCATCGAAGCCCTCTACCTCGCCGTCGGTCAGGCAGGTGCCGATGCAGCCATAGTTGATCTCGTTGGCGGGTCTGGGTACCGGGGTGAATATCCATTGCTGCCAAGTATGGTCCTGGTAAGGATATTGATCGATATCCTCGCCATTGGCTGTCCCTCCGCCATCGACGTCGAGCGCCAGGCCGCTGTTCAAGGCGGTCAACTGGTATGTGTTGCCGCCCAGCGAGTGGAAGGTCCAAGTTTGGTTGGTATTGCCGTTGGCGGGATATTGATCGACTAGGGCGCTGTTCGCATCGGAGGCTCCGGTAACGTCGAGGAACTGGCCGCTTGAAGCATTGGTCAGCGTGTACTCATTGGTACCCACGCCCGTCAATATCCATTGCTGGCTGGGGGCGTTGGTCACGGTCTGCTGCTCCATAACCGTGCTGTTCGTATTCGAAGCCCCCGGATCGGTAATGGCCAAGCCGCTGTGAACGCTGGTGATGATGTAGGTCCCGTAGTTTACGACCTGCGCCTGGGCCACGCCACAGCACGCAAACAAGCTGACTAAGCTTGCGAAGGCGAACAGCGGACTACCTATCAGTTTCGTATGTCCTGCATTGAGCTTCATTTCTTATCTCCTTATTACTGCAAGTTGAAGTCGCAAGGCCCTTCGCCATAACGCCGAAGGGGGACTCGGCGCGCTGAAGAATACTCCCGGACGGGCTATCAATTCCGTAAGCTAGGAGTTAAGAGTTAGCTTTTTGAGACCGCTTCATGAGGTGTCCATCGTTTGACCTCCATTAGCAACTACATGTTATGAGTTGTTTCTCCGTCTCTCCGGAAAACCACACGACTCAATACCTTGCGTAAAATCCCGTTAAGTCTGGAAAGGAATGTTCAAGCTCGTCCTCGCGAGACGAGCTAGTGGGTCTTCGCCATAAGGAATCCGCGAACCGTTAAATGTAGCGTCGCATCGAGAAGTCGATATCATTTCCGAGGGGATGTTAGGCGCATGAAGGGAAGCCTGTAATCCGACTAAAGTATGCCTACTTCGGAATAACGATCACGAAACTAACGATCCTGTTTCGACGCGATGTTGACCCCGCGGACGCGGAGAGTCGGCATTGTTTACGGCTTCGCGGACAACAACACGCAATGCCGCGTTGCTCATTTCTGTGCGGCCAAGACTCCCGAAGCTCGACAGTTCCGTGAGTACGCCCTGGTTTTGCTTTTCGCAGTTTTTGATGTGGTGGTTGCTCTTGCTTTCAGCAAGTTGCGAGAAGTTCCCTTTGAGGGGCCAGGAACCGTAAAGCCTCTGACATTGCAGGGGCATACTTACTCACAAACTGAAAACAGCCCTTCTGTAGCTATAGGTGAACCAGTCCCCTGCGCAATGCCATCAGCACCGCCTGAGTCCGGTCTTCGACATTCAACCTCGCCAGAATCACGCCCACATGCTGTTTCACAGTTGCTTCTTTAATTCCCAGCGCGTGCGCGATCGCTTTGTTGCTGCTCCCCTGAGCCATGAGTGCGAGAACCTGATGCTCGCGGCCGCTTAGCTCTGACTGCGGATTGCGTTGGTTCAGCCGCTGTGTAATCTCCGATGGCACGTATTGCCCGCCTTCGTAAACCTGTCTCAATCCGTTTAGCAGAACCTCGTGCGACATGCCCTTAACCAGATAGCCGACCGCACCGGCTTGCAACGCCTGAAAGATATCCTCGTCACCGTCATACGTTGTCAACACCAAAAACTTCGCACCCGGATAGTACAGGCGAATCTTGCGGATGACCTGCACTCCGCCGATATCCGGCAAACGAAGATCCAACAGAGTCACATCAGGCCTTAATTGCTCAAACAGCCGGATTGTCTCCTGGCCATTCGCGGCCTGCCCGGCCACGAACATATCTGATTGCGAGTTGACGATTCCCGATATCCCCATGCGTACGATCGGATGATCGTCCACAATCAGTACGCGGATCATATCCTTCATCGATCTCAAAACACCAGCTCCTTTTCCGAACGCCGCTCCAATCTAGCTCGCGGAATCGTAATATCCAGACTGGTTCCGTGGCCGGGCGAACTTGAGATCTGCAAAGCGCCTCCGATATTCTGGACCCGTTCGCGTATACCTTTCAGCCCGTAGTGACCGTTCGGTCCCGAGAGTTCGCCGTCGACCGAAAACCCCTCTCCATCATCGACGATTCTCACGGCTAGCTGCGAGACCGAACAGACGATTCTCAAATCTATACGTGTTCCCGCACTGTGGGCAATCGCGTTCAAAAGTGCTTCGCGAATGCTCATTAGCAACTCGTAGGCAATGCGATAGTCCATGACCAGTTCATCGCCCACGCTCTGAAAGCTCTCTAAAAAGCCTGACGGTCCTACGTGTTTCTCGAACAGCTCACGCACGCACAGGACGAAATCGCATCTTTCGTACTCATGACTGCGAAGGTCCACCATGGTTTCGCGGGTCTGGCTGATCAGCGATCTGATCTGCTCTCGCGCACAATCGAGCATTGAGCCGTTGGAACTCTCGCTGTAGCCTTGGCTCGCGCACGCCTCCAGCAGTGACGAAAGACCAATGCAGCCCTGCAGCAGTGAGTCGTGCATCTCGCGGGCAAGGCGATTTCGTTCTTCGGCGATGGTGCGCATGCGAAACTTGATCTGGTACACGCGAATACGCAGAATGCCCAATATGGCGGCGAGGACCACGCAAGCGCAGAGCGCCCAAAACCAGGGGCGATAGTAAAACATTGCGCGCTGCAAAACGCCGATCGTTACTTCCGACACAGGGCCACTGAATTCCGGTGAGAGCGCCTGCGCGTGAAATACGTAACGGCCGGCTGGCAGATTGGTGTAAATTGCGGATCTGGAAAACGTTGGTGTCCCCCAGCCATCGAACCCTTCGAGTTCTTGTCTGAACTGAAGACCCATCTGGGAACTCAGCAGGATGGGTGCGTAATCGACCTCCAATGTCTTTGTGCCAGGTGGCAGATCCACCGATTTAGATTTGTCGCTTGGATGGCCATCGATCAAAACCTGTTCGATCGTCATCGGCATCGGATCGAAAGTTGGCTTGTCTGCGGCGACGAGGTGTACCGGACCTGCCGAAGTGGGAAACCAGGCGCTGCCATCGGGATCGAGGAGTCCGGCCGGCTGCGCCCCACCGTACATTTCCGCGAAGGGAAGCTCACTTGATACGAGAAAGAGCTTATGGGGCGCTATATCTTCGGCCTTGGTTTCGGCCATGCTGTCGAGGTCCGATCGCCGGAAGCGCGCCGCGCGTGTGGGCCCGCTGACCCACAGCACATCGCCATCGCCCATAATCTGGTAAACCGCTTTTGAATTGCCGCCAAGCAGGTTAGGAAAACGATAGATCTGGTCGTTCTTGATTCGGTAAAGGCCGGAATCCGCGCCAATCCAAATCTCCCCGCCCCGATCTATATGCAGCGTCCAGATGGAATCGTCACGAAATGTTCCTTTGAAGCCGGCGTCTTCGAACTTTCCCTGAGAAAATGTGAGCAATCCGCGGTGAGTACCGACCCAGATTCTCCCATCCGTGTCTTCGGCGAGAGACAAAACTCCCGTACGCGGAGCCATTGCGATGTGGTGATAATTATCGAATTGCCCATCGCGATAACGGCTGATGCCTGAGTCGGAGGCGATCCATACGCTTTCATCGCGCGCCTGCAGAAAACCGCGGATATAATTCGAGCCGATTTCCGTCGTGTAGTGGCTGGTTTTGCCGGCCGGGTCAATCCGATAGGCTCCACGCCCTGTCGTACCCAGCCACAACGCGCCCGATCGCTCACGAAACATGGTGCGAATTGTGACCTGTGGCAAGGCCGCGAAACGGTAGGGGACGAGCCGGCCCTGTATCATGCGGAAAAGCTTGGAGGAACAAACCCAAACCGTGCCGTCGCCATCACGCATGATTGTGCCCGAATCGGAATCGAGAGCATTGGGCAATTGCGTCCAATGAATTCCTGTTTGGCTGAGTCGCACCAGCCCAACCTGAGTCCCAATCCACAAGTTGCCTTCGACATCCGTGGTCTCGGAAAGTATGGTATTGCTCGGCAGAATCTTAGACGCCTGCACATGGACAAAGCCGCCTTTGCTTTGTACATATAATCCCTCGCCAACCGTACCCACCCACATTGCGCCTGAGGGTAGCCGGCCGATGGTGTGCACGGGCCCTTTAACTTCCGCGACCTTTTCAAAGCGCCCTACCGCAGTTTGACGGTAAAGACCGGCACGCGACCCCACCCAGATTGAACCGTCTGCGCCTTCGTAGAGCGACTTGATGCGCATCGGATCGTTCTCCGCGGGAAGAACGAACTCTTGAAAACGGCCTCCAGTTATCTTGAGCAGCTTGTTGCCCCCAATCCAGATGGCGCCTTGAGTGTCCTCTATCATGGCGGCAACAGCGAGACCCGGATATATTGCCGGCGACTCAACCTGTTCGAATCGTCCGTTCCGGAATTGGAAACAAAGGTGATCGGTTGCCACCCAGAGCACGCCGTTGTGGTCTTCAAGCAGCGCGCGAACGATTGGATTAGCCAGACCGTTCGCAGGTCCAAACTCGTCCATGACGCCATTGTGATAGCGGAGGACACCGCCGCCGTCTGTGCCGATAAACAGGCTGTGATCGCGGGCAACCAGTAAGCTGGTCACCCCGCGACTCAGAGTAGCCGCCCCCGGCCCGCTGTATGGCACAAAGTCTCTGCCATCGAATCGGACCAACCCGTTGGCGGTTCCAATCCAAAGATAATGATCCGGCGTTTGCACAACCGCCTGCACCACCTCGCCGACCAAACCATCCTGCCCATGCCAGATATGCAAGGTGTAGTCCGACAGAACATCGGCTGCACGGCAATCAGCCGCACTCACAGAAAACGCTGCCAATGACAGTAAAACAGATGCGGATTTCAACATACATCAGTCAGTGAGGAAAACCCAGGCTCCGCCGGAAAGACTCAGAACCTTTGCAGTTGTGAGATCATGCCCATGTCTTGCTTACGAACAGTCAGAAAAAGGCCCCAGTGGGGGGCACGCGGTCGCAAAATCTTCGGCGATGCCGCAGGTCAATGAGTGGAGCAAATTATACTCTGAGCTAGAACTCTTCGTCCCGGGTGGTCGAGGCAAATTGGAACCGTTCGCTCAATATCATCTCTAAGTTTCGGAAAACCTGCTGCGGCGGTTTCCCAGTTCGAGTCTATGAGCACAATGCGACGTCACCTGCAAGAATACTTC
The DNA here is from genome assembly GCA_049514915.1 of Occallatibacter sp. Classification (GTDB taxonomy): domain Bacteria; phylum Acidobacteriota; class Terriglobia; order Terriglobales; family Acidobacteriaceae; genus Telmatobacter. The sequence goes on along the minus strand of JBEKUP010000061.1, from coordinate 11,192 downwards.
GCCCGTTTGGACGCACAAACACTTCGAAATGCGCAAAGTTCATTGACTCCAGCCGCTCCGGTGACAGTTGTCGCGCGAGGAATACTTCGCGGGCCCGGACGTCATTTGAGGGGAAAAAGCAATTCCCGCCCCGGGACCCACGACAAGATCGAGCGCGTGGCCGAGTTCAATAATCAATCACGGATCAGTTTCACGCGATGATGTCTGACTTGGCCAACCGTTTGCGCCGTCCCTGCCTTACAGCGCAAACCATTATCTGCAAATAGCTTACAGACGCATAGGTGGTGGATACGCCAGCGAGACTTAATGCACAAATCTCAGTATTCCAATGCTGAAATTAGTTGCGGTTTGCAAATGAGCCTACTTTAGTAGGATCACAGCTTTTAATCCGCAATCCTAGAATTCGGTGCGTTGCCAAGATTGATCCCTCAGATGATGCTCTGATCCCTCATCACCTCCGGTTTGAGGGGGATCATAGCAATCTCGCAAATCCAGGCGAGTTTCTTGGCTGACTGGAAGCTATTCAGGGAGTTTAGTGATGCGAGTCAAAAGTGTAGTTTGTGCGTTTTTTGGATTGCTCCTGCTAGCCGGAGGCTGGGCGTATGGGCAGGATGTGAGAGCCAGCTTGGGCGGTATCGTTACCGACTCGAATGGCGCAGTTATCCCGCACGCGACCGTTGCGGTCACGTCGGATGAAACGGGAGTAGTTGAGACGACGGAAACCAACACCGCGGGCGAGTGGCTGGTCCCTACTCTACTGCCTGGCTTCTACCATTTTGAGGTGAAGGCGCCAGGTTTCAAGGACGAAAAGCGCACCTCCATTGAGTTGCAGCTAGGCGACAAGAAGCTTGTCGATACACGAATGCAGATTGGTATGGCAACTCAGACGGTGACCATTGAGGCAACCACGCCTTTAATCGACATGACCTCGGCGGCCTCGGGCTCGGTGGTTACGCAGGCAGAATTGGAAGAGATTCCGACTCAGTCGAACGCTCCAACCATGCAGGTGGCGATCTTGCCGGGCACGACGGTCAGCGGCGGCGTTGGCGGCGGCGTATTCCTCTGGTCGAACAGCGGACTCTCCGAAACCACTATTAACGGCGTGGGCTACAACGGCGGAGCAGGCATTGGCGCCATCAGCTATTCGCTCGACGGCGGAACCGATAACTTCAATTCGGGCAGCTTGGCGTTCGAGCCGCCCACGGATGCGGTGAACGAGCTCAAGATGGTTTCCAACGGATACGATGCGGCTATCGGCAGGGGATCGGGGGCGAACGAGGAAATCTCATTGAAATCGGGCGCTGAAAAGTTTCACGGCGACCTGTACGAGGACAATCAGAACGACTTTCTGAATGCAAACTCGTATTTCAACCATGCTAACGGCTCGAAGATTACTCCGATTCGTGTGAATTTTTATGGAGGTTCCGGCGGCGGTCCCGTATGGATTCCCAAGCTTTACGACGGCCGCAGGAAGAAGACCTTCTTCTATTTTAGTTGGGCGGGCATTCGCAACCTGCAGGCTTCCGACACAGGCTACGCTACGCTGCCAACGATGCAGGAAAGGAGCGGGGACTTCAGCAGTTCGTTCACAGTATCATCGGGTAAAATCTACCCGGTGCAAATCTTCAATCCCTATTCGACTACCACGGGCACAAGGACGCCGTACATGACCACCGGCTGCATCATGGGCAACCCGACCAACCCTGGATACAGTGGCTCCAACGCCAGCCCCCCGGCCAACTACACCAGCACCTGCGAGTCGCTCCCTTCCATCGATCCCATTGCAGCGAAATATCTCGCGCTGATTCCACCGCCTGATGCCCCCGCCGACACTGCAGTTGGCAACGGCGCAAACAACTGGATCAAGGAGGGGGAGCAGGACGATAAGTTCCACGGTATGACCCTGCGCGTGGATCAAACCGAAAATGACAAGAACCACACCTTTGTGGACCTTTATTACAACGTTTTCACCGAACTCAGCGACACCGATTTTGGCACCGGGCAGTACCTGCCACTGCAGGGTCAAGGCCAGTACCGCCAGAACCGCGGCATCACCATCGATCACGTCATTACGTTGAAGGAAAACTTGCTTCTCGATCTGAGCTACCACATGTTGGACTTTAACTCCCAGCTCTGGTATACGAGCCGCGATTACACGGCAGAGTCGATTGGATTCCCGTCGAGTTATGCAGCCCAGATGCAGCACGATGTGATCCCTGAGATCACCGGAATCACCTCGAATCTCGCTCTGAATCTCGGCACGTCGGAGGCCGGACGAGTATCTCCCATCGACCTCAATCAGGACATCAATGTGCGCCTGTCGCAGGTTTACAAGAATCACAATTTTCGCTACGGCATGGAGTATGAGATCCAGCAGGAGGATAACAACGACTTTGGCGATTCTGGAGGCATATTCGCGTTCAGCAACAACTATACGTCTTTGCACGCCGTGGGCGCCGGAAGCAACGGCACCGGCGTGGGCAGCGGCATCGCCGACTTCGAACTTGGGCTTCCCGGAAGCAGCAGCGGCATTCCAACCAACACCAGCGAATTCCTTTCGCAGCACTACCCCGCCTTCTACTTTCAGGACGACTGGAGATTAAACCCGAAGCTGACCCTGAACCTGGGGTTGCGCTGGGATTATGAGCGTCCAACCACGGAAAGATTCAACCGGTTCTTCAGCATCTACAATCCCACTGTCCCGCAGCCTGCCGTAACCGCGGCGTCGCAGCCGAATTATGCCACGCTGGTCGCCAGCAGTTCCAGCAATCTCGGCGTTGCGTTGCTGCAGAATTATGGCCCATCGGCCGGCGCATTCCAGGTGATGGGCGGGCCGGAGTACGCTGGCATCGACGGGAACAGCCGCTATATGAACAACCCACGCTACAGGTACTTCCAGCCACGCATCGGTTTTGCCTGGGAAGTGTTGCCGCAAACCGTGCTGCGCGGCGGAGTTGGACGCTTTGTCGGGACCGACTTCAATGAGGGTTCAAACCAAACCGGCTTCAGCACGAGCACGCCTTTCTGTCCGTCCGCCTGTAGCAACTACACCATTCCGGCGCAGACCTGGGCGAATCCGTATCCGCAGGGACTCACGCCGATCACCGGCAACTCGCTGGGCATCCTGACGAACGTAGGAAACCCAACTCTTACAACCACCGTTCCGACCTTCACGAGTCCGAATGTCGGCCGTATCTACGTGGACACAGCCACTCTCGGTGTGCAGCGGCAGATCAAGGACTACCTCTTTGAAGTGAGCGGCCTTTTCAATGCGGTACACGGCCTGGGCATGCAGTACAACAACAATAGTGCGAATGTTGCCGCAAACGTGGACATCAACGTTCCCAGCGCCGCGACCTGGTTTGCGGCAAACACACCCAGCTTCGCCGGGAATTGGTTACCGGATCCTACTCTGCCCGGCAACACCCAGGTCACCAATCCGTTCAAAGGCGTTCAATACATGAACCCTACGGAGTTCGGCGCAAAAACGGTATCTGCCTACCAATTGCTTCGCCCCAACCCTTCCGCTGGAGACATCTATGTGAACACAGGCATTGGCCGGGATTACTACTACTCGCTGAATACGAGGGTGGAAAAGCGGTTCCACAACGGCTTCAGCGTACTGCAAGCGTTCAACTATTCGAAGAAGATCTCCGAGGATGGCCTCTACCCGAACCAGGCTGTCGCTATAAAGATCGAGAAGCGGCTGGATAGTGGCGACAACAGGTTCCACTACACCCTCACGCCGATCTATGAATTGCCCTTCGGGCGCGGAAAGCAATTCCTGTGTAACGCCAGTCGCGCAATGGATCTGGCAGTCGGCGGTTGGGAATTCTCGGGCATCTACAGCTTCCTGTCCGGAAACCCGATCGTCATGCCGACCAACTCGGCATTCTTCTCGGGCAAAGACCCGGCGGTGCATAAAGGGAAGTCCATCACCAATTGGTTCGACCCCACCCAGTTCGCGGCTTTCCCGTCAATTAACACGACCCTTGCAACGCTGAACGACACCTCCGTCTATCCCGCATGGACCGGCGTTACAAGCCTGCCCGGCATACAATACGTGCCAGGCTCTACACCAGGCTCTGCAGCCCAAAACGGCGTGTACCAGGACTTTGCCACATGGAACACATACAACCCGACGACCTTTGGCGATCTCCGGCAACCCTACACGACTAACTTCACTCTCGGCGCCAGGAAGAACTTCCTGATTGCGGAGGGTACTCGCTTCGAGTTCCGGTTTGACGCATTCAACGCGCTCAACCATCCAACCTTCGCCTCTGCCAACACCACGGTCGGCAACGCCTACTTCGGACAGCTCAAGAACGCGGCGATTGCGAACCAGTCCAATTCAGCGCGGCAAATACAGATCTCCGGAAGGCTGTACTTCTAGCTGACTTCTCTGATAGGTCGCTCTTACAGACATAGACAGACCACTTCTGTTTGGAGTGGCCCGTTTGTTAAGGGGGTCTAGTTGCGCAGATGCAATTCAACGAAACATGGCGAGAGAGGGGATGCAATCCGTTGCGGATATGAGATGCCAGTTCGCAGTTAGTGAATTGATCGGCAGTGCTTATATCGCCTGTTATCACAATGCACCTTTTCAACATGGGAGATCGATGCCCTGGCGAAGAAATCGATGGAGGTTTTTGTGCTCTCTCGAATAGGGAATTACCAGGCTACTTTCTAGGGAGAAAGGGGCTGAGAGTGGACAAAGTGGCGGGAATCGTGGAAGTTGAGCGAGCAGATAGTGGCCATGAAATCGTAGTAAGGCATCCAGCGTCACTACCGGATGCCAGCGGCTTGTGCCAGATCGTGCTCTCGCCACGATACGCACGTCATTTGGCTCATCTACTCATCGAGCATGCGACAGATGCCGAGGCCTACGTGGCTGGCACTCTCGACAAGGAAAGGCATTACCGGCAATTAGGTCACGGTGGAAAATCGGGATTGTAATCTCGGTTGGGTACGTGTTCCTCGCCAAAGTGCGCCATGAACGGCGCGGAAAAGAGGTCGCGGTGTAGACCGATTGAAAACAGCCTTATTGCATGGAGGATGGAGGCAGGACCTCCGGGGGGCGGGCTACAGGATCAATTATCGAGCCGCCCGCGCTGTCTGGGCAGAAACTCTCAGTTGGTGAACGTTCCGAAAAAAGGCGAGAAGCGCTAGTCAGGCGTGTGCCCAGGAATGCGATCGAAAGTGAATGGCATTTCCGCACTGCCTATTGCAATGGTTTTTTACTTTAGAGGAGCAGTCAATGAGAATGCTTGAATTACTCGCTTTGGTCTTGGTGAGTTTGAGCGGCCTGTCCAGCTTCGGCCTGACACAATCCCCTGCAGCTCGCATCCGATACAACTTTAACTCCGGCTGGAGGGTTCTGGTTGGAGATCCGGACGGAGCACAACGGCCGGAGTTCGACGATTCCGAGTGGAAACAGGTCACGACGCCCTATGCTTGGAACGAAGACGCTGCCTTTCGGGTGAGCATTCACGATTTGCCGGTTGGCGTGGCGTGGTATCGCAAGACCTTCCGCATGCCAGCCGGGAGCGCGGGGCGAAAGGTCTTTATCGAATTCGAGGGCATTCGCCAGGCTGGTGAGGTTTATCTGAACGGTCAATTCATCGGGCGTCATGAAGACGGTGTGATGGCCTTCGGCTTCGACATTTCAGAGACCGTCAAGCCGGCGCCTGGCAAAAACGTGCTGGCGGTAAGAACGGACAACCGCTGGGACTACAAGGAAAAGGCCACCGGCACTCCGTATCACTGGAACAACAACAACTTCTATGCCAACTACGGCGGCATCAGCAAGAGCGTTTGGCTGCACGTAACTGGCAAGGTCTACCAGACGCTGCCCCTATACTTGCAGCTTGGGACGACTGGGGTCTATGTGTGGGCCAGCGACTTCGACATTCCCGGCAAGAGTGCCCACGTTACCGTGGAATCGCAGGTGCGCAATGAAGACAGCGTGCCCAGGGCGATCGATTATCAGGTCGAAGTAAAAGACATGGATGGGCGATTGGTGAGCCGCTTTAATGGCGGGTCTGCTATCCTGGCGGCCGGGGAAACACGCACCCTGACCGCGTCGGCCATCGTGCATGACCTGCGCTTCTGGAGTTGGGGATACGGCTATCTTTATACGGTGACGACGAGGTTGGTGGTTGCCCGTCGAACGGTGGACGTGGTGAAGACGCGAACCGGCTTCCGCAAGACAGAGTTCGCCAATGGCATGGTGAAGTTGAATGACCGGGTAATCGACATCCATGGCTATGCGCAACGCACCACGAATGAATGGCCGGCGGTCGGGCTTTCCGTTCCGCCGTGGATGAGCGATTTGAGCAATCGGCTAATGGTCGATGGCAACGCAAACTTGGTGCGCTGGATGCATGTTACGCCATGGAAGCAGGATGTGGAGTCGTCTGACCGAGTGGGATTGATTGAGTCGATGCCAGCAGGCGACGCAGAAGGCGACTCCAAAGGTCGGCAGTGGGAGCAGCGGGTCGAGTTGATGCGCGATGCGATCATCTACAACCGCAACAATCCCAGCATTCTCTTTTATGAATCCGGCAACAGGGGTATCAGCGACGAACACATGCTGGATATGAAGAAGGTCCGCGATCAGTACGATCCACACGGGGGCCGAGCGATCGGGGCGCGCGAGATGCTATCGAGCAACGTGGCCGAATACGGCGGCGAGATGCTCTATGTGGACAAGAGCTCGACCAAACCGGTGTGGATGCATGAGTACTCGCGCGACGAAGGATCGCGCAAATTCTGGGACGAGTATTCTCCCCCGTTTCATGCAGATTCCCCCGATTACAACCGCAATCAGGATTCGCTCGCAATCGAGGACGTGAAGCGCTGGTCCGACTATTATCTGGCCCGTCCCGGCACTGGAACGCGAGTCAACTCCGGCGGCGCAAAAATCATCTTCTCCGACTCGAATACACACTATCGGGGCGAAAACAATTACCGCCGAAGCGGGGCGGTGGACGCCATGCGGCTGCCCAAGGATGCCTACTTTGCCGATAAAGTAATGTGGGACGGATGGGTCGATGTGGAGTATCCGGGAATCCACATCATCGGCCACTGGAACTATTCGCCAGGCACGGTCAAGCCGGTCTATGTGGTATCTTCCGCCAGCCGCGTGGAATTGAAACTGAATGGCAGGTCGCTGGGCGATGGGGTGTTATCGAGCGGATTCCTGTTCGCTTTTAATAATGTTTCGTACGAGCCTGGGACTCTTCAGGCGATCGGTTTCGATGCGCACGGCAAGCAAATCGCGGAAGCTGAATTGCGCACGGCGGGGCCTGCCGCGGCTCTCCGGCTTAGCTTGCATACCGGCCCCGGAGGCCTGCGCGCCGACGGAGGGGATATGGCGCTGGTCGATGTGGAAGTGGTGGATATAGCGGGAAACCGCTGTCCAACGGCGCTCAATCCAGTTAGCTTCACGCTCACTGGAGCTGCAGAATGGCGCGGTGGCATTGCGCAAGGCTCCGCTACCCCGGTTCCCGCCGATATAGCCGCCGGTGACCGGGCTAGGGGTGGCATCAACCCAACTCCGCTCCTGCACGAAGATAACTACATTCTCTCAAAGACGCTGCCCGTCGAAAGCGGTGTGAACCGCGTGATTCTTCGTTCTCTGCCCAGAGCGGGAAAGATTGAGCTACGCGCCGAAGCAGGGGGGCTCAAATCCGCGCAGATCGAATTCTCTTCTTATGCGGTTCCCGAGAAAGATGGACTCTCCATCACTATGCCGGACGCAGGCTTGCCCTCGAACCTCTCGCGCGGTGTTACGCCACCGGGACCCTCCTTCCATCAAACGAGATTTCCCATCGCAGTCGCATCGATCGCCGCCGGTTCCAACGCAGCAGATGCAGCAAAGAGCCAGGATGACGATGACTACACCGCCTGGACCAGCGACGGGACGCCAGAGAATGCCTGGATCGAGTATGTCTTTGCCCAACCTGAGTCACCGAACCAGATCGACGTGAAGCTCACCGACTTCCGCCTACTGCGTTATCCGTTGCGGATTACGCTGGATGGAGCGACGGTGTGGGAGGGGATTACGCCAATCAACCTCGGGTATTGTATGTTGCAGTTGAAGCCAGCATCCGGTACGCACTTGCGCATCGCCTTGACCGGACTTCCCGCGCACGAATCGGATCGGATCCGGGAACTTGCCGGCGCCGTTCCGACTAACGACAGAGTGGAGCGGCCCATAAAACCTGTTCTGGGTGTTTCGGAGGTGGAGATCTATCGGGCAACCCCCTAAGGACTTATCTGCAGATTCTGTCGATTGCGTGCTTGCTGACTCGAAATGCCAGCTGTTATAAAGCGCTTCTCAAGACAGCAGATAGACCGCGGCGCAACGACCGGGTCGATCGTGGAATTCTTTCGCCAGAAGAGCTGTTTTGAGTTTCGCTAGTAAGAACCTTTCCAGGAGACCTACCGTGAGCCGGGACAATTCCATATCTCGCAGAGAGCTTCTATGTAAGGCGACCGCAGACGCGGTCGCAGTGGGCGCGTCGGTTGGGCTTCAACCCATCAGCGCCTTCGCCGTGCCAGCAACCTCGAAGCAGAATTCGAACGCTGCGGATGTACACCTGGATGGAACCGGCGACCAAACCTCTTTCATCAAAAACCTCTTACCCGCGGCAGTCGAAAAGAAAATGGGCATCATTGGCCTGAAGGTTCCGACACTGGCGAACATTTTCAGGCCGAACGGCATTGCCACCATTGACAAGGCCAGGAATTACGTGCTGACGCTCCCGATGAGTATCGTGATTATCGGCATCAAGTCCGCAGCCGAACAAGAAGAGAACGTGCACATTGCGCATAGCTTCAAGCCCTTCGCGCCGGAAGAAGTATTAGCATGAAGCTCACATTAAGGCCGTCGCTGATGTTTCTAAGTGTCTACTTAGCTGGACCAGTCTTGTTTGCTTCAGGACAAGTCGGTATACGCGCTCAAACCACTGCCAGTCAGAACCCCCATCCTTCCGTCTCAGCGCCACAGACCGAGGAGCCGATTACCATCCATGTAGACCTCGATAAGACTCTGGGGAGCTATACCCCGATCTATAGCTGGTTCGGCTATGACGAAGCGAATTACACCACGATGCGCAACGGAATGGCATTGCTCGGCGAATTACACAATCTCAGCCCGGTTCCAGTGTATGTGCGTTTTCATCACTTGCTGACCTCGGGAAACGGGGTGCCGGAACTGAAGTGGAGCTCGACAAATGTGTACAGCGAAGACGCGAACGGCAATCCGGTCTACGACTTCAAGATACTGGATGGCATTTTCGACGCGCTCCAGGCGGCGGGAGTGCGGCCCATGGTCGAACTCGGATTCATGCCAAAGGATCTGGCGGCGGAGGTCAAGGGGCGGCATGAACCCTATCAGGTCCATTACCCCGCAAGCGTTGTTTCCGGTACATCGAATAACCCGCCGAAAGATTACCCCAGGTGGAGTGCGCTGGTTCGCGCAGTAACTTCGCATCTCGTCGAGCGCTATGGCGGTGAGACGGTGCTTGGCTGGTACTTCGAGGTGTGGAACGAGCCGGACATCGACTATTGGCATGGCACGCCAGAAGACTACTGGAGGCTCTACGATTATGCCGCCGCGGGAGTTCGCGCGGCGCTGCCGGGAGCGAGGGTGGGAGGACCGGCATCGACAGGGCCGGGCAAAGCGAAGGCGGCGAAATTTCTCGACGGTTTTCTCGCACATGTGGACCATGGCAGGAGCGCCGCAACCGGCGAGTCGGTTCCACTGGACTTCATTTCATTTCATGCGAAGGGGCGTCCGCAGGTCGTTGAAGGTCATGTCCGCATGGGGCTCAGCAATGAGCTTAACGATGTCGTCAAGGGCTTTGATATCGTAGCGAAGCATCCTAAGTTGCGCTCTCTTCCGATCATCCTGAGTGAAGCCGACCCGGAGGGATGCGCAGCCTGCTCAATGAAGGTGAATCCGGCGAATGCGTACCGCAACGGAGCGCTCTACTCATCGTACACGGCAGCTGCGATCAATGCTTTGTTTAATTTGCAGGACCGTTCCAACATGAACCTGCTCGCGATGTTGTCCTGGTCTTTCGAGTTTGAGGGCAAGGATTACTTTGAAGGGTTTCGCACTTTAGCCACAAATGGCGTGGACAAGCCAGTGCTGAATATATTCCGAATGGCCGCCCTGATGTCTGGAAAGCGTGTGATGACAAGCAGCACCGGTCAGGTTCCGCTCGATGACATTCTGAGCAAGGGCGTAACACAGACGCCTGACGTAGATGCTTTCGCAACAAAGGCGGAGGATGAAGCGGCAGTGATGCTGTGGAACTATCATGACGATGACCTACCCGCGGCTGGTTCGGAAGTGGAAGTGACGATCGCGGGAATTCCATCGGGAGTGAAGAGAGTTCTGCTGGAGCACTTCCGGATCGACGGTATGCACAGCAACTCTTACATGGTGTGGAAGGCGATGGGATCACCGCAGGCGCCCTCGCCGGAACAGTATGCACAACTGAAAGCCGCGGGGCAACTGCAGTTGATGAGTTCACCGGAGTGGCTGGACGTGCGCGATGGGAAGTTGCATATCGAAACCACACTTCCTCGGCACGCTACCTCGCTGATGCGTTTGAAATGGTGATCCGATGTCAATGTCTTTGAGAGATGCCAGGCAAGAGGCACGGTCTCGCAGCATCCAGGCGCGACGGTATTTTGTTGCGCTCGTCACCGCAGCGATCGCCATCAGCTACTTCGACCGGCAGACGCTGCCTGTGGCCATTTCGTCGATTGAGCGAACGATCCCGGTGAGCGATCAGCAGTTTTTGTGGCTGCAGTTTGCGTTTCTCATTCCCTATGCGGTGATGTACGCGGCGGGCCGGAGGCATCCTCCGATTTGGAACTGATCGGCTTGTGACGAGTACTCAACAGTCGTGATCACGGGTTGGTGACCGCAACGTTGGTATGCCTTGCTGTGCAGTTTTTTGGGGTGTGCCTCGCCAAAATACCGATCCGCCGTCGAATCAACCAAATAGATTGTGTGCCAATTTGGATTATTCCCGTGCAAACTGACCGTATGCTCGTCGATCCTGAAAAAGTGATTTTCAGGCATATTGAAGTTGAGGATTGCGGGCTTTTGGGGCTTACAGGGTGAGCAGCCGGTTCCATACGTTCATCATGCAGAACAGAAAAATGCGCCC
>JBEKUP010000060.1:0-28814 GCA_049514915.1 Occallatibacter sp. | reverse complement strand
CCGGCAATCACGCCATGCGAGAACATCTGCATCACCGCGCCGGTAATGCCCACCTGGTTCAGCGTCATCAGGCCCAGCAGCACAAACCCCATGTGGCTCACGCTGCTGTAGCCAATCACAAACTTGAAGTCCGTCTGCGCCAACGCCACCAGGGCTCCGTACACAATCCCGATCACCGCCAGCACCGCAAACACATCCCGCCACGAGCCAATTCCAATGATCGAAAAGCCCCACGGATCGAGCCCATGCGGAAACAGCCAGATCCCCACCCGCAGGCATCCGTATGCGCCCAGCTTCATCACCACGCCGGCCAGCAGCATGCTCGCGGCAGTAGGCGCAGCCACGTGGCCCGTGGGCGCCCACGTATGAAACGGCCACATGCCAGCCAGAATTCCGAATCCGATAAACACCAGCGGAAAACACCACATCTGGAAGCTCACCGGCAAATTCGCCGCATGCAGCGCAATTAAGCTCGTCGAGTGGCTCCCCGAAGTCGCATACGCTGCCAACAGCCCGATCAGCACCATCGCCGAGCCCACAAACGAGTACAGCGCCAGCTTCATCGCCGCGTACTCGCGACGCGTCGAACCCCAGATCGCGATCAGGAAGTACTTCGGCACAATCGCAATCTCGTAAAACACAAACAGCAGGAACAGATCGTAGCTGAGAAACACCCCGTACACGCCACCAATCAGCGCCAGGAAAAACGCGAAGAATTCATTCGTCCGCAGTTCAATGTTCCAACTGAACAAAACGCCGGCAACCGCCGCCAGTCCCGTCAGCAGCACCAGCGTCCGGCTAATTCCATCGGCCGCCAACAGGTAATGAATCCCCATATACGGCACCCAGGGTTTGTCGGCCAAGACAACAAGCCCCTTGCCGAAATCAGCAACGTAGCCCAAGACCCCGACAACCAGCCCGGCAATCGCAACCATGAGCGCAAGAACGCGCGCCATGCTCGATGGTTTAGCCGGAAGCATGGCAACTACAAGCGCGCCGATGAACGAGATATAGATCGTCAACGAGAGCATCTAAAATCTCCAGTGCGCGAGCAGGTTAACGACCGTGGGGTTCACGTTGTCCACAATCAATTGCGGCAAAATGCCAATCAGCAACATCAATCCAATCACAGGCGCCATCGCCATCCGCTCGCCGTGCGTCATATCCGGAAAGCTCGCCAGCCGCTCCGGCACAGGCCCACTGAACACCTTCTGAATCACCGTCAGAATCACCGTCGCCGTCACCAGCAATCCCAATATCGAGACCGTCGACGCAATCCACGCCAGCGAAAATGTTCCGCGGAAAATCAGGAACTCGCCCACAAATCCATTCAGTCCCGGCAATCCCAGCGACGAGAACAGCGCAATCCCCATCAGCCCTGCCAGCACCGGCGCGGGCTTTCTCAACCCGCCAAAATCGTCAATCCCGCGATGCCCGCCCGTCCGCGCCTGCAGCATGGCCACAAACCAGAACAGCGCCGCCGCCGTCACCCCATGGTTGAACATCTGCAGAATCACTCCGTTCAGCGCTGCAGCCTGACTCGCTGTCACATCCACGCCCGCCGCGGGAACCGCCAGCGCAAAAATCCCCAGCAGGCAATATCCCAGGTGGTTCACGCTGGAATAAGCAAACACCCGCTTCAAATCCTTTTGCGCCGCCGCGGCCCATGCGCCCATCACCACCGTCGCCACCGCCAGCACCAGCAGCGGCGTTCGAATCGTCGCAATCTGCGCTCCGAACAGTGGAATCGCAATCCGCAACAATCCGTAAACACCCATCTTCGACATCGCGCCCGTCAGCAGCATCGTCACCGGGGAAGGCGCCTCTGCATAAGCCTCAGGCAGCCAGGTGTGGAATGGCACCAGCGGCACCTTAACCGCAAACCCCGCCAGCACTCCGATCGCCAGCCACATCATCACCGGCACTCCAAAAAACCCGGCTCCCAGGTGCGTCGCAACCGCCTGTTCCAATTTGCCGGTCGAGGCCATCAGGCTGAGTTGCGGAAAATCCATACTTCCCGGTGAAGTTTGGGTTTTGGTCGACAAAAACACCGCTATAAACGCTACAAGCAGCGCAACCGACCCAGCCATCGTGTAAACAAAGAATTGCGTAGCCGCCGGACCACGCCGCGCCCCGCCCCACAGCTTGATCAGGAAAAAGGCCGGAATCAGGCTCAGCTCCCAGAACAGGAACCAGTGGAAGAAATTCAGTGCCGTAAACGACCCGAAAAGCCCCGCCTCCAGCACCAGCACCAGTGCGAAATATAGCCCCGGCTGATGATGCACCCGGTGCGCCGCGTCCACGCTCATTAGCGTCACAATCGCCGAGAGCACCAGCATCAGCGCCCCCAATGCATCCACACCCAGGTGATACTCGATCCCGATCGATGGTGCCCAAGCCGCCCGCTCAATGAGCCCAATGGCCCCATTCACCGGCAGTTCGCTCCAGACAAACAGTGCCACCGCCAAACTCGATACCGTCGTAATCAGCGCCACCGTCCGCGCATGCTTTCCAGCAAACAGCGCAATCGCCGCGCCCACCAGGGGCAACGCAGTTAGCAGCGTAAGGATAGGAATCTGGCTCATGCGCGGCTCCAAATCAAAATCGCCACCAGCGCCACAATTGCCAGAGCCAGTATCCGTAAGTAACTCTGCACCCGCCCGTTTTGCATCTGCGACAGCAACCCGCCGCCCGTCGAAATCTCCTCGCAGCCCTTATCAAACGCGCCATTCACAACGTTCGCATCCAGGAAGCGGTTCAACTCCGCCCCCATCCGGGTCATCCACGCCACCGCACTCACCACGCCACCCCACACGCGCCGGTCCAACCAGTCCGCAACCTGTCCCCACCATCCGTAAAACGCAATTACCGTTGCCCCATACAGCTCATCCACATAGAGGCGATCGCTCAGCGCTTTCCAAACCAGCGGCACAGCCCGTTCCAGCACATCCGGCTCTCCCGCACTCGTCGGCTTGTTTCCGTAGAGCATCCATCCCAGCCCGATGCCCACAATCACAATCATGCACGACGTAGCCAGCAGCATCAGCCATGCCGGTTCCGCAAACGCATGCAGATCGCTCTCCGCGGGTACGCCATTCAGGAAGCTCCGGAACCACGGCCACGCCGGCGTGCCAATCGCGCCCAGTAGCACTGCACACACAGCCAGGATCGCAAGCGGCGTCGTCATCACCTTCGGGCTCTCGTGCGCGTGTCCATCCCCGCGCCACTGACCGAAGAACACATAACTGACCTGCCGCGTCATGTAGAACGCCGTTAGCACCGCGCCAAAAACCAGCAGGTAGTAAGGGACCTGCGACACAGTCCAGCCATGTGCTGACTCAAGAATCGCGTCCTTGCTCCAGAATCCCGAGAAGAAGATCGGCACACCACAAAGCGCCAGCGTACCCACCGCATAGGTAGCGAAGGTCACCGGCATCGCCGACTTTAGGCCGCCCATCTTGCGTACGTCCTGCTCTTCGTGCGCGCCGTGGATCACCGACCCCGCGCCCATAAACAGCAACGCCTTGAAGAACGCATGCGCAATCAGGTGGAACATGCCCACCGCGACGCCGCCCATCCCCAGGCCCGCCATCATGTAACCCAACTGCGCAACAGTTGAATAAGCCAGGATCCTCTTGATGTCGTTCTGCGCAACAGCAATCAGCGAAGCGAACACCGCCGTAAACGCGCCTACCCAGGTGACGACCGTTAGGGAAGTAGTCGACCCGCCCGCCAGCGCACCCGCCGACATCAGCGGATACACGCGCGCAATCAGGTAAACGCCCGCCGCCACCATCGTCGCCGCATGAATCAATGCGGAAACCGGCGTCGGACCTTCCATCGCATCCGGCAGCCACACATGCAGCGGGAATTGTCCGCTCTTGCCGGCTGCGCCCGCAAAAATCAGAAGGCCGATCGCACCCGCCGCCGTCAGCCCCCAGCCGGCATGTTGTGCCAGCAACCCACCCAGCGCCGTCGCTTCCATCGAGCCGGTCCCGCCGTTATAGAACAGCAGCGTGCCGGTCTGCGCAAACAGCCACACAATTCCCAGCAGGAAGAACACATCCCCCACGCGCGTCGTCAAGAAAGCCTTCTTCGCCGCAGCAGCAGCCGAAGGCTTGAAATACCAGAACCCGATCAGCAGATACGAAGTCAGCCCCACCAGTTCCCAGCACATGAACAGCAGCAGCAGCGAGTTCGCAATCACCACGCCCAGCATCGCCCCCGCAAACAAGCTCAGGAAGCAGAAGAAGCGTGTGAAGTTTTCATCGTGCGCCATATACCCGGTCGAGTAGATGAAGATCAGCAGACCCACAAACGTGACCATCACCAGCATCACGGCCGACAGCGGATCAAGCACCCACCCCAGGTCCGCGTTCGTTGATCCAAATTGAATCCACGTAAAGTTCACCGTCTCGCGAACGTCAACGTTGTGCATCCAACCAGCAAGAACATGTCCAAACGCAATTAGAGATAACAAAAGCGAGATACTCAGGGACCCGATCGCCAACGTTGCTGACGTCTTTCGCCGTGGCTGATTTAGCAGAGCAATCACGCCTGAAGCCACAATCGGAATCCCCGGGATCAGCCAGAGCATACCAGCGACGGGAGAGCCGAATTGGTGGATGTGCTGAACAGTAAGCTCAGTCAAACTTTCTTGCATCACCGGCTCACCCCTTCATCCTGTTCATAGCATCCAGATCCGTCGTATGCGCATGCCGATGAATCGAGATCACCAACCCCAGTCCCACGGCCGCCTCAGCCGCCGCCACCGCAATCGAGAAGATCGCAAACATCATCCCCGTCAGTGCCTCAGGATGCGGCCCGTAACGCCAGAACGCAATCAAGTTCAGATTCGCCGCATTCAGCATCAGCTCAATCCCAATCAGCACCAGGATCGCGTTGCGCCGCGTCAGCGCACCGGCCAGCCCAATCGCAAACAACAGCGCGGCCACCAGCAAATATCCTGACAGAGGACTCACTTCGCCTCCTCTTTCTCATGCATGGCCACAATCACCGCGCCAATCAACGCCGCCGTCAGCAACAGCGCCACAATCTCCAGAGGCAGCACATACCGGCTCATCAGCGCATTGCCAATGTCCATCACGGTCACCGTGGGCGCAGCCACTGAGGTATTTTCTGCGCCCGGCAAAACGCTTGCGCTATTCAGCACCGCCCAGCCCAGCACCGCAAAAACAGCCGCCGCAATCGCCAATCCCGTCAGCGGAAACTTGCTATACACACCATCCTTCGGCGTCTCAGAACCGCGCGTAAGCAAAATCGCAAACACCACCAGAATCGCAACCGCGCCAATGTACACCAGGATCTGCGCGAACCCCGCGAACTGCGCACCCAGCTTCAAAAACAGCATCGCAATTCCCGCAAAAACCACCGTCAGCGCCAGCGCACAATGCACGGTGTTCTTCAGCAGCACCGCAGCCAATGCGCCCGCGACCGCCAGTCCCGATATTAGATAAAAAGCAAAGTTCATCGTCTGTCACCGCGAGCAATCAATAGACAGCTGTCATCCTGAGCGGAGCGCAGCG
The DNA here is from genome assembly GCA_049514915.1 of Occallatibacter sp. Classification (GTDB taxonomy): domain Bacteria; phylum Acidobacteriota; class Terriglobia; order Terriglobales; family Acidobacteriaceae; genus Telmatobacter. The sequence goes on along the minus strand of JBEKUP010000060.1, from coordinate 23,268 downwards.
AAGTCGAAGGACCTGCTGTTGCTTTTCGTTTCCTACTCCGCATACCGGTAACTCCTCGGCCCAATGTGTTTCCTGCGCATCCCCACCCGGGCCATCAACACGTAAGCAATCACCAGCACTCCCGAGCACACAACCCACCGCAACAATCCGTCGCCCATAAACCGCCATGCCGCGGCCACAAACAGGTTCAGCATCGTAAACGGCAGCACAAACTTCCACGCAAAATTCATCAACTGGTCCTGCCGCAACCGCGGCAGCGTTCCCCGCAGCCAGATGAACACGCACATCGACAACATCACCTTGCCGAAGAACCATATCCACGAAGGCACCCAGCCCAGCACCGCCAACGGCGCAGACCACCCCCCCAGAAACAACGTCGTTCCCAATCCGGAGATGGACAGCATGCCCACATACTCACCAAGAAAGAACTCCGCAAACTTGAATCCCGAGTACTCCGTGAAATACCCCGCCACCAGCTCCGACTCGCCTTCCGGCAAATCAAAAGGAGACCGGTTCGTCTCCGCCGTCGCCGCGGTTGCATACATCAGGAAGCCCGCCAGTCCCCACGGCGTAAAGATGTACCAGTGCGGCAATCCGTGCGTGTACTGGCTCTGCGCTGCCACAATCCTGTCCAACGAGAGCGACCCCGTAATCATCACCACCGCCACGCTCGACATCAGAAGCGGCACCTCGTAACTGATCATCTGCGCCACCGCGCGCATCGCCCCCAGCAGCGAATACTTGTTCCGGCTTGACCACCCCGCCATGAACACGCTCAGCTCCGTCGACGCGCCCATCGCGAAATAAAACAAGAGGCCCGCGTCCATGTTCACCAGCGTCATGTTGCGCCCCACCGGCAACACCGCGTAGCCCATGAACACCACCACAACAAGAAACACAGGCGCCAGAAAATGCACCACGGCATCCGCACTCAGGGGAATCAGATCCTCTTTGGTCAGCGACTTGATTCCATCGGCCACCGGCTGAAGAATCCCAAACGGCCCCACCCGGTTCGGCCCAATCCGGTTCTGCATCCGCCCTAGCCCTTTGCGCTCCAGCAGCACGCAAATCGCAAACAACGCGGGAAACGTCACCAGGATAGCCGCCACTGCAATCGCCACGCCGGCAATCGGGCGTAAAAACTCAGGCAGAAATCCAACCAGCCAACCCGTGAGAAACACGAAGATCTGATCCACCTTTTCGATCACGGCTTCGTCTCCCCTTCCGCTGGCTTCACCGCGGCAGCAGGCGCAGGCGTGGCCACTGGCGCAGCAGGTTTCGCCGCGGGCGCAGAAGGTGCCGCGGCGGCCTTCGCAGCGGCCGCCGCGGCAGCAGCCTTTGCCTTAGCCTCCACCTTCGCCTTTTCCTCAGCCAGCCGCGCGTCCACCTCAGCCGCCTCGGTCGGATGAATCGCGTGATAGTGTTCGTTCGACTTCGCCAGTTCCTTCTTGTCGTAGAGCAATCCGCCAAACCGGTCCGCCGTCGCCAGCTCAAACGCCGTGTCCATCTTGATCGCCTCAAACGGGCAAACTTCCACGCAGATCTGGCAGCTCATGCACACCGAAATATCGATATCGAACCGCGCCGGGTAAATCTGCATCCTGCCCACGTAATCCGGCTTCTTGTCCGTGCTCTTCACGATATAAATGCACTTCGGCGGACATTCCTTCTCGCAAATCTGGCAGGCCACACACCGCAGTCCCGCCTCAGGGTCCGTCCCGTCATATACAAGGAAGGGGAAATCGCGCGTCGCCTCAATCGGCGCAATCCGCTGCTCCGGGTACTCGACTGTCGTCAGCCGTTCCGCGGACACAAAACTCCCCGCGAAATTGCGCGCCGTCTCCGCCAGTCCCTTCAGTATTCCCTCGCCCAGCAAGTTACCCTCCGCAGATTACAGATGACAGGTTACAGATAACAGTTAGAGACCGTGGACCGTGAGCTTCATAACTCGTCTCCAGATTCGCTGCCCATTTCCAGTTACAGTTCGATGAGCAGCACTTACTGTCATCTGTCATCTGTCATCTGTCATCTGTAACCTGTCATCTGCTTCACCGATCCACTTCTCCCAGCACAATATCCACGCTTCCAAAAATCAGCACCACATCCGCTACGTTTTGTCCCAAACACATATCCTCAAGCACCGTCAGGTTAATCAGGCTCGGCGGCCTCACCCGGTATCGATAAGGATTAGGACTCCCATCGCTGATCAAATAGAAACCAAGCTCGCCCTTCGGCGCTTCAATGCGTCCATACGCCTCGCCCGGCTTTGGCCGGAACCCGCGCAGCTTTGCCTTCGGATCCATCACCGGACCAGCCGGAATCTCCTTCAGCGCCTGCTCCAGAATCTTCAGCGACTCACGCTGTTCCAGCAGCCGTATCATGAAGCGGTCATACACATCGGAGTGCCCGCCCAGCGGCACGCGAAACTTGAACCGGTTATAAATCCCGTATCCATCCACTTTGCGTATGTCGTAGTTCACGCCGGAAGCCCGCAGCATCGGCCCGGTCACGCCCGCATTCACCGCAAGGTCCGGCTTCAGAATGCCCACGCCCTGCGTCCGCGCCATCAGAATCTCATTGCCCGTCAGCAGCGCCTCGAACTCGTCCACAAACTTCGGCAACCCCGCCACAACCTTGCGCACGTCGTCCAGCCAAGCAGGCGTCGCGTCCACGCGGCATCCGCCGAACCGCATGTAGTTCACCATCATCCGCGCGCCGGTCAGCGACTCAAACAGGTCCAGAACCTTCTCGCGTTCTTTGAACGCGTACATCAACGGCGTTCCGCTCGCGCCCATCTCCTGAATCAGAAAGCCCACCGCCGACGCATGATTCACTACCCGTGTCAGCTCCCCGCAAATCACTCGCAGGTACTCGGCCCGCTCCGGAACCTCCTGCCCCGTCAGCTTCTCCACCGCCAGCGCATAGGCCCAGTTGTTGGTCATCGGGCATATATAATCCAGCCGATCCGTAAACGGCATCGACGCCAGGTAGCTCATTCCCTCGGCAAGCTTTTCGTGGTTACGATGCAGGTAACCAAACACCGGCTTCAGCCGGATCACCCGTTCCCCGTCCAGCGCCACATCCATCCGGAAAACCCCGTGCGTCGAGGGATGGTGCGGCCCCATGGCCACTTCCAGCAGCTCTCCTTCGCCGTCCGGCTCAATCACCGGCGGCCGATTCCAGCCTTCGGGCTTCAACGTCGCGTCCACGTAACCTGATCCGCTCATGCGCCCGCGACCGTTCCTTCCTGGCCCGCAACCGCCTGCGCCGCCTTTACACGCGCCACATGCTCCTGTGCCCGCTTCATCACTTCGTCATGCGCCGTCGGCTCGTATTCAAAATCGTCCGGCTCCACATAGTCGCGCCGCATCGGGTGATCCTTGAACTCGTCCCACATCAGTAACCGTCGCAAATCCGGATGCCCGGTAAACACAATCCCGAACAGGTCGAAGATCTCCCGCTCCTGAAATTCCGCAGCTCGCCAAATCGGAGTCAGCGACGGCAGCTCAACCCGATCGCTCCGGTCCGCCGTCCGCATTCTGATCACCACCGGCCCATGCCCCTTGGCCACAGAAAACAAGTGATACACCGCCTCCAGATAACCAGGTTCAACGCGCTTCCGCGTCTCTTCAACGGTCTCCTCGGTTGTGGTCTCCACGCCGTCCACGGTTTTGGTCACCGGGCGAGTCACCTTCACCTTTTCGGTAATTTCCTTGTCCGGCCAATCCACCCCGGTTGCGTTCGACAGAAAATCCAACTTGAGTTCCGCGTCATCGCGCAGAAACGTCGCCACCGCGACAACATTCGCCGGGGCGATCCGCAGCGAGTGCTGCCCGCTCACGCTGGGGTTCGCAACAATCTCCACCCCCGCGCCCGGAACCGCCGCCAAAATCGCCGCCTTGATCTCCTCAACCGTCCTCAATGCAAGTTCCCCAGTCTCTATTCCCTATTCCCTGTCTTTATCGTCACCGGCCAAACCCCCGGATTCGACGTCGGCTCCAAATCATGCGCTCCCTGCGCCGGCACTGGAAACTCCGTCTGCGCATCGGCATTCAAATGCCTCGGCCGATCCGGCCCCGTCAAATGCTGCCCGTCAATCTTCTTCTGCAGCGTCATAAATGCCTGCAACAGCGCCTCCGGCCGCGGTGGGCATCCCGGAATATGCACGTCCACCGGAATGTACCGGTCAATCCCCTTAAGCACGTTGTAGCCCTGCTTGAACGGCCCACCTGAAATCGCGCAAGCTCCCATCGCAATCACGTACTTCGGTTCCGCCATTTGGTTATAGAGTCGCACCACCTGCGGCGCCATCTTCTTCGTTACCGTCCCGGAAATGATCATCATGTCCGCTTGTCGCGGTGACGGCCGAAACACCTCCGCCCCAAACCGCGCCAGGTCATACCGCGCCATCGTCGTCGCAATCATCTCGATCGCGCAGCACGCCAGCCCAAACTGCATCGGCCAAATCGAGCTCCGCCGACCCCAGTTATAGAGCTCCTCAATGGTCGTAACGAAGACGCCCTGCTTCCCCAGTTCGATCTTCAGTCCTTCTTCAACCATCGTTGCTCCGCTCCAAAGTACAGCTCACAGCCGTCAGTTCTCCGTTTTCAGTCCTCGGTGCGCGGTTCTTACTGATCCCTGATCCCTGACCCCCGACCCCTGCCTTTACACCCACGTCAGAATCCCCTTAGCCCAGGCCCACGCCAGCCCCTCAATCAGCATCAGCACAAACACCAGCATGGCCACGCACGCCGCCACGCCCAGCCCAGTAAACGCCACCGCAAATGGCAGCAGAAACACGGCTTCCACGTCGAAAATCAAAAAAATAATGGCATAAAGGTAATAGGCCGAGCGGAACTGCATCCAGGCGTCGCCCTTCGACTCCAGCCCGCACTCATAAATCGCGTTCTTGATCGCGTTCGGTTTCCAGGGAGAAAACACCTTCCCCCACAGCCACGCCAGCGCCAGCGGCGTCAGCCCAAACAGCAGGGCGCCCACAAACAGAACTGCGAGAGAAAAATAAGGACTGGAGACCATCTTCTGAAAAACAGATCCTTCAAGACAACCGTACCAGTTTGGCCCTCGATTTGGCTAAGTGGATGTGAGTTTCCTCACACCTCTCCACCCCCAAATTTCCCCATTCATCCCACCCTATGAACCACCCGCTGCGAATTAGCAAATTGGAGATCCGGGAACATTTTCCCTTTCGCTCGCGTAGTTCGGCCTGTACCGGGATCTCGTTCCCGTATCCTCCGGCGACGAAGGGCTAATGAGCGAGCAGAAAGAAGAAGTCGGTTCCGCTGCGATTGAGCTCCTGGCATTCTTCGTGGAGTTCATATTCACAATCCTTGAATCCCTCGCCTGAGGCACCTCGTCGCTGGCGTCCGGCCAAGCCAAGACGGCATGAAGCTCCGTGCCCCATTCTTGCGACTTTTTTCTGTCGCAAGGGTAAGAAGCCCGTGCGAGCCTCCCGCGAGAGTCTGGCCCCACCGCAGGTGGCGCAGGTGTCTCCATCTTTGGATGGAAGACACCCCACACCCAGCCCCTGTTACCTTTCTTGTGTTCCCGCGGCTATTCCTGCTTCTTGTGCCGCCGGGCCGCAAGCTCTTCCCTGGAGATCGCCGGACGATGTTGAAAACTGCGCCCCGCCGCTGGCTGTTAACCGCCTCCTTCGTCACCGTATCTCTCGTCGCTGCATTCAGCGTCCGCGCCGCCACCAACACCTCTGCATCCGCAGAACCATCCTCGGCTCCCACCACCACACCGGCCAGCTCCCAGCCCTTATATGGTGCAGCAGTCCCCATCACCGGCCCCACCACCCCGTTCCACAACTCTGTTGCCTCCCACTACAACTACGCCTTCGGCAAAGACACCCCATTCCTACCCTCCAACGCCACCAGTTCCACCGGCCAGTTCATCAGCCCCAAAAGCTTTTATACAGCCGAGTATTGTGGCCACTGCCATCAGGAGGCCTATCACCAGTGGCGCGAGTCCATACATTCCAATAGTTTCCGTTCGCCGTGGTACCTGAAGAACGTCAACCTCCTCATCGATGAAAAGGGCGTTCAGTACTCTCGCCACTGCGAGGGCTGCCACAATCCCGTTGCCCTGCTCTCCGGCGACCTGTCTCAGGGCATGCCCAAGAAGCGCCCCTTTGAGCAGGAAGGAGTCACCTGCTCCACCTGCCACTCCATCGTCGCCACCGACCCCACCGGAACCGGCTCCTGGGTCATGGGCGTCCCCGCCGTTCTCGTCGATGAAGCCGGCGCGCCCATCGCCGGCCCCGTCTCCGACGCCGAAATCCTCGCCCACCTCGACCGCCACTCCAAGGCCGTCATGCGCCCCCTCTACAAAACGGCCGAGTTCTGCGCTGCCTGCCACAAGGCCGCCATCCCCGCCTCGCTCGACAACTACAAATGGCTCCGCGCAATCTCGCTCTACGACGAGTGGCAAGCCGCCAGCTTCACCAAGCAGTCCCCGCTGCCCTTCTATCGCAAAGACACCGTCTCCACCTGCCAAACCTGCCACATGGTCCGCGAATCCCTCGCAGCCGGCGCAATCGACCCCGGCGCCAAACCCGACCCGGTCACAAAAGAAGCCAAGCTCGTCTCCCATCGCTGGGCCGCCGGCAACACCCTTGCCCCCCAGTACTTCAACTACCCTGAGCAGGCCCAGAAGGTGTCCGACTTCCTCAAAAACTCCTACGACGGCAAAGGCGTCTTCAACGTCGACATCTTCGCCCTCGAGAAAGAAAGCGCCGCGGCCACTTCTAAAGATGAAGTCCTGGTCGCCCCCCTCGGCCTCACCGCCTTCTCTCTCGTCCCCGGCGAAACACTCGTCGCCGACGTCGTCATCCAGAACAAAGGCATCGGCCACTCCTTCATCCCTGAGCAGCGCGACTTCTATGAAGCCTGGGTCGATTTCACCGTCAAAGACAGCGCCGGCAAAACCCTCACCGAATCCGGCTTCCTCCAGCCCGACGGCAACCTGGACCCATCCGCCCACTCCTTCACCAACCGCCTCATCAACAACAAAGGCGAGCTCAATAGCCTCCACGAAATCTGGCACAATCGCATCCTCGCCTACAACAACACCATCCAGTCGGGCCGCTCGCAACTCGTTCGCTATCGCTTCCGCCTTCCCAAAGACATCGCCGGCTCCATCTCCCTCGCCGCCGCCGTAAAGTACCGCCGCTTCAACCAGCACTTCATCGACTACGCCATGGACCAGAAGGCGGACCAGCACTATCCCATGCCCGTCATCGACATGGCTTCCGAAACGCGCGTCCTCAAAATCGGCGACAACGCCCCCGTCCCACCCGATCCTTCCGAGAACAAGGAATGGATGCGCTGGAACAACTACGGCATTGGCCTCCTCGACGCCCAGCAGTACGCAGCCTCCGTCCACGCCTTCGAGCGCGTGGCCGCCCTCCGCCCCGACTATGCCGACGCTTTCACCAACATGGGTATCGTTGAAATCTCCTGGGAGAAATACGACGACGCTAAGGCCAACATCGCCAAGGCTCTCACCCTCCTGCCCGGCGACCCCCGCGCCCTTTATTACCGCGCCTTAGTCGAGCGCAACGCCGGCCAGACGAAGGAAGCCATTGCAGACCTGGAAGCTATGCTCGCCAAGTATCCCCGCTCCCGCGACGGCCTCCGCGAGTTAGGCTTCAGCTACTACCAGCAGCACGACTACCCCAAGGCCCGCGACACCTACGAGCGCCTCCAGGCCGTCGATCCAGACGACCTGGCCGCCCACTATCAGTTAGCCATCCTCTATCGCCGCCTGGGAGACAAGGCCAAAGCCTCCATCGAGTCCCAGAAATTCGCCGACCAGAAAGACGACCCGACGGCGTCTGAATACGCGCTGATCTTTCTCCGCAAACACCCTGAAGTGGCGAGCGAAAGCGTAGTGTGGCACACCCACGATCTAACCGGCGACAAGCCCAAAGAGCCCCAGAAGATCGAGTACAAATACATCCCCGGCGCCGGCTTCTAAATAAACAATGCATTCGAGCAGCCAAGCCAGTGAGAGCCTCCCGCGAGGAAGGTGGCCGACCCATTAAGGCATCAAGGAGTGTGCCCCGTTCATCGCGGCATTATCGCAATGAGCGGGTCTTCGGACAAAGTTGCACGCCAGCGTATGCTCCCGGCTAGACCAATTCTGACCGGCCTTTCCCTGCCGCTCTGCTCTATACTCGGAACGCGAGGGAAAGACCTCATGAAGATCCTTTTGGCAATTGACCATGCCGGTTCTGCAGAAATCACGGCTCAGGCTGTAATCGAGCAGTTCCGTTCCGAATCAAGCGAAGTCCTGGTCTTGCACGTCCTCCAGCCGGTTCAACCCGTGCCCGCTCCGGAGATGACGCCAGGATATGCTCCCGAACTCGAAGGCGAGCAGGAACCTGCCCGCGCATTGGTCGGGCACATTGCGAACGTGCTGCGCAGCTCCGGTTTCAAGGCTGAGACCGATGTCCAGATCGGCGACGTGACCATGAACATACTGGATACCGCGACAGAATGGCATGCCGATCTGATCGTATTAGGCGCGCACGGAAAGCGAAACATCCAGAAGCTGCTCATGGGAAGCGTGGCCCAGTCCGTCGCCCGCCAAGCCAAATGCTCCGTGCTGATCGTACGCAAGCCCTCGGCTCTCTGAGAAGCAGGTAGCCCTCACATCACCATACAAGCGACTGTGCCCCGTTCATCGCAGCCCTATCGCGATGAGCGGGTCTTCGGACAAGGCCGCAAGCGCAGCACCTGTTAAACAGCTTCAACCACTACGCCCCTACAATCCCATACTTCAAATCCAGAAACTCCCTTAACCCCACCGGCGCCAACCCCGCCAGTTCCTGCCAGCTCATCACCTTGCACCGCGTCCGCATCTCCGCGCTTCGCACCGCCTTCATCACGTCAAACCACCCCTCCCGCAAATCCGGCCGACGCTCATCGTGCACCACGCAGAAACTAGTCCCGGAAGCATAAGCCGCCAACACATTCCGTATCAACTGATACCCCGCATACCCTGCCTCAACCGGCTCCGCCGCCCGCGCCCGCTCCACAATTCCGGCCTGAAATTCCCGCGCAACCTCATTCGCCTCAAACTCCGATCCAGCGCCAGCGTCCTCGAACTCCTGCGTAAACTCCTCCGCAAACTCCACAGCCGTTCGCCGCCGCGCCGCCTGCAACTCCAAGCGCGGCAGCAGTTCCCGCTCAAACACCGCATCAAAATCCCGATACCCCTCCACCACCTTTGCCGCACGAGTCTGAAAATCCGTCTCCGTCAGCTTCGCCTCCACCAGCAACCCGCCCCACCGCATATCCACTTCCGTCCGATCAAACCGCCCAGAAGCCAGCGGCACCCGCGCCTTCCACCCAAACACCGGCAGTCCATCGCCCTCAACTCCAAGCGCGCGTTTCAACCCGTCCAACTCATCCGTTCCAAAACCAAGAAACACATTCATCAGCAGCGCATCCGAACTCATCGACGAATCCAGTTCCCTCCACCTTCGTCCCGACTCCGCCTTAGGCAGAGCCCGTCCCTGCGCATGAATCTTGTCGAACCGCCGCATCCACTCCTTATTCGCAACAATCGCCGCATAAGCATCCCCAAAAAAGTTCCCATGCCCTCCATCGCTGTCCGGCTCATACACAATCACGGGGTTCGCCCCATAGCTCTCCACATGCGGACGGACGAGCCCACTACCTCGCGCCCAAATCAAATTCCGCGCCATCAACTCTCGCCGCAATTCGCCCGCGTACCACCCCGATCCCGCCGCCATATCCAGTCAGACTACTCCAGCCCCGCGCCCACAATTTCGCCCTTGCGCCGAATCCCAATCCAAGGCAAAATCCCAAAAAGGAATACCACCGCCCACCCCGGAGCCAGCCATCATGCCCAAGGCAACCGCCATGCCCAAATCCGCCGCGAATCCCCTCAAGTTCAAAGCCCAGCTCGTCAGCCGCGGACCCAACGGCGCATGGACCTACCTCCAAATCCCCTTCAGCGTCCCTGAAATCTTCGGCCGCAAGGGCCAAATCCCCGTCCGCGCCACCATCAACGGATTCACCTTCCGCAACTCCCTCATGCCCCGCGCCGGTGTCCACATCCTCGGCGTCGGCAAAGACATTCTCGCGGCAGCCGCCACATCTCCCGGCGACACCGTCCACGTCGAGCTCGCCCTCGACGACGCCCCGCGCACCGTCTCCATCCCCGCCGACCTCGAAGCCGCCCTCGCCAAGTCCCCCGCGCACCAGCAATCCTTCGCCGCTCTCTCCTATTCCCACAAAAAGGAATACGTCGACTGGATCGAGAGCGCCAAAAAGCCTGAAACCCGCCAGAGCCGCATCCAGAAAATGGCGGAAATGCTAGCAGCCCGCAAAACCCCTAAAGGCTGATTCACCCCCACATTCACCGGGCCACAATCTGCCCCGCATCGCATCCCGCAACAGGAACTCCCGCGCCGCCAACCATCCTGCTCAAACAAGAAAAAACCTCCCGGAGTGTCCGCCGTATGCAGCCAGCGTCTCCCCTGGGAGGTCTCATCGGTTCACGCGGCTTCTTCAGCCGCCGTGGCTTGGTGCTACTACTCGTGCTTGGTCAGACCTATCTGAAAGCTGATCATGAACGCGCGGCCAGCCTGCTTTTCCAGAGCGTCTGCCCAGCTCGGAGTGTAGAGCTGGAGGTCCTGGGAGACGGGGGTGGACGCGGAGGTGTTGTAAGGCATAGCCAGCGTCGTGCCATCATTCGCCGCGCTGACGGCCACGATGCTGTGGTCGTCGAAGATATTGTTGACGCTGAACTTGATTTTGGAGCCGTCGAAGATCGAGCGGCCGTGGATGTTGTAGTTCACGAAGAGGTTGCTCATCCAGAACGGATCCTCGGGAACAGTCTGGTGATCGTTGCCGATGTCCGCCCAGCGGCTGCCGACGCGCTTGCCGAAGATGCCGAAGTCGAGACCCTTTTCGCGATAGATCAAGCCCGTCGCCTCGGTATCGTGCGGGGCGCTGGCTACCCAGGCCGCGGGAGTGGCAGGGACGGCGGGATTAATGACATTGCCGCTTCCGTCGGTGACAGCGGGCGTGCCGTTGCTGGACTCGTACTTGGCGACGCCGAAGGTGCCGTTGGCATTGAAACTCAGGCTGCGGGTGACAGCAACGTTGCCCTCGGCTTCAAAACCATTGGTGTCAGAGTTTGGGTTGGCGTAGTAGTAGGTGAAACCTTCGTCGGGGCCGCTGGACGGGGTATATGTCGAGTAGGTGTTGGTGAAGTGGATGTGATATGCGTCCGCGTCGAAGGCGAAGCGGTTCAGCTTGACCACCGTGCCACCCTGGTAGGTGTCGGCAATAGTGGGCGGAGGAGTGACGGCTACCAGAGCGCCGGTCGTATCAAAGACGCTGCTGAAGGGAGCTATGCTGCCGCGGCCATACTGGCCATAAGCCGACCAGTTGTTGTTGATGCGGTAATTAGCTTCGAAGGACGGAAGAAAGGAGTTGTAAGCCTGCGAGTGAATCACCTGGTTGGGGCAGCTTGCGGGGGTAGAGCCTGTGGGGCAACCAAGCGGGCCAACCGTCTTGCCGTCCGCATACTGCGTCAGATGCATGGCATAGTACGCATCCTTCAAACCAGCGGTGATCGTCCAGCGCGGAATCGAAACCAACTGGAACTCGAAATAGGGCTGCGTGGAATAGGTGAGGTAGTGTTCGTGGAACTTGATGTTCGAGATATAGGGTGAATCGACCCAGGTGATGGGGTCGGTGTAGACCTGGTATCGGAGCGTGTTGGTGTATTCGTACCAGCTGCCGAAGCGGAAGACGCCCCACTTGCTGGCATAGCTGAGGGACCCGATCACGCCGCCGCGGCCGTACTGGTTCAGCTTGTCGACGCCGGTCGGCTTCTTATCGAAGTTGGGTCCAGCGGGCTGGTCGTCGCCGCCGACTTTTTCTTCGATCGTCTTGGTCAGGACCGAGTCAGTGATCTGATCGTTGTCAGTGGTGTTCTGGTAATGCTGGTGATTGGAATAGCCGTAGGTGTACGGCTTGACGTCCACCTTCCAGCCCTTTCCGTAGTCGTGGTTCCAGGTGACCACGTCGAAGAACGACGGCACGTGGTACACCGAATAGCGCCAAAACTGAGCATTGTAGGTACCGTCCGCATTCAGCATGTTGTTGTCGTAAAGGTAGTTGTCCCCGTGGTGGAAGAGCTGGCGGCGGGTCGGGTCGTTGTTGGTGAACGCGTCGAGCATGATGTGGGAGGCAGTCACGGTGAGGTTAGTGAGTTCGCTGAATTTGTAGTCGAACTTCGCGGTCCCGGACACGTTTTGTTTGGGAGAGAAGGTCTGGTAGCCGTCCGAACTCTGGTAGTCGCTATCGAGCCAGAAGTGGGCCTTGCCCTTCAGGAAGGCGCCGGAGTTGATATCGCCCAGGATCTGGTTGGTATTCCAGGAGCCGTAGGTTTCCTGGATCCTGAAGTGCGGCTCATCGCTCAACTTGGGCGAGAAAAAATGGATGGATCCGCCGAAGTTGGAAGGACCGATGTCAGAGGCGGTGCCGGGGCTGCGGTCGAAGTCCACGTAGCCGACGGCAGCGGCAGGGATGTAAGCCCAGGAGTGATGGGAGGGGTCGTTCGAGTCGTCGAACGGCACGCCGTCCCAGGTCATGGTGTAGTCGTCGTCAACGAAGCCGCGAAAGAAGATCTTGGCCTGGCCGTTGCCGATACCGTTGGTGGTGTAGCTGACGGTGCCTGGGGCTGCCTGAATGATGTCGGCGAAATCGGTCACCGGACTGGTGTACTGGGCAATGTAGAAGCTGGAGATTTCGGTGCGGGCGGATCCGGCATCGAGCAGAGCCTTCACCGGAGCCAACTGGACAGCAAGCGAACTGTTGTCCTCCGACTCAACGACCACTTCCTCGGCCACCGAGGCCACGGGCAGTTTGAACTCCATCGCCTGTTCTCCCGCCGAGACGGAAATGGGTCGATTCTGAGTAGCGAAGCCCGTGGCGCTCACTGCCAGGTTGTAATGTCCCGCCTTGACCGATCCGATGGAGTACGCTCCATGAGCGTCTGTTAACGCGCGCTGCACCGGACTGCCGTCGGAATCTTCCAGGGTCACCGAAGCGCTCGCAATCGCGCGCCCGCTCGAGTCACTGACCGTACCGCGGATCGAGCCATCCGCCTGCTGGGCCGTCAACTCAGATTGGAAAATTGAAACAGCCAACAGGCACACGAACAAAGCGATGGCGCGAAACCATCCTCCAACAAACTTGTACATCAATTTGGTCTCCTTGAAATAAAAAAACAGGGGCTATCGAGATGGAAGTGGGAAGCCTCCATCGAGTTATTCGAATGACCTAATACTAAGTCGATGTTTTATCCATCTATGTTAAAAGACTGCAATAATCGCGGGTTTCGCCGCCTCGTACTTCTTGTTTCTCTCCAGTTATGGCTCCGCAATCCAATCTAAATCGATCAAATCTTCAGCATGCAGAACCAAAGTGAAACGTCCATTAGCAGGAAGTTAATCTGTCGTTAAAAAATGCCGCTGTAGATGCGATGAGCGTTTTCAGCTTGGGGGTGGTGAGTCGAAGGATCGACTTCTGTTCTTCAAGGAACTTCAGACAAACCGCACCAATCGTCATAAGCACAAATCGTCGCATGCATCTCATTTCCATCGTGTCGCCGTTACGGTTATCTCCCCCATCCGATCTACCCCCTCTCGACCTGTTCCATGAGAAAATGAACCTTGTGATCCAGTCCATGAAGCCCTTTTTCACCGCACTCATAGCCGCCATCATTCTTTCCGCCGCACTCCCCGCTCACGCCTTTGGCGACAAGAACAAGGCCGACGAAGAAGCCGGCGCTGTCCTGTTTCGCGACAAAGGCTGCGCCTACTGCCACGGCGCCAACGGCGCTGGCGGCAAAAAAGCTCCCGCCCTCACCACCATTCGCACCGACAAAGCCTGGCCCCCCGCAAAAATCACCACCCAGATTCTCAACGGCGGCCAGAAGATGCCGCCCTTCGGCGACTCCCTCACCGACGCGCAAATCGCCCAGCTCGTCGCCTATCTGCGCGCCAAAAAACGCCCCGTTCCACCCCCAGCCCCCGCACAGCCCGTGCCGGCCGCGGCGCCCGCGCAATAACCTGCGCAAATACGGCGGCGCTCTCTATTCCGGCTCACTTTAAAACTCCCTCAAAAACTCTGGCAGTGCCATCAAAGTTTTATTTCTTTCCCCCACGCAACTAATGCGCGCAATCCGGTTCTGCGCCTATATCGTCTGGAAAAAAGCGCACAGCCGCGCATCCATCCGGGTTGCGGCCTGTTCGTTCAGCGGCTCCCTCCAGGGCCCCTTCAAAATTCAAGGAGGACTGTCATGAAAGGCACGTCACTCGCGCTGCTCTCTCTCTTTGTTGCTACGCCTCTGTGCCTCGTGGGCGAGCAACTTATTCCTGCCGGCTCTCTGATCCAATGCACCGTTTCAGAACCGAAACTCTCTTCCAAAACCACCGCCATCGGCGATCCCGTCCTGTGCCAGCTTGGCCACTCTGAACGCTATGGGCGCTCGGTTCTTCCCACTAACAGTTACCTCGTCGGCCGCTTCGAAGATTACAAGGATCCGGGTCACTTCGTCGGCAAGGGTTGGATGGAACTCCGCTTCGACCGTATGGTCATTGAGCCCAACACCGTCATCCCCGTTGATGCGCGTGTCGTCGCTGTCCCCGGCTACAACGTCGACAGAAACGGACGCATCCTCGGCAAAGGTCACGCCGTCCGCGACGCCGTCCTCTGGTCCATCCCCATCCTCTGGCCCGTCGACCTGCTCATGCTGCCCATGCGCGGTCCCCGGCCCACCCTCAAAGAAGAAACGCGCATGACCCTCAAGGTCATGGACGACCTCACCATTCCCGATGTCGCGCCCCTGCAGCGTGATCCCTACGGATTCGCCCAGCGCCCGCCTGTCGCCGAAATGGCTCCCCCTCCGCCTCCCCAGCCGGAACAGCCAATGTACGACCAGCAACCCGCGGCCCCCGAGTCTGCTGACTATGCACCCCAGGATGCTCCACCGCCCGCCTATGCTCCCGCTCCGCAGCAGGACTATGCACCAGCGCCTCCCGTCTACGCCTACGCTCCCCCACCCCCGCCCGTCTACGTATACGGTGGCGGCGGAGTAGTCATCGGTGGTGGATATGGCGGCGGTTACGGCGGTGGTTACGCGGCACGCGGCTACGGCTACCGCCCTGCTGCCCCAGGCTATCGCCCCGCTCCCCGCCCCAACGGATATGGCTACGCCGGCGCACCTCGCGGCTATGCCGGTGTCCCCCGCGGATACGGCTATGCTGGCGCTCCTCGTGGATATGCCGCAGCTCCTCGCGCCTACGCAGCAGCCCCGCGCGGCTACAGCTACGGTGGCGGCGCAAGAATGGCCTCCGGCGGCGGCATGCGCGGCGGTGGTGGCGGCAGCAGAGGAGGCCGCGCCGGCCGCTAAAAACGCTTTTCTAAATTAAATATAGAAAACTGTGCCCCATTCATCGCGCAGCACTATCGCGCGATGAGTGGGGAGGTACAACCCATCACTGCGGCCAAGAGTCTGGGAATGGTCCGTATAGCCGCTCATAGTACCAGTCCAAGCTCCACGTCTTTTCTCCACACATCCGGCCAACATACGTCTTCTCATCGGTTCTGATTTCGCTTCGACAATCGAATTGAAAATGTGCCAATGCGCGTCTTTGGCCGTACTGAGTCTTGGTTTGGGCTTGCACATTCACGTTGATATCCATGATGATCGACTCAAGTTCGCCAAAGGGTACTCATGTTCTTGCGATTGCTCAATTAGCCACTTCTTGTAGACTTCGCATGCCATGAGGGAATTGACTGGCTTCCCATTGTGAGTACAAATACCCGTAAGAAAATCGACTCGGTATCCTCCAGAACAATACCGTGCAAACGTAGCGATGTCGTTGCCCTCAGGTAGGTCTATGACCCGTTGGCATAGAGTGTTCGCGAAATGTTGAATGACCTTCCTTCGCATGAGAGGGTCCAACCTAATTCATCGCGCAGCCTTACCGCGCGATCAGTGGGACTTAAAATTCTTTATGCGAGCCTCCCGCGAGTGTCTGGCCTCACCGCAGGTGGTTACCAAACTCTACAAGTCGGCGTATGCACCATCGGCTGACCTGCCTTGCAACTGAACGCCTTCTGAAACTCCGGCATATTACTAACCACGCCGTTCACCCGCGCAAACCCCGGTGAGTGCGGATTGGTAATCGCACTCACTCGCAGGTCCTCAGGCCGTTCGTTGTTGCAAGCCCATTGCGCCATCCCCACAAAGTACCGCTGGTCCGGAGTCAAGCCATCCGCTGGCGTCAGCGTCACGCCTTCCGTCTGTTTCTTCCAAGCAATGTAAGCCAGCAGCGTCCCGCCGATATCCGCCACATCCTCGCCACTCGTCAGCTTCGACGTAATGTGAATATCATCCACAATCACATACCCCGCATACTGATCGCGCACGCAGTTGATCCGGTCTTCAAACCCCTTCGCATCCTGCGGCGTCCACCAGTCGCGCAGGTTGCCCTTGTAGTCAAACTGCCGTCCATGGTCGTCGAACGCATGCGTAAGCTCATGCCCAATCGTCGAGCCTGTGTTCCCGTAATTCGGCGCATCGTCTTCCTTCGGATCGTAGAGCGGCGGCTGCAGCACGCCCGCCGGAAAATTAATGTCGTTCATCTGCGAATTGAAATAGGCGTTCACCGTCGGCGGTGTCATGTGCCACTCGTCCCGGTCCACCGGCTTGCCCAGCTTGTTCCATTCGCGCGCGTCCTCAAATTGACCCGCCCGCCGCACATCTAAAAAGTAATTGTCCGGCGTAACATCCAGCGCCGAGTAATCCCGCCACTTCTCCGGATAACCAATCTTGTTGCGAATCGCATGCAGCTTTCTCAGCGCCTCTACCTTTGTCGCGGGACTCATCCAGTCCAGCCCCTCAATCTCGTGCTGCATCGCCGTTTCAATCTGCTCGGTCATCAACTGCGTCTTCGCTTTCGTCTCTGCCGTAAACGTCCGCCGAACAAACTCCTGTCCCAGCGCTTCGCCCAGGTTACGGTCCACCGCTCGCGTACACGTCTTCCACCGCGGAGGCATCGCAGGCACGCCCCTCAGCGTCTTCGAGAAGAAATCAAAACTCGCCTGCTCAAAGTTATGCGCAAGGTACGGCGCCGCTGCCGTCAGCAAATGAAACCGCAGGTAAGCCCGCAACGCCGCCACGTCTTCCGTAGCCAACTCCCTCTGCACCGCCTTCATAAACTCCGGCTGACTCACGTTCAACCTCATCACGCCACTCGCCCCCTGCACCTTGAAGTACAGCGGCCAGTCAATCGATGGCGCCTGCTTCCCCAACTCCTCAATCGTCTCCATGTGATACGTGTTGTGCGGATCGCGCCGCTCCACCCGCGTCAGGCTAGCCTTCGCCAGCGCCGTCTCAATCCGCACAATCGCATCCGCGTCGGCCTTAGCCTGCTCCGCCGTCTCACCCGCCAGTCCTATCAACTGTTCAATGTATTCCGTATACTGCGCGCGAATCTTCACGCTCTTGTCATCGGTCTTCGTGTAATAATCGCGATCAGGCAATCCCAGCCCGCCCGCGCTCAGCTCCACAATCACAGTCGACGAATCCACCGCATCCTGATCCGTTCCCGATCCGAAAAAGTAGCTTCCCGCCCACTCGTGATGCAGCCGCATCAGCGCCGCTATTAACTCCGCGCGCGTCTTCAGCCCATCAATCTTTGCAAGCTCCGCCCGCACCGGCTTATCGCCCAGCGCGTCAATCGCATCCGTATTCATGCACGCCGCAAAGTAGTCGCCCACTTTCTGCTGCACCGGCGTCCGGTCCTTCGCCTGCGCATCCTCCTCCAGAATCCCCCACAAAAACTGCTGGTTCTCATTCGCCAGCTTCGCGTACACGCTCCACCCCGCCTGGTCCACAGGAATCGGATTGTGGGTCTCCCATCCTCCGCAACTGAACTTGTAGAAGTCCACGCAAGGATCAACCGACCTGTCCATGCTCGTCACATCCAGCGAAGGCGAATAAGGCATAGCCGTCAACGGCCGAGCCACAGCTTGTCCCGGAATCGCTTGCACCACGATCGGCGCACTCTGTTGTCCAGCAAGACTCAACGCACCGAAAGCAGACGCCGCCGCAAAAACAATCAATGTTCGATTGAGCATGAATTCTCCAATCTCAAAATCCTACAACCCCGCCCCACCCCAGCTGTACGAGGGTCCTCCGTCATCCAGAGCGAGCGCAGCGAGCTGAAGGTCTTGCCTTGTTTGTGCAATCGGTAGGTAGCAAAAAGCCAGTGCGAGCGAATAGCGAGCGGCTGCCCCACCGCAGGTGGTTACGGTGTCTTCGGTGCAGGCGCCCCCGCCCCGCCCCACGGCAGTTGAACCGACGGCAGGCAGCTTGCGCCTTCCGCCGTTACCTTCAGCATCCCCTGCGTTTTTTCGGGCACGTGCGGAAACCCGGCAAGCACCGCGCGGCCGTCCGAGTCTGCAATCAACACCTGGGTTACCACCGCATCCACCGATTGCAGCACCACTGGAATCCTGGCCTTCGCCGGAAACCCCTCCACAAAAATCAGCACCGCCTCGGCGCCGGGCCGCGCAATCCTCACTTCAAGCCGGCATCCCTCATCTTCCGCCTCCACAGGATGCGGAACCAGTGTGCCCACAATCTGCAACTCCGCGTCCAGGCTGTCCAGCATGTAGCGTATCGGCTCGCCGTTCGCGGCCACAGGCCTCACCTCCACCTCGTCCGCCATTCTTGAACTCTGCGCCTCTTCCGGCTTTGGCTTGTGATACATCAGCAGGCCGCGCGCATTCACATACACATCGCGGGAGCCGGCCACGCCCGCATTCGCATGGATAAAATTCGAATCGTGCACAATGTCTTTTGACACCAGCCAGGTGCCGAATGAAAAGACCTTGTTTTCCGGCGCGCCGTCGGCAAATATGCGATAGCGCGGCGCGGCAGCAGCGTTCGCTGCATCGTCAATCATCACGAACCGCAGCTTCAGCCCCAGCGGATTCGTCCCGTCCGGCGTCGCTCGGTCCCACGCCACCTCACTCTGCAGCAGGTCCAGCATCTCTTTCGAGGGAGGCGCTTGGGCCCCGAAAACCGCGTAATCAATGACATCCGACGATTTCTTTTGGAAGGCATCGAGGATTCTCGTTTGCTTCGCGCTCTGCCCGAAGCAAATGGGGGAAGCATATGAAAGGACAATAATGAAAACCAGAAGATGGGGAATAATTGACCGAGTCATTTCTACAGTCTCCCCCATATCCAATTAAGAACGCAACAAGATGCATTCGAAAAGCGCACCGCGCGCCCCAACTGTGTCCGCCCCCGAAACCACTGTAACCACGCCACCCGCGTTACCATGGTCACAACACTCACACTCGATCCCAGAAAAGTCAGCCAATGAATCCCAGCGTCAACTCCTATCGCCGCCTCGATCCCCATTTTGAGGCGCCCAATCAAATCAAGGCCTCTGCCACCGACCGCGGCTCCATGATCCGCGTCCCCATCGGCAACTCCCGCTCCATGCGCGTCGAGGTCCGCGCCGTCGCCCCCGACGCCAACCCCTACCTCACCCTCTACTCAATATTCAAAACCGGCATCGACGGCAGCACAGCCGAGATCGACAACCTCCGCCAGGCCCACCGCTATCTCCCCGATAACATCCAGTTAGCCATCGAAGACTTCAAAGCCTCCCCCTGGATCACAGAGATATTGGGTGCGGACGTCCAAGGCCGCTTTGCCGACCTAAAGCAAGCCGCCGCCGACCGCTCCCCCAGAGAGCTAGGAACCTTCGTAAAAGGCTCAGAAGTCCAATACCACCACGAAGTCTACAACCAGTCGTTGTGGAATCATTTCTAAGGGGCGGAACCAACGGGCGCGAGACTAGAATCTACTAATGCGCAGGCCACATGTCTTCATAAGCTCCCGTTTGACGCTGACCACCGTCAGGAAGGGCATCCGTAAAATCTTAGAAGAGACGGGCTTTTCCGTTGAGATTTACGAAGCCGACTCCACCCCGTCCTTCGAGCCTGCAACTTACATCCACGATATCCAACTGGCGGATTTCGTGATCTTCGTTTTCGACGAAACCTATGGAACTCCTAGACCGTCAACAGGCAAATCCGGGGTGCATGAAGAATGGGACGTGGTGAGGACAAAGTCGATACCTAATCACGTCTACCTTCAGCGAAAACCTAAATCCGTGATTGAAAAGCAGCAGGCCAAATTTATAACAGAAGAACTTCAGGAACGAGAGATCTCATATTTCTATTATTCAGGCGAAAGAGACCTTACGATTCAAGTCCGAAAATCGATCGCGAAAATGACCCTTGATATCGGGCGCTCACCGGAGTTTCGGTCACATCTATCCGCAAGAAGCCTGGCGGGGGAAGTCTCGAAGAGAGAGCACGACACGTATTACCGATGGGACCGAGCCCTTAGAATAGTGAGCGAAATCGAGAACCATCAGAACTGCCTCTCGACTGCTTGGTCGATTGTATCGGACTCATTCACACCCTTTTCCCAATTGGGAATTGAACCATTCATCGATCAGGGGAACCAACTGATTTTTCAAGAATTTCTGGCCGCGATTGAGAAACTTTCCCACTATGAAGCTCTGCATGTTGTCGGGTATTCAGGCGTGCTTGCGATAATTCCGTTCCCGGAAGCTCCGGTAAATTTACAAAGATTGAGGGTGGTCCCTCCAATTCCCACAGACTTTTACGAAAAAAGGTTTGCGCTTAGGGCAGAAGCATTGAAGAAGTGGGAAAAACTTGGGAAATACATCGCAGTGAGGTATTCAAAATACGCCGATATTTAAGGCTCCTCATTCGCCCGGGGCCCCACTCGTCGAGCGTGCTCTGCTCGATGAGTGGGAAACACAAAGGCCAGCCGCCGCCAACCCCTCCCCCGGCGAGCTAGGCACAGTCGTAAAAGGCTCAGAAATTCCGTACCACCACGAAGTCAACAACCAGGCCAATTAAGCCCTTGACACCAAAAGACTCGCCGCAGGCGAGTCAAAGGGTCAGGTTCGCAAAGACCAAAGCTGGACTCCCTCTCTCCTTCGCGATACGGATGTGTCCATCTGCGCGCGTGGTTAGGACGTACCTTGTGCGTCCGTCAGGCCATTCAATGCCACGGGCATGTTTCGCATAATCGTGCTCCTGGCTATCGTGAACGATGCTCTTGTCCGACAGGAGAACGACGTGAGGCTCACAGTAATCGAAAACCTCCTCACAATAGCCGGCGTTCCGGCCATGATGGGAAGCGATGAAAATGGTTGTCTCTCGCAAACATTGACGGAAAGCCTCCCACTTTAAGAGTTCCTGCCAACCTTCGCATTCCAAGTCGCCGGGAACGACGATGCCACAACCTTCGTACTCTAGGAATGTGACTAGACTTAAATTGTTCATGTCCGTGAAAGTCGGATAAGCATTCCAAAACCTAGTCACCTTGACCCCACCATAGTCTGGTAGAACTAGCACTTGCTCGGTCCAGTTTTGGTGCATATCCAAAGCAGATTCCATCGCAGCCGAGATTGGCCCGACGCGCTGCTTCTCTCTCAGAATGAAATCTGCAGGCACCGAGGAATTTCTAGAGATTGACCCGAAATTAACTACCTGACGGCACGAGCGGAGGTTCGCGACGTGGTCCTGGTCAAAATGACTCAGAAAAAGTTCACTGACGTAATTGATATTTCGATCTTCGAAGTAGCGGGATGGGTAGAACTTTAGGTCTAGGTCGTACCCACAGTCAAAAAGCATATTCCCTGTACCGGGCGTAGTCGCATACGCGCAAAAGCCATGCCCCACGTCGAACAGAGTGAATGTAAACATCAGCTTTTCCCTTTCTACCCTTGCAAAACAGAGTTTTCTATTTCTTCTCCCGTTTGGCTGTTAGGGTGTCGACCGCCTCTACCAGTCTTTCCGCATACGCGTTCGCCGGGAGCCGTACCCAACCAGCAGTGAATTGAAATATCCAAAGGAGCAGAAGAATTGACGCGAAAATACCCGCGAAAGCAAGCTCCGATGAGACTTTCCCTGTCGACTTGAATACCAGATATTCCCAGATCAAGGCACAAACAGCCGACAGGCCCGTGGTTGTGATCCCAACCGGCCTGAGACCCCATACGTTCCGGCGGTACCCGTAGCTGATGTTCTCCTGGAAAAGCAAGGGATATTTCTTCGTATCACGGGTGTTCACGCGAATGTAAGTTGACCACGCAGCGTAAACCTGATCAGCGGCGTCCGGATCCGCAAGCTCTTCCTCGGACGACGGAGCCTTAGTGCCCTTAACCAGTGTGGCCATTCTTTGGTGGTACCTGGCCTTGGTTATTGCGTCCACTGTGCCGTCCCGATGACGAAAAATACTGATTGATGGCATGCCTCCCCACTTTTGGAACATGTCCCGTTCTTTTCGCTTGCCTGAGTCACGCGCAAGTTGTGAAAGCAACAAGAGCCCCCCACAACTGGCTACGACGCCACAAACAGTCTTTGCGGGTGTCAAATTCGGCCCAAGCCCGCAACTGATCACAACAGCTATTGGCATTAGCAATAGAAGGCCAGGGTACAGTCGTGCCTTACGGTCGTAACCGTCCGTTATCAACTTCGTGAATTGCTCAATGCCGAAAGGCGATGATTCAGCCATATTCTCCTACTGTGCTCGCGAATGCCATCGGAGGGTCAGGGGGAAATTGCCGACTGCTAGGTTTAGAGGAATGAGTTCGCCGACATTTTATCAGGGATAAGACGTCGGCGAGTGGCGCACCCTAGCTTCTAAAAACCCTGACCATCCCCACAACTCTGGGTGCCGCATCCTTGCGTAGAATCATCGCGCAAGGGTGCGCTCGCGCTGTGGCCGACAGTCCAATCACGCCCCGGCGAGAAACGGCGCCCGTACGACCGCCAAACATCCCTGCCTCAGACCAGTTCGATGGACACCCTGCGCCCAACCATCGCCGCGGCCCTTTGCAGGCTCGAAAGCGTAATGTCGTTCTTCGGATCAAGCAGCCTGTCAACTTGTGTGCGGCTGGTCTTCAGCAACGTGGCCATCCTGTTCTTCGAAATCTTCTGTTTCTTCATGGCCTCGGCAAGCTGCCACGCAACCACTTCCTTGATCGCCTGCGCCTGTGCCTCTTCGAAAATCCCCTACTCTTTGAGGAAATCGTCGATGCCCGACCCCAAATGTTTCTTGCTC
>JBEKUP010000059.1:0-30627 GCA_049514915.1 Occallatibacter sp. | reverse complement strand
CTGATGCGCCCATGATTTTGAGCTGGGTTTGTGCCCAGGTTGCGGCCTTGGCGAAGTCGGGAGAGCCGGTGAGGCGGGGGCCGATGCCGTCAAAAAGTCCGCTGGCGTATTCCATGATGCGCGAGTGGTTCATGCCTTCGTCGCGAATGCGCGCGATGGTGGCGAGGTCGAGGGATTCGGCGGCGGGCTGGGCGGTGTCGGGATTGGGGCTGGCGGGCTTATCGGCGGCAAACGCGGGAAGGGACAAGACGAGGAGGAGGGCGAAAGCGGCTTTCATTTGCGTAGGGTACTACGCAGGGCGGCGGGTGGGTAAGCGGGGTTCGGCGAGGTGAGGGAGTGGAGCGGTGTAAATATTCATAACTGGCGAGGCCGGATTCTGGTCTAAATTAGTAGCGATAGGAATCCGATTCCGGGAGGTTTTGCGATGCGGTTCTTCCCTCACTG
The DNA here is from genome assembly GCA_049514915.1 of Occallatibacter sp. Taxonomy (GTDB): domain Bacteria; phylum Acidobacteriota; class Terriglobia; order Terriglobales; family Acidobacteriaceae; genus Telmatobacter. The sequence goes on along the minus strand of JBEKUP010000059.1, from coordinate 30,183 downwards.
CTTCCGCACTAATGAAGCTTCTTTTCTTCCCTTGGTGATGATGCTGCTGATGGCCGGTGCGTGGTTGCAACCGCGGATGGCGGCACAAGACGCGCAGCCTGCAGCGCAGGACACAAACGCTCAGGCCGCGGCGCAGGACTCGGACGCGGAGCTCGCGAGTCCACCACCTCCGGCGGTTTTTGTGAACACGATTCCCAGCGGCGAGCTTGCGTTTCTGAATGATTATGCGGGCCGGATGGAAAAGGAAGTGCGCAAGGACAAACGGTTCCACAATGTGCTGAAGGCGCTGATACCGCGGACCGCTTATTTTTACGGGCACGACATGGATATGTGGGAGACGGTGGACGATGTGCTCGACGCAGATCCGCTGCCGGTTACGATTCGCGACGGGCGGTACGCGATGGTGGGCACCAGTGGGGGCGGCTTCCATGGCGGAAGGGGATTTGTGTGGTTCGATATGCAGGCTGGGATTGGACTGGGCGGGATTTACTTCCGTCCGACGAACGGCGAACCGACGCCGACGCTAGCCATCTATTCGCGGCAGCTGAAGGATCGGGCGCTCGAGATGAGCCAGCTTCCGCTGGAGTTTGCGCGGGATATGAGCCAGTGGGAGATGGTGAGCGGCATGCCGCCAGTTACGGTGCGTTATTTCATTCCCGATAACGGCAAGAAGTATGCGCTGCTGCACGATGAAGAATACTGCGACCATCCGGCGAACGTGGCCGCACCGCCGCAGGATCAGTGCCAACAACTGGATGCCGAAGCGGCCGACAAAGACATGGACGCGGCGTACTTCATGCAGCAGACCGGCAACCGATCGGATGCGACTGCATACATGCTGGGTCCTGACCAGGTGGCATGGATCGGGGTGCGGGCGCAGACTTGCGGAGGCGTGCTGGCGTGCCAGATTCGGTTGACGCGGCGGCGGACGCGGGTGCTGATCGGGATGCCGAATCGAAGGTAGAGGCCGCAGGGGCTAAGGCCCCGTTTGTTTTTTAGAGTCTTGTTGGCACGACTGAAGTCTTGCCCCTTCGCACATGTACGTCCATCTGATTCGCACCGCTACGATTCGCAGATCCGCGTCGATACTGATTCCGAGGCTGCGATCATGGGTTGCCGGGATGTGATCAAGCGGAGCCACTTTCTAAGCGTGGGGGATGAACGGACTCCCACTCACGCGCAAAAAAAACGCGCATGAATGAGGCACAGTAGGTGTCTCGCTACGCGAATGACAGCTTGTTTCAGTGGGGGTAGCGCTCTTCTCCGGCGGGAATGGAGATGGGAAGACGGTTCTGTTCTGGGGGCAACGGGCAGGTGGCGTAGGGCGTGTAGGCGCAGGGCGGATTTTCAAGCTTGTTGAAGTCGAGCTCGAGGATGCCGGGGCTGGCGAGGCCGTGGTCGGGCAGGCCGGTGTGCAGGAAACGCGCGGCTTCATAGGTGGTGGACTGGCTGGTCTGATCTCTGAGGATGAAGAAAAGAACGCTTTGATCTTCGCCTTCGATGACGGGCTCGAGGTGGAGGGTTTTGCCGTTGAGGGTGAACTCGGCTACGCCGGGCGAGGGCAGGTTGAGGGTGTTGCCGATGATGGTGGGGATCTTCTCAGTGTGCGGCGGGTTGTAGGGAATCCATCGGGCGGCGATGCGAAAGTGCGGGTCGGGCGGATACCAGTTGAGGCCGTGGAAGGCGGCGCGGGTGGGGGAATCAGCGTCTTTGATGCGCAGGGCGTAGCGGGCGCCGCGATGCAGGACCACCATGGTGAGGCCATGCCAGGCGATGGTGTTGGGTTTGGCATCGTCGGCGGCTAGAAGGCCGTCGCGGGCGGGAGCGCCGTCAATGGTGAGGTCGGGTGGAAAGCCGCCGGTGGGGGCGAGGATCTGGAGGGACTTGGCGCTTACCGTGAGCAGGCCGATGTGGTCGGGTGCCTGGGCGCGGATGCGGATATGGTTGTCTGCGGCGGAGCCGACGGTGTTGACGCCGGGCTTGAGCCACTCGAGACCGATGAGGGTGAGCCAGCCATCGGGGGAGGAGATATTTGCCTCACGCTGAGTGCGCCAGGCGGCCAGATCCTGCCGCCACTGAGTGGTGTCGGCTGGGCCCGCATTTTGCGCGGGAACAAGGAGAGCTGAGAGGCAGACGAGGGTTGCGGCAATCACGGGTGGAACTGCCGGGCTCGCGTGGCGTCTCATCTGTTTTCGAATCTCCTTCCGGGATGAGCAGAGGACATCCCGCAGGGGCTAAAGCCCAACGTTTATTCTGTGCCGCTTATGGCACGACTGAAGTCGTGCCACTTCGCACATCTACGATTCGCATGAAGTTTCTACCAAAGGCTGAGGTCTGATTTGCGCAAAGCTAACCGCATCTTCATCGCAAAGCGTAACCGCATCTTCAATTTGCTGTCCAATGGACGAGGCTGCTCCTATTATGCCTCTGCGAGCCTACGGGATTAGACTTCGTGGGTGACGGGGCATCGAACCATATCCGTGAATAGGACAGAGCATTTCGGTGGCGTGGCAGCGTTGCTGCTGGTTGCGGCGCTGGGAAGCGCGCAGGCGCAGCAGAATCCAGCGGAGCCGCCGGATCCAACGCTGACGCATCGTCCTGCGCCGAAGGCTGCGGCAGCGCCAAGCGTGGTGACGCTGGCGGGACGAATGCGGCTGGATGTCACAGTGACGGATGCGGGCGGGAAGCCGGTTCCGGGGCTGGGGCCGCAGGACTTCAAGGTGCTGGACAACAATGGGCCGCGAAAGATTCTGACCTTCCGATCCTATGACGGGGTTACGGTGAAGCCGGATCCGCCGGTGCAGGCGATCCTGGTGATCGATACGGCGAATCTGCCGTTTCAGCAAGTGGCCTTTGTGCGAAATGAGGTGGGAAAGTTCCTGGGAGAGAACGGCGGACGGCTGGCGGAGCCGGTTTCGATCATGCTGCTGACGGATGCGGGATTGCGGGTGCAGCCACGGCCGTCAACGGACGGGAGAGCGTTGCTTGGGGTGTTGAACGAGGTGAAGGGAAGCATTCACAGCATCAATGCTGCGGAAGGCGGGGAAGGAGATCTGGAGCGGTTCCAGTTGTCAGTGAGGCAGTTGTCGACGATTGCCGAAAACGAGGCGCTGAAGCCGGGTAGGAAACTGCTGATCTGGGTAGGGCCGGGGTGGCCGATGCTGGACAGCTCTAAATACAGCTTTTCCGAGCGGGATCAGCGGCGGTACTTCGACTCGATTGTGGAGCTTTCAACGAAACTACGGGAGGGACGGGTGGTGGTGGACAGCGTGGCCCCGGCGGCCTCGACGACGGCCAGCGGCCTGGGAACCACTCTTTACCAGAACTTCCTGAAGGGCGTGCGCATGGCGCGGCAGGCGGACAGCGGAAACCTGGCGCTGAAGGTGGTAGCGATCGAGAGCGGCGGACTAGTGCTGGGGCCCGATAACGACCTGGCGGGGCAGATTGACCGCTGTGTGGGGGAGGCGAATGCGTTTTACACGCTGACCTTTGATCCCGGCTATGCCACGGCGCCGAACGAGTATCACGACCTGAAGGTGGAAGTGGACCAGCCGGGGATGACGGCACGAACGCGGACGGGGTATTACAACCAACCTCAGCAACTCGCGGATGCTTCGCGGTGATTCAAGGATCCAGACAGGGGTATAAGTCATGAGCAAGTCGGCGCAGATTTTCCTGATGATTCTTCTTACTTTGCCTGCAATTGCGATGGCCCAGAGCGGCACGGGAACCGAGGGAGGTGCCGGGCAGTCTCCGGCGGCGGCGCAGGCACCGGTGCTTAACCCGAGGACGACGGCTGCACCGGCGGCTGACACGGCGGCGGGACGCATTCACCTGGATGTGGTGGTGACGGATAAATCGGGGAAGCCGGTATCCGGACTCACACTAAAGGATTTCACGCTGCTGGATGATGGCCGGCCCGTCAACATCCTTTCCTTTCATGCAATGGATGCGGCAGCACAGACGGCGAATCGGCCCGTCGAGGTGATCCTGGTGCTGGATGCGGTGAATCTTCCCTTTCAGACGGTGGCCCGTACGCGGGTTCAAATTGCAGATTTTTTGCGGCAGAACGGAGGTCATCTTGCGCAGCCGGTATCCATCTTCGTGTTTAACGACGACGGGGTAAAGATACTTGCACAGCCTTCGATGGATGGGAATGCGCTGGCGACACAACTGGAGCAGTCGGGCTCGCAACTGCGTGTGATTGGGCGGTCCGCACAGTACGGCGGTTTCGATCGCTACAGCTTGTCACTGAGAGGGATTTCGATCATTGCTCAAAGTGAAGCGGCACGGCCGGGCAAGAAGCTGCTTATCTGGGCGGGCCCAGGATGGCCGCTGCTGGACCGGGCAATCGATCTCTCGCAGAAGGACCAGCAAAAATTATTCGACTCGATTGTTTTCCTCTCAAAGGCCCTGCGCGAGGGGCACATGTCGCTCTACAGCGTTTCACTTGGCGAGTTGAATGGGGGCACGTTTCTTTACCAGGACTATCTGAAGGGGGTAAAGACGGCGGAGAAGGCGAATCCGCCGAATCTGCAATTGAAGGTGCTTGCGGCGCAAAGTGGCGGGCGCGTGACGGGGCCGGATAACGATATTACGAGGCAGATTGAGAGCTGTGTTCAGGACGGAAAGGCATTTTATACGCTGTCGTTCGACCCTCCGAAGGCGGACCGGGCGAATGAGTATCACGATCTTAAAGTGACGGTGGATCAGCCGGGGCTGACGGCGCGAACGAGCACGGGGTATTACGACGAGCCGTAACCACCTGCGGTGGGGCCAATCGCTCGCGGGAGGCTCGCACGGGGTGTGTCGTGGTTCGCAGAAGGCCCGGGCCTAAGGGCCACGTCCTTCCTGTTCTTCGATCCGGGGTTGAAAACCCCCGGCTACCTCTGTCCTGGTTTCCTCGTGGCCTGTTTTGCAGGCTTGACAGGGAGGATGTGTGGTCCCTACCATTAAAGAGCACAACTCCAGCTATTTTTGTTTTGTAAATGTAAGAAACACAGGCGGTTAGGTGTTGTTCTGCCGGATTTGGCGAACGAAGGCATCACCATTGGCAGGGCCGGTGGAACAGGTGGAGAGCAGGGGAACGATGCCGGAGACACGCATCAGTCCGCGCGAGCGGGTGGTGCTTACGGCCATCATCGAGCTCTATATAGCGACCGGCGAACCCGTGGCGTCGCAGGCGGTGGCGCACCAGTTCGCCGACCGCGAGGGGATGAGCTCGGCAACGGTGCGCAATGTGATGGCGTCGCTGGGCGAGGCGGGACTGCTGGATCAGCCGCACACATCTGCGGGGCGGGTTCCGACGGCGGCGGCGTTTCGCTATTACGTGGAACAGATTACGCAGCAGGGGATACCATTCGTCGGGCCGGTGGGGCGCGGTGCGCAGGCGGGAGCGATGCCTGCACCGTTGAGCGAGGCGCGGCGAGAACAGATTGAAGACAGCTTTACGGGCGTGGCGAGCACGAACGAGTATCTGCAACGGACTTCGCATGTGCTGGCGCTGATTTCGAGCGGGTTGGGAGTGGCGCTTGCCAGCTCGACCGCAGGGCAGGTGCTGGAACACATTCATTTTTCGCGGCTTTCCGCGGGGCGCGTACTGGCGGTGCTGGTGACGCAGGCGGGCGCGGTGCAGGACCGGGTGCTGAGCATTGAGCAGGAGCTGACGCATATTGAGCTGGAGACGGCAGCGCGCTATTTGAACGAGAACTTCCGCGGGTGGCCGATTGAGCGGATTCGCGCGGAGGTGGCGCGGAGGATGGAGGCGGAGCAGGAAGCCTATCGCGCGATGCTTTCTTCAGTGGAGGAACTTTGCCGCAAGGGGGCGCTGGCGGGCGACGGAAGCGGGCCGGCGATTTTTGTAGATGGGATGGCGAACCTGATTTCGCATGAGTTGGACCGTGAGCGGCTGCGACAGATGCTTCTGGCGCTGGAGGCGAAGCAGCGGCTGGTGGAATTGCTGACCGCATATGTAGACGGAAAACAGCAGGAGGTGCGCGTGGTGGTGGGACTGGACAACAGCTCCCCTGCGATGCAGGACCTTGTGCTGATTGGCGCGCAGGCGCGGCTGGGCGGGGCCAACCTGGGGACGGTGGCGGTAATTGCGCCGACACGGATTCAATACCAGGAGATGATCCAGGCCGTGCGCTACGTGGCGCGGCTTTCGGAGCGATTCCTGGAGGCTCCGGAGAATTAGAGGTTTCGCGGAGGCGGCGATTCCAACGGTGATGGTGCTGCATCCAATAGAAGCGGCTACTGTTGTCTTCAATTCGGATAAAACCAAAGTGCGACTGGCAAGACGGCGGAGTTCGCTCAAATTAGAATGGAAATAGGGAATCTTGATGTTTCGGAGAAATCGTAAAGGTATGCCAGAGCAGGATACGGAGTTGAGCGTAGTGGAACCCGTGGGTGAATCGGTTGCACCGCAGGCTGCCCCGGAAGAGGGTGCGTTGAATTTGACGGCGGATGGCGAGGCGGAGGAGAGCCCCACGGAGCCGGTGAGCCGTGAAGAATTTGATAAGTTGAAGACTGAGCGGGACCAGTTGCTGGACCGGTTGGCGCGGCTGCAGGCGGAGTTTGAAAATGCGCGCAAACGCGGCGAACGGGAGCGGGCGGAGTTTCGGGAATACGCAACCGGCAGTGTGGTAGAGCAGTTTCTGCCCGTGCTGGATAACTTTGAGTTGGCGCTGAAACACGACAGCACAGCGGAGCAATTGAGCAAGGGCGTTGAGCTGATTGTGAAACAGATGCAGGAGATTCTGCGGCAACTGCAAGTGAATAAGGTTGCGACAGTGGGTGAGGAGTTCGATCCACGGCTGCACGAAGCGCTGGGCGCGGTGGAGCGGGACGATTTGCCCGACCAGCATGTGGCCGAAGAGATTCGGCCGGGATACAAGTTGCGCGACCGGCTGCTGAGGCCGGCGCTGGTACGCGTGGCACATAATTCAAAGCAGACGAGCGACTGAGTACAAATTCCCAATGGGTACAAATACCAGAGTGAGCAAAGCAGATTACTACGAAGTCCTTGGCGTAGCACGCGACGTCAGCGATGCGGACCTGAAGAGTGCCTACCGCAGGCTGGCGCTGAAGCATCATCCTGACCGCAATCCGGGCGACGATGCGGCGGAAGCGAAGTTCAAGGAATGCAGCGAGGCCTACCAGGTGCTGAGCGACGCGGAGAAGCGCGCCGCGTACGACCGCTATGGACATGCGGGGCTGGGCGGGCAGGGGTCGGGTTTTGGGGGTAGTCCGTTTGCAGGCAGCGTGGACCTTGGGGACATCTTTGGAGATCTATTCGGCGAGATGTTCAATGTGGGCGGCGGGGGACAACGCGGCGGCTCGCGGGCGAACCGGGGCGACGATCTGCGGTTCGATATGGCGATCAAGTTTGAGGACGCCATTTTTGGCACCGAGAACGAGGTGAAGATCCGGCGGCGGGAGACTTGCCCGACATGCCACGGGCGTGGCAGCGCTTCAAGCAAGGGACCATCGGTTTGCAACCAGTGCCATGGCCGGGGCCAGATTCGCTACCAGCAGGGGTTCTTCTCTGTGGCGAGGACATGCAATGTGTGCGGCGGAGGGGGAACAGTGAACCTGGACCCCTGCCAGACCTGTCGCGGCGAGACGCGTGTAACCAGCGAGGTGAAGTTGCTGGTGAAGGTGCCGCCCGGGGTTGAGGATGGCACGCGGATTCGCTACTCGGGCGAGGGCGACGCGGGCCGTTCGGGTGGACCGAAGGGCGATTTGTATATCGTGCTGTCGATCCGCGGGCATGACTTTTTTGAGCGGCAGGGCAACGACCTGCACTGCGTGATTCCGATCAGCTTTCCGCAAGCGGCGCTAGGCGCGGATATCGCCATTGACGGAATCGATGGGCCGGTGAGCCTGAAAATCCCCGAGGGCTCGCAGAGCGGGCGAGAGCTGCGGGTGCGGGGACGGGGTGTGCCTTTCTTGAACGACAAGGGGCAGGGCGACCTGGTGGTGAAGCTGGTGGTGCAGATTCCACGCAAGCTGAGCCGAGCGCAACGCGACCTGGTGGCCAAGCTGGCCGAATCGCTGACGGTGGAGAATAAGCCGACATCGGCCGGGCTGCTGGAGAAGATGAAGGATCTGTTTAACTAGCAATTGAGTCCGCCGCAGAGAATTGAATGCCACGCTACCGAAAACTGGCCTTCCGCGGGCAAAGCTCAGGCAAGAATGGCTGTAACGCCCCGTAGTCTGCTCCCATCCCGTGTGGCCGCGACTGGAGCGAATGGAAGGCATCAATGACTCTACCGGCTGATCAAGCACCTTTTAGCGTTACAGTCCTTTTGCCTGCGCTGGACGAAACGTGGTCACTGAGAGAAACGCTGACCCGGATTGAGTCAACGAGCGGCGGCGACGTATTGCAGTATCTAATTATTCTGGGCAAAAAGACCACGCCGGCCTGCCGGGGAGTTGCCGAACAACTGGTGATTGCGATGCCCGGACGGACTGAAGTGCTGGAACAACGTTTGCCGTTTCTCGGGGGAGCGGTCCGCGATGGATTCGACGCCGCGAAGGGAACGCATGTGATTCTGATGTCCAGCGACCTGGAGACGAACCCCGATACTGTGCCACTGCTAATTGCCGAAGCCCGACGGCGGCCCGCTGCTATCATTACCGCGACTCGCTGGAAGGAGGGCACAAACTTCGAGGGCTATGATCCCCTGAAGCTGGTGCTGAACAAGATATTTCAGGCATTCTTTGCACTCCTGTACCGGGCTCGACTCACCGACCTGACCTTTGCTTACCGGATTTTTCCTACCCGATTGGTGCGGTCAATTCGCTGGGAAGAGCTCAAGCATCCTTTTTGTTTTGAAACGATCGTTAAACCTCTACGCCTAGGAGTCGAAGTGGTAGAAGTGCCTTCAACCTGGCGAGCTCGATCGGAAGGCGTCTCCCACAACACATTTCTCACCAATTTTGTATATTTCCGACCTGGACTGAAGGCGCTTTTTACTTCGCCTCAAAAGATGCTCAAGGACGCCGAATGAGAGGACTGGCGAATTACGCATGAAAGCGCTTATCACAGGAATAACAGGAATGATTGGCAGCCATTTTGCGAACGCCTGTCGCGCAAAGGGTTGGGATACGATTGGCATTGCCCGCAACAGCGCGTCAAGCAGGCTCGCGGCCATCGGAGATCCATCGGTAATCGGTTGCGACATTCTTGGTTACCACGAGTTGGCGGCGGTATTTGACCGGGTCAAACCCGATGTGGTGATTCATATGGCGGCCCAGGCTTTCAATGGGACCTCCTGGCAAGCGGAAGAGATCACCCATTTGACCAATTACCAGGGCACCGTGAATGTTCTGCGTTGCAGTCGAACGATTGTTCCCAAGGCGCGGGTGCTGCTGGCTTGCAGCAGCGCCGAGTATGGCAACATTCGACCTGAGGAATGCCCCGTGAAAGAGGAACGGCTATTACAACCGTTCAGTCCTTACGGGGTTAGCAAGGTCGGTGTGGAGTGTCTCGGCTTTCAGAATTACGCCAACTACGGAATGGCGGTGTATTTGCCTCGGTGTTTCATTCATGTAGGCACCGGCCATCCGCCGGCTACCGCGATTCAGAACTTTGCGCGCCAACTGGCCCTGATTGCCAAAGGCAAAGCGGAACCGGTGATGAAGGTAGGAACGCTTACTACGGCGCGGGATTTTATTGATGTGAGGGACGGTGTGCGGGGCATGATGTTGCTGTTGGAATCGGGCCAACCTGGGCAGCCTATCAATATCTGCACAGGCACGGCATACAAGATCTCCGAGATATTGGACATGCTTATCGACATTGCCGGTTTGAACGTGACAGTGGAGGCCGATCCTGCGTTAATGCGGCCTTCCGATGAACCGTTGTTGCTGGGAGACAATTCGAAGCTGCGTGCACTGGGCTGGGAGCGGAAGTACACGATGCGGGAAACGCTCACGGCAGTCTATGAGGACTGGCTATCCCGCATCTGATGCCTGCCGCGAAGGCCGCGTTTCTTGCGGTGCGGTGCGGATCCGCACTATGGGACTGTCAGCACCGCTTGTTTGTGAACTCCGCATCTAGAAGGGGCAACTTTGAAGGATTCTGGTTTTGAAGGACCTGCGGCTCTCGTTGTCACTTCTATCTCCGCGCCTAATTCCGCGCTGCGCGAAATAGCGGCGCAGTGCAAAGCACGTGGTTATACCTTCTACGTGATAGGCGACGTGCCCAGTCCGGCGGACTTCCACATCGCCGGCTGCGAGTTTTATAGTCTGGAGCGGCAGAGGGCATCGGGATTAAAGCTTGCGGAATTGCTGCCCCTGCGGCATTACTCGCGTAAAAACATCGGCTATCTACTGAGCATCGGGAAGCGCGCGGGTCTTCTGATTGAGACCGACGACGATAACACTCCGTCGGCGGAATTCTGGGATACGCGGAACCGTCTGCAGAGTGTCGCATCGCTTACGGGGAATGGCTGGACGAATGTTTATGCGTACTTCAGCGAAGCCAACATATGGCCGCGTGGATTGCCGCTGGATGCGGTTCAGAACAAGGTGCCGGCGTTTGAAACACTACCAGTGACGGAGTTGCCTTGTCCGATTCAGCAGGGGTTGGCGGATGAAGATCCGGACGTGGATGCGATCTACCGGCTGCTGCTTCCTCTTCCCATTCAGTTCAGGAAAGACAGACGGTTGGCGCTGGCATCGGGCACATGGTGTCCGTTCAACAGCCAGAATACGGCGTGGTTTCCGGAGGCCTATCCGCTGCTCTATCTGCCATCCTTCTGTTCGTTTCGCATGACGGATATCTGGCGGAGTTTTGTGGCGCAGCGGATTGCCTGGGAAAACGGCTGGGCGGTGCTGTTCAAGAGTCCGGATGTGTGGCAGGAGCGGAACGAGCATAACCTGATGCGTGATTTTGCTGACGAAGTTTCAGGCTATCTGAATAATCGGAAGATCGGTGAACGGCTGGCGGCCCTGAAGCTTGCGCCGGGCACGGACAAGCTGGGCGAGAACCTGATTCTTTGTTACGAAGAGCTGGTGCGGCTAGAGTTGATCCCCGCGAAAGAAATGCCGCTGGTGCAGGCGTGGGTCGCGGACCTGGAGGAGCTGCAATAGAAGGCTGCGGACTGGCTGATTTGGTCTGCGGCTAGAGTGCCAGGAGCGCGATGACGATGACAGCTACGCCGATGAGCTGGCTCATGCGATCAGTCAGCGCGAATGCGACGGGATCTTCATCGAGCTGACCGCGCGAGGCAAGCAGCCACACGCGGTTGATCCAGAGAATCATGCAGGGGACGATGAGCCACAGGAGTTTTGGCTGGTGGTAGAGCTTTGCGACGTCGGCGCCGCTGATGTAAATGGCGAAGACGACCACAGCAGCCATACCGCTGGAATTGCCGAAGCTACGCATCTGGGCCATGTCGGCAAGCAGGTAGCCGCGGCCGTTTCTTGGTGTGGAACTGCTGGCGCGGAGGTTCTCCAATTCTGCGAAGCGCTTGACGATGGCAAGCGAGAGGAAAAAGAACATGGAGAATCCCTCAAGCCAATGGGAGATGGGCGTCTGCGTGGCCGCGCCACCGGCAAGCAGGCGAAGGATGTAGAGGCCCGAGAGCGTGAGTACATCGACGAGCGCGAACCGCTTGAGATAAGACGAATAAACCAAGGTGACGACGAGGTAGGCGAGCAACCACGCGTAGAAACCGGCGGAAAGAAAACGCCCGCCCACCAGGCCGATGATCAGGAATGCCGCGGCGATGGAGATGCCGGCGAAGGCGGAGAGATCGCCGGAAGCAAAGGGGCGCAGGCCCTTTCGGGGATGACGGCGATCGGCTTCGATGTCGAGCAGGTCATTGACAATGTAAGCCGATGAGGCTGTGAGGGAGAAGCAGCAGAAAGCCGCCAGGGCAGTGAGCAGGCTGGCGGCGCTCAGCGCGTGGGAACACAGCAGAGGAACAAAGATGAGCAGGTTTTTGGCCCACTGATGCGGGCGGACGGCCTTGAGAAGCGATTTGAGGGGATGCCGGGTCTCGATGAACTCGCGCGACGGATGGATGCGGTGGGAACGCAGCCCGATGCGCAGGCTGAGACTTGGATTGGCCACCATGGCGTGGCCGGCCTGAGCAAGCAGGGGGAGATCAGGCGTGTCGTTGCCGATGTAATCAAACGGTTCGGAGCCGAGGCGGCTGCGCAGGGCGGCAAGTTTTCTTGAACCGGTGAGGTTGGTTGCGCCGTCGGACCCGAGGACGCCGGTGAAGATGCCGAGATGCGCAGCGACGCGTTCGGCGAGCCGCAGGTCCGCGCCGGTGGCGAGGAAGATTTGCCGGCCATGGACATGCTCCTGCTGAAGGAAGTGGAGCACGGCCCGGTTATAGGGGAGGTGCACTACATCGAGTGAGACGGACTGGGTGACGTAAGCCTTGAATGCGGCTTTACCGTTGAGCAGGCTGCGGGGAAGGCCGAGGAGGCGGACGGGGTGGGTGCGTACCAGGACCAGCAGGGAGTCGACAAGAGTATCGGACTTGACGAGGGTGCCGTCGAGATCGACGCAAAGAGGCGGAAGCGCTGGATCAAGTTCGCCCGGCTTTGAGATGGTCTTGGACTGGAGCAACCGTACACCTCGTCGAGGATTATTGGCTCATTGAGGGAGAGCCGGCCGCACAGGCCAGCATGAAGCACTTCAAGTATACAGTCGAGCGTGATCGGATTAATCAATCGGATGCGCTCGCGGGCTGTGATCGAAATCAGGTCGCCCAAGAATTTGTTTGACGGATCAAACCATTCGCGGCATGCTACCGCATATGTTGGAGAACAATGTCAGGCGATTGCTTGCGGCTTATCCCACAATATTTCTGGCATGTCATCGCGACCACACGCGCGCTGACGAGGCAGGTAACCCACTCACCGAGAACCAGGCAAGCGTTCTGGATCACCTGGACTCGGTGCGCCCAACGACCCTGTCAAAACTGGCCGAGCATATGGGCGTGGGCCGCTCAACGATGAGCATCACTGTCGCGCGTCTGGTGCGGGGCGGTTACATTGCGCGCCGGCCCGGCAAAGAGGATCGACGGACCGTGGGGCTTACATTGACGCCGACGGGAAAGCGAATTAAGGAACAGAATTCGGTTTTGAATCCGCAATTAGTGAGGCAGATGTTGAAGATGATGGAGCCAGCCGAGGCGGAGCGCGCGCTTGCGGGAATGGAATGCCTTGCTCGATACGGGGCCATTCTATTGAGGCAAAGAAAGAGGGTGAGAGATCGATGAAAGTTGCTCTGATTCTGATTGGAGTGGTGGTGTTGCTGGTGGTGGGCGCGGCTGCGATCGGCGCGCTGTTGCCGAAGCGGCACGTAGTTACGCGCACTGCGCTCTTCAAGGCCAGTCCGGAAAAGCTGTTCGCGTTGATTGCCGGTAACCAGGATTGGAGGCCGGACGTAAAGGCCTGCGAAATGATCACGGACGGTGGAAAGGAGTTTCAACGGGAGACATCGAAGCGTGGGGAAACGATTCTGTACGAGCTGGAGGGAAGCAGGCCGCCGTTGGCGATTCAGCGGAGAATCGCTACTGAGAATCTGCCTTATGGCGGGAGCTGGAGTTTTGCGCTGGAGCCAGGAAACGGAGAGACGCGGGTGCGCATTACCGAGGATGGGGAGGTGTATAACCCGGTGTTCCGGTTTGTTTCGCGATTTGTAATGGGGCAGACGACTACGCTGGATGCGTACCTGTCGGCCATGGGCAAGGCTGTGGGGGAGAATGTGCAGATAGAGAATTAACAGGGAAGAGGATAGTTTGGTGGAGCTGAGCGGGATCGAACCGCTGGCCTCCTCGTTGCGAACGAGGCGCTCTCCCAGCTGAGCTACAGCCCCACGACTTAACTATCTTATCAGCGCACCGGGATTCGGGGAAGGGCTCTGTGTAAGTCCGACTCTATGACAGACTTGAACGGTCGTCCGGGGCCGTCTGAATGGGATGAAGTTGAATCTCAGACGGCTCTTCTGGTTCCCAATATGTTGATTCGAGCCTTCCAAGTTCCAGGGCCGCGTTCATAACCTTATCAACATCGAGCTTCCGCGTGTTGCTCCCGTCCTCATTCGGGCGAGTTAACTCATCCGTGACGACGACCGAAACATGAGCTGTTTCGGTCGTCACGCGACGCAGGCGAACTGAGATTGAGAGCTTTTTCAACGCGCATTGAATCTACAGCTGATTCATGTTGGCGAGGAACTCGGCGTTGTTGCGGACCTTCTCGAGACGGCTGATAAGCAGTTCCATGGCTTCAACCGGTGACAGCGGGTTGAGGACCTTGCGCAGGATCCAGATGCGCTGCAGATCTTCCTTGGGAATGAGCAGTTCTTCCTTACGCGTGCCGGAGCGCTGGATGTCGATGGCCGGGAAGACGCGCTTGTCGACGAGCTTGCGGTCAAGGATGATTTCCATGTTGCCGGTGCCCTTGAACTCTTCGAAGATGACTTCGTCCATGCGGGAGCCGGTATCTACGAGGGCCGTGGAGATGATGGTGAGCGAACCGCCTTCCTCAATGTTGCGGGCCGCGCCGAAGAAGCGCTTGGGGCGCTGGAGGGCATTGGAATCGACGCCACCAGAGAGCACTTTGCCCGAAGGAGGCACGATGGTGTTGTAGGCGCGGGCGAGGCGGGTGATGGAGTCGAGCAGGATGACAACGTCGCGCTTGTGCTCGACAAGGCGCTTGGCCTTCTCGATGACCATTTCCGCAACCTGGACGTGGCGTGCGGCGGGCTCGTCGAATGTAGAGCTGATGACTTCGCCTTTGACGCTGCGCTGCATGTCGGTGACTTCCTCAGGGCGCTCGTCGATTAGCAGGACAATGAGGACGACCTCAGGATGGTTGGTGGAAACGGAGTTGGCGATGGACTGCAGCAACATGGTTTTGCCAGTGCGGGGCGGAGCGACGATAAGACCGCGCTGGCCTTTGCCCACGGGAGTGAGCAGATCCATGACCCGGCCGCTTACGCCCTCGCGCACAGTCTCCATCTTGATGCGTTCCTGGGGATAGAGCGGAGTCAGGTTATCAAAGAGGATCTTGTTGCGGGTCTCCTCGGGCGACTCGAAGTTGATGGCCTCGATCTTGACCAGGGCGAAATACTTCTCGCCTTCGTGGGGCGGGCGGACGTTGCCGCTGATGGAGTCGCCGGTCTTGAGATCGAACTTGCGAATCTGCGAGGGCGAGACATAAATGTCGTCGGGGCCGGGCAGGTAGTTGTAGTCGGGAGAGCGAAGGAAGCCGTAGCCGTCGGGGAGGATTTCAAGAACACCCTCGGCAAAGATGTGGCCTTCTTTTTCGCTTTGTGCCTGGAGAATCTTGAAGATCAGATCCTGTTTGCGAAGGCCGCTGGCGCCCGGGATTTCAAGGGTGCGCGCGATGCGGCTCAGTTCGGTGATGTTCTTTTCTTTTAGTTCAGCGATGGTCATGTTCACCTGCAATAAGGAGGGATGGTTGTGAGGAGGTAAAAGAGGGGAAGTACTCCAGGGGATTAACAGTGCGGGAGTTACCGGAAAGTGACGGAGGCATCCAGGATTCAAAAGTCTCCCGGGATCACAGATCGCCTCACGAAGAACCAGAGACGCACAATGACTTTCAAAAGCAAACTGCCTTGAAACCTTTGTTTAACTCAACTATACCCTGTTGGAGAGGCTCTCAGGCGGCGCGACGGCGCTCAATCTGCGGTACCTCGGCTTCCGGTTTGGAAGCCGGGGTACCGGGGTTGGTGGTTTGAAAGCGGCACAGAACTTCATTGGTAGTGTCTTGCAGCCGTGTGTTCGGCTTGTGCAGCTTACGGGTTGCTTTGCTTGCCAGTTGACACAGTTGGTATCGGTTGGACACATGAGAGAGTGCCCCAAAAACCAAATCAGAACGCATTACAGTATCTCCTTCGTAGATGCCTGCCCGGACGGTACTACCTGGCGCCGCCGGTGCAGCCGGGGCGACCAATAATGTCCTGGGGCCCCTGATTTCTATTCCCAATTCTTAGACGCACGAGATGTCCCGGTAGTTCAAAATCTTGACGCAAATTCGCACGATGTGGAATAGGGCTTACCACCCATCCTCAACGCAATGTACCGTCTTGGGAATCCATTTGCCCGCATTCCCAATCCTGGCGGGCAAAAAACGCACCGGGGCATCAAGGGTGAGCCTGAGCTCAGTATGATGCGGGAAAAGACAGATGGGCTGTGCAATTCTGCACACTGCAACATGCCCTTTTGGATGGTATCCATAACTTTAAATCCAGATGGGCTTCGGGTCAACTGTTTTTTCAGCAAATTCGCATTGAACAAAAACGATCGGGGCGGGATGGAAAGTGAGGGATTAACTCTTTTCGAATCTATTTGATGTTGTGAGGATTTCCGAAAGAGTTTTCGTTGCCCGGGGACGAGCTCCTGTAACGAACTTGGCTCGTCCCGTCTGGAGGGACATTCCGTTGGATTGAAGCGTTGCGCGCAGATTTTTTGCAATTTGTATCATTTGGCCGGTGTCTTCTTCTATGCCCAATAGCTGCGGTCGAGGGTGCGGTACTGAATGGCCTCGGCGAGATGAGAGACGGTGAGGCCTTCGGCGGCTTCGAGATCGGCGATGGTGCGGGCTACTTTGAGGATGCGGTCGTGAGCGCGGGCGGTGAGGCCCTGCTGCTGCATGGCACGCTCGAGGAGCCGTTCGGCGTCGGCGCCCAGTTCGCAATGGGCGCGAATTTGGCGGGTGGTCATTTGGGCGTTAGCATAGTTTTTTTCACCGGCCTTGCGGAAGCGATGACGCTGGCGGTCGCGTGCGGCCATGACGCGGTTGCGGATTTCAGCAGAGCCCTCGGCGGCGGCGCTTCCGCGAAGCTCCTTGTACTGGACCGCCGGCACTTCGATGTGGATGTCGATTCTGTCGAGCAGTGGACCCGAGACCTTGGAGACATAACGCTGAATCATGGGAGGGGTGCAGCGGCACTCGCGGGAACGGTCGTTGAAGTAGCCGCAGGGACAGGGGTTCATGGCGGCGGCGAGCATGAAACGCGCGGGAAAGGTGAGCGACATGGAGGCGCGAGCGATGGTGACGGTGTGATCCTCAAGCGGCTGGCGCATGACTTCAAGGACGTTGCGCGGGAATTCAGGAAGCTCATCAAGAAAGAGGAGGCCGTTGTGGGCGAGAGAGACTTCGCCGGGGCGAGGAATGATGCCGCCACCAATGAGGCCCGCGTCGGAGATGGTGTGATGCGGGGCGCGGAAGGGACGCTGGGTGACGAGGCCGGCAGCGGCATCGAGGACTCCGGCGACGGAGTGAATCTTGGTGGTCTCAAGTGCTTCTTCAAATGTGAGCGGCGCGAGGATGGAGGGCAGCCGCTTGGCGAGCATGGTTTTTCCGGAGCCAGGGGGCCCGATCATAAGAATGTTGTGACTGCCTGCTGCGGCTACTTCAAGTGCACGCTTGGCGGTCTGCTGGCCGCGGACGTCTTTGAAATCGACGGCGAAGTGTTGCAGCTCGCCGAGAAGCTCGGCGGTAGCGACGCGGACCGGCTCGCGCTGAATTGTGCCGACCACACTTGAGTTGAGGAGATCGAGTACGTCGAGAAGCGAAGAGACGGGGTAGACGTTGACGCCTTCGACGACTGCGGCTTCCTGTGCGTTGGCGGCGGGAAGGATGAGGTTGGGAATGTTTTTCTCGCGTGCGAGGATGGCGATGGGCAGCATACCGGGCACGGAACGCACACTGCCGTCGAGGCCGAGTTCGCCAACGAGAAGGAACTGGCTGAGATCATTGACACGGAGAGCGCCGTATGCGCCGAGGATGCCGACGGCGATGGGAAGGTCAAAGCCCGCGCCTTCCTTTTTGATGTCGGCGGGTGCGAGATTGATGGTGATGAATGTGGGTGGAATGAGATAGCCGGAGTTTTTGATGGCGGCGCGGACACGATCGCGGCTTTCGCGCACGGCAGCGTCGGGCAGGCCGACGGTGTGGAAGGTGTCCTTCTCAGCAACCACGCCGCTGTAGTCCACCTCAACATCAATGAGGTTGGCGTCGATGCCGTAGACTGCCGCGCTGAGAGCTTTGAAGAGCATGGTGTGAGCAGGATGAGAGCAGGATGGAGTCTACCATCCGCGAATCGTCTCCTGGTGTGATGCACCGCACCCGATAATTACGCTGCCTTCAATGCTTTCCTTTGAGGAGGACGAAAGCTGAGCATGAGGGGAGCGAGTTCGCCATCCAATGCGTCGTGTATCAGGTTGACCTCAAGAGCGCGTGCATCCGCGTTACAATCTTCTGCGTGACTACGAGTTTCTTCGATCTCTATAAGATCGGCGTCGGTCCTTCGAGCTCGCACACGATGGGACCGATGCGTGCGGCTTGCCGTTTTGCGATGGAGCTTGAGCCGCGCGGATTTCTGGATCGGGTTGCGCGCGTGCAGGCAGAGCTGTATGGCTCGCTCGCATTGACCGGAGTAGGACACGCAACGGACCGTGCTGTTTTGCTGGGGCTTGCGGGGAACGAGCCGGCGAAGATCGATCCAGCGATGATTGAGTCAACAGTGGAAGAAATTCGCGCGACGGATCGACTTGACCTGGCAGGCACGCGGCGGATCGGTTTTGACGAAGGAACGGATCTTCTGTTTGAGCGTACGGTGATGTTTCCGCCTGGAGCGGTGACGCGTCATCCGAACGGAGTGCGCTTCAAGGCGTTCGATGCATCGGGCACGGTGCTGGACGAGCGGACATTTTTTTCGATCGGTGGCGGATTCATCACGGAGGATGGCATCGATCCTTTGGCGCAAGCGAACCAGGCGGCGATTCCATTTCCTTTTCACAGCGCGGCGGAGTTGCTGGCGACGGCACATGCCAACGAACTCTCGATCAGCCAACTGATGCTGGAGAACGAATGCGCACTGGTATCGCGGGACGAGGAGCAGGCGCCGGTGGAGGTGGTGGTGCGCGAAGGGATCGACCGGATCTGGGCGGCGATGCAGAGTTGTGTGGAACGGGGTATGGCGGCGGAGGGCATATTGCCTGGAGGTTTACAGGTAAGGCGGCGCGCGCATCGGCTGGTGACGCGTTTGCGCGAGAAAGAAGCCAATGGGATGCGGAGCGATCCGCTGGCGCCACTGGATTGGGTTACCGTGTACGCGATGGCGGTGAATGAGGAGAACGCAGCGGGCGGGCGCGTGGTGACGGCACCGACGAATGGCGCCGCGGGCGTAGTGCCGGCCGTGGCTCACTATTACCACC
Source organism: Occallatibacter sp. (assembly GCA_049514915.1). GTDB lineage: Bacteria > Acidobacteriota > Terriglobia > Terriglobales > Acidobacteriaceae > Telmatobacter. The sequence continues at coordinate 10,966 of JBEKUP010000059.1, read as the reverse complement.
GCTTCATTCCGGGCGCAGATCATGAAGGGCTGATGCGGTTCTTCCTGACTTCAGCTGCAATCGGCATCCTATATAAGGAGAACGCATCGATCAGCGGCGCAGAGGTGGGTTGCCAGGGCGAGGTGGGCGTTGCCTGTTCCATGGCAGCGGGTGGACTGACCGCGGCGCTGGGCGGGACGAATGGCCAAGTGGAGCATGCCGCAGAGATCGCGATGGAACATAACCTGGGCATGACCTGCGATCCGATTGGCGGGCTGGTGCAGATTCCCTGCATCGAGCGCAACGCGATGGGAGCGGCGAAAGCCGTGCAGGCCTCGCGCATCGCCATGAATGAGTCAGAGCTGCACAAGGTGTCACTGGACCAGGTGATCCGCACCATGTATCTTACGGGCCTCGATATGCAATCGCGCTACAAGGAGACGAGCCTGGCCGGGCTCGCGTTGAACATCATTGAGTGCTGAGGCCCTATGAAGGTCTTCTGAAGTCCAATTCCAAAAGATCGTCATCCTTCTCTCGACGAGCTCATGCAGCGATGCGAAGCAGGAACTCTGGAACAATTCGTGAAGGATCGAGCGGCTGAATCGTACAAGAACTGACGGTAAGGAACGCTTCGAATGAGCACAAAGGTCGACATTGTGAATCGATCTTCGATGCATCGTAAAAAATTGTTGTCTCTTTTTCCACGTATTGTGCTTTTTTTCCTTGACACTGATGACGCATGAATCTATACATTCATCAACTGCAATAGTTATATTGCAGGATCGATGCAAACCATCGAAAAGGGAGAATAGGAAAAATGGCAACTAAGAAAGCAGCTAAGAAGGCACCCGCGAAGAAGGCAGCCGCAAAGAAGACCGCCAAGAAAAAGTAGCGGAGCATTCAACAGCAAGGCAATTCCAGCAACAGGCAACCATGAGGGGGACGCATCAAGCGTCCCCCTCATTGTTTGTGCGGATGGAATAGACTCGAGTACCAGTTGAGGGTTGTGGAGAGGGCTATGACGAGACGGCGCTGGATTGCCGAACAGTGGGATGAAGCGACCGCAACCATTGGTGGCGCGCAGGCAGAGCACATGGCGCGCGTGTTGCGAGCAACCCCGGGCATGGAAGCGGACGTGGTGGCGGGCGGGCACGTGTTTCATGCCGAAGTGGTGGCTGTGGCCGCCGATGAGATCCGCTTCAACCTGCTTGCCGAAGTGCAGGCTGATCCGGCGATGCCGGTGACGCTGGTGATGGCGGTATATAAGTTCGATCGCATGGAATGGGCCATTGAGAAGGCAACGGAGCTGGGCGTGGCTGCGATTGCGCCGGTGATTGCACGGCGGACGGAGAAGCATCTTGCGCTGGCGGCGGGAAAGCGGGTGGAGCGATGGCGACGGCTTGCGGTTGAGGCGGCACAGCAGTCGCGCCGATCGGATGTGCCTGCGATCTACGATCCGGTTCAGTTGACTGAGCGTGTAAGGGCTGCATCCGCGGCGACTGGGGATGCCGCGTGGGCTGCAACTATTGTGCTAGCCGAGCAGGAGCGCACTACGACTTTACGACATGCAGTGGAAGATGCGCTGTCGCAGGCGGGGCCGGAGATGCCGACGCTGGAGATTGCGATTGGACCCGAAGGCGGATGGGCTGCAGAGGAAGAAGCGCTGTTTGACGCGAACGGGTGGCGCGCCGTATCGCTGGGCCCGCGGATTTTGCGCGCGGAGACGGCGGCACTTGCCGCGCTTGCGGTAGTGGCTTCGTTTTTGGAGTGAGCCTGGTAATGACAGGTTACAGATGACAGATGACAGTTAAGGACCGAGATCGATTGCAGGACACGGTTGCGGAATAGAAACTAGATATGTGCGTAGTGGAGAAGAAGGCCAGCGAGCGCGGCGCCGGCCAGGTCGCCGATGATGGGGATGGGCGCATAGCGCCAGTTCGATCCGCCTTTGCCGGGGATGGGCAGAAGCCAATGAACCAGTCGGGGCCCAAGATCGCGCGCAGGGTTGATGGCGTAGCCGGTGGTGCCGCCGAGCGAGAGGCCGATTCCCCAGACGAGGCTGCCCACAAGCCAAGGCGCAAGGCCCGGGGCGGGACCATTGGCTGCAACGCCCTTTGAGCTAATGGCCGCGGCCACGATGACGAGCGTTGCAGTTCCTACGGCCTCACTGAAGATGTTGAGCAGAGGACTGCGGACCGCGGCATTGGTGCAGAAGACGCCTAGCTTGGCTGCGGGATCGGGCGTGAGCTTCCAATGTGGGGCATAGTGCAGAGTTACCAGCGACGCACCGGCCATGGCGCCGAGTAGCTGCGCCAACCAAAGGCTGAGGAGTTGCGACCAATCTCCGGTGTTGACGGCAATTGCAAGCGTGATGGCCGGGTTGAGGTTGGCTCCGGGACTACCGAAGGCTTGCGCGACCAGCACGCCACAAAGTACGGCGAGCGCCCAACCTGTGGCGATGACCAGCCAGCCTGCGCCGGCGGCATACGACTTGCGAAGCGTTACGCCGGCGTTGACGCCGTTGCCCAACAAGAGCAGAACCAGCGTGCCCAGAAACTCACCTAACCAAACAGAGTGCATTGCGTCTTCCTTGTTGTCGAAGTTTTACCTGCAGCCTGAGACGAAGTGCGCGGCAGGGGTTCGACGATCGGAGTATTTGTGGAACTTAAGCATTCTCTACTATTCGCACTTCCTCGCCAAGGGGAGTCAGGGACAGGGTTCGGGATGCGCGGCGAGCAGAATGTAAAAAACTGCGACTGGAAGGAGGGCAGCTGGATTTGGATCTCGCGGAGAGTGTCTAGAATCGATCTATGGATGCGAGAATCCGGCTGGCTCAGGAGATCGACACGGATGAACTGGTTCAAATGATGGCATCGCTCTGGCCGGACGCTGCAATGGATGAGCTCCGTTTGGAACTCATCAGCGCATTGAACCGCGAATCGGCAGGGAGTGTGCCTTCTGCAATGCTTGTCGCGCGGGGGGACGATGATTCGTTGATCGGGTTCCTTGAGGTGGGATTGCGGTCTCATGCCGATGGGTGCAATACGGCGCGACCGGTTGGCTTTGTGGAAGGGTGGTTTGTGAAGGAGAGCTTTCGAGGTCGTGGGGTTGGCACAGCATTGATGCGAGCGGCAGAAGAATGGGCGCGCGTTCAAGGTTGCCTGGAGATGGCCTCGGATGCATTGATCGACAATGACGGCTCGCTAAAGGCGCATGAGGCGCTGGGGTTTGAGGTTGTCGATCGATGCGTGCATTTAAGGAAGGATCTGTAGGCTTACGCGTTCAGGATATTGAGGGCCATGCGTTAGGGCTGGGCGGCAACTGGCTGATCTGAGTGGGGAATGGACTGTTCATACTTGGGCCAATGGGTGAGCAGCTCGCTTACCACGGCATGTCCTACGGTGTATGCCGCTTCAAGGGAGGGAAGGTAGCCGCTGTAGGCGCCGATGCGCTGGCTGGCGAGGCTGTCAGCGGCAGACATGCCATTGGGCTGGCGGTCAAAGTTGCTGACCGTGCGCAGGACCATGACGCGGTTCAGGTCCACGCGCTTGGCGTTTGCAAGGAACTGAAGCGATTGGAGGGTACCGGTGTCTTCCATGGCGGTGGTGGCGAAGACGCCTTTGCCGCCGGTGAAGTAGGGAACCCACTGCGCGGCCCATGCGTCGAGGATTTTGCCGTGCCAGTAAGTGGACGAGGAGATTTCGTCGCCCATGGTGACGAAGGGTGGACGCCTTGCGGCTTCGCCGTCGAAGTGGCTGCGGACTTCTCTGAGATGATCGGAGTCGGCGAGCGGGACAGTACGCGTTAAATTAAAGGCCCACTCGACAAGACTTGCATTGAGCGCGTAGACCTGGCCTTCGAGTGGGGCGGCGGGCGGCTCAAAGGGCTTGGCCTTGCGTAGAGGGACATAGCCGGTGGTCCAGTCGGGCGGAATTTCGCGGGGATCGATTTCGTAGCCGAGGTCGCCATCGACGACCCAGCGCGCCCATGCGGCCGAGCCAAGTGAGATGCGATCAGGGCTGCCCCCAGCAATGCCGGCGATGAGCCAGTAGGCGTGGGTGAGGTCGAAGCGCGGGTCGAGGCCGAGGGCCATGATGGTGGACGCGGCGTGGGCGGTGCCCTGGCCGGTGAGGATGGCCATTTCTCCGCTCGCGTTCATGCGCGCGGTGTGCCAGGCGGCGGGGAGGGGATAGATTTGGTCGAGGTGATCGCGCTCGACCCAGTATTGAAGCTCGCCGGGTTTGTCGCCGGTGTCTTCGCCGACTTCAAACATGGTGACAACGACAACTTTTACGGGGATGGGGTGGGGCTCGGCATAAGCAAGTGCGAAGGAGGCAAGGAATAAAAGCGTTAGGGAACATCGCATTCGGGCATTCATGCAGCTTTCCCGCCTTTCAAAATGGCTCTCGGCCTGGATCTCAGTGTCTTATGAGCTTGATTAAGGGGCCAGTTTCAATTTCTTTTCTTTTTGATTCGTCGAAGTGAATCTCATTCACTGGTATGCTGCCCAGGTAATGCGATTGCGATGAGGGAGATTCCAGCCACGTAAATATCGAATCCCAATCCAAGCCCGGAGGCAACGCGTAAACTCGGTATTCGGTTGAGTATTCGTCGAGCGCATCGTCGAATCCCGCCTCGAGCAGAAGCTGATTCTCTTCCACCCTGCAAAGAATGTATCGCGGAACATCCCAAAATCCACCGTATTTGAATGGGACCATCGGCATGGCGCCCTGCCTATCCTGACTTCTTTTCCTGTTGACTGCGATACTATCCGAGACTTGTCTCGCCGCAAAGCATTTCGGGCCGCTAGGCGATACCATGGGAGGAATCGGGGGGCGCAAAAAAAGAGATGAAGAGAAGGATACTGGTTTGGACGGCAATCGCGGTCTTGTTGACGATTGCTGCATTGGCGCAGCAGGCAGCACCGACGAAGGTAATCGGGTTCATGACGGACTTCGATGTGAAGGACGACGCGGTGGGAATTTGCAAGGCGGTGATGGACGGGGTAGCCCCGGGGGTGCGCATCATCGATATTACGCACCAGTCGGAGCCGTACAACATTGCCATGGGCGCGCGGTTCCTTGCGGGGTCGGCGCCGTACTATCCCAAAGATGCGGTTTTCGTGGTGGTGATTGATCCCACGGTTGGATCGAAGCGGAAGGCGATTATTGCCAAATCACGCGTGGGGCAGTTTTTTGTGCTGCCGGACAATGGGCTGCTTACGCTGGTGCAGGATCGCGATGGGATTGTGGAGGCGCATGAGATTACCAACCCGGCGTGGATGATTGGGTCCGGCATTTCTTCGACGTTTCATGGACGCGATATTTTTTCTCCTGCGGGCGCGCACCTGGCGCGGGGCGACGATTGGAAGACCGCGGGACCGGCGCTGGATGTGACGAAGCTGGTGCGGCTGGACCTGAAGACCGCGACAGTGGACGCAACGGGGCTGCATGGAGAGGTAATTGGGACGGATGGGCCGTTCGGGAATCTTGTGCTGAACGTGCCACGGGAGATTTTCATGCAGCTCGGGTACAAGGTTGGCGACCAGGTTCCGATTACGCTGGGCGACAAGCAATACGTGTTTCCATTTGTGAAGACGTTCAGTGATGTGCCGGTGGGCAAGGAACTTTTCTATATCGATTCACGCGGGAGGCTTTCGCTCGGCATTAACCAGAGGGATTTTTCCCAAACCTACAAGGTGGGTGAAGGCGCGCATTTGTTGATACCGAAGAAGTGAGTGAGATAAGCGGAGTTAGCAGCGCTTAGCGCGTATTGGCGGAGTTGGCGATGCGAGGCCAGGAGGAGTGGAAGCGATGAAAAGCGTTTGGCGAGTTTGCTTGTTGGCTGGCGTGCTTGTTGGATTGAGTTTGATTGCTGCGGCGCAACAGCCTGCGGCGCATCATTGGAGCATTGTGGTGCATGGCGGGGCGGGGGTGATTGAAAAGGCGGCGCTGGGGCCCAAGGGCGACGCGGCTTATCGGGCATCGTTGAAAACGGCGACGGAAGCGGGCGCAAAGGTGCTGGACCAGGGCGGGTCGGCGTTAGACGCGGTGGAAGCGGTCCTGAACATTCTGGAAGACGATCCGCTGTTCAATGCGGGACGCGGGGCGGTGTTTACTTCAGAGGGCAAGAACGAGCTGGACTCGTCGATCATGGACGGGTCGAGTCTGAAGGCGGGCGCGGTGGCGGGGGTGACACACACACGGCATCCCATCAGCCTGGCGCGAGCGGTGATGGAGAAGTCGCCGTACGTGATGATGATTGGATCAGGTGCGGATGCTTTTGGCGCGAAGGTGGGACTGGAGCAGGTGGACCCAAGTTTCTTTTTCACGGAAGCGCGTTGGCAGTCCCTTGTGAAGCAGCTGACCAAGGAAGGTAAGCCGGTTCCACCGAGGCCTGCGGGCGCACCGCCTCCGAGCGCAGGCGTGCCGGTGGCATTCTACGACGAGGGAGCAGACTCGCATAGCCATGGGACTACTGGTGTGGTGGCGCTGGACCGCGCAGGCAACATTGCAGCGGGCACTTCAACGGGCGGATTGCAAGGGAAGATGCCCGGGCGCGTTGGCGACTCGCCGATTATTGGTGCGGGGACGTATGCGTCGAATCAGTCTTGCGCAGTTTCCGCGACGGGGACGGGCGAGTACTTTATCCGGTTGGGCGTGGCGCGCGAGATATGCAACCTGGTCGCGTTCAAGGGCATGGCGCTTCAACAGGCCGCCGATGAGGTGATCCATAAGGAGCTGGAGGCGCTGCACGGCGATGGAGGTGTGATTGCGCTGACTCCCGATGGGCAGACTGCGTTCAGCTTCAATACTCCGGGGATGTTCCGTGCGCGCATAGCGGAGGGCGGGAAGCTGGAAGTGCATATCTATAAGGATGAGCAGTAGACATATAGTTGTTCCTTGTTTGCGGCGGGGTGGTGCCGCATGCGGCGTTATGTTCTGACAATGGAGTGACAAGCCGGAGACATCTCCCGGGTGTAGCGAAGGCTACTTTTGGTGCTAGTCCGCGCCCGACTGTTGCCGAAGGTCCGCACGAACGCGCGGATTATCTGGACTCTGTCGGCGGAGTAGCGCTGAACGGGCGGTTTCATCTGTGTGCGGATGGAACTGCCCGTGCACGCTCGTGTCCTGTCTCTGAAGTTCCTGGTGAAAATCGCAAAAGGGCAAATGCAGATCCTTCGACTCACCACCCCCAAACTGAAAAGCGTCTGGGGCCTCTTTCTCTCAGGATGACAGGTCATTTTATGTTATGGACTTTAGACAGGACACTAGATGGGCAACTTCCATTTGGTGCGCGTGTAGGCGATCTGGAAGCCCTTGCGCTCGGCGTTGCGCTGGGAGTCGGTGCCGGGCCAGGCGACCATCATGGCGAGGTTGCAGCCGATCTCAAAGGCGTAGCGCATGCGCGCTTCAAGGAGAGCGGACTGCATGCCGCGGCGGCGCATTTCAGGGACGGTGGATGAGCCGCCGAGGAGTGCGACGCCATCATGGATGCAGAGGACGCCTGCTGCACCGGGATGGCCGTCGGCTTCGGCTAGAAAGCAGACTGTTTGCTCGCGCGCCGCGGTGACTGCGCCGAAGCTGACCATGAAATCCATCAATTCGGGGTGGTCGTGGGACCAGCCTTTGGCGCTGATGCGGCTCCACAGGTCGGCTTCATCAGGGCCCATGATGCGGACGGAGACGCTGCTGCCGGTTGGGGATGCGGCGCGGGCCGGCTGTTCGACTGTGCGATAGAGGACGTTGCTCAATTCGATGGGCGCATAGTTGCGCTTGCATAAGAGCTGCAGCGCGTCGACTCCGGCGAAGGGACTGACCTCATGCTGAATAGGTGCGGTGTGGGCGCGAAAAAAATCTTCGATGGTATCGAGGGTGGACGGGCTTAGCTCTTCAAAGATGCCGAGGCCGAAGGTCTGCGTGCAGGGCGAATCAACGCCATCGAAGACAGCCACTGCGCCACCACACTCGATCCATGCCGCGCCACTATCTGGGAATTGGCGAATGCGCGTTTCCGCGTATTGGGAGCAGGCAAAGCCTTCCGCGCGTTCGAGACGTCTTGAAAGGATGAGGTCGGAAAAGGGCATGGGGATGAGTGTATGACAGTCTTGCGGGTTTTGGCCCATGACGTCAGAAGGCCATCCCTGGTGGGATGGCCTTCTGGCTTGAATGAGAAACAAGTTGAGGTTACTGCTGGACGGGAACGCCGACAGACTCAGTTCCGGAATTCCGCGCTTGTGCTTTTTCTGTCTGAACCTTGTGGGCGTTGTCTTCGAGGGCCTGCGCTTCTGGGATGAACGTCAGGGCTTTGGCAATCATGGGATCCCAGTCGGCTAGGGTGTGGAGGCCCTGCAACTGACCGAATTGGATGGTGACGATCTTCTCCTTGACGCGCGCCTTGACCCAGTCCTTCACGCCATTCAGATCGTTGTCGCTGTAGTCGACGTTCTGGCTGGTGAGGTACTTCTTGAATTCGGCCATGACGGCGTCGTCCACCTGGAAGTTGCTGTCGACGGAGTGGGAGGCGACGTAGACGGGCGCGAAGTGGAAGAAGACATCCTTCTCGATTAGAGTGTCCTGGAAGTGGTTGCTCTTGGGCGTCTCGATTTTTTCGTCGGGTGTGATGCCGCCGCCGCCGTAGACGGTGCGTCCGGAGTCGGTGAGCTTGACTTCCTGGTTGGTGGAGTTGGCTGCGAGCGCTCCGGCGTGGTTGTAGTAGTAGTCGTAGAGCGAAACACCAGTGTAGTTGCGCTGGATGAGGCGACCGGAGGGCGTGTAGTAGTGATAGGTGGTGAGGGCGAGGCCGGTGTTCTCGCTGAGGTTGTAGACGGTCTGCACAAGACCCTTGCCGAAGGTGGTTTCGCCGACGATCAGGGCGCGGTCATGGTCCTGTAATGCGCCAGAGACGATCTCGGCGGCCGATGCTGTATTGCGATTGACGAGCACCACGATGGGGAAGGTCTTGCCGTCGTTGCCACGCGTGGCGGTGTAGACCTGGTCAGGATAAGCGCGGCCGCGTTGCGAGACGATGGTCTGGCCCTTGGAGAGCAGGTGATCGCAGACGTCGACTGCCTGGCTTAGCAGGCCGCCGGGGTTATTGCGCAGGTCGAGGACCAGACCCTTCAGGTTCTGGAAGCCGTCGACGGCCTCAATTACTTCCTGGGCGGTGGTTTCCTGGAACATGACGAGGTGCACGTAGCCGATGCCGGGACGGATTTCGTAAGCGATGTCGACGGAGGGATTCGGAATTTCGTCGCGCACCAGGTCAAAGGAGAGCGGCTTGGACTGACCTTCGCGGATGGTGGTGAGTTGTACGTGGGTGCCCTTGGGTCCCTTGAGGCCCTTGGCTACCTGGTCGGATGTCCAGCCGTCGGTGCTTTTACCGTCGACCGAGGCGATGATGTCGCCCGGGTGAATGCCGGCGCGGAAGGAGGGTGTGCCTTCGCGGGGCGCAATGACATACACCTTATTATTCTGTTGCTGAATGACCATGCCGACGCCGTAGTAGCGGCCGTGCTGCTCCTCACGCATTTTGGCGTACGCTTTGGGGTCATAGAAATTGGAGTGGGGATCGAGGCCGCGCAACATGCCAGGGATTGCGCCATCGTAGATGGCGGCGTCGGCCTTGTCACCGTCGATGGGCTCGGCGTAATTCTGCTCCACCACGGCGTAGACATTGGCGAAGGACTTGAGGTTGTCGCGGAGCTGGCTTTCGTCGGCGGACGATTGCGCCCCCACCTTGCGCTGCAGAACACTGCCCACCGTGGCGCAGACGGCAAAGAAGAGGACGATGGTGAAAAGTGCGCGGCGTGCGCGGGGAGTCATAGCTGGGAGAACCTCCGGACAGCAACTGCGGCAGACCAGGAAAACTGCGATCTCCCAGGGTTTTAGGGCCAATCCGACGGGTTAAGGCGGACCAAATCCCCAATAAAAATTAACCTTGCCTGTGAACCGAGTCCGGTTCCGGCAAGGTTCGTGGACCTGGGAAACCGCCCGAACGTCCCGTGCAGAGCGGTCTTAGCGACAAGTATATCACTGGGTGTTTGACGGCGGACGAGCCGATTCGGTTGCTGGGGCCTCGCGTGCAACCCTCTTTCCGAAAGGAGCGCCCCTGCTCCCGGCTTGTTCGATTCTGCCGGGCCTTCCGAAAGCTGCCCGGTTTGTTCCCGGAAATCGCTCCAATCCTGTCCGTCCTGCTGCCCAGCCATTTACAATGACGTCTATGCCTCAGGTGGAAACGATATGCTGCCTGGCGTGCCCAATCTTATGACTCTGAAACCAATTCGCATTCCCGCGGCGATCGTGTTCGGCTCGATGCTGCTTGCAGGTTCCTCTTTTGCGCAAAACAAGCCGGTGGCTCCGGAGAGCCCCTACGGCGGCGTGGTGGTGGAGGGGATTATTGCGCGCGTCAACGACCAGATCATAACCAACTCCGACTACGACCGCGCGATGAAAGAGATGGACGACGAAGCGCGGCAGCACGGAGCGACGATGCAGCAGATCTCAGAGGGGCACAAGGACTTGCTGCGCGGTTTGATCGACCAGCAACTTTGGCTCTCAAAGGGCAAAGAACTTGGGATCGACGGCGAGACAGAACTAATTCAGCAGCTCGACAAGTATCGCAAGCAATACAACCTGGAGACGATACAAGACCTGGAGAAGGCCGCCAAGGAACAGGGCGTCTCGTTTGAGGACTTCAAGGCCAACATCCGCAACCAGATTATTACCCAGCAGGTGATGCGCGACCAGGTGGGGCGGAAGATCCAGTTCACGCCGGGCGAGGTGCAGCGCTACTTTGAGGAGCACAAGCAGGATTATGTGCAGCCGGAGAGCGTGCGGCTGAGCGAGATTCTGGTTGCGACCAGCCCGTCGGACGATGAGGCGAAGCAGGCCGCAGCCAAGGCGAAGGCGGCGGACATTGAGGCGAAGCTGCACCAGGGCGGGGACTTCAGCCAGTTGGCGAAGTCGTTCAGCGACGGTTCGACGGC
>JBEKUP010000058.1:0-29298 GCA_049514915.1 Occallatibacter sp. | reverse complement strand
AGCCCGACTCCGCTTCACCGGCCGAGCCCAGAATCGACCAGAACATGGCTCTCGGCATAACCAAAAACAGCAAACGGCAAATGCGCCGATTTTGAACTGTCTCAACTTAGGGGGTCACCCCATGACACTTTTTTCGAAAATGCGCTGATTTTGCACGAGATAGTGACTTAATACATTGAAAATGAAAGAGTTATTTCGATTTTGTTTTCTGTGCAATTGCCATTGGTCAGTTTGTGCCGGGGATAAATCCCCCGGCCTACCCTTGATTTAATGTTGTAGGCAGCCCATGAAGCAGACTCTGACCCGCCTCGCGCTTACGCTTCCGGTTGTCTGGCTTGTGGTTTCGCTGGTGTTTCTGCTGATTCACCTGGTTCCGGGCGACCCGATTCTGCAGATCCTGGGTGAGGGCGCAGCACCGGCCGACATGACGGCCTTGCGGCACCAGTACGGATTGGACCAGCCGCTGTGGATGCAGTATCTCCACTACTGGAATGGGGTAGCGCACGGGGATCTTGGCTCGTCGATCCGGATGCACTCGACGGTGGCGAGTTTGATTTGGGCACGGTACCCGTACACGATCGCGCTGACGCTTTCCGCGCTGGGATTGGGCATTGCACTGGCGCTGCCGGCGGGAATTCTTGCGGCGGTGCGGCGCGGGCGGTGGGTGGATCAACTGCTGTCCGTGGTGAGCCTTTTTGGGCTGAGCGTGCCGGGGTTGGCGCTGGGTCCGATTTTGATTCTGGTCTTCTCGATTGGGCTGGGGTGGCTGCCGGTGTCGGGGGCAAACTCTGGCGGAAGCGGGGCGATTGAGTGGCAGTACCTGGTGCTGCCGTCGATTGCGATGGGAGCGTCGCTGGCGGCGATTCTTACGCGCATGGTGCGCACGGCGATGCTGGAGGAGCTGGGGCAGGACTACATTCGCACGGCGCGGGCCAAGGGGTTGAGTGAGACGGCGGTGGTGTGGCGGCACGCGCTGCCGAATGCGCTGGCGCCGATTGTGACGGTGGTGGGACTGCAGTTTGGCGCGCTGCTGGCCGGGGCGATTGTGACGGAGACAATCTTCAGTTGGCCGGGGCTGGGGAGACTGACGGTGAGCGCGATTTCAAATCGCGATTATGCGCTGGTACAGGGGTGTTTGCTGTCGATTGGGTTGACTTATGTGCTGGTGAACCTGCTGACGGATGTGGTGAACCGGTGGGTGAATCCTAGAATGCGGTAGAACAGGGAACAGGGAACAGGGATCAGGGATCAGGGAACAGGGATCAGGGAACAGGGAATAGGGACTGAGGGACCAGGGACTAAGGGACCAAGGACTAAGGGGCTGAGGGAACAGGTAGCTTACACTTTCACTACATGCTCAACCGGGGCTATGCTTACGCCACAATCATCAGCAGCAAATACCATGGGGAAACGCTGCTGTCGCACCTGGCTAGCCTTTATCCCCATTCAACCGCACAAGCCTGGCAGCAAAAGCTGAACAACGGTGAGGTCACCCTCAACGGCGTCACCGCTACCGGAAGCGAAACGGTGATTTCAGGACAGGCACTGGTCTGGAACCGTCCGCCGTGGACGGAACCAGACGCTCCTCAACACTTCGAAGTGCTGTTTGACGACGCGCATCTGTTGGCCGTGAACAAACCCAGCGGGCTGCCCACTCTGCCCGGCGGCGGATTCATGGAAAACACCCTCCTGCGGCTGGTGCAAAAGCAAACTCCCAACGCGAATCCTGTGCACCGGTTGGGCCGAGGCACCAGCGGCATCGTCCTCTTCGCCAAAACGCCACAGGCGGCCTCGCACCTAACTGCAAACTGGAACACGCCCAGAATTCAAAAGATCTACCGGGCGCTGGCTCAAAACATTGCAGAGCACGACGCCTACGAAATCCTCGCGCCCATCGGCCTGGTACCGCACCCACGCCTGGGTCAGGTGTGGGCCGCGAAGCCAAGTGGCAAACCGTCAAAATCCGTTGCAAAGGTGATCTCACGAAGCGCAGGCACGACAGCAAACGCAGGCACCACAACATTTGAGGTAAGCCTGCATTCGGGCCGCCCTCATCAAATCAGAATCCATCTGGCATCTATCGGCCATCCGCTGGTAGGCGATCCGCTATACGGCGTAGGCGGCCAGCCTCTTGAAAATCTCCCCGGCCTCCCCGGCGATGGAGGATATTTGCTGCACGCCCAATTTCTGAAATTCGAACATCCCGTCAGCGGAGAACAAATCAATCTTGAGGCGGCTTTGCCGTCTGGATTCTCCCCGGTCCCCAACAGCGAGGGACCGGAGATTAAGAAGGACATGTGAATTGAACAGTCCCACCCACCTTAGCTTTCTGTTCCAACTTTGATTTGGTCAATCCAAGAGAACTGAAATACGACTCAGATGCCGCCCCATCTTGAAAATTGACGAGAAGATTTGTTTTCAAAATCGTCAGCAACGACCGGCGGACGATCGAGCTAATCGCTTCAGATAATGTTTCCAATTTATTGATCGGTCCGTTCAAGCCAGTTCGACCCGTTGTCTGAAAATAGTAATCGGGAACTTTGTCGCCGTGTGCGATGTGGTTTCGTAAGCAATAAATCTCGTCGATGACGTTTTCTACGGTCAAATGGGGATCCGGTTCATACTGTGATAATTCACCAGCCGGATAGATCAAGGTTGTCGCACCTAGCAGGTGTTTTACCCGTTCTTTAGCTACGAGGCTTCCTCGATGTTGTGGACTTGAATGGGAAGTGAAAAGCGCTTCGAGAGCTGCTGTCCACATGAAGAAGCGCAACTTCCAATGCGTTTGCTGAAAGTACCCAGATTGAAACATGTCCACCGACATCCGAAACTTCCAATAATTCCCCTCCATGGCGGTTCGAAACTGAGGAAAGACGCTCTTAAGATCTTGGACATCCTGCGTTCTGATCGCCATAACGGTCTGATTCGAAAGCGAAGATAGAAAAGGAATCGGATGATCGAAGTGAATATTGTTCAGACTGCCATCATTTCCAACTGATCCTCCCAAAAATTGGACATATTGGACGAACGGACGGACTAACCGAAGACATGCTACCGCTTGTTGAACAAGGGTCTTGGAATCTTCGGATATCTCCGGTTCGCATTTTATTTTGCCACTCGAAGCGTCTATCTCCAAGGTAGGAAACCGATGAATAATTCCATACTTTATATGTTGGAGATGCTCGATTAGATTTGTACCGAGCTCAGCCTTACAATAATCAAATTCGTTGGCAGGGATCAGCGAAGCAACGTTTTCGATATAGACCCCTGGGAAAACTTCAAAAGGCAGAATTGCGTCATCGAATGAGCCGTCGAGAAGTCCTCCCCACCTTGTGGCGATTTTGTCGAGCGGGAACATTGAAAACTTTTGATCCATCGCAGAACCCCCTTCCAATTGAATTACCCTCTGACAAGTTCAAAGAGTCTATCGCTTTTCGTCACGTGTTTTTCCTGAAATGAATATGGGAAAGGAAAGAGCCAATGATGGTCTCTCTTTTTTAGCGGGTCGTTCGGTTTTTTTCGTTTGCGCTCTGAGTGATGGGGGGAGTTCATGTCCAATGCGTCGAGACGGGTGGCGCCGATTTCACACGAAATCCTATCAAGTTGAGGGTGCCCCCGTTCCGTGGCCAGCATCCCCGATGCCCAGCAGCGAGGGACCGGGGGCACCCTCGACGAGGTTTTAGGGAGTCGAGACCAAGCCACCCGCCGTTGGGCCGACGCCTACATGAAGAGGTGTTCCTTGGGTCGTATCGGGGCGTTTGCCACCCCATGGCGATTGAGCATTTCGAGGATCCATTTCGCGGGCACTGCCACCATCAACCCGGATTGCTGGGCGACGTCCTTTCGCCCCGCTCCATCTGTGACAGAGAGCAGTGGGGCCGGGACGTACTGAATGATCATTCCCAAGACTTCCCCGGTCTCAAGGCTGATGATGGGGCAACCGCTGTCGCCATGGTTCCCGGCGACCGACACGACCAAGAGGTCATGCCGACCTGCGGGGAAATTTGGAACAGCGTCCAACATGGCATCAGTCGCCGCAATGTTTCCCATTTGAATTATCGGGCTTACGAAGGAGCCTAACGGATAACCAATCATTGCAATAAGTTCACCGGGCTTGGCCCCTTCCGCACTAATGGTCAGAGAGGTTATCGGCATGTAGGACGCCGCGGGCCGCGAACTTCCTCCTAGCGGCACTTTCGATGGATTAAAGACTTTTAGCTTGCACAAGGCCAAGTCATGCGCAGAATCGGTCTCAATCACATCGAACCAAATTCCGGAACCATTCCCGTCTCGCGTGTGGATGGCGGTGCTGAGCTGCCCGGAAGAAGGCTTATAACGCTCCATCACATGGGCGGCTGTTATGAAGTACCCATCACGTCCAACAAGAAAACCAGTTCCATCAACATTGAAATCCCCTGGTCGATTTCTCATCTCCGGGCCCCAATACTCAATTTGCAAGACGGCGTGGGAGTCATCGGCAGCAACTTGGACGAGGCTAACTCCCCGATCCGTCTTGGCCTGAGAGATACAGGTGGCCAAGAGGACAACAGCAGCAGCAAAGAGCTTGGATAGGCTTTTCATTCCTTCATCCAATCACGGAAACAGAGCCGACGCAAGAGTACGGCGAGCGGCCCCAATCTCGCGCGAAATCAAATTTAGTTGAGGGTGCCTCCGGTCCCTTGCTTTTGGGGATCGGGGAGGTTGAAGCATCGGGCCGACGATTGCGAATCCACTCGGGCAGTTGCCAGCGGGATGACCCTTTACCCGTGTTCACGCGCTTTTAGCCAAGGAACGCATCACGAATTCAGGGTCGGCGGCAATGACGATAAGAAGCGCGCGCGCAGCGGCTTCCGGCTGGCGACGCCCAGACTCCCAATGACGAACTGCATCCACCGACAAGCCAAAACTATCTGCGAAACGGCCCTGGCTCAGGCGCAGGCGCTTGCGGAGTCCCCGCACGTCCACGGTCTGCGGCAGAGTGACCTTGTAACCCTTGCGCTCACCTTCCATGTAGGCGCGGGCTTCAGCCGTTCCTTGTGCCATCTCCTTAAACAATTTGCTCATTGCTTCACCGTTTGCAAGGGAAAAACATATGCCAACGGCATATAGTGGTCAATGGGTTTCACAGCTGGAAAGGTAGATTGCCAGACGGGTGGCGCTGGACTCGGTGATCTTTCCCAAATCTGGTTGAGGGCACCCCGCCCTATCTTGTGGGGACCGGGTAGGCGGTCCGGTCAGCCTTTCAGCAGTTGCTGAGTATCCGTGATGCTGATGAGCGGAGCGTATCCGATGAGGATGTTCTTGGCGGCCACTTGATTTTCGGCGGACGAGCCGGCGCAGGCATCCAACGCGACCGTCACAAATGCCCCGGCTTCGGCGGCAGACATGGCTGTCGAGAGGACGCAGCAGTCGGTCGACACCCCGGTTAGCACCAGGTGCGGGTGTGCACCTGTTTTGGCACGCAGACCATGCGCTTCATTGCCCCACTTACTGAAGGTGGTCATGGTGACTACGTTGTCGCCTCTGACCAGATTCGCGATGCGGGGAACCAAGTTGTAAAGCGGGTCAGAGCCAGGCACATTGGCGAACGGAAACTGCTGGTAATACGGCACCCAGGAGCCTTGCGGGGCGGGTCCCCGCACGAAGCGCGTGATGAGCGTGCGGTCGCCAAACATGGCTGCAAGATCGAGAATTGGCTGAATCACTTCGTCGAATTTCGGGCAGCCCCACCATTTTGGATATTGCGAAAAGATGGTCTGCATGTCGATGATTACCAACCAAGGACTGTCGGTGTTGGAGATATCCGTCATCAGTAGTCTTCCTTTGTTAGTCGTATCGGATTCGCACCTGAAAGGCCGGTCAGATCAAAACCGGCCGCTGTCTCACTTGGCAGGTGGCCCGATTTCTCACGGAATCATATCAAGTTGCGGGTGCCCTTGTACCTCGCCTTTGGGGACCGGGGAGGCGGGAAGAATCGGGCGGGCGATAGCGCATGCGCTTGGGCAGTTGCAAGCCTCTCTCGCGGGCTGTACCCTGCGATTCGATCTGCACGGTTCCGCGCACGCCGGTTTGATCCCTCGGTGTAGTTTTAGGGCGATGAGACCGAGGCCATCCGCCCATTTCTGCCGGCGGTGGAGATGAATTCCACTGCCGGCAGAGACGAACCTATTCGAGGGCGCAGGCGCTTTATCGCGCCGTGTACCAGCGAACATAATCGACGGTCATGGGCCCGGGGTTGGTGAGGTTGGCGGTGGAGCCACCGAGGGTTCCGCCGATGGCCTCGTTCAAGAGGATGAAGATTGGTTGATTGAACGGCCACGAGTCTCCCGGCGGGAGGGTAGCGGGCGTGGTGGTGAAGAATGGTTTGGTTGGGTCATCCACAAAGAACTGGATCTGGTCGGGCGACCAGATGATCCCGTAGGTGTGGAAGGCTGTGTTGCCCGCTTCTCCACTGGGGAATAAGTAGCGATCCGAGATTCCGTCTCCGCCGGTAAGCCAGGTGTGGATGGTGGAGTTGTCCCCCGTGTCGCCGGGTCCGTTGTAGATTTGCGGCGACCAGTCTTCCATGATGTCGACTTCGCCGGCGGTGGGCCATGGAACGCCACTGTTGATGTTGTTGCCCAGTGCCCAGAAAGCGGGCCAGACTCCCTGGTTGGTGGTATCGGGCAGATTGATGCGGGCCTCGAGAATGCCGTATTGGAAGGTCTGCCCTCCATCGGTGTTCAGTCGAGCCGAGAGCCAGGTTCCATTTACGTTTCTGGGCTGGATGACGAGATGACCGTTGCCATCGATGTAGACGGGAGCTGTGTCCGTGCTGAAGGTGGTGGGGCATTGGCTTGGGTTGCCCCAGACGCCGGGAGGTCCGCAGTAGACTTCGGCTTCGCCATTTCCCCAGCCGTTGTTGTTGCCGAGGTCGAAGTTCCAGGCTTCGGTGGATGGCGGACGAGCGGGACCGTCGAACTCCTGGCACCAGGTGGGCTTGTAGGACACCCCTGCAACGGACAGGTCGCCGATGCCGTCGCATTCGCTGGCGAAGTGGCCACCTTTGCCGGTGTTGCTGCTGTTGGTTTCGACAGCAAGCGACCAGAGTTGGCTGGGAGCGCCTGTGCAGGTGTCGACGACGACGGCGCTGCCGACGGCTGCTCCGCTGGCAGTAAGGCAGAGATTTGTGCTGTTGGCGGGCTGAAATTCGTAGGAATTGCCAATCAGGATGGGATCCCAGGCTTGTGCGGGCGTGCCGGCGCAGGGATCCATAACGACTGCGGAACCGGTGGTGCTTCCCGAGGCGGTTACGCAGAATGGACCGAGTGTGGCGAAGTTATAGAAACCGGGGGGCGATACGCCAGTGTTGTTGGCGGACCATGCCTGCGCGCCGGTGCTGTTGGAGGTGTAGATGTCGATGGGATTTCCGGGGGATGTCCCGGCGCCCGAGTCATCGAAGACCAACGCTGGAGCATTGCGCGGACTGAGTGTGAAGCTGCCAATGCTGATTGGGACGGTGCCAGTTGCACCGGTTTGGCCGACGTTGCCGCAGTCGGCGGTTGCGAAACACAGTTGACGGTGAATCGCTCCGCTGAAGAAGCCTTCATCGGCCGCATGGCCTCCGAGAGCTGTGCCTTGTGCCAAGACTAAGTAGCTGGATGGAAGAAGCATCACGGCGAGCAGGCAATACCACGGCCTGCCCATAGGCCTTGCTTTTGCTATGCCTTTTGAAATCACGGTAGTCTCCTATTTTTTGGGGGATGTTTGACGCGATCTGCGCAGGGGAACTCGATTCAGGCGCAGTCCATTCAGAGTGTCGTGTACTTTCGCGAACCGCTCGTCCCTATCGAGTACGTACAACAGAGACATCGAGCGGGTTGCTGTGTAGTCCCTCACCGGCGGCCGAATGAAAGGAAGACGGCGGTCAAAGGTTTGTTTAGAACCCATCTCATAAAATGACTGCATCGAGTCGCTTCCGGCATTCGACCCGCTTTGGTGCGGGTCTCGAACTACCGAATTCGGCTATACGCCATTTATGAGATAGGTTGTAGCGTCGTCGGTCAGCTGTCGATCATTTTGAAGTTTTTTCTGAATTCTTCGCCCGGCCCGCAGCGTTCGAACTTGAGCGCGAGCAATGCCCCAAGGCGTCCGAATTGTATTTCACAGCGGCAACGCCACGCCAGTACCGGTGTTGCAAAAGGCCGGATGGCAGTTGATTGCGCTGCCCGGTTGCAGAAGTACAGACCAATACTCTCAATATCGGCCCATCGAGCGCGCTGGCAAGGGTAGCAGAGCTGAGGAAACGCGCGACCGTAAGGCCGGAGGAACCTTTGGAGGGGTAGAGCAAACGACACGAGGCCCACGACCGGGTAAACCCGGTCGCGGGCCTCTGATTGTTATGGGGTTTGATGGTGTTGCCGGGGTAGATCCCCGGACAACCGCTCCGCACAAAGCCGCGGTAGGTCGGGGATAAATCCCTGACCTACCGCTTGGCTGTGTGCCGGGGGCAAGCCCCGACAGGTTGAGTTTTATTCTTCAAACAGCGGTGGAGCTCCGTGTAGGTTGATCTCAAGCGGACGCTCCGGTCGATCGTGGTGGAAGAGTACGGTGGTCAGGATGCGATTGGCCCAGGCGCGGGTTACGAGTTTGAGCACGGATGACTCGTGGCTATCGAATCTGTGGCGCTCACCTTCGAACGTCTCCAGAACAAATGCCTCGAAATCACCAAAGTGATCGTAGATGATGCCATCCACCTTTCCTGTGACGGAATGGAGATGGTGCGGCTCGGGTTCGGGACCGGTTCCAGAGCCTGGACCATGACCCGTGCCGGGACCATGCCCCGGTCCGTGCCCTGTGCCTAGGCCGGTTCCGGGAAGTCCGGGCCAGAGTCCCGTTTGCGTGGGAGGGACGTTGGGGCCGTCGCCGCCGAGAGCGGTGACTTTTCCGATGAGCTGGGCGATGTACCGCTGGAAGACTGGATACCAATGGCTGGACACGGGGATGGTTTCCTGAATCCAGCGGAGGATGGAGAGGTTGCGCTCTTCCGGGACGAGCATCTCTGACTTGACGCTGACCGGAATGGAGATTTGGAACGAGCCGTAGACGAAGCGGCGCAGGCGGGTTTTGGGGCCGGTGGTGGCATTGATGGTGGGGGGATTCGGGTTGACGGGGATGTTTTCAAAGGAGCTGGTGATCTGGCGGACAACAATGTTGAACTGCTGGCCGCGCTTGACGCCGAGAGGTAGCTGGATGGAGAAGAGTCCCGCGAAGTTGGGGCCAGACCCCTGGGGAATGGGGATGTAGGTGATGCCGCCGGTGTTGCACTGGAGGGTGTTTGGATCGGTGGCGGTGAGGTTGTGGAAGGGGTACATGCGGGCGGCGAGGGAGAGCACGTCGGCAGCACTGACCGCGGGCAGATAGATGGAGGCTATGCTGCCTTCGGGGACGTTGCCCCAGTCGATCATGAGCTCGTCTGGCCGCTGGTCGGAGGTGAGAGTGAAGGGGGAGGGCCTGATTTCGAAAGTGTGGGTGGCCACGCGGGAGTCAGAGAGGCCGGGATTGGCGACGGTGGTGAAGGCGAGGTTGCGCTGGGCGATCTTATCGGAAGAGCCGGGTGTGGCGTTGTTGATGATGGGAGCCTCGTCGTCGACGATCTGAACGACGATGCACTGATGGCCGCCGCGGTCGAGGACCTGGCTGACGGTGTTGAGAGTGCCGGTGAAAGGGCCGTCAGGATTGGATTGCGGCGCGAGCGGGAAAAGCTGCTGCGTCTGGTTGTTGTCGAGCCAGCAACCGAAGTAGGCGTAGACCGTTTGTCCGGGGACGGGGGTCATGGTCTGGACGTTCGGGATGTCCTGCTGGGTGGTCATGTTGGTGGTGACGCTGGTGTTGGGCTGGCGCGCCGTGGCGAAGCAGGGGACGGTGACGTATTCGGAGCCGTCTGAGCTGATGCCGAGGAGGGGAATCTTCTGTCCGTCGTCCATGCCGTCGGACCACTGGCGATAGGCTCCGGTGGGCGCTGAGACTCCCATTGCGTTGAGCGGGGTCTGATAGGGAACGGCGACGGATTGGCTCTGGAACAAGCGGAAGAACGCACGCACGGACCTGGCTTGTTCGGTGTTGCCGTTGAGGCGGACACGGGCGAGCGCGAAGTTGAAGATGGCCTTGTGCGGCGGATTTGTGGCGGTGGGGTAGAGGCTGATGGCCGATGACTCGAGGGGAGAGATGGCCTCAAAGGAATCGGAGCTCAGAGTGGTGGTTCCGGTTGGTCCGGAGAGGTGGTTGACGATCCAGGTGATGTAGCTGATGGCATCAGCAGGAGTGCTGCCGAGCGCGGGCGCGCCGAATCGTGTTGCGCCTGCTTCGTCGAAGAAGACGCGGATGTCTTCACTGAGCCAGTAGAGTCCACCGTTGGACTCGCTGGAGAAGAAGGGGTCGGCGGCGGTGATGAGTTCGATCTCCGCCGTTGCGTTTGGTACGCCGGTGCTGGCGGGGAGGGACGCAGTGAGAGTGAGAATCTCAGGGAAGTCTGAGGCGGGAGGGGTGGTGAATGCGGTCTGGTCAGGGAAGGTGACCGTGTAGGTGAAGGTGAAGCGCTGTACTTCAGGATTCAGGTTGGGGTCGTCCGACTCGACGGCGGTTGGAGTGATGGTGATGTTGGTGGGTCCGGCCGGACCGCTTGGCGAAGGAATGGTTGGCGCCCAGTTGGTGATTTGAGACGGCGTAGCCGGAGGCGTAGAGGACGAGAGCGCGGTGATTCCTCCATTAGGGAAATCGCTGGGCTTGAGGCCGTCAACGGTGATGAAGAAGGCCTGCGTGAAGACGCCTCCGGTGGCTTGGACCTCGTCCTGCCCGAAGGTGGATCGCTGCATGATGAAGGTCATGGATTTTGTAAAGAGCGTCTGGAGGGCGGAAAGCAGCGCATTGCCGTCAATGACGCCCCAGCCGGTGCACGGGTTCCAGGGCGCATTTGCGGCATAGCCGGTAATGCCGTTGAGGCTGTTGTTGGCTGGCCCGGGCGGTCCGGTCACGGCGCGGGTGACGCTGGTGCCGAGGGCGTAGAGTGTCGGGTTGAGGAAGCCGATATTCTCGCCGAGCGCGGCGTTGATGGTGGCGATGAGGCCAGCGTACAAGGGAGCGACGGCGCTGGTACCGTTGGTGACCTGCTGCGTGCCGCCGACACTGAATGGCCAACCGCTGTTTCCGCTGGCATTGCCCGCCACGTCCGGGACGCCGCGGCCGATATGACCGTCGTTCACGGATGTTGGGGTCAAGCCGGCTGCCTGCTGGTAGTTGAGAGTGTTTCCAAGCGCCTGGGTGAAGTAGTCGCTAACTCCACCACCGGTTGCGCCATTGGGAACAATGAAATCCGGATCAACATCGTTCCACACATATTCAGTGAATGACGAGCCGCTGACGTTGCCGATTGTGGTGCCACCGCAGGAGAGGACGAGAGGATCGGACCCTGGGTACTGGACGTGCGCCCCTCCTTCAGCAGCGAAGGGTTCACCCCACTCGTTAACACCGGTGGTGCTTCCGACCTTCGAATCAGCTCCCTGATCGCCGGATGCGATGCAGACGGTGATGCCCTGCAACACGCAATCTTCAAATGCGGTGTGAATGGCTGCGATGAAGCTGGATGTATAACCCTCATTGGCGATGGTCGTGGGGTCGTCGCCATCGACCAGATAGTCGCTGCACGAAAGCACGGATGGGGGATTGATGCCGGCCGGTAAGTCGCCCGCAACCGGGTGTACGACGCGTTCGATGAGGTCGTGCCAGCCGTTCTGTCCGGTGGAGAAATTGGCCAGAAAATAGACTGCGATGGTGGCGTGTTGGGCCACGGTGGCAGAGATGCAGATGTCCTGTTCGGTTTCGCCATCCGGGCCGTTGTTGTAAACACTCGCCGACGGAGGCACGACGATGATGTTGGGAGCGGTGTAGCCGGGGATAGAGGCGAAATACTGAGCAATATCGTTGGTCGGGCCAGGCGTAGTATCGAAACCGCTTCCGAAACCGCCGTAAGAAAATACGGCTATGGTCTGTCCGGCTGCGGAGTTAGTGGGAAAGTTGTAAAGCTGGGTGACTTGCGGAATGGAGAGGTTTCCCGTACTCGATGGATCGCCGGTATTGTTCTGCCTGGTGGCACTGCGGTTGTCGAGGCCCAGGACAGCGAGAATCGCGGGAGAAATCTCCTTGGGAACATGGATGAAACCGTCGCGGCCGCGATAGTTCTCGATCTGCTGGGGCTCATTGGCTGTATCCGAGGTTCTGCGGCGCTTGCGCGGAACAGGGACTTCATAGCGGCCGAGGGTGACGCCAAAGGCCTTTTCCATCTGCGCGACGGTTCCTTTGACGATGACGCTGCGGCGCGCGGCGCTGGACTCGACGATGGACAAACCGGCGGCGGTGGCAAAGTTGGAGACCGCTTCAATGTCGGATGGCGCTGCGCCGTATTTGGCGGCAAACTCATCTTCGGGCAAGCGGCGGCGCTGGCTGGGAGGGAGCTTGGCATAGGAATCGAAGTCGGGCAACGGCGGCCCGTCGGGGCGGCGGCGCAGAACGATGGTGACGGAGAACGATTCACTGGGGTCGGCTGGACCAACCAGCTTCGCCTTCGGCGAGGGGTGGCGTTCACTGCCGTGCAGACGCTTGTAGTGGGGAGGAATTTGCTTGCTGCTTGCTTCGGACATAAGTCTCCTTCAACCGCATTTCGGGTTGATCCTGCGTTTTTGCGCGCGCAACCGCAATGGCGGTGCGCAGTTCACTCTGTTGGGTCTTGGGCCCGGTGACCCGAATCCGGCGTTTTCAGGGAAGTGTTGTCTTGTCCAAGCTGTTCAGTGCCGCTTTGCTTGGGTTGCCGTGTCGACTTAGGGTGATTTGGTATCGGATCGGGATGCATCATCCTTGAGAGCGCGTTGATGGGGTTGGCTATTTGGCACGTGTGGGCAGCGTGCACCTACAACTCTCACGGTTGCTCTCAAAGCGGACAGAGTTCCCACATCTCTGGATTCGTCCTGATCAACCAAGGCGACACGATGTGACGCGAAGCAAAAGAGACGCTACAAATAATTGGGCTTCGCCAGCGAAGTCCAACACTCTGGAGTGTCCTAATGTTTCATGTATCGAAAACTTTTGGTGGTTTCCTTCAGATAAGAGGAAAAAATCTAAAGGTTATATTGGAAAGATAACTCTAATAAGTTCGTCATGTTGTATCTCTAATAACTGAAAGAGCCGCGGCAATTTATTAAAGGACGAATCCAGAACTTAAGAAACATAACTCTGAGTAGATGGGTCGTGTTGCATCTTTAATTACTGCAACTCCAGCGGTAACTTATTAAGTTATAAATTCAGAAGTTAAGAAATCAATAATCATCGCGCATGATTGCCAGAGGGTCCACACGGGAGGCGCGAAGTGCGGGAAGCACGCTCGCGATGAACACCGCTGCTGTGGGCAACAGTGCGACGTCCTCGTAGAAGAGGTTTTGGACATAGGCATTGCCGATGAAGATGGTGAGGGAAGGCCGGGGGTGATTAGAACCGGTAACGCAGGGCCAGTTGCATGAGGCGTGGAGGCATGGCGCTGACAGCCTGGCCGAAGCTGCTGCTGGATATGTTTCCTTCAACGGCGGCCGCGCCGAAGAACTGCGCGTGATTGAACAGGTTGAATGCCTCGGCGCGCAGTTCGAGAGAGCGATCGTCTTTGACCAGAAAGCTGCGGGAGACGGTTGCATCCAGGTTCTCCATGCCGGGCCCGGAGAAGAAGCGGCGGCGCGCGTTGCCCATGGTTCCCAGCGCAGGCAGCGTCAACTGCGAGGCATTGAACACGCTGGCACCGCCGCGAGGATTCAAATGCAGATTGAGTGGTTCTCCGCTCCAATCGGGCGTGTCGACTCCATTGTTGTTGATGCCGTTGGGAATGGTGCCGAGCAGGGATGTGTCGTTATTGTTCATGAGCGTTACCGGCAATCCGGTGGTGAAGCGGGCGATGCCGGCGACTCCCCATCCCGATGCGAGCGCACGCAGCGCAGCATTGGCTTTGAGCGCGGGCAACTGGTAGTGGAAGCTGGTGACCAGGTTGTGACGCATGTCAAAGGACGAGAGGGCTCGGCTGAGCGAGGGATTTACCGGATTGACTGGCTCGGGCAGTCCCGCGGACTGGTCAATGGACTTGGACCATGTGTAGCTGGCCAGCATTTCCATGCCGTGCGAACGATGATTGATGGTGGCTTCGAGGGCGTTGTAGGCGGCGTTGGCAATGGTGCGTTGCAACTCCACACTGCCGAAAGCGGGGCCGAACTGGGTGCGCGCGGCCTGTTCATTGAACGGTCCGCAAGCCGAGCCGAGACTGAGGCAGCGGGATGGATCGGCGGGGTTCGCCTCTTCAAGCACCAGCAGGTGATGCGTGGAGGCGCCAACGTAGCTCAGCGTAACCAGCGAAGTGGTTCCAAACTGGCGCTGCATGCTCGCCATCCAGTGTTCGGCGTATGGAGTTACATCTTTTGGATCGACGGCGGGAATGCCGACGAGGGGCTCAAACTGGGACCAGTCGACTGTGGAGTTGGGGTGGGCGCGGCTGGCCCCAAAGGCTACTTTTTGCAAGGGGAAGCGCTGGCCCGCATTGACGCCGGTGGCGGCGGCGGTGAAGGGCGAATCAAAAAGCGGCGGGGCGGCAGAAGTGTAGGTGTACCCGTAGGGCGGATTGGCGCTCATGATGCCGGCAGACAGGCCTTCATAGGCGGTGTAGAAGGCGCCGTATCCAAGGCGGATGCTGGTTTTGCCAACCGGGCCGGCGAGGCGGTGCAGCCAGGGCGAACCAAAGGATGGGGTCCATGCCACGCCGATGCGTGGAGAGAAATTATTGCGTGCCGGAGCGAGTGAATTAGGGATGCCGTTGTCTCCTGGGAATACCAGACCCTGGGGCGCACCGGGGAAAACCTGCGACTGCTGGCCTTGAACAAGGGTCTGTAACTGATTGAACTTTTCACTCCAGGGACTGATGCGGTCCCAGCGCACGCCGTAGTTGATGGTCAGCTCGCTTGTGGCCTTCCAACTGTCTTGAACAAAGGCAGCCGTATAGAGGTTTCGGTTGTAGAAGCTGCCTGCCTGGCCCTGGGTGTAGCTGGAAGCAACGCCGAGCAGGAAGTCAGCTAAGTCGAGGCCGGTTTCAGAGCCGTTGAAGCTGAAACCTCCGTTGAAGATTACGTCGGGATGGGTGTTGATCTGGTTGGCGTGCACCTCGCCGCCCACTTTTATCCCGTGGGTGCCGACGATGCGGGAGAAGAAATCGCTGAGCTCATAGATGTTTTCGGCCTGGACCAAAGCGGTGGTGTCGACACCGAGCGTGAAGTCGTTGAAGGCGATGTTTTCTACGCCTTCGGTTGAAGGCTTGAGGGCGACGATGCCGGTGAATCCCTGGGCGGCAAGCGTTGGGCCGACGCCGCCTTTGGGCTGGCCGACGGCGTTGGCGTTGCGCATGTAGCTAAGGTGAAACTCGTTCAGCGATTTATCGCCAAAAGTGACGGTGTGGGCCAGGCTGAGAAGCTGGGCGTGGCCATTGCTGGTAGCGTCAAAACCGGGAACGCTGGCGCCGCCTGTGCCGGTTGGATAGGGATTGTCGAGCGAGTAGCCGTCAAGAAAGTAGTAAGCGGTGAGCGTGCCCTTTCCGTGGGTCCAGTCCGCGCGGAGGGCGCCTTTGTCGTCGCTGAGGGTTTGTGCCTGGGCGGCGGTGGCGAAAAGGCCGGTTCCGGCGTTCGGCTGCGGAATGTAGGAGAGCAGGTTGTTTGCGGGCGCCGACCAGGTGGATTGCGGAATTTTGCCGTCGGGGAAAACGGAGGAGTAGGGTTCTCCAGCAGAAACGGCGCGGCCCAGTTTTGCGCTCAAGAGCGCTGCCCAGTTGTCGCCGTTGACGTGGCCAGTGAGCGGGTTCTGGCTGAAGTCTCCGTTGCGCTCGGCGGTTGAAAGGACGGCTATGTTGCCGGTGTCAATGCCCTCGGTGAGGCGCGTGCCCTGGTAGTCGGCGAAGAAGGCCAGGTTTTTGGAGTGGAAGGGTGTTCCGCCGAGCGCCCCGCCAAACTGGTTTTGCCGGTAGGCCGCACGGTCCTGCGAGAAGTAGTTGCGCGCGTCGAGGGCTGTATTGCGCAGAAACTCGAAGACGGAACCATGCGGCTTCGCGGTTCCCGCCTTGGTCGTGACGAGCACCTGGCCGCCGCTGGAGTTGCCATACTCGGCATCGAAGTTGGAAGTGAGCACGCGGAACGAGTCTATGGAGTCGAGGTTGGGCAGGATCGACGTGCCCATATTTACGTCTTCTTCCACATCGCTTCCGTTGACGCGAAATCCGTTTGAAGATTCGCGCTGCCCGCTGATGGATAGGTTTCCGGGATTGGCGTCACCCGACGGAGGAGTAGTGGCTACACCGGTCATGATGACGGCGCCGGGCTGAGCCGTATTCTGCGGAACGATGCCGGGCTGAACCGCCATGAGGTCAGTAAAGCTGCGCCCGTTCAAGGGCACGGCCTCAATCTTTTTCATATCCAGAGCTTCGCCCAGTTGTGTGCTGGTGGTTTCGGCTGCCAGCGCGTTGGCGGTCACCTCGACGGTTTGAGAGTCTGCCTGGATGACAAGTGCAATGTTCAGAGTGACCGAGGGCTTATTGGGGGTGAGAACCACCGGAGCTTGATAGACCGCGAAGCCGTTGGCGCTGATCTCCAATTGATAGGTTCCGGCGGCCGGGAGCAGAACGTGGAATGTGCCTTGCTCGTCTGTCTGGGAGGACCACACGGCGTCTGTTCCAGGTTGGCGAAGGGTCACGCTTGCTGCGGGAATTGCCATGCCAGTCGAGTCGTGGACTACACCTGTGGATCCCCAGGTCTGCGCAGCCAAGGTTGCACCTGCAAAAAGGGAGAAAAAGAGAAGATGCATGATGAGGGCGATGGTGCGTTTCACGGCGAATCCTTGCATTTTCCGGTAGGAAGTATGAATGCCGACCAATTTGGTCTTCATTTAATATAGGACAAATTAAGTCCGAGTTGTTCGCAGTGATCTGCATCACCTTATGTGGGCAGCGGAGGGGCTCTATTTGCCTTTCTGGTCAGAAATGGGAGGTGGGCCACAAGCCGTTTGCTCGCTGGCTGAGCAGCCCTTCTTTTCCAAGGAACAGCCGCGCTCACGATCATTTAGCTTTTTCTCGACGAACTGCCCATAGAGACAGGCTGACTCTTTGCGCCGGTCGGGATCGGTTTCGAGCGAAATTCCCTTCTGGTACCACTTGTCCGCGAGATCGATCTGGCCGGCGTAGTCGTAGGTTCGACCCAGGTCCCAGGCATTGATTGGGTCTTTGGGGGCGAGATCGGCGGCCTTCTGCAGATAGGGAATTGCGTCCGCGTCCCTTTTAAGCATGGATAGGAACGCACCGATATTCCCCAATACGTCAGGGTTGTCGGGGTAGCGCTTTTCCAGGACCTTCATGAACTCGAGGCCCGCCTCAGTTTGGCGGAGATCCATGAGCTCAGGGGCGTATGCCATCCAAGCGTCTAGTGCATCTTTGCCTTTGTAGATTGTGCTGCTCTCATCGAGAGCTTTCACCATCTCTGAGTAGCGGCCAGACATCTCCAGCACATGCAAGCGGCCTTGATGGATGGAGAGATCCTGAGGCGCGAGTTTGAGTCCGATGTCGAGATGGAGAAGAGCATCATCGACGGCTTCGTGCTTATATCCCTCACGGATGGAACCGCCGCCGGTGTTATCACCTTCTAAAAGGACTACATCGTTGCCGCACAAGGCGACATTGGCAAGACACTTCTGTGCCTCAACCTGTTGGGCAATGTCTTTCGAACCGGTGAATCCTTCGCAGAGAGTGCGGGCCGCCTTGACGTCTTTTTTGTCGAGCAGTTTGGGCCAATCGGAGAGGCTGGGCGTTTGCGCGACACAAATAGCCGCGGAAAAAAGCAAAGTCAACGTAAAAAGCGAGGATTTCATGATGGCGGAAAGGTATCACACCGAGACGCTGAGAGGTACGATCTCCGCATGGAAGTCGCCATCTTCATCGATGGTGAGGAAGCCGATGGTGACGGGGAGGTTGAAGCGGCGGGGGCCGCAGGAGCCGGGATTGAAGTAGAGGACGCCGCGCTTGCGGGTGATGCTGGGGATGTGGGAGTGGCCGTAGAGGACGGCGGCGAATTTGCCGGCGACGGGATCGAGGTGGAGGGTGCTGAGGTCGTGGAGCATGTAGACGTAACGGTCGGAGATGAGGACGACTTCGGTTTCGGGGAGTTCGGCGCAGGAGCCTTCGCGGTCGACGTTGCCGCGGATGGCGGTTACGGGGGCTATTTTGCGGAGGTCGTCGAGGATGGAGATTTTGCCGATGTCGCCGAGGTGGAGGATGCGCGAGACGCCGGCGAGCGCGGGGAGGACTTCGGGACGGAGGAGGCCGTGGGTGTCGCTGATTACGGCGATTTTCATTTGAATATGCTCAGAAATGGAACGGGTCTTTCATGTGTCGCAGTGTTCCTGGGTTCGCGGGATCCTCGACCGCGAAACAATACAAGCCGGTCCAAGTTCTCTGCCAGTGCCATCCTTTCGAGGTGCCCGGAGCGTTGCGTTCAATGAAACGAGCAGCATACTCAGCGGAGATGGGGAGTTTGCAATGCGGGCATCGCGGATCAGAGCCCTTCCGGAACTTGCCTCCGCAGACGCAGGGCTCAATCGACGGCTCTAGGACGGCGTCGATTTCCCGGTGCCATGAGGAATGCGGAGGCAATTTGGAGCACCGCGGGTCCCAACTGTTGAGTGTTGCAAGCATGCCGCACGAATCGCAGTATGCATAGGTCAAGTCGCTGAAGCCAGAGTGCCAAATATCGTAATGATATTCCGTGAGACAGTGTTCGCAATTCCCAGTTTGCAAGGTTGCCATTGAGTCCTCAGAGTCCTAATTCCAATCGGGTGCGGGGATCTAGGCGGTCGCGGAGGGCGTCGCCGAGGAAGTTGAAGCCTAAGACGGCGGCGGCTACGGCGATGGCGGGGAAGACGACTAAGTGGGGTGAGTCGAAGAGATGGGAGCGGGCGTCGTTGAGCATGGCTCCCCAACTGGGTGCGGGGGCGGGAATGCCAAGGCCGAGGAACGATAGCGTGGCTTCAGCGAGGATGACGCCGGCCATGCCGATGGCGGCCTGGACGACGATGGGCTGGATGATGTTGGGCATGATGTGGCGGAAGAAGATGCGCGGGCCGCTGGCGCCAAGGGCTCGGGCGGCGTCGACGTATTCGCGGTCGCGGACGGACATGACCTGGGCGCGGACGAGGCGGGCGTATCCGGCCCATCCGCCGATGGCAAGGGCGAGGACGAGGTTGGAGAAGCCGGGGCCGAGGAAGGCGGCGAAGGCGATGGCGAGCAGGATGCCGGGGAGGGCGAGAAAGGTGTTCATGGCGAAGGTGGTGAGGGCGGTGTCGATCCAGCCGCCGAGATAGCCGGCGAGGCCGCCGATGCTGAGGCCGAGGGCGAGGGAGATGGAGACGACGCTGACGGAGACGGCGAGCGAAAGGCGCGCGCCCCAGAGCAGGCGGGAAAAGGTGTCGCGGCCTAGCTCGTCGGTTCCCGCCCAGTGGGCGGCGGAGGGGGATTCGAGGCGGTGCAGGAGATCGATGGCGGAAGGATTGTGGGGAGCGAGCCAGGGGGCGGCGAGTCCGCCAAGGACAAACGCGGTGAGGAGCAGGATGCCGACGGCGGCCAGGGGCTGGCGGCGGATCTGGTTGGGCAAAAATGCGAGCGGGGCCGAGAACGGCGCTGTCGGTGCACTGGCATGCGGGCTGGAAAGAAAAGACATTGGCATGAAAAGAATACCGCGACACTGGCACGGGGACGGGGTCTACTAAGGTATGCGGCATGCAATTGAGGGACTGTTATTAGGTTTGGTGCTGGCTGCGCCCGTGGTTTATGGGCAGGAGCGGGCGGTTCCTGCGTGGCAGGGGGAACGGCGGCAGGCGCTTCAGCCGGAGGCGGAACAGTTGCTGGCGCTGGCGAATGAGTCGCGCGCGGCGCATGGTGCGGGACCGCTGAAGTGGGATCCGGAATTGGCGGCGGCGGCGCGGCAGCATTGCCTGCGGATGGCTGCGGAGGGTCCGATATCGCACCAGTACAGCGGCGAACCGGATGTGTCAGCGCGGGCGGGACAGGCGGGTGCGCACTTCAGTTTGATTGAAGAGAACGTGGCTATTGGGCCTGATCCGGCGGCGATTCACGATGAGTGGATGCACTCGCCTGGGCACCGGACGAATTTGCTGAATCCGGATGTGGACCGGATGGGAGCGGCGGTGGTTGTGAGCCGTGGGGTGATGTACGCGGTGGCCGACTACTCGCATGCGGTGGCGGAACTTTCAGCGGCGCAGATTGAGGCGGCGGTGGGAAGGCTGGTGCGGGCGCGCGGAGTGAGCCTGGTGAGCGATGCCGCGAGGGCGCGGAGTTATTGCGAGGGGATGAGTGGGGGACGCGGGGCAGGACAGCCACGATTCCTGATGCGCTGGCAAGACTCGGACCTGAGGGAATTGCCGGCAGCGCTAGAGGATAGGCTAGCGTCGGGGAATTATCGTCAGGCGGCCGTAGCGAGTTGCCCGGTGGAGGGTGCGTCGGGGTCATTCACGGCGTATCGTGTGGCGGTGTTGTTGTATTGACCACCCACACTGTCAACTGTGATCTCAGCCGAAGTCCTGATGCTGCTTCCATAGCTCGGTCCAAGGGAGGCGCGGAGGGCCGCAAACGAAGATGTCAGGATGATCGGTGCTTTCTTCGTTTCGGATGCCTTCGGAGTTGCCGTTGTGCCCAGCGAGGTGGCAGTTGGTGAAGATGGAGTTGACCTCATCCTGGGGGAGGCCGAGGACGATGAGAGTGGTTGGCTGAGGCGTGGGATAGCCGCGCAACCACGCGGAGTTGGTGGTGCTGATGGGCGGCGGCAGGTGCCAGGCAGGGCCGAGGATTTCAATTGCGCCCTGTTCGCCGTAGTTGAAGACCATGATGCCGAGATTGGCTTGCTGGTCCGGGGGAAGGGAATCGCGGATACCGGCTACGGTCCTCACCAATTCATCCCAACCGATTTCTTCACGCAGATCGCCATTGTTCTTCAAGGCAAAATCGCGCAGTTGGCCGCTGAAGGCGATGGGGAGAACTATCGCGCACACGAACGCGCCCCAGAGTGCGAGGCCGCTAAAGAAGACGCTTTCGACGGTGCGGCGGCTCCACGTTGACAAAGAAGGGAGCCAGCGCTCGCCTGCAACCGCACCCATGGCTAGAAGCATGGGGTAGGCTGCGGCGAGGTAGTAGTCGCGCCCTTTGGCGAGGAAGAGCAGCGCAAAGGGAATGATGTACATCCAGGCAAGCATGCGGTAGCGGCTGTTGCGCAGGAAGACGACGAGGCCGGCGAGCCAAAGTGGGGCGGCAACGAGGTTGACGCAGAGGAGGAACTGGCCGGAGAGGAAGGTGTTGGCGCGGCCCTGGCCAACGTCGCGGGTATGAATGTGGAGGAGGAAACGGTAGGCGATGAAGTGGTGGTGGACTTGCCAGAGGAAATTGGGCAAGCAGATTGCGAATGCAAGGGCGATTCCGGCCCAGAACCACGGACTGAGGAAGAAGCGCCGCGCGCGTGAGAGGATGACCCCGCCAAGGATGCCGGCGATGAAGAAGACAATTGCGTACTTGGTGAGAAGACCCATGCCCACCGCGGCTCCGATGGCGAGCCACCAACGGGGGTTGTCTGTGCGGAGCAGGCGAATGGTGAAGTAGGCGATTAGAACCCACCAGAGGTAATCGAAGGTGGTGTATTGGAATTCAGTGCCTTCAAAGAGTGGGAGCGGGGAAAGCGCGACAGCTAGCGCGGCGGTGAACTGGGCGAGACGCGCGCCACCGAGCTCGCGGGCCATGAGCCCGGTGACGATGATGGCCACGGCTTGGGCGATTACAGAAAAAAGACGAAGGCCGACGAGAGAAAGGCCGAAGAGGGTCAGGCCGATGTGCTCGATGAAGGGCGTGAAGGGCGGATAGGCGACGAACCCCCAATCCATGTGGTGCGCATCGCTGAGGAATTGAAGCTCGTCGCGATGGAAACCGTAGCGGCTGTTGGTGAGCAGATGCGCGAGGGTGATGGCGGTGGCGATGGAGAGCAGAGATGCCCAATCGGGCTTTACTTGTCGGGGAAGGGACTGCTGGCCGAGGGCTGCATTGGTTTGCGGCATATCACCTAATGGTCGTTACATGGGCAGAGTACGCACTGCCGGGGAGCGTGGTTCCCTCAGGGTCGATGCATGATGAAGGGAACCATGATAGAAGCCATGCCGGCAGCGGTGGCGGCCTGAATGCCGAGTTGGGTGTCTTCAAAGACGAGGCAGTCTTTGGGGGCGATGCCAAGGCGTTCGGCGGCGAGCAGGAAGCAGTCGGGCGCCGGCTTGGCGTGGACGTAGTCGCCGGCGGAGACGATAGTGTCGAATTTGTCGAGAAGGCCGACGGTGGTGAGCGAGCCGACGACTGAATCTTTGCGGCTGCCGGAGGCGACGGCGAGGGGAATACGGCCGTGCTGCGCTGTGATGTGCTCCACCACTTCAGGAATGGTTTTGAGGCTGGGAAGCTGGGCGAGATAGAGAGCTTCCTTGCGGACGGCGAGGGAATCGACGGGCATGGTGAGGCCGTGCATCTGATTGAGGTCGGCGATGATGTTGCGGACCGGCTTGCCGCCCCAGGAGTAGAAGAGGTCTTCAGGGAAATCGCAGTTCCATTCGGCGAGAGCGGCCTTCCATGCGCGGTAGTGCAGGGGCATGGAATCGACGACTGTGCCGTCGCAGTCGAAGATGTAGGCGCGGAAGTCGCCGGCGGGAATTTCGAGTTGCATGTGGATAGGGATCTCCTGTGGTGAGCACTTTTGGGGCAGTGTATCGGGCTCAGAACGCTAGAAAGTACTGGCCGGAAAGGCGGCATCCGTTGGAACGGCGCAACCGCCTTCGCCGGGTCTGGTGGGCTCCATTAGCAGGGCGTTGTTGAAGCGGTTGAAGTAATTGAAGAGACCAATGGCGCAGAGGAGTTCGACAATTTCGCCTTCAGAGTAGAAGGTGCGGAGTTCGGCGAACTGATCGTCAGTGACGGTGTGGGCATCGCGGGTCACGGTCTCAGCGAGACGGAGGGCGGCCTTTTCGGCGGGCGTGAAGTCGTTGCGCTGAGGCCAATCGGCAAGGTGGGCGAGCTGGTCGTCAGACCAGCCGAGGCCCTTGGCAAGGAGGGTGTGGCTGGCGAGGCAGTAGGGGGTCACGTTGACCTGGCTGGTGCGGACAATGATGAGCTCTTTGAGCTTGGTGGAGACGGTACCCGTATTGAGAACCGCGGCGAAGTGGGCCTGCATGGTGGCGAAGATTTCAGGCCTGTGGGCCATGACGCGGAACATGTTGGGCACGTTGCCGCGCTGAGCAAAGGCTTTGTCGTAGAGCGCCGCCATATCGGGGGTCACTTCGCTTCGATCGAGCCGGGAAATACGGGACATGAGGTCTCCAGTGCTGTTCCCATATTACCGCTGTGGAATGTTCTGGGCATCGGTTCCCGAAAGGGTGTTTACAACGATCCGGCAGGGGTGGAATTTTTGACGCAACCCCGGCTCTCTGCTACCTTGATAAAGGACAAATTAAGCTGGTCACTCCTCAGTAGCTCAATGGCAGAGCATTCGGCTGTTAACCGAAGGGTTGTAGGTTCGAGTCCTACCTGAGGAGCCAATAAAATCAATAACTTAGAGCATTTGAAAGCAGCAGAAAGACGCGAAATTGGCGCGAATGTAGTCAATTTTGTCGTCACTCCCTTTCAAAACGGATGCTAACCCATAGCAACCGAGCTCAGTTGGTTTTGGCTCCCCTGATAGACAGACTCCAGACCTCCAGCCTCATGTCCTGAACCGCGCTTTCGCGTGGGCGCCAGGCCCCTGAAATTTGATCGAGTTTTGCATTCGCCTGAACCTACAGTCGCGCGCCTGCACCGGCGCGCTCACCGACAGGACAGGAGTTCCGAATGGCAACTTATCAGAGGGGAAAGTATTGGTGGTACCGGTTTCGCTTCGCCGGCGAACGCATCGACGAACCGACAAAATCGACTTCGCGAACCGTCGCGAAAGAGGCTGAACGCCAACACCGGAAAACACTCGAGGCTGGCTACAACAACTTCAAAGAGGTTCGGCAGAACCGTGTCCGGATTCTTGAGGAGATCATCGACGAATACCTCACCGGCTACCGGCTTCGCTACCGGTCGGCGAGTTTTGCCGAATACGCGCTTGGACATGTCGGCCGACTTCTCGGCACAAAGCTCGTTGCCGACATTACCGACACTTCGGTTCTCCATTACCAGGAGGACAGGCTCCGCGAGAAGGCGGCGCCAAAGTCGATCAACGAAGAGGTACGGTTTCTTCTG
The DNA here is from genome assembly GCA_049514915.1 of Occallatibacter sp. Taxonomy (GTDB): domain Bacteria; phylum Acidobacteriota; class Terriglobia; order Terriglobales; family Acidobacteriaceae; genus Telmatobacter. The sequence goes on along the minus strand of JBEKUP010000058.1, from coordinate 4,892 downwards.
AAAATGCTGGGAGACCCGGGCGAAGTGATTCGCGCTCATCTCAAGAAAACCAAGCAGCTCAAACTGACCGTTCACAAGAACATCGGCAAAGCCTTTGACAGCGAAGAGACGGAGTCTCTCGCAGCCAAAGCTAAGAGTTCACAAAGCCCTCATATGTACCCGGCCTTCATGCTCGCCCGCAACGGCGGTCTGCGAGATACCGAAATCAAGACGCTCACCTGGGGCCGGATTAACCTCGGCGCGAAAACTGTCCAGGTAGGCAGAGCAAAGAGCGAAGCGGGAGAGGGGCGAATCGTCCCACTGAACTCCGAGGTCTACCAGGCGATCATCGAACATCGCGTATGGTATCGCAAGCGATTTGGCGAGATCTGCGACGAATGGTATGTCTTTCCCTGGGGTAAGCCGAGGCCGTCGGACCCGACGCGGCACATTACCTCGTTCAAGAAGGCATGGACGACTGCCCGCACAAACGCAAAAGTGAAAGGCCGGTGGCACGATAACCGGCACACCCTCATCACGGAACTGGCCGAAAGTGGCGCTGGCGACGAAACCATCATGGAAATCGCGGGGCATGTGGACCGCCAGATGCTTCGTCATTACAGCCACATCCGCATGAAGGCGAAGCGCGAAGCGGTAGAGTCCGTCATCGCCTCTCGAAAAGGACACTCCCAATTGGGCGATACCTCGAAAGAGGGCTCCTCCGCTTAGCAACGCGGGATATACGGGTCGAATTGACCGAGACAGAACTTCGGGTTAACTTCTCGGTCAGTTCGGCCAAAGGATGCAACAGAAGGAGAACAGTATGGAATCATTCCTCAATGAAATCCAGGTTTCAGAAAAGATCCAAGTCAGCTTGGCATGCTTAAGACGGTGGCGCCTCCGCGGAGAAGGACCCCAGTATGTGAAAGTGGGTCCGCTCGTGCGTTATCGCCCGGAAGCGATTGAGAAATGGGTGGATGCCTTGCCGACTGGCGGCAACGGCCGTAGACCGGGGTCAGTCCAGCTTCCGCGCAATCGACTTGCTCAAACGGCTTAGCCGCTGGCGCGGTTGGAATAGTGGACCAAAAGCGGCGGGGTAAATTCATACCCACAATTGGAAACTTGACCGAGTTTCGAAGCCGCCACATGCTGTCTCCGTGTTGAAAGAGATTCAGGTGCAGTTGCGGGAAAGCGGGTCCTGGTCTACTTTGCCGCCCTGGAGGCCGCTCTGCTAGCGAATGCAAGAGGTCCGGGCGGCTCTGGCCCGCGCGTTTATTTGGTGAGACAGATTGCCAGGCCAATGCGGAGCGTGATTGCTATTAAGGCTGAGGCGTGAGGGAGAATAGATGTTCGATTCAATCAACGATCTCGCGGCAAAACTCGCAGCCACTGGCTACTTCATCGACCCCGTAATGACCCAGGTGGTCTTTCTCGCCGCCAAGCTGCAAAAGCCGTTGCTGCTCGAAGGGCCCGCGGGGTCAGGAAAAACGCAACTGGCCGTTTCTGTTGCTGCCGCAGCCCGAACGAACATCGAGCGGCTTCAGTGCTTCCGTGGTGTGGCCGAAGACAAGGCCATCGGCCGCTTTGACGAGGGTTTGCAGCGACTCTACATGGAGTTCTCAAAGGGTCAGCACGAGAATTGGGAAACGCTGCAGGCGAACCTCCGGGGACGGGACTTCTTTCGTCCGGGTCCCCTGATGCGTGCGCTCGAATATGAAAAGCCGTGCGTGCTGCTGATTGACGAATTGGACAAAGTGGACGATGGTTTTGAAGCTATGCTGCTCGAAATCCTCTCCGCCTGGCAGCTCTCAATTCCTGAGTTTGGCACGGTCGCTGCAAAAACCATTCCCTTTGTCGTGCTGACCAGCAATGAGGAGCGCAGGCTGGGCGATCCGATCCGTAGGCGCAGCCTTTATGTCCGCGTCGAGCATCCGACGCCCGAGCGTGAGGCGGAGATCATTGCAAGCCGAACCCCGCAAGCCAATGAGGAGTTTCACCGCGAGATGGCGGGCATTGCTCGTTCCTTCCGAAATTACTCGCTCGAAAAGCCGCCCTCGGTCTCAGAGATGATCGATTTTGCCAATGCACTTCAATTACTCGGGACCGACCACGTCACAGAAGAGCACCGTGACGTGCTGCTTCCTTTTTTGGCGAAGACCGAGAAGGACCGCCGACACCTCCTGCTCCGCGAGGGATTCAAGAGCTTGCTCGACGACGGAGCCAGATTCGCGCAGAGTCTCACGCTCCGAGGAGGATCAACATCATGATTCGGTGCGTGCTCATGCTGCTGGTAGTTCCCAGTCTTGCGGTTGGGCAAACCGATCCTGCGCCAGCGGCGCGGATCGTAAGGCAGTATGCGGCGCACTATCGTGTGCCACCTGAGTTGATTGCTGCGTTCATCGACGTCGAATCGCGTTGGAACCCGCGAGCGGTCTCCGCCAAGGGAGCGATGGGGCTGATGCAGCTCATGCCTGCGACGGCGAAACGGTTTGGTGCTTTCGAGCCCTTTGATGTGGAACAAAACATCGCCGCAGGCACCCGCTACGTGACGACGTTGATGTGGGAATTCCACGGAGATCTGCGTCTGGTCGCCGCGGCTTACTACGCCGGCGACCGCTACATTGGACGGGAACAACTGGAATATCGTAACCCGGCCGTTGTTGCGTACGTGCAAGCGGTGCGAAGGCAGTACATGCTTCGCAGGTATCCGGCCGCTCGGCCGTTAAGGAGGTCAACCCAATGAAACTTCGCTGGCTCATCCCTGTCGCAGTCCTCATTCCACTTCATCTCAGCGCGAGTGACACACCAGTTGGAGCACGTGTCGCCACTATCACGATCAATCCGAGAGAAGTCACGGTCCTTCATCTCAGGCCAGAGTTTGAGTCGACCATTCGTATGCCGGAGGAGATCACATCCGTCATCCTCGGCAGCCCCGGTGAGTTCAAGGCTGAACATAACGAGGGCGAGCCGGAGTACGTCTATGTCAAGCCGATCGCGAAAGAGGCAGCGCAGTCGAATCTTCTCATCGCGACCAAATCGGGCCAGCATGTGACGCTCGAACTGGTCAGCGATGGCGCGAGTGTCACGAATCCAACGCAGCCGGTCGATTTTCTGATCGAATACAGAACGACGCGGAGCTTCCTCATCTCGGCCGACTCAGAACCCCTGGCGACGCGAAGCGCGGCCGCCAAGGAACCAGAGCGAAATTTGAGTAGCGAGAAGACCCGGTTGGGTTTGGCACCGCTGTCGAGTCTCGATGAAGCATTCAAACAGCAGGAGACCGTGAACGCTCCGAAGTGGGCCAAATGGGACGACAAGCAAATCGAGACGTCGATTGGCGACATGCGGCAGTTGAGCAACCAGACCATGATCTCCTACTCCATCTTGAACAGCTCGAATGAGCCTATCGAGATCGTTCCGCCGCAGATCCAGATCACAGGTCGCATACCCACCAAGAAGAAAAAGAAAGAGGGAAAAGGCATTATCTCGGACCAACTGGAAATCCGGGACTACAGGCTGAGCACGACGCGCCTTGAGCCGGGAGAACGCGCCGATGGAGTGGTCGTCTTTGACAGGCCGAATTTCAAAGAATCGACGGAAAAGCTATTTTTGCAAATAGCCCAAGCTGATCAAGTGGATCGTCCGATCTTGATCCATCTGCCATTTACCCCGCACATATCAGGCGATGGCAAATAGAAGGGAGCCCCGAAGCCATGAGCATCAATGACAACAACAGGAACGGAAGCGTGGGTCTAAGCACTCCGGTTAGCGAATCATCAGAGCAAAGTTCTGCACAAGGATCGATTCATGCGCCCGATCATCTTGATGGCTCGGAGAAAGCGGAACCCGCCATCCGGTTTGCAACGCGAACTCCAGCCAAGGGAGCTGAAGGAGTCAGCAAGGGCAAACTGATACTCCTCGGAGGCGGACTTGCAGTCGCGGTTCTCTTTTTCGTTTTCACCGCGATCGTTGGCAAGTCTCCGAAGAAACTGGTGGCACCTAAGCAGCCATCGCAGCAGGCCAAACAAGAACAGTCGCCGCCGACCAAAGGGAGTGTGACGCCTCTCATGGATACCGTGCGCACGCCTGCGCCGGATAACAGCAGTGGGCAGCTCGGTCCTGGGGATATTCGGCGGACACGTACGCTCGACAACAGCTCAGGTGCAAAGCCGATTGCCGGCAAGCCGGTTGTCGCCAGCTCTCTGGGAAACGTGCCCTCTTTCGCAGACACGCAACAGAAATGGGAAGATCCGGCGCCCTATGGCGCAAGTCCCACCGCAGAGACGCCGCAAACGCAACAGAACACCCTCAAGGAGCCGTCTCTGATCTTCGTGCGGACTGTGACGCAAGGCCCCGTATTGGCTGCACAAAAAGTCAATGCCGACGACGATGGTGCTCCACGGCTGGAACTCACACCAGGCACGCGCATTCAGGCGAAACTTGAAACACAGATATCGAGCGCCGTGCAGGCCCCGGTGGTAGCCGTGGTCGAATACACCTATGCGATCGGCGACAGGATCATTGTTCCCGCAGGAGCGCGTGTGTATGGCCAACTTCAGCAGGCCGACCGAAGCGGACTAGTCAGCCTGAAATTCGATGAGATCGAACTTCTGGACGGAGCGCGGGAGAAGATCGACGCTGTCGGCACCGGTCTCGACCTCGGGCCCATCAAAGGAAACGTGTACGGGAAGAACACGGGCAAGAACTTTCTGGTGCGGGCGGCATCTGGTATTGGTTCGGTGCTCGCAGAAGTGGCCGGGAACAACTCCAGCGCTGCGTTCTCTGAGGACGACATGCTACGTGAACGATTGGCCGAGAATGTCGGCACGGCCGGAGACTCGGAGGTGATGAATCTAAATGCCAACAGCCGCGTGGTGGTTTCCGTTCCTGCCGACACGAAGATCTATGTGGTG
>JBEKUP010000057.1:0-30818 GCA_049514915.1 Occallatibacter sp. | reverse complement strand
ATTTCTCTCGAGCATTAAAAGCCCGCCAGCCAGCACCATGAGAATTGCTGCCAGCTGCGGCCCATCAAGCGCACCGCCCAGCAACTGACCACGTCCCACAGAGTCACGCCACAGCTCACTCATGAAAACGACAAAACCAGCCCCCATCAGAAACAGGCCCGCCACATCACCTTGCTGCTGACGCGCCGGCAGCCAGACAACCAAAAGAATCGAGAGCGTCAAAAAGCCTAGTCCCGCATAGGCTTGCACGGGATGCAGAGGAATCCCCAACGGTGTGCCGCTCCAGTGCGCCGCCAGCGGATTGGTGTACGTCACAGCCCAGCGAACACTGGTTTCCGTTCCATACCCGGCCCCCGCCATAAGTGCACCAAGTTGCTCACAGGCCAGACCCAAAGCCAGTGGCGCGGCCAACACATCCGCAGTTGTTCTCAGGAGCATTCTGTGCCATCGCGCATACACCAACCCCGACGCCCCGCCCGCAAGCGCACCAGTGGCCGCCAGCAGCGGATGATGAATCATTGCCAGTCCCAGCATCCACGAGGGATGCGTGCGCAGTTCACTCCAGTTGGCAGCCACCAGTACAAGCCGTTGCACAACAAGGGCCGCAAACAACGCCACTACGCAGAGGTTCCAAACCTGGGCCCCATTGAGGCCGGCAACCCGCGCAGTCCGCTGTGCCAGAACGAGCGCCAGCACAACACCCAGCGCCGCCAGCACGCCGTACGACGGAACGAGAACCGCACCGATGTTGAAGAGAACAGGATGCACCTGAGTCAGAATATCCCCTCAGGCTCAAAGGAAGGTAGAATCCATTCCGGACTGGCGGACACGGCACACAGAACCGATTGTCGAGTCGAGCCCCTGTTCATTGAATGTTGGTTCAACCAGCGTTGACTACCCACCTGCTTTGCAGGCCGGTTTCTATTGCGGATAGTATGAGTCCTGGCCAGGAATTACAAGTCTTGTGCAAGGTGGGCGCAGTGTGCTAGCTTCTTTGACCCGCTGATTTATATACAGCTTTCCAGAACCGGAGTGCACAGCTCAAGAATTACTGCGAGCCTCCAGGCGCCTTATCTGCTGTTTCCACGGCAGGTGCAGACTTGCTCTTTTCCGCAGCGCGCGCAACCAGTTTCTTCAACTTTCCTTCAATGCTCGCGTCGCCCACGTGCTGGTCTTCGAGCACTCCGTCCGCGTCGATGGTGAACGTTGCCGGAATCCCAGTGACACCGAATCTCTTCGAAAGCGGTCCATTGAGGCCGCCATCGCGCACCTGCAGCCATGTCATCTTGTTCTTCTCAACAAAGCTTTTCCACTTCGCTTCGTCGGCATCCAGGCTAATGCTCAGCATCACTAACGGCTGCCCATCAAATTTGTGCGCAATACTCTGCATGTGCGGCAGCGCCGCAACGCAAGGCCCGCACCACGTAGCCCAGAAGTCGATGAGAACCACTTTGCCTGCCAGGCCGTCCAGGGAGATGCGCTGCCCATCCAACGTGGTCGCGGAGAACGGCGGAGCCATAGGTGCCCGAGCCAGTTCGATATGGTCCACAAACCGTTCCGCACGCTCATGCAGGTTTGGATTCTTCCTATCCTCGTCAAGGAACGCAGAAAACTGTGCACGCGCCGCGTCATCCTGTTGCAGATAAGCCAGCGTTACGCCGTAGTGGTAATGCGTCCTGGCCATTCTTGGATCGAGTTGTAACGCCGTCTTGAATTCGCCGGCGCTCTCCTGAATTCTTTCAATCTTCTTGTCTTTGATGCCCTGTTCCTGCAAAGCCATCGCCAAACGGAAATGCACCGCAGCCTTCTCGGTATCGGTTTGAGCCAGAGGCACCCATTCCCGTGCAATGTCGACTGCATCCTTGTATGCGCCAAGTTTTGTGGCGAGTCCGAACGCGCGGCGGAGGCACTCCCAACACTGACCGCCATCCTGCTTGTTTGCCTTGCGAAAGTCATCCAGCGCGGCACCATCGTCGCCATGCTTCTCCCAATCCTTTGCCGAAGCAAAAGTCTTGCGAGCCTTTGGGTCGGTTGGTTCGGTCTGCCGCGTCGTTTCGGCGCTGGGAGTGTCAGCCTTGGCCGATTCCCCGCTTCTAACTTCCTGCTGGGTCGCCTGCGCCGCATGAAGACCCGCTCCGAAACTCAGAATCAGAACGGCGGTTGCAACCAATGGCTTGTGTGCAAAAATCCGAATTTCGGACATACGCTTCCTCCGGCATCTTGTTCAAAGGTTTGGTTAGCAAGTTGTGTTTACCAGCATTCCGCATCCGTGCGGACGCGTCTATTTGCCGGCTTTCCACTCGTCTTCAAGAACCTCGTCCAGCAAACCGCGAAGGCTGGCGGCGCGGGCATCTCCGTTGCGCGTGTCGGCGCTCCCTGTCTGGGAGAGCTCATCGGCAAGATTCAGCGCTGCAAGCACGGCCACACGCAGCGAGTCCACGGTGCGTCCCTGCGCAGCAACGGCGCGCATCTTCGCGTCCACACGGGCCGCCAATGCGCGCACGTGTTCCGTATCCTGGCCGGAAAGATGATAGAGCTGATCGTAAATCTCAACAGTCACATAACCGGACCGCGCGCCCTGTTGTTCCTCAGCCATGCCTTCCTCTTAAACCTCGAGAGCATCGAACTGTGCAAGAAGCCGCTCCACGCGTTGGCGCACATAGTCGCGCTCAGTCCGCAGTCCAACCACTTCCTTCTGCAAACTCTCCAGGAGTGGCCCCTGTTTACGGAAGTCCGCTTCTGCCTTTGCGGCGCGCTCTTCCGCCTCCGCTCGAGCCAGACGTTCTTTTCTTACCAGTTCCACCGTGCGTATGATTCGCGCTTCCAAGGCAGAAAAGTCGTCCGCGCTGAGCGATAAGGTCTTCGGCTCCAGCTCGTCTTCCGCCGCTTGCTTAACCACATGCGCTTCTTCCACGCTCGACTCCCAAAGTGACTCTGACATTCAACAGCCTCCGCGGATCAATCCGCTTGCGAAGAAGTATAGCTCCATTCCGCTCCGGTATGTTCCCCGGCCGCGTCGCCTTAGCTCCTCAGCCGAGCTCCCGTCGAGCCAACAGCCTCGACAACCCTCGTCTGGAAGGTTTGAAGCTCCTCTTCGCGCAAGGTGCGGTCCTGGGCCTGGAATGTAGCCCGGAACAGAAGGCTATACTCCCCCGCGCCCAGTCGTGCATCGTGAAACACCTCGCGCACTTGCCAATCAACCAGCTCCGGTATCCGCAAACCGGCCAACGCCTGTTCAATGCGCTCCCAGGCTACACTCTCGCTCAGAATCAACGAGAAATCGCGTCGGACCGGTTGAAAACGCGAGATCTCGCGCGCAGTTGGTTTGCGGAGCGGCAACTTGTAAAGCCGGTCCAGGTAGATCTCGCCCACCAGCACCGACTCTTTCAGCTTGCGCGCCGCAGCTTCCCGCGGATGCAGTTGCCCCAACCAGCCAACGGTCTCTCCCTCAACAGCCACACGCGCCGCCCGGTAAGGATGCAGCCACGCCGGAGTCAGTCCCGACTCGGCTGGAAAGCGATCAAAATAAAGGTCGCGAGCCTGGAAGCGCGCCAGCACTTGTTCCACCGCACCCTTCACGTCGTGAAAATCGATTGCCCGCGCACCATGAAGCGCAGACTGGTCCGGCAAGCTTCCCACAGCGCCGAATGCCAATGCTGGCCGTTCCTCTACCTTGTCCACAACACCGTTCGAATCCGTCCCGCTGAAAACCGTTCCCAGTTCGAACAGCCGCACGTCGCTCACGTCCCGATGTAGATTGCCCGCGATCATCGTGAGCATTCCCGGCACCAGCGACGGCCGCAGTACGCCGGCTTCCTCGCTTAGCGGATTTCCCAGTGGCACAACCAGTCCCGGTTGCGGAGCGGTCAGCGCAGCCTCCGCCGCAGAACAGAACGTGCTGGCAATCGCTTCGTGGAAGCCTGCGTCGAGCAGTGTCCTGCGGACAGCAGACTCGCTCTCAGCCCATGGCAGCACTCGCACGCCTCCGCCAAAAGCCGGAAGCGTATTGGCGAAGCAGTTGTACCCGTAGACTCGCGCAACCTCCTCAATGAGGTCGATCTCGCGATCCAGGTCCAGACGCCAACTCGGCAGCGTCACCAGCCAGGCCACGCCTGCACTGCTCTCCTTCAACCCACATCCCAGAGCCTTGAGCACGCCCTCGACCGTCACAGCGGTAATGCCGTCCTCGGCTACAGTCTTGCCAAGAATGCGTTTCACCTCACTCAGCGCCAATGCAACGGGCTGGCGATCGGCGGTGCGCTTCTCCATGGCAGGGACGCGTACATCCACCAGTGGCCCGTCGAGTTGCCCTCCGTTTGCCAGCAATATCTTGCTCACCAGCGCCGATGCAACAGGACCTGCATTGAAGTCGGCCCCGCGCTCAAAGCGATGGCTGGCGTCGGTATGCAACCCATGGCGACGAGCGGTGCGGCGCACGGCCGTTGGCTCGAACCATGCTGCTTCCACCAGCACATTGGTTGTCGCGGGCGTAATCATTGAGTCCCATCCGCCCATCACCCCGGCCAGTCCCAGCGGCCTCACATGGTCGGCCACAATCAGGTCTTCGGAATCGAGCACGCGCTCCACGCCATCCAGCGTCTTCAGCCGTTCGCCCTTGCGCGCCCGCCGCACCACGATGCCACCCTCAATCTTGTCCAGGTCAAAGGCATGCGTGGGCTGGCCCATTGCCAGCCATGCGAAGTTCGACGCATCTACCGCGTTGGAGATCTTCTTTTGTTCAAGCAGCGCGAAATAGGTTCCCACTTCCGCGCCTGGAAACCAGTCGCGTGATTCGCCGATCATGATTCCGCGCAATACCCGCGCCGTGAAACGCCCGCACTCATTCTCCGCCTCAATCCGTACCGGAAAACTTTCGCCTGAATGGCTGGCTTGTGGAAGCTCAAACGTAAGTTTTGGCAGCGCTAGTCCATAGATCGCCGCCGCCTCCCGCGCCACGCCGTAGTGGTTCATTGCGTCCACGCGGTTGGTGGTGATGTCCATCTCGAAGAGCGAGCCATTTCCTTCACCAAGCGAATAGATTCCCTCGACAGCAATGCCGCGCAGGGTCAGGTCTTCGGCGAGTTGAGCATCGTCAACCGGTAATCCTGGCAAATAAGCTTTAAGCCATTTAGTAAGTATCTTCACGGCGTGTCATCCAAAATTCTCGTTTTCGATCGTAGACTGTGACGCTTCGGTTGTGATGGGAGTCGGCCTTGCGGGTAAAGAAACACCGAATAATTCTCCGCAACCACAACATGGGAGTTCATAGTTCTGAACCCCAGCGGCCTTAGGTCCTACGGCGAATCTTAATGAATTGCTCTCGCCGCAATGGCCACACTTGATGTTGATCACATTGGAAGTGTTCGCAATCAAACTCATCCCCTGACCCTCCTTTACACAAATTGTTCGAGAAACCGCATATCTCCCGCGTAGAATTGGCCGATTTCACTGATGCCATATTTCATCATCGCGATGCGTTCCACGCCCATGCCAAACGCGAAGCCGGAAATCTTCTTCGGATCGTAGGCAGGTTGCTTTTCCGCGGCAAACGCAAACACCGCCGGGTCCACCATGCCACAGCCCAGCAGCTCAATCCAGCCCGAGTTCTTGCACTTGCGGCAGCCCTTGCCACCGCAGAAGATGCAACTGATCTGCACATCCGCGCTCGGCTCAGTGAACGGAAAGAACGACGGGAAGAAGCGCGTCTTCACGGCCGAGCCGAACAGCGCCTTCATGGCGTGGTCCAGCGTTCCCTTCAAATCGCTGAAGGTGATGTTGGTATCCACGCATAAGCCTTCAACCTGGTGAAAGATTGGCGAGTGCGTCGCATCAGCCGCGTCGTTGCGATGCACCTTGCCCGGAATCACAATCCGCACCGGCGGAGGCTGCGACTCCATGGTCCGCATCTGCACAGGAGACGTGTGCGTGCGCAACAGGAGCCGGTCCCGCTGCGACCTCCGCTCCTGGCCAGCAACCACCAGCGTGTCCTGTGTATCCCGTGCGGGATGCCCCGGCGGAAAATTCATGCATTCGAAGTTGTAGAAATCAGTCTCAACCTCCGGTCCCACGCCCACCGAATAGCCCAGCGCCGCAAACACACTTGTAATTTCATTCAGTGTTCGAGTAATCGGGTGCTCGGCGCCAATCAGCCTCCGCGTACCGGGAAGCGTGATATCGATGGCCTCAGCCGCTAGCGCCGCATCGCTGGGGCCTGCGCCAGATGCGGCCTCCAGAATGCCCTCAACCAGTTCCTTGAAGACCTTGAATCGTTCGCCAACAGGCTTCTTGGCCTCAGGCGGTGCCGCCTTCAGCCAGCGTGCCGAAATCTCTTTGAGCCGCCCCTGTTTACTCCCCAGCCACTTAAGCCGGAAGGCCTCGACGTCCGCTTCGCCGCTGAGCGCGGCAGCGTCCTCGCGCGCTTGGCGCTCTACCGTGCCGAACGCCTGGTCCAGCGCGGCATCATCAAATGCCGTCAGATTAGGTATCTCTTCGTTGATCATGCGTAACGCTCAGAATAAACCACTGCGTAGGGCAGTCGCGTACGGTGGGGCGCGCGTCCTCGAATTGTGCCCGCAACCTGCGTTGCCTTTTCCGTCGAAGATCCAGCCAACAGTTCAACTAGCCCGGTGAACACGCTTAGGTCGATAATCCACTAACAGAAAAAGCCCCGCATTAGCGGGGCTTTTTCGCTGACCTGCTAACTTGCTACGCCGCTACTTTCTTTTCCGCCGCCAATGCGGTCCTGGCCTTGTTGATCAGGTCGGTAAAGCCCTCCGCGTCCTTCACGGCGATGTCCGCCAGGATTTTGCGGTCAAGCTCAATGCCGGCCTTCTTCAGGCCGTTGATCAATTGCGAGTAGCTGAAGTTGTTTAGCTTGGCTGCGGCCGAGATGCGCACGATCCACAAAGAACGGAACTGGCGCTTCTTTTGCTTACGGCCAGTGTATGCGAATTTGAGGCCGCGTTCGACGGCTTCCTGGGCTGCTTGATAGAGCTTGGATTTGGTAAGGAAATATCCACTCGCCCTCTCAAGAATCTTTTTGCGGCGGTCATTCCGCTTCGTACTGCGTTTTACGCGAGGCATGGGTTTTCTCCATTTGGTGTGTCGGTTAAGCGGCTGGAGGCAGGAGGCCGGCCCGGAAGGGCGGCGGTAAACCTCTTCACTCGCTATAGCAAGCCTTAATCTCTCGGCATTCCTTCAATCGGTTTGCCGGGGGCCCCTGTCCGCTCAAAAGCGGATTCGACTTTGGGCCCGGAAGCACCCGCTCCTATGGAGCAGGCACAGCGATCAGGCGTAAGGAATCATGCGCGCTACCTTCTTGTAGTCGCCGTCTGAAACCAGCACGGTCTTGCCGAGCTTGCGCTTCAACTTTGGCGACTTCGAAGAAAGAATGTGCCGCGTCTTCGTCTGGCCCCGCTTGATTTTGCCGGTGCCAGTCTTGCTGAAGCGCTTGGCCGCGCCCGTATGGGTCTTCAACTTGGGCATTTTCTTCTCGTTTTGGACCGGAGGTTATCCTCCGGCCACATGGCCCGTGAGACAAGGCTTCCCCTGCCCTCTTGAGGCTCTGATCAGTATATCGTAAGCGACGTTCTCCCGCCACGCCGCTGCGTTCCTCGAGAATCCCATGCAAGCTCCCCTCAACCTGAATGCAACTCGAGTGCAATTGCACAGTAGCGAAAACCGTAATAAATCATTAACTATCAACAACTTGACATCATAGACCATTTAAAATCAGCGCATTTTTCAAAAACGCGGTCAATTCTGAGCAATCCTTTCGTTCGTTTAGTTCAATTCTCTGCAATCGAAACACATCGAAAAGGCTGCCCACAAGGTGCATGTCGACGCAAAAGACAACCACTTAAGCAGCCTTTTCGTATGTTTTGTAACCACTTGAGCAACCCTTTCAGCTATGTAGAACAACCCCTTATGCAGCCATTTCACGGTTCCCAAAACTGAGCCATTCACGTTTCGAGGCCCCGCCTTCTTGCCCCATGGGAGTGACAGACTTTCTCTTCGTGAGGCTGGAGTCTCACGCTCCCTCCGGAAATGCGGAGGGGGGCCATAAGTTGAAAGGTCGCCCGGCAAAGGGCGGCCTTTGGTGAAAACTCAGTGCTGGGTTTTACTGGGGCGGCGCGGATGCACCGGCAGAGGGCGGAGGAGCGGGCGGTTTTGGCTTGGGGGCTTCCTGCTTTTTGGATGGCGCAATGATGGCGTGCAGAATCGTGCCTTCCATGCGGGGCATGAATTCAACCACACCGGCGTCTCCGATGTCCTGAATGAGCTTGTTGATGATGGCGTAGCCCAACTCGCGGTGAGCCATTTGCCGGCCTCGGAAGCGCAGGCTGGCCTTCACCTTGTCACCGTCGACAAGGAAGCGCACTGCCTGGTTTTTCTTGGTCTGGTAGTCGTGCTCGTCGACGGTCACGGAGAACTTGACCTCCTTGACGACGATGACCTTTTGCTTCTTCCGCGCGGCACGCTCACTCTTGTCTTTCTCATAGAGGAACCGTCCGTAATCCTGGATACGACATACGGGGGGCACCGCGTTAGGCGATACCTCGACGAGATCAAGGCCGCGCTCGCGCGCCATTCTCAGCGCCTCAAAGGGCGGCAGGATACCAAGTTGTTCGCCGTTTTCGTCGATGACGCGGATTTCGCGCGCGCGAATTCTATCGTTGATGCGAATAAATGACTTAGCCGAACGTTTATCGAGTGCGATGGTGCTCCTCCAAGAGTTATTCCAACCCGCCTCCGGGGTCTTCCGGAATTGCCGCGGGTACACGAACGCACACTGAGTATAGCATTGGCTCGGCCCTGTTGAATGCAGGGCTTGACGTCTCAGAATCAGCTCGAACGACTGTCGCTAGCGTTCCAAAACGTTCAGAGTGGTATTGTATATATAGGTAGACGACGAGGTATAAAGGTACCATGCCGCTGAGCATCAAAGCACCCGAAGCTGACAGGCTGGCTCGCGAACTTGCCGATACGACGGGAGAAACGATCACGGATGCCGTGATTGTTGCCATGCGCGAGCGGCTGGAACGCGAAAAGCGGAAACGTCAGAACAAACGATCTCTCGCTGCGGATTTAGTGGCGATTGGACGCCATTGCGCATCGCTTCCGGTGCTGGATCCTCGAAGCAGCGATGAGATTCTCGGCTATGACGAGAACGGGCTCCCCTCGTGATCGTCGATACCTCCGCCGTACTCGCAATTCTGTTTGCTGAACCGGAAGCGCAGCGGATTGCTGAAGCGATCGAGGATAACCACGACTGCCGATTTCCCGCCACTTGCTACCTTGAAGCTGCCATTACTCTTCTGGCGCGCCATTGGGAGGAGGGATTGCGCGATCTGGACCTGTTTATGGCACGAAGCATGATGGAGGTCGCACCCTTTACCGCGTCCCAATCACGATTGGCCAGCGAGGCCTTCAAACTGTACGGCAAGGGCCGCCATCCGGCGAAGCTGAACTTCGGCGATTGCATGGCATATGCATTGGCGAAGGAAACCGGAGACGAGCTGCTCTTCAAGGGCACAGATTTCGGTCAGACAGATATCGTAGCGGCGCCGTACTGAGGCTTCCTTTCCAGCACCCCTGCGGCAATCAAAGAGCCCTCAGGGTTTATCGCACTCACCCGTACGCGGATGAGCTGGTTGCCTCCCAGGAGCCCGGCTAATTCCAACGGAAGAAAGTTCTCAGTCAGAGCCGCGGTGCGTCCGTTGCGCTCAAGCTCGGGTTGTGTGTGCAGCGTGATGGCGTCCAATTCTAGGCCGATGAATCGCTGCCTATGGGTCCGAGTCTTCTCGATTGCCAAGTCACGCAAAACGCCCATCCGCTCGCGGACCACGGCCGCAGGAACCGGCGTCTCGGCATGGAGTGCCCAACCCCGCGTGCCCGGTCGCGCGGAAAATGGAAACAGGTGCAAATACCCAAACGGCAGCGACCGCACCATTTCCACCGTTTCCTTAAACTCGCTGTCCGTCTCTCCGGGAAAGCCGACCATCACGTCCGCGCCCAGTGTGAGTTCCGGGTCAGCCACTCGCAACAGCATCTCCACTTTTTCTGCGTAGTGCCAAGGGCGATAGCGCCGATGCATTCGGCGAAGTACGGCGTCAGAACCCGACTGGAGCGGCAAATGCGCATGGCGCGCAAGGCGCGTTCCACCGAATTCCGCCATGAGCGCAATCAGCTCCTCATCCCAATCCATCGGCTCAATCGAACTCAATCGCAAACGGGGCAACGAAGATCGGTGAAGGATCTGCCGGACGAGCCAGGCAAGCGTCTGCTTAGAGGCGGCATGATCCGTTTTCAGATCCCGCCCCCATCGTCCCAGGTTGATTCCTGAAAGCACAAGTTCGTTTCCTCCGGCAGCGACAAATCCATCCACATGCCGAAGAACGGCAGCTAGAGATAAACTGCGGGACGGTCCGCGCGTCTGGGGAATGACGCAGAACGTGCACCTGTTCCCACAGCCCTCCTGAATCTTCAGGTTCGGTCGCGTCTGCAGGCCGGGAAGAACCTGCGCCTCCTCAAGGAAAGAGTGGGCAAAGCGGTCATCGGCCCAGACCACCTGCGGTGGGGCAGACGCGGCTTGCGCCGCCTTGATTTGAATCAGCTCAATATTCTGCGGGAAACCATCAACCGTTTTCGAAGAAATCTGCCTCGCAAGTCCCAGCGCAATCTCTGGCGCGAATGCTTTATGGCTGTTTCCCACGACGGCAGCCACCCCTTTGAGGGCGGCCAACTCTTGAGGCGCACGCTGCGCATAGCACCCTGTCACCAGGATTCGAGCTTCGGGGTTCAACCGGTGAGCCCGGCGAATAAAAGCGCGCGCCGCCCGATCAGCTTCCGCTGTCACAC
Organism: Occallatibacter sp.; assembly: GCA_049514915.1. GTDB lineage: Bacteria > Acidobacteriota > Terriglobia > Terriglobales > Acidobacteriaceae > Telmatobacter. Next base: position 19,958 of record JBEKUP010000057.1, on the reverse strand, counting down.
TGCAGGTATTAACAATCACCACTTCGGCCTTGCCTGGCTGACAGATGGAATGCCCCGCCGCGCGCAGCCATTCGCTCATCGCCTCGCCATCTGCGCGAGCCGACCTGCAACCGAAGTGCTCCACGTGAAATCCCGACATAGATCAAGTTTAATTGCAAATCGGCGCAAAGATCAGCTCCTTGCAGATCTGCCCTCCCGCTAAGCTGGTTCGTTATACTAAGAGCTGATTCTTTTACCCCCTCAGATCTCTCATTCATGCCAGATACTGCCACCACTTTTCCAGCCACCACCATCCCCAGCAACGGCGGCACGCGGCATATTGTCGGATTCGTCTACTTTACATTCATCTGTTATCTCTCTATCGGATTGCCACTCGCTGTCCTGCCGCCGTTTGTGCACTTTCGGATGGGCTTCAGCGCGGCACTGGCCGGATTGGTGATCAGCATCCAGTACATCGCCACGCTGGTCAGCCGTCCATGGGCCGGACGCATCTCTGACCGCGCTGGCGCGAAGGTATCCGTCTTGTGGGGTATGGGCGCGTGTACTGCGAGTGGGGCACTGTTGGTAGCGGCAGCGGCCATGCATCGTGCTCCTGTAATCAGCCTGGGCATTCTGATCCTCAGCCGTCTTGTCCTGGGAGTTGGCGAAAGTCTCGGCTCTACAGGCTCTACGCTCTGGGCCATCACCAGCGCGGGCTCCGAGCACACCGCGAAGGTCATTTCCTACAACGGGATCAGCACATACGGTGCGATGGCATTAGGCGCTCCGTTGGGCGTCGTTATGGATCAACGGTGGGGCCTCTCCTCCATCGGCCTGCTCACGATCCTGGTGGGCGCTTTCAGCCTGGCGTTTGCCTTTCGGAAGAGCCCCGTTCCGGTTGTTCCAGGGGAGCATCTCCCCTTCGCACACGTCTTTGGCCGTGTGGCTCCGCATGGGATGGCCCTGGCCGCCGGCGGAGTCGGGTATAGCGTTCTGGCAACATTTGTCACCCTTTTTTACGTGAGCCGCCATTGGGATGGCGCCGCGCTTTGTCTCACCGCCTTTGGCTTCGCCTTCATCCTTGCTCGCCTGCTCTTCATTCGCACCATCGACCGGTTTGGCGGGTTCCCCGTCGCTATGACCTGCCTCGCATTTGAATCCGTCGGAGAAGTCCTGCTGTGGCGCGCTCCCTCGCCGTGGGTTGCCCTGGCCGGCGCTGCTTTGGCAGGATTCGGATTCTCACTTGTCTTTCCTGCGCTCGGCGTGGAGGCCGTGAAGCGTGTGACGGAAAACAATCGCGGTACAGCCCTGGGTGTCTTCACAGCTTTCGCAGATGTCTCCTTTTTCCTCACTGGTCCCCTGGCCGGCCTCGTCATTGGGATGTACGGCTATTCGAGCGTCTTTCTTTTCGCCTTGATCAGCGTGCTTTCGGCCTTGAGCATTGTGATTGTCTTGCGACAGTTCCAACAGGATTGACGGCGAAAACCGATTCGATCGCCGAGCGTTTTCGATTAAAAACAGGCGCGTGCCACGCGGTGCAATTCGAACCCGCTAGGCGCCCGTGATGTACACTCCGCTTCAGGTCTCGCAATTCCGCTATCTCTGGAAGCCATCATGCGCACGGTCATTGAAGTCTCCGCAGTCCGCAAGACCTACGGCAAGACGGTGGCCGTTGAAGAGGCAACGTTTGCTGTTAACGAGGGGGAGATTTTTGGACTGATTGGACCCAACGGGGCGGGAAAGACTACAACGATGGAGTGCGTTGAAGGGCTTCGCAAGCCTGACCGCGGCACAATCTCAGTCCTCGGTTTTGACCCTTACCGGGAGGTTTATAAGCTGCAGAATCGCATCGGTGTGCAGTTGCAGCAGGCGCAGTTGCAAAAGCGGATCAAAGTTTGGGAAGCGGTGGATCTTTGGGCTTCACTTTACCAGAAGAAATCGATCGATGCGGCACATCTGTTGGAACAGCTTGGACTGACCGACAAACGCAATGCCTGGTTTATGAATCTCTCTGGAGGCCAGAAACAGAGGCTGTTCATCGCGCTTGCGTTGATTAACGATCCCGAAGTGGTGTTTCTGGACGAGCTGACCACGGGGCTTGACCCACAAGCGCGGCACGCGATTTGGGGCCTGGTGCGCGGTATCCGCGAGCGCGGGAAGACTGTCTTTCTAACCACACACTTGATGGAGGAGGCGGAGCGGTTGTGCGACCGCGTGGCCATCATGGAACATGGGCGGATCATCGACATCGACACGCCCGAAAGCCTCGTCCGCCGGCATTGCCCCGAACGAAGTGTTGTGCTGGATACCGACGTTCCGGATGCCGCGGAGCTATTTCAGAGGATTGCCGGTATTGAGTCTGTGACTCGGGCCGAAATGCGCTTTACGATTCGCGGCCGGAGCGACGATTTAGTCACAGAGGTGATTCATTGTCTTTCTGAGAATCGGATTCGCGTGACAGATTTCCGCACCGTTCTCCCAACCCTTGAGGACGTTTTTCTCAAGCTGACCGGCCGCTCCATTCGCGAATAGGATCAAAAAACGATGCTGCGTGGACTCTGGAAACTAACTTGGATTGAGATCAAGGTCTTTCTGCGCGAACCGATGGGTGCGATCGGCACTATCGCGGTTCCTGTGTTGATCTTCGTCGCATTGGCTCGCGTCCCGAACATCAGAATCGGAATGCCCGGACTGGTTCCCAGCGGGGTTCCCAGCGCGGGCGTCCCGGTGCTTGTTTCGATTCTGATCTCGATCAGTGCCGTACTTTCACTGGTGACCATCATCTCGATTTATCGGGAAGGCGGGATCCTGAAACGATTGCGCGCCACTCCGCTGCGCCCGCAGACGATTTTGTCGGCTCATGTGATGGTGAAGCTCATACTGACAGCGGTTACGTTGGGCCTGACATTCCTGGCAGGCAAGCGGTATTTTCCGCCGGGGTCGCATGTACCGTGGTTCTCGTTCACGATCGCGCTGCTGATCAGCACATGGAGCATTTTGTCCATCGGCTTCCTGATCGCAAGCATGGTCCCCACGGCACGGTTTGCGCAGCCGGTAGGCGCCATCATTCTGTATCCGATGATCGCGCTGTCGGGACTCTTTCTGCCCGTTGCATTCCTGCCGCCGGTGCTGCAAGCCGTGGCGCGGGTAATACCGATGACCTATGCCGTGAGCCTGCTGAAGGGGATATGGAACGGCGATGGATGGCTGCCGCACCTGAGTGATGTGGCGGCGCTTATTGTTTTGTTTCTCTTTTTCACTGCGCTCTCGGCAAAGGTTTTTCGCTGGGAATAGAACGGATTGGCTTATGCCCGGAAAATACAACGGCCACCCTTGCGGGTGGCCGTTTGGGTTGCTGAGGAAGCGCGACTTACCGCTCGCTCTTCCAGTTGATGAGGTCGCCAAGTGTGGTGGTGGATGAGGAGACCGGAGCCTTGTGGCTTCCGCCGCCGCGTGGTTCACGCTCCGCCTTGTAGTCCTGAACTTCTGCACGGCTGGCTTCGTGACCACTGACAGCGCGCAGGCTCAAGCCTACCTTCTTCTCTTCCACGTTGATCTTGATGATCTTGAAGTCATGCTCCAGACCGGTCTCAAGCTTGGATGGCCCGCCGCCTTCGTCCCCTGCCTCAGAGATGTGGCAAAGACCTTCCACTCCCTCAGCGATTTCGACGAATGCGCCGAACTGTGCCGTACGCAGCACCTTGCCATGAACCAGGTCGCCGACGCGATGCGCGGCGAAGAAGCTCTCCCAGACATCGGGCTGCAACTGCTTGATTCCCAGCGAAAGGCGGCGGTTCTGCGGCTCGACGCCGAGAACAACTGCCTTCACCTTTTCGCCCTTCTTCACAACTTCAGAAGGATGCTTGACGCGCTTGGTCCAGCTCAGGTTAGACACGTGCACCAGGCCGTCGATGCCGTCTTCGATTTCAATGAAGGCGCCAAAGTCGGTAAGGTTGCGCACGCGGCCCTCAACCACTGTGCCCGCCGGATACCGCTCGGTCAGGTTTTCCCAGGGGTTGTCGAGGAGCTGCTTCATGCCCAGCGAGATGCGGCGATCGGCCGGATTCACGCTGAGAACAACTGTCTCAACTTCGTCGCCCGGCTTGACCAGCTTGGAGGGGTGCTTGAGGCGCTTGGACCAGGTCATCTCAGAGAGATGAACGAGGCCTTCAATGCCCTGCTCGAGTTCAACGAATGCACCGTAATCGGTGACCGAGAGAACGCGGCCATGGACGCGCGCGCCTACCGGGTAACGCTCGGTTGCATCGAGCCACGGGTCAGGCGTGAGCTGCTTGAAGCCAAGCGAAACGCGCTGCTTGTCCTTGTCGAACTTGAGCACCTTGACCTGGATCTCGTCACCAACATTGACGAGGTCGCGAGGGTGAGTGAGGCGGCCCCAGCTCATGTCGGTAATGTGCAGCAAACCGTCGATTCCGCCGAGGTCAACAAACGCACCGTAGTCAGTGAGGTTCTTAACTGTGCCGGTGAGCACGGCGCCTTCGCCCAACTGCTCCAGGGTGGTCGACCGTTTTTCGTTCTGCTCTTCTTCCAGGATTTCTTTGCGGCTGACGACAACATTACCGCGCTTCTTGTTCAGCTTGATGACCCGGACTTCAATCTGCTGACCAAGATAGCCATCGAGATTGCGAACCGGGCGAATCTCAAGCTGCGATCCGGGCAGAAATGCCTTCAGGCCGATGTCGACGGTCAATCCACCCTTGACGCGGCTCACCACTGTGCCGATGACCGGGGTTTTGTCGTTCGCGGCCTTCTCGATCACGTCCCAGACGCGCAACCGCTGCGCCCGCTCGTAGTTGACGAGGTAGCCGCCTTCCGGCTCTTCACCCTCGATCACTACTTCGATCACGTCACCCGCATGAAACTTCACTGCGCCGGTGTGATCCAGAACCTGCTCGAGCGGGACGAGACCTTCGGACTTCAGGCCTACATCAACCACCAGATGCTTCTCAGTCTGTTTGATCACGGTTCCGGAAACAATCTTGTCGCCGTAAGCCTCTACGGCTGCGGCCTCGGCTGCCTGCTCACGCTCAAACGCAGCCAGGGCCGCGGAAAAGTCGTCCATGGGCTCGGACCCATGCGAATCGTGGGCATGCGCCGGCTGCGCCTTGGCAACTGGAGCAACCTTGGTTTGAAGCTCCTCTGCAGGCGTGGCCTCGAATGTGGCTGACACTTGCGGGATCTCATCCACATGTGCGAGCTCGACTACAGGCTCGGTTGGGGCATCGGCGTCCAGTGCGGCCAATTCATCTGCTGTTACAACTTCAGCGGTCTCGGGGGTGGACGTGGATTCGTACGACGGTTGCTCAAACTCCGTCGCAGGCTCTAGCGTGGGTGTTTCCAATTCGGTGTTCAGGGTTATGCTCTCGGGTTCGGGATTGAGGACGTTTGGCATGGTTGCGGCTCCGGAATTCCTTGCTCCAGCGACGGATGGTTCCGGACGCCGGAATTGGCTCTCCTTCCCAAGTTGCTAGAGCGGAGAAACCATTTGACCGATTCTCCCTTCAAACCAAGTGGCTGTGACGAAAGAGTAATCGCAAAAACAGTCCGTCCAGCATGTTGCGCTGGATCGATACGCGACTGTTCTCCTTGGGATTACACCCGGCAGGCAATGGCTTGCTGGAGGGCGGCCGCAACTTGCTGCTGGAATCCGCGCAGGAAGCTACGCTCACGAGTGTAGCAATCTCAGCTTTCCCGCGTCAATCCAACACTTTGGCAACACCCCCCCGCGCGCCGTATTGCAACCACAAATTCACACACGGGCGGCCCAACGATAGGAGTTACGGGGTTCAGCCGCACCAGTATCCAATCCACAAAAGTCCCGCCAAGTGGGAAGCAGCGGAAAGCCCGTCTCCAACAGTTAACCTTCTATACTGATACGGACGGAACCCATTCATGGACCATTTGTGGACCCCGTGGCGCTACGCCTACGTCACATCGACGGATGGAGCACCGCGCCCCGGCGTTCCGTCAAGCCTGGCGGCATGGCCGGGCGACCTTGATTGCGTGTTCTGCAACCTGATTGCTTCCATTGATCACGCAATCGAGAACGGCATGGATCCGGAAAAGGCGGCGGGGGCCGGGGGACTTGTGCTGCGCGCTCGGCACTGCTTCATCTGCCTGAATGCATACCCTTACACCTCAGGGCATGTGATGGTTGTTCCGTATGCGCATCTGGACCGTCTGAGTGCGCTCCCGACAGCGGCTGCGCATGAACTGATTGATCTTGCGCAACGGACGGAGCGCATTCTGCAGCAGCTTTATAGCCCTCATGGTTTCAATTTTGGAATGAACCTGGGGCGTGCGGCGGGGGCCGGCGTGGCTGGACATTTGCATTTGCACGCACTGCCTCGCTGGGCTGGTGACACGAACTTCATGACCACGGTCGCCGAGTCGCGAGTGCTTCCGGAAGAGCTGGATATTACTTGGAAGAGGTTGAGGGAGGCGTTTGGGGGACTCAAAGGGCTAGCGTAGTTGGCGGGGTTGGCGCGATTAGGAAAAGCGGAGCCACGCTGATCTACGGTTGTCCTTGTCGAACTGCCGCAATTCGCTCACAAAGTCATCGACGGCACTCGGCTCGATCGCTGCGAAGAAATGGGCCGTCTCGCGAGCGTAATTCCACTGCGCGTCGGGCCTTGTTTCGTTCTTCGACTCCATTTGAATCTCCACGATTGCGTGGGCTGCCTTGTCTCTACAAGAGAATCGCAAGTGCACATAGCCGCCGGCGAACCCATCCCCACTCGTCCCGAACTCCAATTCGCGAACGTCGGACGCGCTCTTCGGAAACCCTTGGAGAATTGCCGCAAGATTTGCTGGCTTTCCGTGATCGACATACGGAGAAGCACCGCCGGCAAACGTCTTGTTTGATGCACTTATGAAGAGTTCAAGCACATCAGCATCGCTCAATCTGAACGTGACCTCCAGTCCCGCTCGCCAGCGGGCCGGATTGCCTCTGTGAATTGGCCTCATTCCCTGCTCCGTCCGTAGACCGTCCCTCAGCGACCACTCGCTCTTCGGTACCCATTGTCAACTCCAACTCGGGCTCATCTGCTCCCGCCGAATCGAGCAAATTCCTAGGCAGCGACTTCCCGGTTCGTACACCGAGCCCTTTCAGCATTTCCACTTGCCGGATCAGGTTGCCGCGGCCTTCGCTCAGCTTCTTCATGGCCTTGCTGTAACTGTCATCGGCACTGCGGAGACTCTTGCCTACCGCTTCGAGATCGCTTACAAAATTGACGAACTTATCGTATAACTCAGCCCCGCGATTCATCACGTCCTGCACGCTGCGGGCTTGTAACTCCTGCTGCCATAAATTATCGACAATGCGGATCACGAACAGCAGCGTGGTCGGTCCTACCAGCAACACTTCTTTCTCATAGGCGTGACGCCACAAGCCTTCATCCTCATGCAGCGCGACAAGGAACGCGGGCTCGATGGGGACAAACATCACCACAAAGTCAGGCGTTTCGAGCGTGCCCAGCTTGTGATAGCGCCGCCCGGTCAGGTCATCAATGTGATTGCGCACGCTGGCAAGATGCCGCTTGATGGCAACCTTGCGCTCTTCGTCTGTCACAGCATTGACCGAATCGGTGTAGGCATTGAGCGAAACCTTAGAGTCGATGACGAGATGCCGACCGCCGGGAAGATTCACAATGACGTCGGGCCGGGACTTTGTTGCGCGTCCATCGCCGTCGGCTGGCGTTGCATCGAACGTCTCCTGCACGCGAAATTGTTCGCCCTCGCGCAATCCGGCTTTCTCCAGCAGATTGCGGACAATCAATTCGCCCCAGTCGCCTTGCGCTTTTGAAGAACCCCTGAGCGCCGTGGTCAGGTTGCGCGCCTCTTCGGCCAACTGGACGTTCAGCCCACCCAGCGTCCCAATCAGAGTCTCCAGCTTGGTGACCCCGGTATTGGAGTCACTCTGCGCCTTCTCAACCTTCTCGCGGAATTCCTTGATCTGTTCTCTCAGCGGCGTAAGCAGCGTCCCGAGTTCCTTCTGGCTGCCTTCGGAAAAGCTCTTCGACTTTTTCTCCAATATGTCGGCCGCCAAGGCCTCGAACTGGTTAGCCAGCGCCTGCTTGGCCGAATCCAGCAGCGCCAGCTTTTCGGCGAGGTTCTCCCGTTCATTTCTAAGCTCGGTCTCCAACTCCTTCACACGGGCGTTCTGGGCATTCCCCACGACCCCCTTGGCCTGAAGATCCGCGCGCAGCACATCCCTCTCCGCCGCCAACTGGGCAATCGCCTTTTCCCGTTCTGTCGCCAGCGATTCAAACCCCGCTCGTGCCCCGGATTCAGCCTGTACCTTTGCCAAGTCCGCCCGCACACCGATCAGCTCAACCGTCAGTTCCTGGCTGCGCCGCTCCAATTGCGCCTTCTCGGCTTTCCCTGAGACAACTTTCAGCCAGAAACCAACCAGAATGCCTGCGAGCAGAGCGATCCCGCCAATCAGAGCCTCCATTGTTCTTCCCTTCCCTGCTTCGCCTAATGTACGCCTTCCTGTTAAGAATTTCAGAGCCAGTTTTCCTCGGTTTCCCACTCCCTGATCCCTGTTCCCTGATCTCTATCCCCTCATCCTTTACACACCCACAGCCGCCCGATAGACTTAAAGCTTCGGGGGCTGCGCGCAATTTTTTCCGCGCGATGGTTGTGTTCCCCTGCCATGGCCCGTTATCGTAGGCAGGCGGAACAGGATTGAGTCTTGTCCCGATCGAATTCTTAAGTTCCAGAAAATACGAGGAGAACCACGCATGGCCGTTGAAGAGAAAGTAAAGCAGATCATCGTCGAGCAGTTGCAGGTGGACGAGGCGGAAGTAACCCCTGGCGCCAGCTTCCAGGAAGACCTGGGTGCGGATTCGCTCGATGTGGTCGAGCTTGTGATGCAGTTCGAAGAGGCATTCGATCTGGAGATTCCCGACGAGGACGCAGAGAAGATCAAGACCGTCAAGGACGCGATCGACTACATAGAAAAGAATGCGAAAGGCAGCAAGTAGCCCTTGTCCAATCCGTCCCGCAGAGTCGTAATCACCGGACTCGGTCTGGTGTGCGGTGTAGGTAACACCGCGCCCGAAGTATGGCAACAGCTGCTGGCCGGCGCCAGTGGCATGGCTCCCATCCAGGGATTCGACACCACTGGTTTCCCGGTCACCTTTGCCGCCGAGGTGAAGAACTTTGACCCGCTCAACTTCGTGGACAAAAAAGAGTCCCGCAAGATGGGCCGGTTTATCCATTTTGCCTTTGCCGCCGTACAGGAAGCCATAGCTCAGTCCGGTCTCCAGATCACCTCGGAGAATGCCGACCGCATCGGCGTTTTCATCGGTTCGGGCATCGGGGGTTTTGAGATCATTGAGCGCGAGCACTCCAACCTGCTCGCCGGCGGACCGCGCAAGATCTCGCCATTCTTTATTCCCGCGGTGATTGTGAACATGGCGGCAGGCAATATCAGCATCCGCTATGGAGCCAAGGGTCCCATATCAGCAACAGCCACAGCCTGCGCTACCTCTGCCAATTCCATCGGGGACTCGGCACGGATGATCATGCACGGCGACGCGGATGTGATGATTGCGGGCGGTGCGGAGGCATCCGTCACGGCGCTTTCCGTGGGTGGATTTGCCGCTATGCGCGCTCTCTCCACGCGCAACAATGAGCCTACCCTTGCCAGCCGCCCGTTTGACAAGGATCGTGACGGTTTTGTGATTGGCGAGGGAGCGGGCATTCTCATCCTTGAAGAACTCGAGTTTGCCAAAGCTCGTGGCGCAAAGATCCTGGCAGAAATCATCGGGTACGGCATGAGCGCGGACGCCTATCATATGACGGGCATTGCGCCGGAAGGCCAGGGCGCTCAGCGGGCCATGAGGGCAGCACTTCAGGACGCCGGCATTGCTCCGGAGGAAGTTGGGTACGTGAACGCCCACGCTACTTCCACACCTGCAGGCGATGGCAACGAGTCTCGCGCCATTGAACTGGTATTCGGCGAGCATGCGCTAAGCCGCAAGCTCAAGGTCAGCGGCACGAAATCGATGACTGGTCATTTGCTTGGTGGCGCAGGTGGACTCGAGGCCGGCATCTCTGTCCTCGCGCTGGTGAATCAGCAGATTCCGCCCACCATCAATCTGGACAATGTGGATCAGGAGTGCCGTTTGGACTATGTGCCGAACCGCGCTATCGACCACAACTTCGATGTTGCGCTGTCCAATTCCTTTGGTTTCGGAGGCATCAACGCCACGCTGGTGATGAGACGGTGGACGGAGTAAGGCAGTGAATAGTGATTAGTGGCCAGTGATTAGCGGCTCACCGTCGGCCGCCGGTTTGCTCCGAACACGACAGATTCTCAAAAGCCAACGGCGCGTATCCTTTATGAATTCGCGCCGTTTTCTTTGCGGATTTTTTTGGCGGGGTCAACTGAACATGGCGCCCATGGCTACTCCCAAACCCAGGCCGACTACCCACCAGCCAAAGACCGCAATGTATCCTGACGTTCGGCTTACCTTGGCTACCACAGCCACGCCAATTGCGGTGAGCACCATCCCCCAGATATTCAAAGCATCGAGACTCATCAGGAAGTAATACAGGGCCTTCGGAGTCTCTTGAAATGACATGAAAGCGGCGACATTCGAAGGCGCCGGATTTTGAACATTGAAGCTCTCCGGGTCGGTGAACAAGGTTGCGACTGCGGCCAGAAGCCATCGGATGGGCCAGATCGCCATACCGGCATAGAGCTCAACCGCCAAGAGGGAACTGTATGTTGCTTTTCCCCCGAATCCAAAATTAATGGTCGCCAGCAGTATGCCAGCGCCGATGAGGTCCAGAATCAGAATGCCGAAGGGCGCAAATGCCTGCGTGATTGCGGTGGATTTCGGTCCCTGTTGCGCCTGGGCCGCTTTCTGTTCGGGCGTCATGCGGTCCATCATGTTCCTTGCAAATTCCGGCAAGTTTCGCTGCTGGTTCTCATAAACCTGGGCCCAGGTGATGTGAGTGCTCACCACTCCGTAAACTACGGAATAGCTCAGGAACATGATGATCAGCGGCAGCCACCAACTCTTGTTTCCCCGCTTGATGTCTTCGAATGTCTTCGACGGCGCGGAAAACACGTTACTTACGCGCTGCCACTGGCTTAGCCCCGGAGCCGCGGGAACCGGTGCAGCCACAGATTGAACTTCCAGATCGCTCATCACTCCGCCTCTCAAATGCCGTTTCGTGGCCAGATTGGACCAACTGCATAGTTGGTCGCAGCCGGACGCACGCGGTTTCACTTGCTAAAGAATGAAAACGTTGCGGCGCATGCCTTTGTTCCCGGCAGCGCCGGAAAGGAAATCCTTTTGCCCGAGATTGTACCCTTGAATGCGGTTGATTTTGAAATGAATTTGCGGCGAGCCTTGGCGCGATGGCCAAATCGAAACCTTTAAAGGCTCTTGGCCGCGATCTCAATGGACGGATTTGGACGGCGCCGCCGGGATTTGCGGGCAATGGCGGGGGCTGGAGGAGCGTAACTTTTGTAAACCGTGATGTGGAAACAGCTTTGCAGGAACTCCTCTTCAACATCGATCTTGCCGGCTTCTTCCAACGCGAGGAGACGACTACGCATCCAACCAATTTCCTCGCGGCTGAGGGGGCTCTTGGCAATGTCGATCGTCGCTCCAGTCAGATGAGGGCTCACAATATCGCCTTCGGCCGCCGCTGCGTTGCCATTGATTCCCATAAGCCGTTTCTGGTACGCCACGGTCCGCACCGCTGAGCTGACTTCAAGAGGCCGGTGAAATTCCGCGGCATGGCTCTTCGCCAGGTCGCTTAGAAAGCGGGCTGTCCAGGGGCGGCAGTAACGGTGGTTGGCAGGCAGGTCTCCGTTGATTGTGAGCGCCAGGGAGACCGGCACCGGCACCAGCATCTTGCGGGCTATGCGGTCTGCCAGATCGTCTTCGTCCTCGATCCGCTCCAGGCCTTCAGCCTCCGTCCTCTCGTTCTGGCGCTCCAACGAGGCGCGCGAACCTTTGAGCGGCGGCGGGATGACGCCCCGTTTCAGATGCAAGGACGGGGTAAGAACATCTGGGGTCTGCTCGGTAGCGATTGCTTCTTCCGCCGGAATCGCGGCTTCTGGAGGAGCAGGCGCGGGGGGAGCGATCTCGGCGAACGGGGTTTGATTCTCAGGGACCGGAGCCGGCGCAGACCTTTGCGAAGCGTCATCTGGCTGGCTGAATGGCTCGACGGGCTCAGACATCGATTCTGTTGTTGCGGGTGGGAGTATCTCCCTCCGCAAAGGAGTCCTGCCCAGGTTCGAAGAGACGGGCATGAATCGAGGTGAAGGCATAGACCGCCTCGACCTGCCTTCCCTAATTCTCGTGGAATGTCGGAGGGGGCGCGGCGAAGGTTCTGCCGGGGACAGGCGCACCTGCCGGTGCGGAGCAGACGCCGGCATTGGATGCCGCGCAAGATCGCGCCGGATCTTGAGGCCGGCTGCGCGCCCAACTTCTTCAGGTGTAGCGCGATGCACTCTGGTTTGCGCATTGTGAGGAGTTGCGGTCGCTGGAGCGCTTCTGTGCAACTTCGCCCGAGAAACGGGCAAACCGTTGGCTGAAGTCACCGAGAGTGCAGCCAGCACAAGAAGAGCGATTATGATCCGCGACATAAGGAGGGATGCGGAGAATCCAGAGCTTCCTCAGTGTAGACGTACCTGCAAGGAAATTCGAGTACCTTTCCGGATTCGCCTTCGTCTGATAACCAGAACCCGGCTTGCCGTGATTAGTTTCGGTGCCGGCGAGGATACGGGGCCAAAGGTTCGGCAGGGCGGAGGCCGAGGACTCTTATCGAGGCCCCGAATCGTGTAGGTTGGGGATTACTGCAACAGCATTGGTTCGTCGTCCTTCAATTCCTCTGGCGGAATAATGACTGCCGCGGCGATCTTATCGTCGGGCTCGAGGTTGAGCAGACGAACTCCCTGCGTGGCACGGCCTGCCGCGCGGATGGTCTTGGTGTCGATGCGGATGATCTTGCCGAATTGGCTGATGACCATCAGCTCCGAGGTATCGTCGACGAGTTGAATTGTATTGACACGGCCGATACGCGGCGTTACAGCCATGTTCTTTACGCCTTTGCCGCCACGCGATTGCAGCCGGTATTCTTCCACGTCCGTGCGCTTGCCGAAGCCGTTTTCAGTGACGGCCAGAATTCGGTACGCCCCCGACTCGTGCTCCTTGGGTGTAATCGCGGCGCCCACAACGAAGTCGTTCTTAGCCAGATCGATGCCGCGGACACCGTACGCCGGCCTGCCCATTGACCGAACGTCGCCTTCGTCAAAGCGAATCGCCATGCCCAGGTGCGTGGCCAGAAACACAAGTTGCGAGCCATCGGTAATGCGCGCCGCAACCAGCTCATCATCCTTGTCGATGCCGATGGCGATGATTCCTCGAGCCATCACATTCGAAAAGTCTTTCAGCGGGGTTTTCTTCACTGTCCCGTTGCGGGTGGCGAAGAAGATAAACCTGCTCTCTTCTTCCAGATCCTTCACGGGTAAAATGGCTCGCACGTTTTCGCCGGGCTGCAAATCCAGCAGGCTCTGCATCGATTTGCCTTTGCCGGCCGCACTCACATCGGGAATCTCGTAGACCTTGAGCCAATAGACACGGCCGGTGTTTGTAAAGCAGAGCAGATACGCGTGCGTCGAGTTCACAATCAACTGCGAGACAAAGTCTTCTTCTCGCGTCTTCATGCCGGTGCGGCCGGTGCCACCACGACGCTGCTGACGATAGATGCTGATGGGCGTGCGCTTTAGGTAGCCCTGGTGGCTCACCGTAACAGCTACCTGCTCGTCGGCAATCAGGTCCTCAAGCTGCAACTCAGCGCTTTCATCGACGATCTGAGTACGCCGCGCGTCGCCATACTTGTCGCGAACCTCTTCAAGCTCTTTCACGATCACTGCGCGCAGCTTTACGTCGCTGGCAAGAATCGCTTCGTACTCGGCAATTTCTTCGCGCCTCTGCCGCAACTCATTCAGCAGTTCGTCGATGGAAAGCTGTGTCAGCCTGTAAAGCTGCAACTCAAGAATCGCATCGATCTGCCGGAGCGTCAGGCCCTTCTCTTCGTGCAGCAGGCGCTCGCGATCGAGCGTGATCACGATCTGCGTGCCCTTGCCCCACGCGTATAAATTCTCGCGAGCCTCGACGCGCGAACCCGATCCACGAATGATCCTGATCACCTGGTCCAGGTTGTCGAGCGCAATCTTGTACCCTTCAAGAACGTGCTCGCGCTCGCGCGCTTTGCGCAGGAGATACGCAGTCCGCCGCTGCACAACGTCGACGCGGTGATCGATGAAGCAACGGATGGCTTCATCCAGACCCAGTTCCCTCGGCTGGCCGTTCAGCACCGCGAGGAAGATCATGGAGAAGCTTTCCTGCATCTGCGTGTGTTTGTAGAGCTGGTTCAGGACAATCTCAGGTTGAGAGCCGCGCTTCAGCTCAATCACCACCCGCATCCCGTCACGGTCGCTCTCATCGCGCACATCGCTTATGTCGTCTACGATCTTCTCGTTGACCAGTTCCGCGACGCGCTCCACCAGCTTCGACTTGTTCACCTGGTAGGGGATCTCGGTGACGATGATCGCCTGTTTTTCCTTGGTCAGGTTCTCGACGGCCACTTTGGCTCGCATCATGAAGCGGCCTCGGCCAGACTTATAAGCCGCGGGAATTCCGCTCTTGCCATAGAGAAAGCCACCAGTGGGGAAATCCGGCCCCTGTACGTGCTTCAAGACCTCAGCCAATCCCGCGTTCGGATCCTTCACAAGCGCAACAGCTGCGTTCACCACCTCGGTCAAATTGTGCGGGGGAATGTTGGTCGCCATGCCCACGGCAATTCCATTCGACCCGTTGACAATCAGAGTGGGAATCCGTGTGGGCAGCACTGTGGGCTCGTCGGTAGTCTCATCGAAGTTGGAGGTCATGTCGACCGTCTCCATATCGATGTCGGCCATCATTTCTTCGGCAATCCGTTCCATCCGGCACTCTGTGTAACGGTAGGCAGCAGGCGGATCACCATCGACCGAACCGAAGTTGCCCTGCCCATCAACAAGCGGATAGCGCAAGCTCCACGGCTGCGCCATGCGCACCAAAGCGTCATACACTGACGAGTCACCGTGCGGATGATACTTCTTCAGGCACTCGCCCACCACGCCGGCGCACTTTGAATATCTCTTGTTGTGCTGCAGCCCCTCGCGATCCATGGCTGTAAGGATGCGCCGGTGCACCGGCTTTAAACCGTCCCGTGCATCAGGCAGTGCGCGCCCAATGATCACCGACATCGAATACGCCAGATACGACCGGCGCATCTCCTCTTCGATGTTCATGGATGTAAATGTCGTGCCGCCATTCGGCGGCGTGGCCCCTTCGAGAGGGAGCTGCGGATTCTGATCGTCTGCCATAGGGGTTTTCGGACCCGCCTAAATGCGGCAAAAGGCTCCGGAAAAAGCGGGGCCGGACTTTGCGGGCTACCGTTTCATTTTACGCCCTGAAAGGCCGATTCAGCAAGGCAGGATACGATAAATAAGTCCTTCTTTTAGTTTAGTTTATAGTCAACATTCCGTGATCTGCGAGCCGACTTTGGAGGCTTAAGCGACGCGGCGAGATTTGGGTCTTGATTTGGCGCGATTCTCAGTGATCTTTTTGGCTCGCTTTTCGCCTTGATCCTCTCCTAATTCGGATAGAATTACCGGCGCCCGATCCGGCAACTCGACCACCAACTTAGGTTTCCCGCCCACCCCTTCCACGTAGTTGCGGAGCGTCGAGATATACAAGTCTGAGCGCTTCTCGATGCGCGAGACTCCCTCTTGCCCGATCTTGAGCTTCTTTGACAACCTGGCCTGGGTCAGTTTGCGCAAACGGCGCACCTCGCGCAGGTTCATTTCCTCGGCAATCATTTCGGCCGCGCGTTCCTTGACCGCCCGCTGAAGCTCTTCCGATTCCATGGCGAGATAGCGCGCGGCGAAGACCGAGCAATGTGGTCTGAGTCGCGTTACAGCAATCCCGGCAAACTCAGCAGGCACAACACTGCCTGCAACACCAGAATCGAGCCCCCTGCCGCAATGGCCAGCCGTGGGCGTGGTCCCTCATACGCATCCGCAAACACGCCGCCGATAAATGTAAGCAGAAACGGAAGTGCCCAGAGCCAAGGGGCGCCGGGGACGCCCGTCATGAGAACAACCATTAATACCAGCGCGCAGACCAACGGGGCGGTGTTGCCAAAGTAGCGCGACCGCCGCAGACCAAGGTACAGAACCAGCGCCGCTCCGGAAGCCACGGTGATTCCGGCATTCCCCAAGGTAGAAAAGAATCGCCGCGCGGGGTCGAGGGAAATCCACAAGAACCCGGCCGACGAGCGAAAGACATAGCTGAAGGCATCCGGTGAAAACCCGTAGCAGACGAAGAGCAACACCAGCGCTCCGACCACTGCCGCCAGCACCACGGGCAGCATCTGGCTGCGGCGCCCTTCCGCCACCCACAGCATAGACGCAAGCCCCAGAAAAGCCACCAGGGGCAGCGCCGCGATGTGCGAAGCAGCGGCGATGCCGAAGATAACCGTGAGCAGCACAATACGGGGGCGCCATTTTCGCCGCGGCCCCTGCATGGCATGCGCCACCCCGATGCATGTGTACACGCCGCCATAGACACCGAGCGCCGCGAGCACTTCCGGATTGGGAGCCACGCAGGCGTGCAATACGGCCGGTGAGAAGCAATAGAGCCCGAGCGCCATATAGCCGCCCAAGTTGCCGTAAAGACGCCGAGTGACCCACCATAAACCGCCGCCAAGGATGCAGCCAGCCAGCAGAAACGGGAGCCGCAACAGCAACAGGACATAGGGAAGCTGATGGCGCAGTTCCCAGGTACTCAATCCAGAAGCGCCCGAACCGCTTGCGGGCTGCTGAAACACGCGGTCTTCAGGCTTGCGGAATAGGTCAAAACCCCGCTGCGCGAGAACGTTGAGAGTCAGGGGCAGTCCAGCGAGGCGATATGCCAGAATCCCGTCGTGAATGTTGCCGCATGTTGTGTAATAGCCGGCCAAGGCAGAAGGGCTCTCCCACGTCTCCCGCCCACATCGCGCATATTGGTAGTCCCGGTCAGTGAGCGTCTGATGGCCGGTGAGCCAAAACCCCTGAATCAGAAAAAGGGACAGGAATCCCGCCGCTATGCGTTGCGGTAGATTGAATCGGAAGCGGCGAATCCTGCCAAGGCGAAGAGTCATCACGTTCAAAGAGACCGCTTCCAGTCTAAACGGCTGAAATCAGAGTCGTCTCAGGCTGCGCCGGGTTTCGCTTGCCACAGTTTCGTTTGCCTCAAAAAAGGAATGGCGGGGCCTGTCATGACGACAGATCCCGCCGGTTGGTGTTTCTAACTTATGCGAGCCTAGAAGCGAACCATGATCGATCCCAGGGTTGTGGTCTGGTTGGTGCGCAGATCGGGCCACCAGAGCGCCCGTTGGTCGCCGGGGGCCGTGTAACCGTTGGAGAGGTTCATATTCTGGCAGTTTTGAATAGCCAAAGACTGGCCCGGGACGCCAATACCCGTGTTGCTGTTGGTGTAGACATACCCGTAGCCGGAGTCTCCGCCGGCGGCGCACTGGTAGTCTGCGGGGTTTCCATTGTTGCCACCCGGAGGCGTAACGCCGCCACGGCCAGACCAGTAAGGAACTGCGGAGTACCGGTAGGCTTCTTCTAATCGGAAGGTGATGAACTGCGACGGCATGTAGTCGTAGGTGAAGGTCATGTCATGGGCCTGCGCAGCGTCGCCCGCGTTCTCAGTAAAGTACGGGGTGCCGGTGGTTGCAGTTGCGCCGTTGATGGACGGTAGCAGGGTGAGGTAACGGCCCGGGTTGTTCATTTGGCCACCGCCGAGAGTGATGGCATGGCGATCATGATCCCACCAGACACGGGTATAGGCCATCCAGCCGATAAACATCTGCTTCGGCCTGCCGTCCTTGCTGCTATGGCAATTAACGCCGCCGTTGTAAGTGGAATCAGTTCCCATCATCGGGGAAAGACCT
Organism: Occallatibacter sp.; assembly: GCA_049514915.1. Classification (GTDB taxonomy): domain Bacteria; phylum Acidobacteriota; class Terriglobia; order Terriglobales; family Acidobacteriaceae; genus Telmatobacter. Next base: position 1,943 of record JBEKUP010000057.1, on the reverse strand, counting down.
TCTGCGCTGCGCGTCGTCTGGCCGGTAACTGCATAGCTCGCAGGACCACCGCCATATTCGCAGCCGGCATCGCCTGTAAGCGTAAAGGCCCACTTGTCCACGAAATTCTTGGGGTTGTCGTATATCTTCCACTGCCCGCTGTAATCGGCATGGACGCGCGAACGTCCAGGGAAGCCGGCGTCGTCTTCGCCCAGGCCGTAGTCGTTGAAGTTGAAGTCAAATTTGGGCGTCGGACGCCACATGATCTGGCCGCCCAACCCGCCGTGGCCGTTGTAGCGGGCGTAAGACTGCCAGCCATTGATGATCCACGGTTCGATCTTCAGCTTGTCAGTCACAAAGTACTGAATGCGCAAACCATTGAAGAACCAAGGTGTGTTCGATGACACGTACGAGGGCTGGTAAGCCCAGTTATCGAAGTTGTAGTAGCTGAAAAGGCCAACGTAGGAAACGAAGATGCCGGCATCCACGTTCAGGCCGTGACCCACATCCCAGTGATAGCCTCCCCATGCTTCAGAGAAGTACTTGTAAGCATTGGCAAGGTTCCATTGGCCGCGGTTGTAGCTGGCGTCATTACGCACAGTGGCCTGCGAGAACAAACCGTTCATGGTGAGAATGCGCCCGCGAGTATTTTGAATACGGATGTCACCACCGAAGCTGGCTTGCTCAAGCTGAAATTCTTCCGCGCGGTACATCTCCGTCGACCCGACCATCGAATCATCTTCGGGGTGGTTGTAGTCGAGGATGTAATTGGCGTCAAAGCGAATTTCCGGAGTGAAGTACTTGGTGCTCATCGGGCTGTCCACGTTGTGGCCGCCGTCGTTTGTCCACGTCCAGTCCGCGAAGGCCCAGGGCGCAGACTTAGTGGTAATTTCCGCCGTAATCTCCGGCGGTGTTGGCGCGGCGGCAGCCGGTGGCGGAGTTGCAGCTTGTCCGACTCCGAGCGGTGCGTCGCCGGTGTCGTCGCCTCCTTCCGCGTTCCGCAGCGCGTTCGCGTCCTTTTCGGCGGATGCGGAGTCACTGCGGGCTTTGAGCTCGGCCTCGAGCTGCGCAATGCGCGCCTTCATTTCGGTAAGCTCTTTGATCACCAGGTCGGTACTGACCGGAACAGCGACGGAGCCGGCCGGAGAAGACGTGGTTGTTGCCGGTGCCGTCCCTGTTGCGGGAGCTGCCGGGGCGGCATCTGCGGCGACGCTTACCGGTGTGCTCGAACCTGTTTCCGCTCCCGTGACTTCAGGAAACTCCACGCGTGCGGTTTCTATTCGGTTAGCTGGCGTCGCTGGCTGCTGCGCCAAAGCGGTCAATGGCGCTAGCCCAAAACAAACAAGCGCCACGGCGGGGACGGCCTTCCAGGGATTCCTTCTCATTCAGCCTCTCACTTTCACTCAAAATGTTGAATCAGGGTATGAATAAGCTCCGGAGATCGCCAGCAAGAGAGAGGGTTTTCCTCTGCTGCACCCCAGGCATGTCGGTCGAGCGATGATTTTGTCTTGACTACAAGGACTGCGAAGAATCTGGACCTGGTTGTCTGTCCAGACACACTTCTCCCGAGCCCCAAAAACAAGGTTTTCGAGGGTCGCTAGTATTCGCTCCTGTATGGAACGGCTACTATGATTTCTTTACAAATTAGGGGGGAGGCCGTAAAGATCCTATGTGGGTTTTCAAGAAAGTTATGAGTAACTCGTAAAGAAAAAGTAAAAGAGAACGAGGCTTTGGCGGAAGCGGGGATTCGGTGTTTGGGGAACCAGGTGACCTCAGGCTCACAGTTTCACAGGGGCTGTGTTTCTGTGCGGATTTATCTTGCAAGATATTGATTCTAAATCAGTCGATCCTGAAAAAGTGATTTTCAGGCATATTGAAGTTGAGGATTGCGGGCTTTTGGGGCTTACAGGGTGAGCAGCCGGTTCCATACGTTCATCATGCAGAACAGAAAAATGCGCCCAAAA
>JBEKUP010000056.1:0-30562 GCA_049514915.1 Occallatibacter sp. | reverse complement strand
CACCGCTGCAGGATCTCCCGGTCATGCATCAGAAACGCATCCGCAATTTGACCCAACCGTGACAACGCCTCATCGTTATCAATCGCAATCGGCTCTTCGCTCAAATTTGCGCTCGTCATCACCAGCGCCCGCACACGCTCTGAAGTAAACAGCAAATGCTGCAGCGGCGCGTAGGGCAGAAACACCCCCAGCCACGGAACCCCGGGTGCTACACCCTCCGCAATGCCGCTTCCCTCTTTCTTCCGCGCCAGCACAATCGGCCGCGCCGCCGTCATCAGCAGCGCCTCATCCTCCGCAGTCAGCGCACACATCGCCCGCGCGGCTTCGACATCCCTCACCATCACGGCCAGTGGTTTTCCATAGCGATGCTTGCGTTCCCTCAATCTCGCCACCGCGTTCTCATTCGTCGCGTCCACGCTCAGATGAAATCCGCCCACTCCCTTGATTGCCAGAATCTCACCCGCAACCAACCGATCCACGCCTGAAGCTATCGGATCATCCACATCCATCACCGCTCCATCCACGCCCACCATCGAAACCTGCGGCCCACAATCCCAGCAAGCATTCGGCTGTGCATGGAACCTTCGATTCAATGGATCGTCGTATTCCGCCTGGCACGCAGCGCACATCCTGAACTTCGCCATCGAAGTCTGCGGCCGGTCATACGGAATGCTTCGCGTAATCGTGAAACGCGGCCCGCAGTTCGTGCAGTTCAAAAACGGATACCGATAACGCCGATCCCTTGGATCCATCAGCTCACGCAAGCAGTCCCCGCACGTCGCCGCATCCGCCGGAATCCCTGTGCTCACTTGGCCCCTGACTTCGCTGGCAACGATGCGAAATCCCGCATCCCCAACGGGCTCTAACTCCCGCACTTCAGTTGCGTCCATCCGCGACAACGGCGGCGCCTCGCTTCTCATCCTTGCCAGAAAGACATCCACCCGCGCCGCTGGTCCTTCAATCTCCAACGTCACCCCGTCCGTATCGTTGCCGATGAATCCGCTCAGCCCTTCCTCCATCGCCAATCGATACACAAACGGCCTGAACCCAACCCCCTGCACCACCCCGCGCACCAGCACGCCGCGCCGTATTAGTTGCGGATTCTCGTGGGTTTGCATGGCTTCAGTGGGTTCCATCAATGTCGATCCTTGCACCGCACACAAGCATAGCGCATACCGCGAACCTGCTCCCGAACTCCGCAATCCGTTCCTTCATTCGGGCAACCTTTGCTTTGTTTCTCTATTCCAACTTGAAGCGGTAATGCCGGGCAATGGCCACCGCCGCGATTCAAACCTGAGCGCCAGAACGGCATGTCTCAGAGATCAAGAGAAAAGGTGAAAACAATGAAAAAAATGATACTGTCAATTGCTTTGCTGGGCATGTCGACCCTCGGATGGGCTGACTCCAAGGAAGCAGCTGTCGATCGCCTTGAGCATGCCGGAGCCGTATTGCATGAAGTCATGGCCGCTCCGGATAAAGGCATCCCTGAAGAGGTGCTCGACCACGCAAAATGCATAGCCGTTGTACCCCACATGGTTAAAGGCGGATTCGTCTTCGGCGCCCAGGGGGGTAAGGGCGTTGCTACCTGCCGTACCGCCACTGGCTGGAGCGCGCCTGCGTTCTTCACCATCGGTGGTGGCAGCTGGGGTCTTCAGATCGGTGTGGAAGGCATCGATCTCGTCATGATTTTCCAAGGTGACCACGGTATGGAACACTTGCTCTCCAGCAAGTTCCAAATCGGCGGTGATGCTTCTGCCGCGGCTGGACCGGTGGGACGCCACGCTTCTGCCGACACCGACTGGAAGCTTAACACCGAGATCCTCACTTACTCGCGCGCCAAGGGAATCTTCGCCGGACTCACCTTGAACGGCCAGGTCATCGCTCGCGACGATGATGCGATGGACGCTTTCTACGGGCCCAACGTTACCTCCCGCGCGGTACTGCACGGTGACGTTCCCCCGCCTCCTGCTGCCATGGGCTTCCTGCACGCGGTTCACGCAGCAAAAGAACAGGCAATGGCTCAGTAACTCACATAGCTCTTCAGTGATGAAAGGCGAACACCCGGATTGACCACCGTCCTTCCGGGTGTTTCTCATAGAAAGGAAATCATCATGCTCTGGACAATCTTCGTAATCCTCGTTGTCCTCTGGCTCCTCGGCTTCAGTCTGCATATTGCGGGCAGCCTCATCCACCTGCTCCTCGTGGTTGCGGTAGTGGTCCTGATCATCAACCTCGTTTCCGGTCGCCGCACCGTCTAACCGCCGTAGAGTTCGCGCCGAATCTGCAGAAGACAATTTCCATTCAATACAGTTTTCGGTCAGGCTCGCTGGCGAAGTCTCGCTGGCGAGCCTGGCGTTTGTTAGGGCGTTGGGTCTTGCGACTCCCTCCTCGGCGTACTCAGGTCCAACAATGGCTGTTACGCTTCTCAAGGGAGTGAATTCTGCATGACCAGGCTTAAGGCGCAAACCAGAACCATCCAATTCGTGGCCATTGCGCTACTCACTTTTCCCGGCGCTCTCGCACTTCCGGCCCAGCAGGTTGACAGTGCAGCCCTCATTCAGAAAATCGACAACGCAGCCCTCGCAAGAATCAACCACGTTGTCAGCTACACCGTGATAGAGCACTACTCCCTTTACCGAAACGGCGATGAGGCGCATCCTGCAGCCGAAATGACCGTCAAGACCCTCTACCGCAAGGGCGTTGGAAAAAGCTACACCATCCTCTCTCAATCCGGTTCGTCTCTGTTGCAAAAGTTTGTCCTGGCGCCACTCCTTGACAACGAAAAATCCATCAATCAGCCCGGCAACGTCGAAAGGTCCTGGTTCACCTCCTCCAACTATGAAATGAATCTCAAAGCCGGCGTCAACCAGCACATGAATGGCCACGACTGCCTCGCCTTCGACATCACACCAAAACGCAAGGCTCCTAACATGCTCAATGGCACGCTGTGGGTCGATGCAAAAGATGGTTCCATCGTCGAGATAGACGGAGTCTCTTCGCGCAGCCCCTCTATGTTTTCCGGCCCCGCAAAAATGATGCGCCAATACACCACCATGAGCGGTTTCGCCATGGCCACCCACGCCCGCGCCGAATCGGACAGCATGTTGTTCGGCCGCACCATCCTCACCATCGATTACAGCGATTACCAGCTCCAGCTTCGTCCCGCCAACTAAGCCCGCTCTCTCGTCATCGCAATCGACAGCGTCTTCCCGAATTCTTCCAATGCGCGTGCTCCTTCCCCGGACACTGTGCTGAACAACACAGCCAACTGTGATTCCCCAAAATTCTTATATTTCTCATCGACTTAACAACGCTGCGTTCCGCAAAGTGGGATTACTTCCCCCAGTCCGTGACGTTTGTCACGAATGAATCGGAGCCATGGAAAGTACAACAGGAATAGACAAGCAGCAGGGCGCGGAATCACAATCGCTTTGTACACAGCTCGTCTCAATCTGGGAGGGAATCGTGCCCGCTTTCACACCTCCGCCGCTACCCAGCGACGACAAACGTTGGAAGATCGTGAACGGCACCATGCGCAAAAATGGGTTTGCCCGCCACGCGCTCATTGAAACGCTTCACACCGTGCAATCCTCATTCGGCTATCTTGACGACGATGCGATTCGCTTCGTGGCCCGCTCCCTCAAAGTGCCGCTCAGCCAGGCATATGGCGTCGTCACCTTTTATCACCACTTCAGCCTCAAGCCACCCGGCAAGCACACCATGACCATCTGCACCGGGACCGCCTGCTACATCAAGGGCACTGACAAGCTGGTAGCCGCTGCGGAGAAACGCGTCGGCGTCCCACAGGGCCAAACCACAAAGGACGGAAAAATCAGCCTCATGACCGCCCGCTGCGTCGGCGCATGCGGCCGCGCGCCCGTGGTCCTCGTCGATGGCGAACTGCACGGCCAGATGAGCGGCGAGCAAATGCTCGAACAACTGGAAAGGTGGGCTGTCGAATGACCTTCGAAGAACTGGAACAAATTGCCGAGGCCGTCCGAGCAGAAAACGCGAAGTTCGATCATGAGATCAATGTCTGCATGGGTACCGGCTGCCTCAGCCAGCATTCTGACAAGCTCCGTGATGAACTCACCAAGGCCGTTTCCGCCGCTGGCAAGAAAGCCTTCGTCCGCCGCACCGGCTGCATGGGCCTTTGCGCCGCCGGACCGCTGGTGCTCGTTGACCCTGAAGAGATTCTGTACCAGCACGTCAAGGCCAGCGACGCGGAAGCGGTTGCGGCCAGCCTTGGCGGTGAACCTATAGCCGCCCTGCAATGCGACCTCCGCGAGCATTTTGATCAGCAGGTCCATGTGGTGCTTGAAAACTCCGGCCACATCGATCCCGAAAAGATCGACGACTACATCGCTCGCGACGGCTACCAGGCTCTCGTCAAGGCCCTCACTGAGATGTCGCCAAACGATGTCATTCAGCAGATTACCGAAAGTGGCCTGCGCGGCCGCGGCGGCGGTGGCTATCCCACCGGCCTCAAATGGGGCACAGTTGCCAAGGCCGGCGGCGACCTGAAATACGTCATCTGCAACGGTGATGAAGGCGATCCCGGTGCGTTCATGGATCGCAGCGTTCTTGAAAGCGATCCTCAGCGCGTCCTTGAAGGCATGTCCATCGCAGCCTATGCGGTTGGCGCCAGCAAAGGCTATGTCTACGTGCGCGCTGAATATCCTCTCGCCGTCGCGCGCTTCACCAACTGCCTTCGCGACGCCCGGCGCCGCGGTTTGCTCGGCAACAATATCTGCAACACGCCCTTCAACTTCGACGTTGAAATCCGCCTTGGCGCAGGAGCCTTTGTATGCGGCGAGGAAACCGCACTCATCGCGTCCATTGAAGGCAAGCGCGGCCAGCCCAAGCCCCGCCCGCCCTATCCAGCGGTCAGCGGCCTGTGGGGTAAGCCCACGCTCATCAACAACGTTGAGACCTTCGCCAACATCGCACCCATCATCCGCAAGGGCGGCAAGTGGTTTGCCGGCATGGGCTCGGAGCGCAGCAAGGGCACCAAGGTCTTCGCCCTCACCGGCAAAATCACCAACACCGGCCTGGTTGAAGTGCCCATGGGCATCAAACTCCGCGACATCATCGAAGGCATCGGCGGCGGCGTTCCTGACGGCCACACGTTCAAGGCCGTACAGACTGGCGGACCTTCCGGCGGCTGTCTTCCTGCCGAACTGCTCGACATCGGCGTAAGCTACGACGCTCTCGTCAAAGTCGGCGCCATGATGGGTTCCGGCGGCATGATCGTCATGGACGACACATCCTGTATGGTCAACGTCGCACGCTTCTTCATCGAGTTCTGCATGACCGAGTCCTGCGGCAAATGCATTCCCTGCCGCGCGGGTACTGCCCAGATGCATACGCTGCTCACCCGCATCTGCAACGGCTCCGGAACCATGGCCGACCTCGACCTGCTCGTCGATCTCTGCGCCACGGTCAAGGAGACCAGCCTCTGTGGCCTCGGTCAAACCGCGCCCAACCCCGTGCTCAGCACTCTGAAATACTTCAGGAACGAGTACATCGACCACATTGTCCACAAACGCTGTCCGGCTGGCGTCTGCAACATCGACACATCGGCTGCGGCTCAAAATCCGCTGGAGGTGTTGGCATGAGCACCGGTGCAGAAGTCAAAACACTCATAATCGATGGTCACGAAGTAAGCGCCCGCGCCGGCCAGACCATCCTTGAAGTCGCCCGCGAGCACAACATCGACATTCCCACCCTCTGCCACCTTGATGGACTCAGCGATGTCGGCGCATGCCGCCTCTGCGTGGTCGAAATCAAGGGCAACAACAAGCTGTTCCCTGCCTGCGTCACCACCGTGTTTGAAGGCATGGAAGTCACAACCGTCACCGAGCGTCTCCAGAAGCACCGCAAGACCATCCTGGAACTGCTCTTCGCCGAGCGCAACCACATCTGTTCCGTCTGCGTATCCAACGGCCATTGCGAGTTGCAGACCCTTGGCCAGCAACAGGGCGTCACGCATGTCCCGCTACCCTACCGCAATCCCGAGTTGCCCGTCGATGCATCGCATGAGCGCTTCACGCTCGATCACAACCGCTGCATCCTCTGCACCCGCTGCGTCCGCGTCTGCGCCGAAATTGAAGGCGCGCATATCTGGGACGTGATGGGTCGCGGCATCGACTCCATGATCATTTCCGATCTCCACCAGCCCTGGGGCGAATCCGCCTGCACCCGCTGCGGCAAGTGCGTCCAGGTCTGCCCCACCGGTGCCCTGTTCGACAAGAGCAAGGTCGGCGCCGATCACCCCAAGTACCCCGAATTTCTGCCCTGGCTGAACTTGATGAGGGAAGCGCAATGAGCAAACTGAAACTGGCAACAGTCTGGCTGGATGGTTGTTCCGGCTGTCATATGTCGATCCTCGACATGGACGAACGGCTCCTCGATATCGCTGAACTCGTCGACATCGTCTACAGCCCCATCGTCGACACCAAGGAGTTTCCCGACTACGTCGACATCGCGCTCGTCGAGGGAGCTGTCGCTTCCGTGGACGACGAAAAGAAGATCAAAAAGATTCGTGCCCACTCCAAGCTCCTCGTTGCCATGGGTGACTGCGCCGTCGCCGGCAATGTCCCCTCCATGCGCAACCCCATCGGCCCTGAAGCAATTCTCGATCGTGCTTACATTCAGAACGCCGACTGCCAACAGCAGATCCCGTGCATCGTCGTTCCTCAACTGTTGCGCCTCGTTCGGCCCGTCCACGAGTTCGTCAAGGTCGACGTCTTTCTCCCCGGCTGCCCGCCCTCGGCCGACACATTCCACACCACGCTCACTGCGCTGGTAACCGGTGCGCCGCTGGACGTCCCCGCGCTCACCCGTTTTGGAGCCTGAGTCATGACACAAACCATCACCATCGATCCCGTCACACGCCTCGAAGGCCACGGCAAAATCACCATCCAGCTCAACGGCCAGGGCGAAGTCGAAGACGCGCACTTCCACGTCACGCAGGTCCGTGGCTTTGAGCGCTTCTCTCAGGGCCGCCCCTTTTACGAAATGCCCTCCCTCATGGCGCGCATCTGCGGCATCTGCCCCGTCTCGCACCTCATCGCTTCTGCCAAGGCCTGCGAAGCCATCATGTCGGTCAAAATTCCGCATACCGCCGCCCAACTGCGCCGCATGCTGAACCTTGCCCAGATGGTCCAGTCCCACGCACTCAGCTTCTTCTATCTCGCCTCCCCTGACCTGCTCCTGGGCATGGAATCCGACCCCGCCGCCCGCCATATCTTCGGCGTTGTCGCCTCCAAACCCGAACTCGGCCGCGCCGGCGTTGCACTCCGCCGCTTCGGTCAGCACATCATTGAACTCCTCGGCAACAAGCGCATCCATCCCGGCTGGGTCGTCCCCGGCGGCGTTACCGAGCCTCTCGCTCCGGCAAAGCGTGATGAAATCCTCGCCATGCTGCCTGAAGCGTATGCCAACATCCGCCTCGCTCTCGCTGCCTACAAGCAAATCGCCGATTCCTTCAAACCCGAAATCGAAGTCTTCGCCAACTTTCCAACCAATTACCTCGGCCTTATCAATGAGGACGAGTCCGTCGAATTCACTGACGGCACGCTCCGCCTTATCGGCCCCGGCGGCGCGATCATTGAAGACGGTATTACCGCCAATCGCTTCACTGAGGTCATCGGCGAAGCCGTCGAGCCCTACAGCTACACCAAGTTCGCCTATTACAAACCGCTCGGCTACCCGAACGGCAGCTATCGCGTCGGCCCGCTCGCCCGCCTCAACATTGCCAAAACCATGGGCACTCCACAGGCCGACAAGGAACTCGCCGAATTCAAGCAGCTCACCATCGGCCCCGTGCAAAGCTCCTTCCACTACCACCACGCCCGCCTCATTGACATGCTTTATGGCATCGAGAAAATCGAGCAGATCCTTACCGACCCCCTCATCCTCGACAAGCATGTCAGGGCCATCGCCGGCGTCAACGTCCTTGAAGGCTCGGGCCAGGCCGAAGCCCCACGCGGCACGCTCAATCATCACTACAAGGTCGACGAGAACGGTCTAATCACCTGGGCCAACCTCGTCATCGCAACCGGACAGAACAACAACGCCATGAACAGGGGCGTCCTGCAGGCTGCGAAAGAATACATCCACGACGGCAAATTCACGGAAGGGATCCTCAATCGCGTCGAGGCGGTCATCCGCACCTTCGACCCCTGCCTGAGTTGTTCCACCCACGCCTTCGGCCAGATGCCGTTGGTCCTCACGCTCCTTAACCCCGACGGCGAACAAGTCGATCAACTCGTCCGCTGATCCCCGTCGCTGTGAGAATTAATCCGGGTGCCCCCGGTCCCTCGCCTTGGGGGACCGGGGATCATTCGTCGGACTCCCGCCCAATCGAAACTGACTACCTATGACGGCACCTCAAGCTCGCCTACTCATCCTCGCCTGTGGCAACACCCTCCGCAGCGATGACGGCGTCGGCCCGTGGCTTGCCGACTGGGCTGAACAGCACTTCGCCGCGCATCCGGATATCCGCGTGATCTCCCGCCAGCAATGGACCCCTGACTTAGCCGAAGACCTCGCCCACGCCGAATCCGTCCTCTTCATCGACTGTTCTATCGAATCGGCTCCCGGCTCCACCCACCTGCGCCCCGTCGAACCATCCACCCCGCAGCAAGGCCTCGCCACCCATCATCAAGGCGCAGCGGAACTCCTCGCCCTCGCGCGCAACCTCTACGATTCATTACCATCCAGCGCGCAGCTCCTGACGATAGGCGCCGGCGCAACCGAGTTGGGCGAAGAGTTCAGCGCAGCGGTGAAAGCGGTATTGCCGCAAGCGTGCGCACGGATCGAAGAGGTGGTTCAGGATTTGTTGCAATAACTCTGATGAGAAGCAACGAACGTCGAGGTCCGTGCTATCCAACCCTCGCGTCCGAAAACAAAAGGGGCACGATGGCCGGGTACCCGCAAGCGCAGGCTTGCATGAATTCATCTTTCGGCGTCTTGCGCGGGTACCCACCATAGAAACGCCGTATCCATTCCGCCGATCTCGACTACGCGCGTGCCATGCATTAAGATGCCGAGGTCATGCTCATCATCCCATGAGCTATCGAAGCAGAAGCCTGCATAAGGAAGTCCATCCTTTTGTGTTGCGGGAACGAAGACTCCTTCAAATCCAATGAGCTTACGGAAATCATTAACTGACTTCACATCGGGCAGGAGGCTGGCCATGTCCTCGCCGAGAAACTCAAGTCCTTCCTTCCGAATCGAAGGGTATTTCTCAAGAAGCGACGAGAGCAGCGAAGCCGAGATTTCTGCTTCGTGTTGAATCACCCAGTCGGCCAACTGAATGTCTGCTTCTGTTAGCTCACCCGCCGCGTCTTCGCCGGGAAGGAACTGGACCTCGGCAATCCCCGTTTTGTATGCCTCGCTGCCGCCGCGCAAGTGGGCTCTACTGAGCGTTCGAAACCCAATCCACGACGGGAAAGCCGCATTGGTGACCCAGTGGCCTCTCTCATTCTTGGTGAAGACAGGCAGAGAATTGCCCATGATTTCCTCTCGGGCAATCTTAAATCACAGGGTCGCTCTCATCCGTTGACTTGAACCATAACGTATTCAGAAACGACGAAGCGGCCGCTCCCATCCAAGGTGCGGCCGCTCGTGAACGTCTCGTTCCGATTGTTTTGTTTAGAAAGCCCCAACCGTCTGCCGCAAACTATACGAGCTCAGCGTCTTGATGTAGTTGCCGCGATCGAACGGCGATGTGTCCGGCACCGAGCGCCGGCTCAAGCATCCCCGCGTCTCCCACAGCGAGGCGTACTCGCGCTTCTCCAGCCAGTACCGCACATCCGCCAGCACCCTGCCAATGTGTTCAATCCCGTGGATATGCAGCGCGGAAGCCATCATCGTCACACCCGCTCCAGCCATAACCGCCTTCAGCACATCCTCGGCCGAGTGAACGCCGCCCGTGATTGCCAGGTCGATCTTCATCTGCCCATACAAAACCGCCGCCCAGTGCAGCCTCGGCAACAGTTCCGACGGAGTCGAGAAGTGCAAAGTGGGTCGCACCTCCAGCAACTCAATGTCGAAATCCGGCTGGTAGAAGCGGTTGAACAGGACCACCCCCTGAGCGCCCGCATCCTCCAGACGTGAGACCAGGTGAGGCACACTCGTGAACGACTGCGACAGCTTCACCGACACCGGAATCTTGACCGCCTGTTTCACAGTGGACACCAGTTCCAGCAACTGCAGCTCCAGTTCGCTCGACGTCTGGCTCTTGTTCGTGGCCAAAGCGTAGGTATTCAATTCAATGGCATGCGCGCCGGCCTGCTCCACGTCCTTAGCGAACCTTACCCAACCACCCGTCGTTGCTCCGTTCAAGCTGGCGAGTATCGGAATCCTCACCGCTTCCCGCGCGCGCCGCAGATGCTCCAGGTACACATCGTTCGTCATCCTGTAATCGTTCAGGTCCGGCAGATACCCGAGCGACTCCGCAAACGACTCCGTGCCTCGCGACAGGTCTTCGTCCAGCGCCCGCGACTCCAGTGCAAGCTGTTCCTCGAACAGAGACGTGAGCACAATTGCTGCGGCTCCGGCATCCTCCATTCGGCGAACATTATCGATCGACTCCGAAAGCGGTGTGGACGAAACGATGATCGGCCCGCTTAAATCAAGTCCCAGATACTTCGTTGAAAAATCAATCATTCGGCGCCTCCGCCAGAAACTGTCGCCAGCTTCTCTTCAGCCTTCTCTTCCGGAGCGATATGCGGCGTCTCTCCGCGGCCCGCCATTGCAGCCCGGCCGGAGTAAACCCGCCATTGGCGCTCCACATCATCCTGCGCTTCCACCAATAGCTCCGCAGCCAGTTCCGGATTGCTGCGGGCCAACATGGTGTAACGCGCCTCGCGATAGGTGTATTCCTTCAACCGGATCGATGGCGCCTTCGAATCGAGCTGGAACGGATTCTTGCCCTCCTCGCGCAGCGCCGGGTTATACCGCATCAGCGGCCAGTAGCCCGACTGCACCGCCAGCTTCTGCTGCTCCAGTCCATGCACCAGGTCGTATCCGTGCGCAATGCAGCTCGAGTAGGCAATGATGATCGACGGCCCGTCGTGCGCCTCCGCTTCCTGGAAGGCCTTCACCACGTGCGTGTCGTTACCGCCCAGCGCCACCTGCGCCACGTATACGGAACCATAACTCACCGCTTCCATCGCCAGATCTTTACGGCTGTTGCTCTTGCCGCTGGCGGCAAACTTCGCCACCGCGCCGCGCGGCGTCGCCTTCGACATCTGTCCGCCGGTATTCGAGTAGACCTCCGTATCCAGCACCAGCACGTTCACGTTCTTGCCCGATCCCAGCACATGGTCCAGCCCGCCGAAACCGATGTCGAATGCCCATCCGTCTCCGCCCAGAATCCACACGCTCTTGCGCACCAGCGAGTCCGCAATGGCCAGCAGGTTCTTGGCATCGGAAGAACCATTGCCCGCAAGCTTCTCGCGCAGCGCCAGCACCCGCTTCCGCTGCGCATTGATCTCCGTCTCCGTTTTCTGCGACGCGTGCAGCAGCTCGGCAACCAGTTCCACGCCCACCTCAGGCGCAAGCTTCGTCACCAGCGTCTCCGCAAAGATCTTCTGCTGGTCCAGCGCGGTTCTCATCCCGAAACCAAACTCCGCATTGTCCTCAAACAGCGAGTTGGCCCACGTCGGTCCACGTCCCTGCGCATTGCTCGTATACGGCGTAGTCGGCAGGTTGCCGCCATAAATCGACGAGCAGCCCGTCGCGTTCGCGATATACAGCCGGTCGCCGAACAGTTGTGTCAGCAGCTTGATGTACGCTGTCTCACCGCAACCCGCGCATGCCCCTGAGAATTCGAACAGCGGTTGCAGTAGTTGAATGTCCTTCACCTGCGTATGCGAAATCTTCGAGCGGTCCACCTCGGGCAGCCCCAGGAAGAAATCCCAGTTCTCGCGCTCTGCTTCGCGTAGCGGTGCCTGCGCCGCCATGTTGATCGCTTTCTTGCTCGCATCGCTCTTGCTCTTCACCGGGCAAACTTCCACGCATACCGCGCAGCCCGTGCAATCTTCCGGAGCAACCTGCAGCGTATACCGATCCGTCTCCATCGCCTTCCACTTCGGCTTGGCCCACTGGAACGTCGCCGGCGCCTTGTCGGCAAGTTCCGGACTGTACACCTTCGACCGGATCACCGCATGCGGGCAAACCATTACGCACTTACCGCACTGAATGCAAAGATCCTTGTCCCACACCGGAATGAAGTCCGCAATGTTCCGCTTTTCCCACTGCGCCGTGCCCGTCGGGAAAGCCCCGCCAGCCGGAAGCGCGCTCACCGGAAGCAAGTCTCCGTGCCCCGCCGCAATCTGTCCAAGCACATCGCGCACAAACTCCGGCGCCTTGGCACTGATTGAAGGAATCAGATCGAACTCCGACGAAACACCTGTTGGCAACTCAACCTTCTCCAGATGCGCCAGCGCCGCGTCCACGGCTGCATAGTTCTTCTGCACCACCGCCTCGCCGCGCTTGCCATACGTCTTCTGAATCGCCTTCTTGATCTGCGCAATCGCCTCTTCACGCGGCAACACGCCGCTGATGGCAAAGAAGCAAGCCTGCATGATCGTGTTGATGCGTGTGCCCATTCCCGCTTCGCGCGCCACACTGTTGCCGTCAATCACGTAGAACTCAATCTTCTTGCGCAGTATCTCCTGCTGCGTCGTCTTCGGCAGGCGACCCCAAACCTCAGCCGCCGCGTATGGCGAATTCAGCAGGAACACCGCACCCGGCATCGCCGCTTCCACCACGTTCATCTTCTCCAGGAAGCTGAAGTTGTGGCACGCCACAAAGCTTGCCTGCGTAATCAGGTAGCTTGACCGGATCGGATTCGGCCCAAACCGCAAATGGCTCGTAGTCATCGATCCCGACTTCTTCGAGTCGTACACAAAATAGCCCTGCGCAAAGTTCGGCGTCTCGCTGCCAATAATCTTGATCGAGTTCTTGTTCGCGCCCACCGTGCCATCGGATCCAAGCCCATAGAACAGCGCCCGCACCGTCTTGGGATCCTCGGTCGAGAACCTCGGATCGTAACTCAAACTCGTAAACGTAACATCGTCTTCAATGCCAATCGTGAAATGATTCTTCGGCGAAGGCTTCGCCAGCTCATCAAAGATCCCCTTCACCATCGCCGGCGTAAATTCCTTCGACGACAACCCATACCGTCCGCCAATCACCGTTGGCTTCACCGCAAACGGCAAGTCAGCATTCTCCGCCAGCACAGTAATAATGTCCTGGTACAGCGGCTCGCCTAACGCGCCCGGCTCCTTCGTCCGGTCCAGCACCGCAATCGACTTCACCGTCGCCGGCAGCGCCTTCAGAAACGCGCTCGCGTCAAATGGCCGATATAGCCGCACCTTCACCATGCCAATCTTTTCGCCCTGCTTGTTCAGCAGGTCAACAGCCTCTTCCGCCGCCTCGGCGCCCGAGCCCATAATCACGATCACGCGCTCCGCATCCGGTGCGCCGTAGTAGTCAAACAGGTGATACGCGCGCCCTGTCTGCGCCGCAAACCGATCCATCACGTTCTGCACAATCCCGGGCACCGCTGCGTGGAACAAATTGCAAGCCTCGCGCGCCTGGAAAAATACATCCGGGTTCTGCGCCGTTCCACGAATCACCGGCCGGTCAGGACTCAACGCCCGTTGCCGGTAGTTGATGATGAACTTGTCATCCACCAGCGCCCGAATCGTATCGTCGCTGATCGGGAAAATCTTTCCCACTTCATGCGAAGTCCGGAAGCCATCAAAGAAGTGAATGAATGGAATGCGCGATTCAAGCGTCGCTATCTGCGCTACAAGCGCCATATCTGCAACTTCCTGCACCGAGTTCGAGCACAGCATCGCCCAACCCGTCGTCCGGCATGCCATCACGTCCGAGTGATCGCCGAAAATCGATAGCGCATGCGTCGCCAGCGTCCTTGCCGTCACATGCATCGTCGCCGGGGTCAATTCACCGGCAATCTTGAACATATTCGGAATCATCAGCAGCAAGCCCTGCGATGCCGTAAACGTCGTGCCAAACGCGCCCGCCTGCAATGCGCCGTGAAGCGCGCCCGCAGCCCCGCCCTCGCTTTGCAACTCTTCCACTATGGGCAACGCGCCCCAAATATTTCTCTTGCCCTCCGAGCGCCACTGATCGGCCCACTCGGCCATAGGCGACGAGGGGGTAATGGGGTAAATCGCAACCACTTCGGAAAGACGATAGGCTACCGAGGCAGCCGCCTCGTTCGCATCCAGGATGACCATCTTGCTGCCTGACTTCTGTTCACTCATTCGCATTGCCTCACAGCGCGGCCGAGGGAATTTCACCGCTAGAAGGAGTCTCATCTCTACGTCTGGGGCCCGCTGTGATGAGAGACACAACGGGGATTCCGTTTCCCATATACTGGTACATCGACTCGCATTACAACATCATTCACGCGCACATGCCGAATTAAAAGACCCCGCAAATCTACTCGCAACCGCCTGCATGCACTCTCCCAAGCGGAATTGCCCTATCTGCGTCTGCAATTCAGGAATCAGTATTGCGAAAGAAAGTGAACTTCCTGGATGAAGTTCTTCGCGGCCCCTGCGTTTACGCCCCTCTGCCCCATGCCACAGGCCCCGTCATTGATCAGTGATTTCTCACAAACTTCACACCGCAATTTTTGATTTGACGTCCTCCACCATCCATGCTCTACTTGGGCGAATCGAAAATCTGTAGCAACAAAACTTCCTCCTCCCCAGCTCTCGAAAATAGACAAGTTCGCAGGACGCTTATCGGCCCTCAGAGCCCCGTGTCGTGCATCAAGAAGGTCTGTTAAGGAGTAGTAAAAATGGCATTTATACGGAGAAACGTCTATGAAGTCGGCGGTGATTGGGCTGGCCCGATCTTGTGGTACGCACGCGGCGTCGCCGCAATGCAAAAGCGAGCGCTTGCAGATGTAACCAGTTGGCGCTTCTACGGCGGCATCCACGGCTTTTACAAGCCCTACTGGGAGGCATATGGTTATCTCACTTCCTCAGACAAAATGCCCAGCCAGTCAGACCTCGACAGGTATTGGGATCAGTGTCAGCACAGCACCTGGTATTTTCCGCCATGGCATCGCGGCTATCTCATCACCTTCGAGAAGATCGTGCGGGACGCAGTCATAAAAGCCGGCGGTCCTGCCGACTGGGCTTTGCCCTACTGGAATTACTTCAAAAACGGACAAAACCGGTTGCCCCCGGCATTTGCATCAAAGGACTGGCCAGACGGCAAGGGAAATAATCCCCTCTTCGTGGACGCGCGTTTTGGCCCAAATAACGATGGCAACGTATATGTTCCCCTCGACAGCATCAACCTCAATGCGATGGGCGAACCCCTCTACACTGGGGTTGCCAGCGGCGGTAGCCCCGGATTCGGAGGCGTCGACACCGGCTTCAACCATGGCGGAGGCACATTTGGCCGCCTTGAATCGCAGCCGCACAACATCGTGCACGTCAAGGTCGGCGGCTCAAATCCCGCCCCTCCAAAGCTTCCGGGCCTCATGTCAACTCCACCTCTTGCCGGCCTCGACCCCATCTTCTGGTTGCATCATGCCAATATCGACCGGCTTTGGGAGGCATGGATCAAGAATCCCCCAACTCATTCCGATCCAACCGTCCTCAAGTGGCTCAATGGGCCGGGCTTCATAGGCCAGCGCATCTTCTCCATGCCCTTGCCAAACGGCGCCCCGTGGAACTTCACGCCCCGCGACGTGAACGATCTGTCAAAACTGGACTACAGTTATGACACCCTGGTACCCGGTGCAACCGTGGCGCTGGCGGCGGATCGACTGGCACGGTTGGGAGCATCTCCCTCCGTGGCGGCGTTGAAGCAGGGAGTTGCAGCTATGGCAAACGGGAACAAAGTCGAACTGGTCGGCGCCAGTCGAGGCTCACTGCAGCTCGTCGGCACCGAAGCACAAACCTCGGTCGAACTCGATCCAGCCGTGCGGCAAAAGGTATCGTCCAGCCTCAATCTGGCAGCCAAAGCCGTTGCTGCCAATGCCGCTGTGCCCGACCGTGTTTTCCTGAATCTGGAGAACATTCGCGGCATCGCCGACGCGACAGCTTTTCAGGTATACATCAATCTCCCTAAAGGCGAAGATCCCGCCAAACATCCCGAGTTGCTTGCGGGTACCGTTGGACTCTTCGGCGTCCGCGAAGCAAGTCTCAAGGATGAAAAGCATGCAGGGCAGGGCCTCACCGTCGCGTTGGAGATAACGGACATTGTCGATAGCCTGCATCTCAACAATGCACTCGATGTCGATAAGCTCAACATCCGCATCCTCCCCGCCAACCCGGTTGCTGAGGAAGACAACATCACCATTGGCCGCTTCAGTATCTTCCGCCAGGGCCAATAACACGGAGGTCTCTTGAATGACACCCGCCTCCCGTGAACGCTGGCTGGCCCGGGTTCCTTTGCTCTCGATCAGTGCGTCTGCGTGGGTCTTGCTCCTGCTTTATCCGGATAGCATGACCCTCCATGCGCACTGTTCAATGGCAACCATGGAACGCCCGCCTACATCCCTCGCCTCGCTGTTCACGCTCGGCACCTCTGCCTCCATGGCCGCGGGCTGGTTCCTCATGCTTGCGGCCATGATGGCGCCCACCCTCACCGCTCCGGTCTGCCATGTGCGTGACCGCAGCTTCGCCCGCCGCCGCCCGCGCGCAATCGCGCTCTTCGCCGCCGGCTACATCGCCGTCTGGATGCTGAGCGGTGTCCTGTTGTCGTGGCTTGTCCTCGCGTTGCAGACCATTATCCCCAACCCATCCGGCACTCTGGCTCTCATCGCCCTCATTGCCCTTGTATGGCAAATTTCGCCGATGAAACAGCGTTGCCTCAACCGCTGCCATGCGCATCCCGCGCTGGCCGCGTTCGGGCTTGCAGCCGATATCGACGCCCTCCGTTTAGGCTTGAAGCACGCAATCTGGTGCGTCGGATCATGCTGGGCGCTCATGCTGCTGCCCATGTTGCTTCCGTCCGCCCACATGGCCGCAATGGCCTTCATCACGTTTTGGATTCTTGCAGAGCGTCTCGACACGCCCACGCCGCCGCGTTGGCGCTGGCACGGCCCCGGCAAAGCTGTGCGAATCGTCTTCGCCCAGGCCCGTATGCGCCTCAGAACAGCCTGAAGCAGCTTTGCACCAGCCAACCCCATCCTCAACGCCCGTCGCTCCTCACCCAGCGCTTAGGGAAACCTTGCGCCCGCCACGGGAACACTTATCCACCTCTCCGGTGTCTAACCGACTGAGGTCCCCCATGAAACAAAATCTCCTCTGTGTTCTCGCATTCATTCTGTCTCTTGTATGCCCCCTTGCCGTCCACGCCGCCACACCCGCCCCCACTCCAACCTTGGGCCGGCCCGCCCCCGCACTCACCTTCACACAGCTTTACGGCGCCCCCTCCGGCACAAAAACAGACTGGCCCTCCCTCCGCGGCAAAGTCGTCATCCTCGAGTTCTGGGCCACCTGGTGCGCCCCTTGCATCGCGGAGATCCCTCACCTCAACAACCTCGCAAAGTCGCTTTCCTCCTCCCCCGTCCAATTCATCTCCGTCGACGACGAAGATCCCGCCACCGTCGAACCCTTCATCGCCAAAAAGCCCATCTCCGGCTGGGTGGGCCTCAGCAAGGCGGTCTTCGATGCCTACAGTGTCCAGGAGCGCCCTACCACCATCGTCGTTGACACGCGCGGAAACATTGCAGCCATCCTCCGCCCCGACCAGCTTGATAAAGACCAGCTCATCGCCCTGTCCACTGGAAAGTCCGTCGTCTTCCCCACCAACACCCTGCCTCCTGAAATCGCCGAGATGCAGAAGAAAGCCATGGCCCAGGCCGTCGCAGCAGCAAAGAATCCCTCCGCCAAATCCACGGTCAAGCCGTTATTTGAGATCTCCATCACCCCCGGCGACTCAGACGGCGTCACCATGATGTCCTCTGAAAACGACACCAACGGCGGAGCGTCCGCGTACTCCATTTCCAACGCATCGCTCTTCATGCTGGTTCCGTGGGCGACCGGCAACCCGGCCAAGCGCATTGCGTTTCATGGAGACTTCACCAAGCCCCATTACAACCTGCGCCTGACCGCGCCGAATCTGGATATCAAAGCGCTGTCCCCCGCCCTCGAGCTAGCCGTCGCCTCGGCCGCCGGCGTGCGCATCACCCACACCAGCGCGGAAGAAGACGCGTGGGTACTTCAGGCCACTCCGCAGGCCGCTTCACGCCTCACGCCAACCGTCTCAGCCCACGGCAGCATGTGCTTCGTCGATCCCCGTTCCGGCCAACTCAACATGGTCAAAACCTCGCTCGACGATCTCGCACCCGCACTCGAGCAATCCATCGGAGCACCCGTCGTCAACGAGACCGGAATCAAAGGCGAATTCGATGCCACCTTCGCGGTTCCCAAAGACAACCCCGAAGCCGTCAAAGCCGCGCTCGAGTCCAATCTCGGCCTCACGCTCGTCAAAGCCCGCCGCACCATAGCCCGCGTCGCCGTCGACCCGCTTCCACTAACCCCTGCAAGCAATCAAGCCGCCGCGTCAGCCTCCAAGCCAATCCCGGCTGCCGACCCACTCCAGGGCCTGCCCTCCCAGGTAATCGCCGTCCCCCGGCAATAAGCTGGGTATCTAAAGCCCCGTGTCAGAGACCAGCTGTCACCCTGAGCCAAGCGCCTTTCCGCCGAGTCTACGGACCTTCGTCTTATAGCTTTCTATACATACCTGTCATCAGGAGCGAAGTCGAAGGACCTGCTTCTTATGGCTTTTTATAAAAATAAAAAATGACAATTAAATTGCAACGAACTGTTGGTTAAATACTATACTTTCGCTACGGTCGCGGCTCAGCACACAAGAAAAAGAACGTTCGCGACTCGGTCCGGTCAATTCTCGCGAAGCCCAAAGTCCCCTTCTTATTGGGTCATTTCTCACGAAACCAAAATCCCTTTCTTATTGGAGACCACACACTTGAATCGCATCCAAAGTACCTTTCTCTCTCTCCTTCTGATCCTTGGGGTCCTTGCCGGCGAAAATTATGCGAAAGCGCAGACCAGCTTGGGCACCCTCGTTGGAACCGCACGAGATAAATCGGGTGCGGTGATTTCTCACGCGAACCTGAGCATAACCAATCAAGCTACGGGCCAAATCCGTACCGGAACCACAAACGGAGAAGGCGTCTACCGCTTTGACGCAGTTCCCCCTGGGCCCTACACAATCGAGTTTGAAGCTGCAGGTTTTGAGAAGATCAAGGCAAAGGATATTCAGGTAACCGCCAGCACTGTCACCAGTTACGATGTGACGGTCGTCCTTGGCACAAAGCAGGAAACGGTCACCGTCGAAGCCGACCAGGCGGCGATCAACACGGAGAATGGCCAGTTGGCAGGTGTGGTCGGGTCGGTCGAGCTGGATAAGCTCCCCGTCTTCACTCTGAACCCAATTGAGCTTGCTATGACCGTTCCAGGCGTAGAACCTGTCGCCAATGGTACGGGCGCCTTTGAAAATGGTGTAAATATTCAAGTGAACGGGGCTCGCCCCCGCGCCAACAACTTCCTGTTGGACGGACAGGAGATCAACGATGTTGGTATCACCGGTCAGGCCTTCCAGCCCCAGATCCCCGATATGTTTGAAGCGGTGACCGTGATTACAAGCTCGGCAAGCGCTGAATATGGCCGCGCGGGCGGCGGTATCGTCAACACCACCACCAAGTCAGGCTCAAACACCCCCCACGGTTCGGTATTTGAGCGCTACACGGGTTCCGGATTGAACTCAATCCCGGGCGGCGACCGCGGACCGACCGCTGTGACTGGTTACGAGAAGCCTCGGTCGGACGAGCATAGCTACGGTTTCACAGGTGGCGGCGCCATCCTCAAAAACAAGCTCTTTGTCTATGGCGCATTGGAGCTTCAGCGCTTCTACGGCATGGAGCAGCCCGGCGTGAACCTCCTGCCCGATGCAGCCGGATACGCAACCTTGCAGACAATTAACGGAAGTTCTGCCCCGCAGATTGCCCTTCTGGATGGGTATCTAAGCAACGGAGCCTATCTCACGCAGGACAATTCTTTCCCCAGCACCGTCACTAAGAATGTCGGAAATCTTCCGGGTTGCCCCGTTGGAGGTTGTGTTATTACCTTCGCTGGCTTTGAGCGCCCAAACCAGGCCGAGGTAAACCCCGATACACAGTGGTCCTATCGCGCCGACTATAAGCCTTGGGATAGGGACAGCATCTTTTTCCGCTATCTCCATGACCGCACATCACTCACGCCCGACTTCTTCAATAACCCGAATGCGCTCCTTGGATTCGATACCCAGCAGGGTGGGCCAAGCGAACTTGGAGAGGGCGGCTGGACGCATATCTTCACTCCGACGCTGCTGAACGAGTTCCGCGTCTCCGAGGCTCGTATCGCTTTCACGTTCGCTCCTACTGCGGCTACGCTGGCCAATCCCCTCAACGATTTGCCAACACTGACCTTTGCAAACACGAGCGGCGCCACGGCAGTTGGGACTGTCAGCTTCCCGTCACTTGGCCCCAACCAGAACTTCCCCCAGGGCCGTGAAGAAGATCTCTATCAGTTTCAGGATACGGGCACCCTTACCAAGGGCCGCCAGACCATGCGCTTGGGCGCCGATATCGGCCGTCTGATCGAGGTCGATCTCGTATCCCAGAATGCTCTTGGATCACTTGGTTTTCAGAATGGCGGTAACGCAACTACGTCGCTCGGCAACTTCCTCATCAACCAGCTTGGCGCTTCCGGTTCCGCGACCAAGGTCTTCGGCCCTACTCGTGCGGATTCACATGGGTACCGCAACGGGGTCTTCTTCCAGGACGACGTTAAAGTACACGCCGATCTCACATTGAACCTGGGTTTGCGCTGGGACTACCTCAGCAATCCCGAGAACAGCTTAAAGTACCCTGGCGTCGACCCCAACAACCCGCTGGCGCCAATTCCGACTTTCGTGCCAATTGAGAACGATTGGACAAACATCTCTCCCCGCATCGGCTTCGCTTATTCCCCGCATGGCAAGTTCGGCGTCCTCGGCGATGGCAAGACGGTTCTTCGTGGTGGTTTCGGCGTTTTCTACGACAGCACCTTCTCGAACATCCTGGTCAATTCCACGCAAGCCGCTCCGGTGTCCTCCAGCGGTCTGATCCAGCAGGTTGGGACTGCCAGTCCTGGACCTGCAACAGGTTTGATCCCGACCATCTCTCCGGCCATCAGCCAACACTCCACGGTCGAAAGTGAGGCCTCCGACCTGGAAAACCCCGTCACCTATCAGTACAACATTGGCATTGAACGCGAGGTGCCCGGCGCCATCACTCTCACCGCGCGCTACGTTGGCAATCAGGGCCGGAAGCTGTTTGCCAACCAGCAATACAACACCGCGGTCGACGGCGTTCGTCCCGATGCTGGCCGCGGAGCGATTATCCTGCGTGGCAACTATGGCCGGTCCAACTACAACGGGCTTGAACTCTCAGCAACGCATAACTTCCAGCATGGCCTCTTCGTCAGCACCAACTACACCTATAGCAAGGATCTGAGCACCGCTGACGACATCTTCTCCGGGGTTGGCTCTACTTCGTCGTACGGTATCGACCTCGCGCCTGGCCACCGTTACCTTGAGTACGGCAACTCAGCATTCGATCACCGCCAGTTCTTCTCGGTGGCCTACGCTTACTCGCCGCCGGGATTGCACTCCAGCAACGCATTTGCGAACGGGGCACTCGGAGCCCTCACCCGGCACTGGACAATCTCCGGTGTCACCCAGCTCCAGAGTGGTGGATATACCACGCTCAACACCTCCGGAATTGACACGAACGACGATCTCAGTGCAACGAATGACAGGCCGATCGTCGGAAATCCGTCGTTGCCCCAGACCTCGGTCGGAATCGACGGGTCCTACATTGGTGGAAATGCTGGCACGCTCTATGACCTTGGCCAGAACAACACCACCGGCGCGCTGACTGTTGTCACTCCGCAGACGGTGCACTTCATCGTTCAGCCGTCGGCAACCGGCGATCCCACAACCCTGGCACACACCATCGGCCGAGACAGCTACCTGACCCCAGGGACCACAACCAATAACATGGCTCTCGAGAAGGGTTTCGGACTCTCCTACTTTCACCTTGAGCGCGGCACTCTGGTGCTGCGCGTCGAGGCTCAGGACGTCTTCAACCACAACGATCTTGCAACCTCTGATTCCGATCCGCTCGACGCGGGTGTTGGCTTCCTCAGCACATCCAGGACGGGGACAAACTCTCAAGGAAACCTCGAGCAGCGGCAGGTTGTCCTGTGGGCGAAGATCAAGTTCTAAACCACATGACATCCACCCACAAGAGGGACGCCGGCATCGGCGTCCCTTTTGTGCATTTGGCGGGTGGCCCACCCTCGCCTAGCCCATGAAGTGGGTGCCCCATCCTTCGCTTTTTTCTAGCGAAGGGTGGGCTCGCAGGAACCTCCACTGGCGAGTGTCCGGTCCCTCACCCTTGGGGACCGGGGAATCAAGAAACCCCACCGAATCTCCTTGCCCTCCGTACCCTTTCGGGTACACTTGACCCCTAAATGGGTACACCCACCATCCTTTCCGAAACTCTCTTCGGCCGCACGCGCGGTGCCGTCCTTGCCGTGTTCTACGGCCGCATCGGGGAGTCCTTCTATCTCCGCCAGCTTTCTCGCCGAACCGGAATCTCCCTTGGCCCAGTGCAGCGGGAGATTCGCCAACTGGTCGATGCCGGCCTGGTGACGAAAGAGACACTCGGAACCCAAACGCTCTACAGCGCCAATCAAGCCAGCCCGGTCTTTCTCTCTCCCGGTGGGAGAGAACGAGAATAGCCCAAGGTGAAACCCTGGGGTCCAATCCAATTGAGAGATTCAGGCGCCCCGAAGGGTCGCCGCGATTCCTCGCCCCCCTGCATCCCGAAATCCAACCCCCTCGCGCCACACCAGACCGATGCGACCGCCTGGCCAGCGTCTGCCCGGCCGCAGGCGGGACACTTCACTTCTCACTTAACCTATGGCCAATTTCGAGTTGCTTCGACCTGCCGCAATCGGCCTCAATCCGGTCCCAGCATTAACTCAATTGCAATCTGCAGTTACCAATACTCCCGGCCTCGGCAGACACCATTCAACAGTGCAACTGCACAGACAACAAAGTCGAAATAAAGCACTTATTATCAATGCATTAAGCCACTATCCCGAGCAAAATCAGCGCATTTTTCAAAAACGCGTTCAATTCTGAGCAATCCTTTGTTTCGTTTAGTTCAATTCTCAGCAACCGAAACACATCGAAAAGGCTGCCCGCAAGGTTCATGTCGACGCGAAAGACAACCACTTGAGCATACCTTTCGCATGTTTTGTAACCACTTGAGCAGCCTTTTACCCTATGTAGCACAACCCTCCGAGCAGCCATTTGACGCCCGAAGACTTATTCATTCCGACCCATCAAAAGTGATTTGAATCACAGTCAAGGTGAATACCCACTGTTAAAAAAGACCCATCAGCCGATGATGAGTGTAGGGAATGAAACCCGCCAGGGGGGCTTGGGAGGTGCTGGCAGGTTCATCGCCAGCACCTTCCCCCAGCGGAGGTCTTATCATGCCAATAGATCCTCAAAAGCATCTGAGCCCGGGTGTTTGCGAATCCGACCATATTGGTCGTATACTCAATTACGACCATAATGGTCGCACTTTTCGACTGCTTCTGAACAAGCGGCCCGTGGGAGTTCGGCAGGTGAGCATGTTAAGCGAATTGAAAGTCGGCCAGACCGCAGTCCTGGTTGCTCTCGAACTGCCTGAATCTGTTCAGAACCACTTGATGCATATGGGCTTCGTCCCCGATGCCCTCGTCACCGCTCTCCGCCGCGCACCCGCCGGCGATCCAACCGTCTACGCCATCGACGGCATGGAAATCGCCCTGCGCCACGAAACCGCAGAGGCCATCCGTGTCCGTCCAGCGACGGACGAAGACCTCAATGCCCACAATTCGCACTCCGACGAAAGCGTTCGTGACGAGGCTGCCGAGTTGCTCGAGGTTGTGCGATGAGCGCCTGCTGCGAAACCCCGGCGTTTGTTCCGCCAGCCGCTAAGCCATCCTCCGGAGCGCTAAAGACGGTGGTCCTAATCGGGCCGCCCAACTCCGGTAAATCCACGCTTTTTAACCGCTTAACCGGCCTGCGTCAAAAGGTGGCCAACTATCCCGGCGTAACCGTTGAACAGCGCATGGGCGTCATGGCCGGCGTTGGGCGCGATGACCTCACCCTCATCGATCTACCCGGCATCTACTCCCTAACTCCGTACTCAGAAGATGCGCGCGTCTCCATCGATGTGCTCAAGGGCAAGATGCCCGGCACGCCCAAGCCCGACGCTGTCATCCTGGTTCTGGATTCACTGCACCTCACCCGCCAACTAATGCTTGCCGCGCCTGTCCTTGAAGTCGGCTTGCCTACTCTCGTGCTGCTGAACATGACAGACCTGATGGAGCAGCGCGGCGGCCAAATTGACTCGCTCAAGCTTGCCCGCGAACTCGGCGCGCCGGTGGCGCAAATCAGCGCAACGCATGGCACCGGACTCGATGCCGTTCCGCTCTTCCTGCACCAGCAAACCAACCGCAATGCTCCCACGCCCCTGGCCCTGCCCGTGATGGGTAACGCCGCCAGCACCCATAGCTGGGCCGCGCAGGTAAGCCGTAAGACCGGTTACCAGGCGCCGCTCTCGGTAGAGGGCACGCGAAAAATCGACAACATTCTTCTCCATCCAATCTGGGGACCGCTGCTCTTCCTGGTCGTCGTCGTCGGCGTCTTTGAGGTTGTCTTCTCCATTGGCCAGCCGCTCTCCGATGGGTTTGGCGATTTGCTCGCCCGCATGGGCGAGTTCGTGCGCCCGTTTCTACCCGCCGGATGGCTGCAATCCTTGGTACTCGACGGCGCATGGAAAGGTATCTCTTCCGTCCTGGTCTTTCTCCCGCAGATTCTGCTTCTGTTTCTCTTTATCGGAATTCTGGAAGACACCGGCTACCTCGCCCGCGCCGCCCTGATTGCCGACCGTGTGATGCGCACCACCGGCCTGAATGGCAAAGCTTTCATCCCGCTGCTCTCTGCTTACGCTTGCGCAGTCCCGGCCATCATGGCGACGCGCACCATTGAGAACAAGCGCGACCGCATGGCCACCATCCTGGTAACGCCGTTCATGACCTGCAGTGCTCGACTACCCGTATACATGTTGCTGATCGCCGCATTCATTCCCAACATCGTCTACCTGCACGGCTTTCTCGGACTCCGCACCATTGTTATGCTCGGCCTGTATCTTGCCGGATTTGTGGGCGCCATGACGACAGCATGGTTGCTCAAAAGCTCCATCCTCAAATCCAGTGAGACTCCTTTCATCCTGGAATTGCCTCAGTACCGCATGCCCACCCTGCGTTCACTTGGCATCCGTCTCATGGACCGCGCCAACGTCTTCCTCCGCCAGGCCGGTACTGCAATTCTGTCCGTCACGCTTGCCCTCTGGGTGCTGGCCCATTTGCCGGTGGTGCATGTAGCCGGCAGCGCTTACGCCGCCCCTGAGCTTGCCGACAGCGTTATTGGACGCCTCGGCCATTTTATTGAGCCCGCCATCGCGCCCCTTGGCTTCAACTGGAAGATCGGCATCGGCCTGCTTTCCTCCGTCCTGGCTCGCGAAGTGATGGTCAGCACGATGGGCACCCTCTACGGCGCAGACCCGGCCACCCAGGCCATGCACCTGCAAACCGCTCTGCACCACGACATGACACTCGGCGGTGCGCTGGCCCTTATGATCTTTTTCGCATTCGCCATGCAGTGCACCTCCACCATGGCCGTCGTGCGACGCGAGACCAACAGTTGGAAATGGCCCGCCATTCAGTTTCTCTACATGCTCGTGCTGGCCTGGGGAGCGGCATTCGTCGTAAATCACGCAGTCATGGCCATCTTCGGCTAAGCCTTCAGACCGAGTCCCGCACATGCCGCTGCGCCTCACCCTTGACAGCCAAATGTCAAAAGGCCTATACGACTCTTACAGAATCCAAACCCCAAATTGAATATCTGAAGCCTTGAAAGAGGAATGCTTGCCGATCGTAAACCTGACTTACAACATTGCCGAAGCGCATTTGTCCGGCAGTTTCGGCGGAGCCGTCATCGATTGCACTGCGGTCTCTGGCGGCAGGGCGGGCACCACAACCAGGGGCGCGGGCAACTGGTATCTCCAGAACAACGCGCTGGCAACAAGCATCCATCACGGAGGAGACCGCTTTGGCCCGCTGCCGATGGGCTTTTACTGGATGTACCCGCACGAATCAAAAAAGCATATGGTGCGCCTCGAGCCGTTTCCTTCTAATTACATGTTTGGCCGCTCCGGTTTCCTCATCCATGGACGCGGGAAGATAGGCAGCCACGGCTGCATCGTCCCCGGTGACCCTCATGATCTGCACAAGGTTTGTGCCGCCGTTGCCAGTTTCATCAAGCTCAGGAAAACCCACCCTGTTCTTGAGGTAATCGCTGTCGGCAGCAACGTGGATGACAAATTCTTTACGGCATGACCGTTGCAGCGTGCGCGCCTCCGTGCGCTTGAATTAGCGGCCATCCACGAGCGTTTCAACGAGCACCATGCACCCCTGGGTTATTTCCTGAGCCATTTCCTTTATTGCCCCCTGGGCTGTAGTCGTGGGTGGAAAAGCGCAACGCCACAGTAACGGAACCGTCTCGTACTGTCCGGTCGATCGAGATTTCAATGGTCGAGTTTGCCCCTGGAGCACCATCCACATAATTGACACCTTCGATTCCCATCGGCTGGGCTCCGCCACCAGTGGCGAGACCACCTCTCGGCCGGTAATCGTGGTCCATGAGCAGATTGCGATAGAAATCGAAGATCTCGGTCGCCGGCGCATCGGTCGTGTACTTCGCCTTCAGGTACCTGTTTCTCGTTGAATCGGCAGAGACCATCGGCTTCAGCGCCTGACCGCGAACTTGCCCCAGCCAACCGGGCCAAACCAGCGGAGGAGCCGGCATGGGATGAGGCGCTTTATTGACCTTGATCGGAGCGAGTGTCTGGCCCTGCTGATCGGACCCAGTTAGCTCGCCCGGCTTGGCTTTAGGGGGCGGCGGCGTAATCCCCGTGATCATCTCGATGTTGGGATTCTCCGGTGCTTGAATCGACGAAGGATCAACCTTCCCCGAGCAGGTGACCTTGGTGACTGTACGCTCTTCGCGCCTCCGAATCTGAATGAACAGGTCGCATTCCTTCGCCGCCACCCGTATTGTCATCCCCATGCCGTCAGGGTTGGGCTGAAATGCAAGACCCTGCGCCTCAAACAGCTTACGGTAATGCTCGACAACGTCGGCCGGCTCCGCATCCACAACATAACTCGTCTGGGCAAACGAGTCACTCGAGTACACCTTTGGGTTTGTCCCCGGATAGCTCACCAGCCACGGAGGAAGCGTGAAGGCTGTCTGGCTGAACGCCGGAACAAGCGCAAACAGAACAAACGCCAAGCCCATCAGGGCCCTTGCCGACTGCATCGCGGACTTCTTCAGGCCGGGCAGGGGAAAACTGCGACACTTACTCACTGACGGTATCCTCCTGCTCTTGGCTCTTTGGCCCAATCTACATTGTTCCGGCCCCATTTCGCAAGGTGCGCCCTTATCCCCAGCAGCAAGCGGCGGGGCACAACGCCGCAGGTGCTGGGGTCTGGCGCAATGCTTCGCATCCGGTTGACGACCCTCCGCGCCCCAGATATCATCGCGTTCCCCCAGGAATTAACCGCTTGTTACAAATCATTTTCCGCAAGCGGATTATCCGGCAATCAAGAAGGAGTTCCCTCATGTCTGCTCTGCGCTTACTCTCCGGTCTTGCTATTCTCGCGCTCTCGCTTCCACTCTACGCACGGACTCCGCCCACCGCCTACACCATTACGCAATCCGTCAGCAGCGCAGGCAGCGGTGCTTTCATGACCACCTATCGAAACGGCCAGAGCGTCGCTACGGACATGTTCTACCCCGCGCAACCTGGCGCGCCCGCGCACCACACCTTCACCTTTTATGACCTTGGCGCGGGAACCTCGCATACCTGGGATCCGTCCATCATGCCACCTTCGTGCAGCGCGGCCACCTTTTCTGGCGATTGGGGCGACCCTTTTCAGGCCACCACGGAATTGATGGACGACATCAAAAAAGGCGATCTGAAGCCTGCAGGCATGGAGACTCTTCATGGAACCCCCGCCGAGGTATATACCGGCTCCGGCCAGGGCGTGAACCTGAAAGCCTGGCTCGACGAGAAAAACGGACTTGTCATTCGCGCCGCTTTCGGCCAGCCCGGCGCCCCGATGACCACAATGGTCGACATCACGAAAGTCTCCCTGACCCCGCCCCCGGCATCGGTCTTCGCCCTCCCCGCCTACTGCGCCTCCGTCAAGCCGCCGCCCACCCCGGTCGAACTGATTGCCGAAGAAACCGGCGACGATGCCTCAAACTGGGTCAACGGCATTTACGGGCCCGGCACGAAAGCTTCCTGCACACTCGTCCTCCATGTCGTTGCGGCGAAAAACATGGCGCCCATCAACCGCAAATTCCAGGTCGCGATTGACACCACCTACAACCAGGACAATCCAACCCCGCCTAGCTACACATTCGGCGTCGGACAGGACGGCACCGCAACCTATTCCGGCGGCGGACTCCATGAAATCACCAGTCAGGTCCGCAATGGCACCCTCCGCATTGATAATCCTCCCGCCTCCTTCAACCTCAGCGTCAACATCCCGACACCCAACCGCGGCGCCGACATCGGCCTCGTTTATCGCCAGTGCTTCGCCCCCATCACCAACCTCTACTACGTCGTCAAAGATCCCGACGACATGGGCAAAGGCGCCGACTTCCTGTTCGCCAAATCTGGCAAATACGCAGCCGCTCCCTAGAAGCTACCCCCTCCAAAGCCGGGATGCCCCACGGAACGCACAGCTTGATTGTGCTTTCGGTGCAGAAGCAGCATCTGTGGCGAGGGGACCCGCTGGCGTATATTGACCGTATCCCGTTCCTCAAAATGGCAACCCCAGTCAAAGCGATTCCAATCTCAAAATTTGTCCTCTCCCTGGCCGCCACGGAGCCCGTTTTGTCGCGCCGCATTTCGGCCGCGACCCTTCTTCTTCTCAGCGCGTGGTTCCTTGTCTCGACAGCCTCGGCGGCCGCTCAGCAACCGCTCTCGTTTGCAGACGCTGCGCTGCAGGGCCAAACCCTCTTTCAGCAATCGAGCTTTACCAGCATGGTCCTCGTGGTCGTGCGCGACCGCGAAACCATGATCAAGGGCTATGGAGAAACTTTCCCGGGCAGCGCCCAGAATCCTGACTCCAACTCTCTGATCCGGATCTGCTCCCTATCGAAGGTTTTCGCCACCGATCTGCTTCTCAGGCTCGCGGCTGACGGTAAGCTCTCCCTCGCCGATCCACTTCAACGCTATGCGCCTCCGGGAAAACACGTGCCCGCTGCAGCCGATGGAACGGAAACTACGCTGCGCGATCTCGCCACGCATACCGCCGGCTTGCCGCGCGAAATTGCCGCGTATCCCGCAAAGGCCCCGCATTTCACTTTCCCTTCCTACACGGTTCGCTGGGCCTGGCTGCAAAAGCAGCAGTTGATCACGCCCCCTGGGACGGCGGCGTTGTATTCCAATGTTGGCTTCGATTTCCTCGGCGATGCGCTCGCATACGCTTCCGGGGAGTCCTACGCGCAACTCTTGCATGACCGCCTCATCCAGCCCCTGGGCATGTGGAATACCACGCTCGTGCCGTCCTTTGAACAGTGTGCCCGCCTGCTCCGTGGCCCCCGCGATGAAGGCCCATGTACCGACACGCTGACCTCAGGAGCCAGCGGAGGCATCTACTCCACGCCTGCCGACATGGCAAAGTTCCTGCAATACTTGCTCCAAACTCCAGGTTCTCCCGCGCAGCCACCTTTGGCGCTCGGCGTTTCTCTTGAACCGCACCAACTCAAGTCCATTCGGGGATTGAGCCATGCGGGCGATCCAACGGGCATCGGATTGGCTTGGATTCAACTCGGAGATCCAACCAGCCCCTCGTCAATCATCGAGAAGACCGGCGGCGGAGCTGGCTTCAGCACCTATATCGCTCTCAGCCCCAGTCACCGTACCGGTGTTTTCCTCGCGGTGACCGAGGGCAAGGGCGATTGGAAGATCGATCTCTTTCACGAAGCCAACAACCTTCTCGCCGCGCTGGCGAATGTCCCGCCGCTTCCGCCCAGGATTCATATAGCTCGCGTGATCACAAAACGCTCGAAACCCCGGCGACGGGCGCGTACAAGTAAGACAACCACGCAAGCGGGCAAGTGAAAGCTCTGCATCAGCATTAGAATCGAGCAACTTCAACACTTTCCAGGCGTGCCGCTTCATTGCGAATCGGCATAGGGGGGAGAGTCACCTCTCCTCCCCTGCCACACCACCGGACAAGCGGGTCCGCATCCGGCGGTTCGAGGAGTTGAGGTCAACAGAGCCGGGGTATGCCGAGTTGGTCGGCCC
>JBEKUP010000055.1:0-31899 GCA_049514915.1 Occallatibacter sp. | reverse complement strand
CGGCTCATCCTGGGCTGAGGAAAACAGCGCCACCGTGAGCTCCACAAGCACGGAAGTGGACCTTGGCCCGCAGCCTACATCTGGCGGTTCCTGGAGCTGGTCCGGCCCCAGCGGCTATACCTCCACTTCACGCCAGATCAACGACATTCCGCTGAAGACAGGCTCTAACGTGTATACGGCCACCTACACCAACTCTTCCGGCTGCAAGAGCACGGAGGCCTTCACCATCACAGTGAACTAACCCTGTAAGGGGAGTTTCACGCGTCATACCCGATCCCAGCGCCGTTGATCGCCCAAAGCGCTCACGGCGCCGAGATCGGCCAGAACACCTGCACCGGCGCGGCACGGGGTATTCCGGGAGCGTTCCTTGCAAGAGTCGAGAAAACAAATCCACCGTTTCCAGTCGACGATGAGCCGCCGTGTGGTGATTCTTATCATGGGTTGTCTGCTTGGTTGTGGGAGTAGCCCATTCCTGGGAGCGCAAACCGTGAGCGTATCGGTGTCGTCCTCGGAAATCGACCACAGTCTGCAGTCGGTGATTGTGTTCCAATCTCAAACCCGCGAGAGAACGGATGCCTATATTCATGTCTACGACGATGTTCTGCAGCAGATTGCCCAGATTGACATAGCGGCCCCGTCCGGCAATGCCGCTCAGCATCCCGCGGTTCCAGCCGCTAGTGGGGCTGCAGAGCCGCCGCCCTCAATCGATCAGGAAGCGGATGCCTTAATTGTTAACCCGCTGAAGTCCGGCGCAGAGGCCATTAGCTCTGCCCCCGAATCGGACATGGATTCCTCGCTGATGACTCAGTTCGTCACGGCTGTGAAGCCGAATGCACATCGGATCGTATCCGGAGTTACAGGGTCGGACAATCTCGAATCCCTTGCCTTCCGCAATCCCGACGGCACCTATGTCCTCTTTACAGTGAACCACTCCAAGTCGGCTGTCAGCCTTGAAACCTTTTGGAAAGACAGACTGTTTACCTATACCCAGGCCGGCAGATCCTTTGCGATATTTACCTGGGATCCAGGGAGTCCGTTGGTCTCACTGGTCCTGCGCGACTCCCGAACAGCGGCAAAGGGCTCCGTTTCAGTCGAGGCCAAATGTTCGAACATGTCTCCTGTGGGTGTTGACCTTCGATGTGAAAGCGAGGCCTTTAACTGCTCCATCTTTCCCGTCAGTTTTACCTGTAATGCGCAGCAGGAGAGCGTACTACTCAGCGTTACGGTCGACTCTACCGGCGAGAACGATTCCGGCCACACGAAGCCGGGTTTTGTAACCATTACGGCGGCTCCCGATGTCGGAGAACCCACGAGTCTCCGCGTGCCATGCTGTAGTGCGAGGCGATAAAAAGGACTGGCGAAACATTCTCTCGGCGTCAGTGAGTCGATTCAAATCGTTTTGGACAGGCGGGGCTGAGAATGTCCCACCCATAGTTCAAAGCAGAGCGGTGGTTCAGCTGGCAACTCCAGCTTCACGAGTGCAACTGCACAGCAAAGAAAACCTGAATAAAGCGTGCAGCATCAATGGATTACGCCACTATCCCGTGCAAAATCAGCGCATTTCCCAAAAACATGTAAAAATCTCCGCAACCCTTTTGCACGTTTAGTTCATTTCTCAACAACCGAAAACATCTGCGCGGGCTGCCCGGTAGGTTCATGTCTCAAAGAAACGCAACCCTCCGAGCAGCCGTTTCACATCATTTGCAACCCTCCAAGCAACCTAATCAGCTGTAAAGAACAACCCTCCGATTGAACGTTTGCACTCCGCGGATTGACGACCGGCGGGGTAGCTGATCCCTGACCCCTGATCCCTGTCTCTCACTGCACCAGCGCAATATCAATCTTCCGCAAAATGTCATGCGGCTTCGCATCCCCGCACTTCGTCAAAGCCTCATCCTCGCAAATCCGCTGAATCGTCTTCACCGCATTGTCCATCGTCGCGCTCAGAATCTTTCCGTCCGCGGTGCTCACCTTGATCTCCACGATAAAGTTCTCCTCACCCACCGCTGCCGTATAGCTTCCGTTCTTCTCCTTCGTCACGCCCACCCAGTTATTCGGTACATCGCCCACCGGAGTCTGCATCCATGCGGCAGGCAACTTCACCGCCGACTTCTCCGGCGGTACATGCTTCACCACTAGCACCGCCGTCCCCGTCGCAGCATCCACATCCTTCAGCGTCATATCGAAATCGATCGCGCTCTCGCCAATTAGTACACGCGTCCCATCCGCCCATGACGACGCCGGCATCGGATTCCTGAAATAGAAATGATCGCCCACCTTGGTCAACGCGCCAATCTTGTTTGCCAGCCACAAATCCGCATAAAACGTCATGAAATCCGTCACGGGCCCAATCATCTTAGGATCCACCTTGCTCAAATCCGGCACCGATGGCATCTGGTTCGGATCCAGCGAAAGCCTTTGCCGGAACGTCCCCATCATCGCCTCTCCACCCGAGGGTATGGTCGACCAGCGGTACTCCTCGTAATAGGCCCCGCCCGCATCCTTCTTCACCAGCCCATCTGCCTCCATCGAATAGTGCCACGATTCGTTCACGCCGTTCATGCGATAAGCCAGCGCATCGCCCTCGTGGTACTGCCGTTGCAATGGATTGTGAGCCGTCGCAGGAACCTGTCCCGCAACCATCGCCGCTCCGCCGCAGATAAAAATCCATATCGCAAAAACCTTCATCGCCTTACCATCTTTCTCTCCCGTAACCGAGAGCGTTCGCGCTACTCTTCGCGATTTTCACCGAACATCTTCTTCAAGCTGACGGCGTGCCTTCTGCACCCAGCTCAGTTGGGCCTCCATCGCCTCAACCCCGTGTTGAAAAGCAAGAAGGCCAGTGTGGACCCGTTTCTTGAAGCTGTCACGTTCAAACCTCGCGCGCAGCTCCCCAACGTAAACACCAAATTCGCGCTCAAACTGCTCCAGAAAACGGATCGTTGTTGACCGTGGAACATTCCCATCCATGAAGGCGAACCGCAACATAAGCTCCGCCACCCGAAACACAACGTCCTCCCGGCTTACATCCCGCGAAAGCCATTCCAGGAAAGCCGTCACGCCCTCTGCGGAAAGGTGAAATACCTCGCGTCCGCGGCTGTCTTTCGGCTCGGCTTCAATCCATCCCCGCGCCTGCAACCTTTTCAGCGCCGGATAAATCGACCCCGGACTGTCGCTGTAATGGCGCATCGCCGTTTCAGTAAACGTCTTGCGCAGGTCATAGCCGGACTGCGCCTTCTGCCGCAGCAGCCCAACCAATGCGAATTCGAGCGTTGATGCAGTTTTCATAGTACGTTTCGTACTGTAATACGTCGCGTACTATATGTCAACGAGGCTGCAAGAACGGTATCCCATTCGTCGTAGTTTTCGCGGCGAATGGGCGTCTGGCAATCAAGGCTGTGCGAGCCTCCCGCGAGCGCCTTCCGCACCGCAAGTGCCTACCACCGCAGCGCCGATCCCACCGCCTCAATCGTCCCGTGAAAGAAATACTGCCCCAGTCCCACCGTAAACAGCCAGCACCCATAAAGTGCGTGCTCAAAGCTCGATGTGGCCAGCGAGCCGGTCTCCTCGTACCGCAGGGCGAACAGCACGCCCCCTGCAAGCGTCAACCACACCGCCAGCCAATTGCGAAAGATGATGTGCAAAAAGGAAAACGCCGCGGCGCTGGCCAGAATCATCGCCCACTTGCCCGGAAACAGCGCCGCATAGCGCTCAAAGAAAAACGCTCGATAAAGCACCCCTTGCGGGTAAACCGAGGCCACCGGATAAGCCACCATCACCACCGCCCAGAACACCGGATGCGGCCGCAACAGACTCCATGCCAAACCGGGCGCGAAACCCCGAACACCGAGCCAAATCGCCAGCGCCGCCACCGCGAAAGTAGCCAGAATCACGGCCAGCCGGCCAGGCAGAGCACCCGCGTTCCACAACCGCGCTCGGTTAAAGCGAGGGTCGCGCAACAACTGCCACCCTGCATATCCAGCCACCACCCACAGCAGAGGCAAAGCCGGAATCCGCACAGGCGAAAACCGGTACCCCAGCGGCAGCCCCACAAAAATCAGCAAGAACTCGGCCGTCAGACCAACTCGCGTCATTGCTTTCCCATCTGTCACTTATCCAGCTTCATCCGCGCCTCAATTGCCTCCCGATACACTTTGCACGCCGGCCCACGCAAATCGCTCGCTGTCGCAATCCGCCCGTCCTGCGTAATCTGCACAAATGTTCCATCCGATCCAAACTCCGGCCACTTCGGCAACCCCTCCCCGTTTGGATTTCCCGTTCGCGCGAAGTTCGTGAAGTAGCTCTCCACCATGTCTGAAACCTTATAGTCCGTATCGGCATAATTACCCG
This sequence comes from Occallatibacter sp., assembly GCA_049514915.1. GTDB lineage: Bacteria > Acidobacteriota > Terriglobia > Terriglobales > Acidobacteriaceae > Telmatobacter. Next base: position 27,549 of record JBEKUP010000055.1, on the reverse strand, counting down.
CCAGGTTTCCCTCCTTGGGATAGAACCCAAACACAAACCCTAAATCCGACGAGTGAATCGCCGCCGGCTGTCCCGGAACCGCATGGTCAAATTCATACTCGTATGTCGCCTGGTGCGCCGCCGTGTGCCACCGTCCCTCCGCCGTGCCAGGGCACCGGAACGTCACGTCCGCGGCAATCTGGTCCGCTGCCGTTCCATACACCGGATCAGCCGTCCCCGCGCCCCCGTTTGACAGTCCGTAGACCTTCAGCACCTCCGGAGCCAGCGCGCCAGCCTCCCTTGAAATCATCCCCCGCAACATTTCCGGCGATGCATTCGATTCGAACTCCTTGGTCGTCGTCCCAAACAGCAGCGGAACCGCCGACTCCTGGCCCGCCGCAAATACCTCCGCCGGACTCTTCGGCAGCACCCATCCATCCACCACCGGCCCAAACCGCGATCGCGGCTCATGCGTCGTCCACTTTTTAATCAACTCCCCAGCCGGAATCGCTCGCAAAAACGCAATCTGCCCCGCTCCCTCCGGTGCACCCATCGCCGTTGCAAACTTCTTCCCATCCCCCTCAGCCTCCGCAAGTGGGGTCGCCGGTACAGTCAACGCGGAACCACTCTCCTGAATCGCCTTTTGAAAAAGCCCCTTCGCCGGCGACACCATCAGCAACCCCGTATCAATTGCCCCCGCCGACTGCCCAAACACCGTAATGTTCTTCGCATCGCCCCCAAACTTCTCAATGTTTGCAATCACCCATTGCAGCGCCAGAATCTGGTCCATCAGCCCGTAGTTACCTGACGCATGATGCGCCGACTCGCCCGTCAACTCCGGATGCGCCAGAAAACCAAACACCCCTAGCCGGTAGTTCACACTCACCAGCACCACCCCGTGATTCGGCAGCTTTCCGCCCGTGTAAAGCCGGCTCATCGCCGTCCCGCCCTCGTTCGCGCCGCCATGAATCCAGAACATTACCGGCAGCAGCGTCTTCGCCGGCCAAGCCGGTGTAACCACGTTCAGATACAGACAGTCTTCCTGCCCGGTCTCAGCATCGTGCCGATTCCAGGAGCCCAGGTCCGGCTGCGCGCAGGGCGCGCTATACGAGGCTGCATCGCGCACTCCGCTCCAGGGCTTTGCCGGCAGCGGCTCATGCCAGCGCAATGCGCCCGCCGGCGGCTGCGCAAACGGAATCCCCAGAAACTCCGCGCCTCCGCCATTCCGCGCCACTCCCCGCACCAAGCCGTCGCTCGTCTTCACCACCAGCGAATCATCTTGAGCCCTCATCATCGCCGGAAGCACCGCAATCAGTACAACGGCGAAACCCGCCCACCTCACAAACCAAGGCCGCACCCATCCGGATCCATAATTCATTTTCATTCCAAATCCTCCAGCAAGCTCAAAGCACCGCCAATTCTAACAACCCGCAACTGCTGTCGGATTATGCCCTTGCCTGGAATCATCGAATCACGGCTTATATATCTCTATATATCTCTATTATTCTCTATTTACATTCCCTGTATTACCTATTACTCTCCAATTATGGACGATGTAATGTTGTCAGTTGAACAGGTTGCAGAGCGATTGGGGCTCCACGTAAAGACGGTCCGCAATTACGTCAGGGAAGGCCGGTTGAAGGCTGTTCGCATCGGGAAGCAATACAGAATTGCCGCGTCCGACTTGGCAGCAATGATGGGCAGACCGTCTCTGGCCATCGACCCGCCGCCCGTCCTCCGAACCCGGCGAACCGAAGTTTACAGCGTCGTCGAAGTCGATGCGGTAAGCCCAGAGCTCTCCCAACGCGTAACCAACATGTTGATGGGAGCCGCAACCGGCCGCGACTATACCGAGGACAATCCAATGCGCGTGCAGGCAATCTACGACACCACACGAGGCCAGCTTAAGTTGATCCTGATCGGGAGTCTCGATAGCACTGGCACGTTGCTGAAGGTGATCAAGGCATTGGTGGAGATTGAGAAGTGACGGGAATCTACAAGACACCGGAAGGGCAGCGTCTGGTCGAGGAGCAGTATCGAAAGATATTGACATGGTGGCCGGTAGCCAATCGACAGTTCCACGTACCCACCCGCCAGGGGCAAACCTTTGTCATTGCATGCGGAGAAGATTCGGCGCCGCCCGTGGTATTGCTTCACGGTGGGCTCGCTAATTCCGGGGCGTGGATGGGAGATATAGCGCTCTGGGCACAAAGGTTTCGCGTCTTTGCTGTCGACGTCATCGGCGAGCCTGGCTTGAGCGCTCCGTCTCGCCCGCCGCTCCATTCCGATGCCTATGCATTATGGCTTGATGACGTAATGAGCGCGCTGGGTCTCAGCCGCGCTTCGTTCGTCGGCGTATCCCTGGGCGGTTGGTTGGCGCTCGACTATGCCACACGCCGGCCCGCGCGAGTCGATCGAATGGCCTTGATTTGCCCCGGCGGGGTTGGCCGCCAGAAGATCGGAATACTCTTCAAGATCGCATTCTTCAACCTCTGCGGATCATGGGGGAAGCGCAAGTTGAGGGAGGCTATCCTCGGCCAGAAGACGCCAACCGATGTGCCCCCCACAATGCGCAAGTTTGGAGAGCTTTTTGCGTTAATCCACCAGCACACGCGCCCGCGTACGAAGAGGCTGCCGGTATTTAGCGACGCAGCGCTCAAAGCGCTAACAATGCCCGTGCTGGCGATCGTTGGGGCAAAGGACGCGCTGCTCGATTCGGCCGACACGCGGTATCGAATTCTTAGCCTGTTGGAGAACGGGAAAGTCCTGTATATCGAAGATGCCGGCCACTTCATCCCTGGGCAAGGAACAGCTATCGGCGAGTTCCTCAGATGAATCCGTGCTCATTGTTTTGAGGTCCGGCAAATAAATCAAGGCGACGTCACTGACGCCGATCTCCACATTGGCCGATAATCCTTCTGTACCTGAAGAGGCGAACGTGACTCGTCGAAACAACGGGCAGAGAGGGGACGCATTGCGGCTTAAGACATGAGACCGCAATTGCCGCTGAAATGAGCAGGGCTCGACATGATCGGGCAACGAACACCACACTTCTTCACATGAAGAAGCAGGCACGGGTCTGCTTCCCGGGTGCTTCCCTTCTTGTTCTGAATGTATTGTCGGCCATCACGGTTGCAGCCGCGCCATTCTCATGCGCAGGTTGGGCTGCGCAGCCAGCAACTGCGGCGCCCTCTAAGAATCCGGTGGGCAAGTTGCCGACGCTAACCACGACGCGTGCTGCGCACAGTCTCACGATCGAAGAAGCAAAGCACGCTTATCCCGTTCATCTACGCGGCGTGGTGACCTATTTCGATCCGGACTACGGTACCGGATTCGCCGCTATATTTATTCACGATGCGACAGGAAGCGTCTTTGTGAAGGAGCCTTCCGCTTTGGCTGGAGGGCTCTTCGCCGGGGCGTTAGTCGATGTGAAGGGCGTCAGCGGCGAGGGAGGGTTCGGCCCCGTCATTGTGCAGCCCCAGGTCAATGTCGTTGGCCGTTCCCCTCTCCCGCCGAACCCTCCCCGCGTAAGCCTTCCTCACCTCAACTCCGGTGCGGAAGACGCTCAATGGGTTGAGGTCGAGGGCACAATCCACGGTGTGCTCGAATATAGCCACAGCGTAACTCTGCGGCTGGAAATGCTGGACGGCCCCGTCAACGTAACAATGATGAGAGAGCAGAGCGCGAACTACCCTGACCTGGTGGATGCCAAGGTCAGAGTCCAGGCCGACGCAGCTCCAACCATCAATGCCAACGGCCAGATGATCGGAGTCCACCTGATGGCGCCGAATCTTTCCGCCCTTCAAGTCATAGAACCGGCTCCGGGCGACCCCTTCGCGCGGCCGCCCATCCCGATCGACAGGTTACTGCATTGGGACCAGTTCTCAGCATCCTTTCATCGCGTGCATTTGCGCGGAACCGTCACTCTGCAATGGCCTGGTTTGTCGCTTTGCATTCGAGACTCAACCCGCGGGATTTGCATGCAGACAGATCAGGACATCCCTCTCGACCTTGGCCGGGTAGTTGATGTTGCCGGGTTTGTGGGAACCGAAAACAATGAGCCTGTCATCACCGATGCCGTGTTCAAAAGCGCGCGCGGCAGCCAGCCGGTTGAAGCCGCTCCTACAGCCGCCGAGGAGGCTCTGATCGGAAAACGAGACTCCGAACTCATCCGAATCGACGGCCTGTTGATCGGCTACGATCTCACCTCCTCCGACACCACACTGCTTCTTTCCTCCGGTAAGACTCTTTTCCCTGCCATCCTGCCCAAGAGCTTGGCGGGACACCAGGCGAACCCGTGGAAGATCGGAAGCCGGTTGCAAGTCACCGGCATCTGTTCCTCCCGCATCGATGCGCAAAGCCATGTGCGCGAGGGTATCGCGGTTACAAAATCCTTTCGGGTGCTCATGCGTTCGCCGGCGGACGTGGTTATCCTCGAGCGCCCCTCATGGTGGACGCCAGCTCATGCCATCTTGCTGTTGACGCTGGCGCTCACCGTAACGCTGGGCGTGCTTGGTTGGGTGGTGGTGCTCAGAAGGCGCATCGAGCAGCAGGCAGATTTGCTCCGCGAAAGCGAAGGACTGTTTCGTCATCTGGCTCTGCACGATGCATTGACGGGACTGGCGACCCGGCTGCTCCTGCAGGACCGGCTGAATGTCGCCCTTGAGAGCGCCAGGCGCAGAGAAACAGGGCTCGCCGTCCTCATGATCGATCTCGACAGTTTCAAGGAGATCAACGATTCCTATGGCCACCCGGTCGGCGACGAAGTCTTGCGCGTTACGGCAAACCGTCTCCTGCGATGTGTGCGCAAGGAGGATACTGTCGCCAGGCTGGGAGGGGATGAGTTCGTCGTGCTCCTTCCCGTTCTCGCCAATCCCGATTCCGCGGAGATGATTGCCGCAAAGATCGTCACGGCCTTGGCGGTCCCGATTCCAATTGAAGGACGTGAGGTGCCGGTATCGGGAAGCGTCGGGGTATGCGCAGCTTTGGCCGACGAGCTCGATTCGGACTCCCTCTTGAGGAATGCGGATGCCGCCCTGTACCATGCCAAGGCGAAGGGTCGAGGATGTTTTGAAACCTTCACCCCCGATTCATTGCCCGCCAAATAGAGCGGCTATTCAAACAGAGGCCTGCACGTCCCGAAACTATTCCAGGGAAATGTCGTGAACAATCCCCAACCTATGCGGTCGTCGGTCGTACCTCGGATACTCTAGATACACTCGCATGACCTTCGCCCACACCATCGGCGCCACCCGTTACACCTTCGCGGACCTGCGTGAACTGCTTGCCAAAGCTACCCCTCCCCGCAGCGGCGACGTCCTCGCCGGCATCGCCGCGCGCTCTGCCGAGGAGTGCGTCGCCGCCCAGTTCGCCCTCGCCGATCTTCCTCTCTCCCGTTTCCTCTCCGAGCTCGTCGTCCCCTACGAGATCGACGAAGTCACCCGCCTCATCGTCGACACCCACGATCCCGCAGCCTTCGCGCCTATAAGCTCCTTCACCGTCGGCGAACTCCGCGACTGGCTTCTCTCCGACGAAGCAACCGGTGACCGGCTCGCAGCTCTCTCATCCGGCCTCACCCCGGAAATGGCCGCCGCCGTCAGCAAGCTCATGCGCGTCCAGGACCTCATCGCGGCTGCCGCCAAAATCCGCGTCGTCACCCGCTTCCGCACCACCGTCGGCCTGCCCGGTCGCCTCAGCGCGCGCCTCCAGCCCAACCACCCCACCGACGTGCCTTCCGGCATCGCCGCCGCCATTCTCGACGGCCTGCTCCTCGGCTCCGGAGACGCCGTCATTGGCATCAATCCCGCCGGAGACAACGTTTCCGTCACCGCCCGCCTCCTGCGTATGATCGACACAGTCCGTCAGCGTTTCGATATTCCCATCCAAAGCTGCGTTCTCGCCCACATCACCACGCAAATTGCCGCCATGGAACAAGGTGCCCCCGTCGATCTTGTCTTCCAGTCCATCGCCGGCACCGAGGCCGCCAACCGTAGCTTCGGGGTCACGCTGTCTCTCCTCGCCGAAGCCAACCAGGCCGCCCAGTCGCTCGCGCGTGGCGCGGTCTGTGCTGACGGAACCACCGGCCGCAACGTCATGTACTTTGAAACCGGCCAGGGCTCCGCGCTCTCCGCTAACGCTCACCACGGTGTCGACCAGCAAACCCTCGAGGCCCGCGCCTACGCCGTCGCCCGCGCTTTCCAACCCATGCTCGTCAACACTGTGGTCGGCTTCATCGGTCCCGAGTATCTCTATGACGGCAAGCAGATCATCCGCGCCGGCCTCGAAGATCATTTCTGCGGCAAGCTTCTCGGCCTGCCCATGGGTTGCGATATCTGCTACACCAACCACGCCGAGGCCGACCAGGACGACATGGACGCCCTGCTCACCCTCCTCGGCGCGGCCGGCGTCAATTACATCATGGGCGTACCGGGCGCTGACGACGTCATGCTCAACTACCAGAGCACCAGTTTCCACGACGCGCTCTATCTCCGTCGCATCCTCGGCCTCCGCCCCGCGCCAGAATTCGAGGCCTGGCTCGCCGGCGACCACTTCAAGCGCCTTGCCCTCGAAGCAAACAGCCCCGAAAGGCTGCTCTCCGCATGAGCGAACCAGATCGCAATCTCGGCCAACCCGCCGCTCTTGCAGCCCGCTTGCGCGCGCTCACCCCGGCCCGCGTAGGACTTACCCGCACCGGCGTTAGCCTTTCGACCCGCGACCTCCTTGACTTCCAGCACGCCCATGCCCAGGCCCGCGATGCAGTCCATGCGCGTTTGGACTCGACATCGCTGGTAGCGCAAATCGAAAGCGGAATACGACCTGCAGTGCTGCGGCTGCACTCGGCAGCCTCGAATAGAGCGGAGTATTTGCAGCGGCCTGACCTGGGACGCATATTGAACGAGACCAGCCGCGCGATTCTGGCCGAGCAGCCTACGGACCCGGTCGACTTAGCTTTGGTTATCGCTGATGGGCTATCCGCGTTGGCAGTGGAACGGCATGTCCCCGCACTGCTTCAAGAACTTCTGCCGCGATTGTCAGACTGGCAGCTAGCGCCCTTTTGTATTGTCGAGCAAGGCCGCGTGGCCATAGGAGACGAAATCGGCTCCGCGCTCAACGCGCAAATCTCCGTGATCCTCATCGGCGAGCGCCCGGGTCTCAGTTCCTCCGACTCCCTCGGCGCCTACATCACCTGGGACCCGCGCCCCGGCCGCACCGACGCCGAGCGCAATTGCATCTCCAACATTCGTGCCGAGGGTCTGGCCTATGCGCAAGCTGCCGCCCAACTCGGCTACTATCTCAACCAGGCCCGCCGCCGCCGGCTCACCGGCGTGGCACTCAAGGAAGAAGCGAATCTCCTGACGGAAAGCTGAAACCTCATGAATTGGAAGCACTGGCTGTTACGCGGAATCCTGGTCCTGCTGGCAGGCTTCGTGATCATCTACTTTGGCGATTCGGCCGTCTTCCTGCTCCGCGGCTCCCCGCTTTCCAAGGTCACCGTCAACCAGTTCCAGACCGTCCCGCTCAAGGGCACCAAGATCGAATATGACTATCTCGGCTCTTCTGACGTGCCCTGTTCCCAATCGCTCTTTCCCCATGCCGGCCAGAGCCCTTGCTGGTACCTGCGCAGAAACCCGAATCAAAATACCAGTCTCTAGGGCCTCTCCAAGAAGCTCGCGACATCAGTCACGGACCTCGCAGTTAAATTCAAGATCACACGACTTGGTGACGGGAAGCACGTCCGCACTCTGCATCGAACGCTAACATCTGAAGACCTCTTGTACCACTGCGAGGTCCTATGTACAGCCGCACACAAAACGACAATGGCAGCTACAACACCCGCTGCCTCCACTGCTTCATGACGGTTGCCACCTGTGTTGAAACAGACGATGAACTACAAACGCTCGAGTCGCGGCACATCTGTCCGGAAATGGTGCTGGCCGACCTGCTCAATCGCGAGAGACCCGTTCAGTTGAAAGCTCAGCTAAACTAGCAGACGTTTATTGATTCGCCGGTGCAGCTGATTGCCCATCTGGAGCGGGCTGCGCGCGTGAACCGCTCATCTTGTCGATCAGTGCATTGTCAGCGGCCTTGGTGATGCTGCTGGCCTTGTCAAACTCAGCTTTTGCCTCGTCCTTTTTTCCCATTGCTTTGTAAAGCCGTCCCAGCCGCCAATGGATAGTCACATCATCCGGAGCCAGGCGTGCAGCCTCTCTCATCTCCCGTAGTGCGTCGTCCTTCCGGTCCGAATCCGCATACAAGATGCCCAGGTCCAAATGAGCCAACTCCCGCCCCGCGTCGATGTGCAATGCATCTTTCAGCAACGGTTCGGCAGCTTCCGGATGATTCATCTGCATCTGCGCGTCCCCCAGGTAAATCATGGCCTGGACATGTTTCGGGTTGTTTGCCAACTCTGCGCGAAACTCGCTCGCCGCCTCTGGGTACTGCTTCTGGCCCCACAAGAGATAGCCCAGGCCGAAGTGAACATCGGGCTCTTTCGGATCCGCCTTCACTGCTGCGCGGAACTGTTCGATCGCGCCCGCATGGTCTTTCAGCTCATCCTGTGCCTCGCCCGCCAGCATATCGGCCTCGGCTGACTCCGCATTCAGCGTGAGTATCTCGTGATAGGTATCCAGTACACACTGGTACTGTTTGGACCAAAGGCAACTGTGTGCCAGGGCCAGTCGCAGTTGCAGGTTCTGCGCATCCGCTGCGGTGGCCGCTTTCAAGTAGGGAACCGCCTGCGCGTATTCATTCAGGCCGTAATGAGCCATAGCAACAAGAATGGTTAGGCGCTGCGACTCCGGCGATCCTCGCGGCGCGGACTTCAACAACAGACTGAATTCACTGGCTGCCTGCTTCAGTTCGCCGCCCTTGAACAGCGCCAGCCCAAGGTTCAACCGCAAGCCGGGAAATGCTGGATTGAGTGCCAGTGCTTTGCGATACAAGGGAACCGCCTCTTTGTAATGTTCCTGTCGCGCCTCAAGGAGTCCAATATGTGCGTAGGGTTCCGCGCTTGAAAGGTGAGTCTTAAGATAGGTGCGCCATGCAACCTCAGCCTCAGCGTTCTGGCCCTGTTGTTCCAGCGCAATCGCTGATTGCCTCTGGTTCGCGGGTGTATCTGTCGACAGTCCTGCGCAGTGCGTGGCGCACAGGAAAAACGGCATCGTCAACATCAGTTGGATTCGTATTCGCATCTCGCGTCTCACCCACGCACTTTGTCAATTCTATTTGAGTTCGTGCATTCGTCCGGGCAATGAAAAGGGGCGCGGCAGGGATTGCCTGCCGCGCCCCGGTTGAGTGTTGTGTTTAGAACTGGAACTTGCCGCCGATCTCGAACTCTCTCGGGTCCTGCGCGCCGGTCACAAATCCAAAGTTTGCTGCCGGGACGCCGGTAGCGCTGAAGTTCAGGCCGTTGTTGATGGCGTTGAACTGGGTGTGGTTGAAGGTGTTGAAGCTCTCGGCCCGCAGCTCGAAATGAGTCCTCTCGGTGAACGCAAAGGACTTGTAAAGAGCAGTGGTAAAGTTGGTGCGGCCGGGACCGACGACAGCATCCTTACCGGCATTGCCGAAGCCCAGGTTCGGGCCCCCGTTCCAGGCTGCAACGGGTTGCGAGAAGTTGGCGCTGCTCACCCATTGATAGCCGGTGACATTACCCACCGTGGTCTTACCCTTGGTGTAAACGGGCTTGCCGGCCAGGTTCGGACGGATACGATAGTCGCCGCCCAAGCCAACCGTATCCGCTCCGCCGTCGCCAGGAGCGGTGTTGCCCAACCACGGCATACCAGCCTCGGAAATGAACGTACCGGAGACTTCCCATCCGCCCAGCACTGTGTGCTCCAAGCCACTTGCGTGGTTGAAAAGAGGAATCTTGTACTCGTAGTTTCCGTTGAAGATATTGCGGCGATCCAAGGCACCGGAACCCTTGTCGTACTTCAGGTTCCAGGGGTTGAACGACGGGTTGTTGTTGTCCACGTCCACGCTGCTCTGTGAGTCGTCGATCTGGTGGGAGTAGGTGTAATCCAGTTCAAAGCTGAGTCCGTGCTTGTTCTGCTGACGGAGGCCAACCTGGAAGCTGTTGTAAGTGCCGGTCAGCGGATTCTCCTGCAACCTGATGTTTCCGAATCCAGGATAGGTTGCCAACTGCAGTTTTTGAACCGTTGAGAGCCCACCGTTCACAGATGCCTCACGGGTCGCCAAAGGAGTGCTAAGCGGATAGTTGTTGATCGGCACCCACGTATTCTGATGCCAGTCAATGTTGCCCACATACTGGGTGATCATGATCAGCGAAGGAGCGATTTCATGCTGCACGCCCAGGCTGAACTGTGCCACCGCAGGGTTGGGGTAATAGGTGCTCAGGGAGTTATAGCCCTGTGTGAAGGTCGGTGTAGAAGCCGTGCCTCCAGACTGCCAGTTGGTCGAAGTGCCGGTGAACTCTACGTTATTGGCGGATGGTGTGCTGATGAATGGTGCGCTGCCCGCCGCATCGTAGATGTCGTTGCCCTGGATGCGCTCGTAGAAGGTGCCAAAACCACCGCGTACCACTGTCTTGCCGTTTCCGGCCACGTCATAGGAGAAACCAACGCGGGGCATGAAGGTTTTGTAATCTTCGTTGGCCAAACCCCTCGGAACCCCATTCTGCCCGGCGAGTGCAATGCCATTCAGATAGAAGGTGCCAATCGAGTTGGTGGTCAAACCAGGACTGTTGGCTGCGAACGAGCCGTCTGAGTTGAAAACAGGTGCAAGCCCTGGCTGGTAAAGCGCAGGCTCAAAGTTGGAAACCTGGTTGTTGCGTTCAAATACATGCGGCAGTGCGTCGTAACGGAATCCATACTGAACGCTCAACTGCGGGGTCACGTGCCAGTTGTCCTGCGCATAAGCAGAGATTGTGTTGTTCACATAGTGATTGATTGGATTGGCGTTCGCCTGGCTGAAGTTGGCGGCGAGTCCGAGCAGGAAGTCAAGATACGAGTCTCCCGTGAGCTGTCCACCAACGCTCGATGCCTTGGAGTCAAAGGTATAGTCGCCCTCGGAATCCTTGCCGATAACCTGGTTCTTGACATAGCGGTTGTAGCCGCCGCCGAACTTCATTTGGTGTTTCCCTTTGGTCCAGGACAGGCCAAATACTTCGGCATAGTCCTCGGCGCCATTGGTCCACGGGTCGTTGCCCGGACCCCAGTCCGCGCCGCCGTCATTCGCCCACTTGATGTCGGGCAGGCGATTGCCCACATCGTTCGTTCCTGCAAAGTAGGTCTGCGTGCTCCATCCCGAAGGCTTGATGAAGCTACCACCTTCCGCAGCTACCGGAATAATGGCGATTTTGTTGCCGTCGTAATTGAACGCCGCCTCCAGAAGTACCGTGGGGGTGAGCGTGCCGGTCAGCTTGATGATTGAGCTGTACGACGGATTGCTGAAGTTCGAGCCCACGGTCGGGATGTTATCGCCCTGCCACTCGGGAGTGGCCTGGACCGAGTCGTTGGCGTCATGAATGAAGTGGCCGAAAATGGCCCACTTGTCATTGATCGTGTGGTCGATGCGGAACAGATCTTCACGGACGTTGATAGGCAGATGTCCGCCTGACGGCGTGTACTGATCGGTCCCCAGGTTCGTTGCTGCCGGAAGATTCTTGGTCGCGTTGAAGAGCAGCGCGTTGGAGTCAAGCAGATTGCCAGGAATTACGCCTCCTGGAAACGGCTTGCCCGGTGTCAATCCATCAGCCTTCAATTTCGCGTTGAACGCCGCATCTGCAACCACAGGCACGTTGACAGCCGCTATTGGGTTCAACGCCGTGGGAATCACGTAGGTGAAGTTCGATGCCGCAGTCACTTCATCCGCACCCGGCATCACATCGACCGGGTTGGTCGACACGCCGTTGACCATCTTGCGCCATTCTTCGTTGAAGAAGAAGAACGTCTTCTTCTTGCTCTCGTTGTACACGTGGGGAATGAACACCGGGCCACCGATGTTGGCGCCAAAAATGTTGTAACGCAATTCCGCCTTCGGAGTGTTTTGTCCCGTGTTGTTATCGAAATAACTGTGCGCGTCGAGAGCGTCGTTACGATCGAACTCCCATGCTCCGCCATGGAACTTCTGAGTGCCGCTCTTGAGGTTCATCGTGATAGCGCCGCCGGAGGCAATGCCGTAATCCGGAGGATAGTTGCTGGCCAGCACCTGGAACTCGCCGAGTGCGTCTTGCGAAGGCATGACCGACATCTTGCCGCCGGAACCGCGATCATATGCCTCGCCGCCGTCCACGATCCAGATGTTGTGCGCCTGGTTCAGCCCGTTAAAGCTAATCGCAAAACTGGCGTTCACAGAGAAAGGATTCTCCATGTCCGGCAGGTTGCCGCTGACGCCAAGGCCCAATGCAGCCAGGCCGACTACGTTGCGTCCGTTGGTGGGCAGTTCGGAAATCTGCTGCTCGTTGATCAGCGTGCTCACAACGTTCGAGTCGCTCTGCACGGCCAGTGCATCGGCCGCCACTGTGATGGTCTCTGTATCTGCGCCGATGGTGAGTTTGATGTCGACGCGGAAAGTGCGCGAAATGTCGACAACCACGCCCTTCTGCTCGTAGTTCTCAAAGCCCTTCGCCGATACCTTGAGGTTGTAGTTGGCGGCGTTCAAACCGGGGATGTCATACAATCCGGTTCCGTCACTGATGGTGGCTTTCGAGGCACCAGTCGCTGGATCGGTGAGCGTGATCTTCGCGCCCGGGACTGCCGCTCCCGTCTGATCCGTAACGATGCCAGTGACGTCGGAGTTGGCCTGCGCAAAGGCTCCGGCGCACGCCAATACGACGAACAACAGCAACAGGAAAAACCTGCTTCTCGCTTGTCTCATGTGACCTTCCTTTTTTCAATGGTCTTGCTGTCTCGGTTGGCGCTTCCATCCCCCGCCTGGCGGCGAGTGAGAAAGCAGTGAATGAAAACTGATTCCCGATGAGACGGCTGGTATCTGAGTTCTTTCCGCGGCTTTGGTCCATGCCGCGTACTCTAAACACCACCCCGGGCTGTTGCCCTTCTTTCGCCCTTCCACCGTAGCGGAGAGCTGAAAGAACATACCGTCTACCTGGAACTACTCTTTGTGAAGATGAACCGATTGGCCTGGGTTCCCAATTCAACCCGCATCCCCATTTTTCTCCGTGGTTTGGAAGGCAAATTTGCCGCCTTCTCCACTTTTTGGGATCTTTAGACTTAAACGCTCAATCTTTACTGCTTAAACGTTTAAGTAGAAGTCCCAACCAGCCCTGTTATGTGAGCCGCACGCCATTTAATGCCCTCTCCCAAGCAGTTGTCAAGTCAAACTTTTAGCGATCGAAGTCGGCCCGGTTTGCAGTGGAAAAAACTCGCGGCAACGCATCTGCAAACACAAGCAGGGAACCTATTTGCGGGGTGGAATCGTTTACACGGTCACGTCGTGGATATTCCCGCCTGATTTGGCATACGGCAGTCTTGAACGCGCAGCCGCAATCAGAGCGCTCCCAGCTCCATTTTTTTTTCTTCCATACCGGCGCTGAAAGGAAGGATTTTTCTCTCCAGGATTGTGCTCATCAGAAGAAGTGCCTTATTGAAAATAATTACCTATTGCATTCGCGCGACATCCCGCAACTGCCGCGCCGTCGCTTCCAAAAATGTCTCCACGCTGGCTCCCTCCGGCGTTTGCAGCCCCGACTTGGCCTGCAAGGCCCACGCGATCCGATACGCCAGAGCCTGCCGCGTCGCCAGGTCCATGTCCAGCCGACGGGAAAAGAATCCCTCCAGCACCTCCAGGTCGGTTGATGACAATTTCGCCACCCCGCTTGCGGGCAGAGTCAAACTGGCATGCGGCTCAGGAATCGGCGCGCTCGGCGCAAAAATCTGTGCCGTAAACGTGCGCGATCCCGACTCGCCCCATAACGGCATCTCCGTATCCCGATCCCGCACAACCAACGTCCCCGCCGCCAGGTCGCCCAGCCTCTGGTGTTGCCGGCTGGCAAACACAGCGATAATCCCCACGCCATAGAACCCCGGAAACCAGTCCACGTAACGAACCAGGTTCCGCGCCATCGATTCAAACAGCCCAATCGCCCGCCCTGACCGCTGGATCACTCGAATCCGCGCCACTCGCTTGCCCGGAGTCCGCCCGTTCCAGAATGCCTCGAACAGCGTGAAATATCCCCACTGAAACAGAAACACGATGAAAATCACCAGCGCAATCGTCCACTGCTCTGAGTGCTTTGAGAAAACATGCATCGCGGGCAACACAATGACGCTTATAAAGATGAGCGCAAGGAGCCCAGCTCCCCAGATCAGGTAATCCACCAGAAGCGCAATAAAGCGGCTGCCTATGCCCGCAAGCGGCATCTCTATGTCCACCAGTTCCGGCGTTTCGATGCTAAGCTGGTCTGAAACCGGGTTCATGACGCAAATCCTCTCCAACCAATGGATTCTCAAGCGGCGGCCCTACTGGGATCGCCTATCCACTCTGCTGTCCCAATCGGATGCGGGCGGTCTGGGAAAGCTTTCCCGCGCCGAACTGCAGGAGATGGCCCTGCTCTACCGCCAGGTCGCCGCCGACCTTTCGGTCCTCCGTCAGGACTCCACTTCCCGCAGCTACGCCCTGCATGTCAATCAATTGCTGGCTCGCGCCCACCATATCATCTATTCCGGCCGGAAGACGAATTTGCTCACCTTGCTTCGCTTCCTGCGCGACGACTATCCCGCCATCTTCCAAAAGCAGATCGGCTATGTCCTCGCCTCACTTTTGGTTTCCGTCGCCTGGGGACTGCTAGGCGCCGCCATCACCAATGCCCGCCCACAGTTCATGCACCACTTCGTCGGGCCCGCCATGATCGCCACCATGGAACGTCACGAAATGTGGACACACGCGATCGTTGGGGTCGAGCCCATGGCCACCAGCAAAATTATGACCAACAACCTTACCGTCACCTTCGCCACGTTCGCTGCTGGCATCGTCTTCGGTCTTGGAACTTTCTATTACCTCTACGTAAATGGCATGATGCTTGGCGTCATCGCTGCTGCCTGCAGCCAGTACGGCATGTCGGTCCCGCTCTGGAGTTTCGTCGCGCCTCACGGCTCCCTTGAGCTGCCTTCTATCATCATCGCCGGCGCCGCAGGTTTTCGCCTCGGCCACGCCATGCTCTTCCCTGGCAACCTGCGCTGGAAGGAGTCCATTGCCCGCGGCGGCATGGAAGCTACTAAGTTAGTCTCCGGCATCATTCCGATGTTAGTCGTCGCAGGCTGCCTCGAAGGCTTCTTCTCCCCGTCAGATGCCCCCGTCTGGCTCAAGTTCACCGTAGGCGGCATGCTTTTCACCCTACTCAATCTCTGGCTCTTCCGGCCCGTGAAACCAGCTCCAACGAACGGTTAATCGCCTGGACCGGCCGGCACTGCGGAAACTCTCTCCTCCACACCACCCTACTTACTGAGTTGGCCCGTAACCACCGGCGGCATCTTCAGGAACTGCTCAGGAGGAAGCGCGCGCCGAGTCATTCTTGCCATCAGGACCGCACCCTTGAAGTAGTCCACCTTGTTAATGCGAACTCCGATGGAAGAATGCCCCGCGAGCTGCGGACCAAGTTTTAAATCGCCTTGGCCCTCCAGCTCATCGCCCACATAGTTCCTGAATTCCTTGCCGTCGTAGACTGCTGTAACTCGATACCACTTGCCCAGCGGGTGAAGTAGCTTGCAATTCAATAACGCTTTTGCCTGTCCGGCAGTATTTGCAAAACTATCCAGGCACCATTGCCCGTCCAAAATCCGGATCTCGAAGAGCATCCGGTTGGCGGTGTCCTTGCCAGATTGCGGGTCCCGCTCCTGTAAATGGAAGAAGCGCTGCTCCGGCGATCCATCCGCGTCCGGCCTGAAGATAACTTCCCATGTAAACGTTGAAACGCCTGCCAGTGGATGAATGTCTACGAAAAGCGCGTCATCTACGCCATTAAATTCCACCGCTTTGCCGTAGGGCGATTCGATAACATCCGGATGACCAAGCACGGTTGTCCGATACCCGCCGATCGAAGCAGTCTGATCGAACATCCACACTTCGGACTCTGCGCCGTTTGCCGATCCTTTGCTTGCCTGCATTGACGCCGCCTGACTCTGTGAGCATGCACAGGTGGAGAGCATTACGAACCCTGCCAGGCAAACGATTCCGATTCCCTTATCGCGCATCTCTTATACCAACTCCTCATATCTGAGTTGTACAGCGCATGATTGTCTGCCGGCACTGACTGTTATTTCGGTGCGACCGGCTGCAGCCAGGCGCCATCCCCGGCCGAATCCCACACTGCAAACCTAACCCATTTCTTGCCGGCGGCGTCGAAGGGGATCCTGAAGTTCTTCGTCCCGAACGGTCCACTATCGGTCAGGTTGATGATCTTGCGCTCCACCTTCGAGCCGTCGCTCCACACTAACTCGGCAAACTCCAGCGGGAACGTGTATTCGATGCTTGCCGTATAGACGCTTTTAGCTCCCGAGCCTTCAATGCACCACTTATGAAAGAGTATCTCGCCTGTCGTTCCAAAAAAGTTTCCTTCACGTATCCCTTCAACCACGGGAGCCCAGCTTTCGTTGTAAGCCGGAACCTTGTCCAGCTTCAAGTAATTGATGGCCAGCATCGGATAAGTCTCATCGCCGGGGACCTTCATGTACGTGTCGCCTTCCGCCAGAAAGAACTTTGGCTTCGGCGCCCAGTTGCTCATATCGTCGTTCGTCCCAAAACAGCGAACCTCACACAGCCTCTTCTGCGAAAGATCCACCGGAAGCGACTCCCACGACTCGCCAATGAAACGATCGCTGAGGAAGAAGTCTTTGTCCTTGTACATATCTGGATACATCGCCGAACTCTTCGTGCGAGGGTGCGCCGTCCACAAAATAGCCCGTTCTTTGTTCACCATGTTCATCACATCATCCGCTGAGCCCAGGTGATACACATGCCCGTAAACAGGGTCGTTGTCTTCGAACGTCTGACCCTCCGGCCGCGGCGTTGCGTGCGAGAAGTAAACCGGCTTCGGCGTCATGAGATACCAATGCCCGCCAAGATAGGAATTCACTTCCTCGGCGGGAATCACCAGAAAATTCTTGTCACTGAGCCGGCGTGCGCCCTCGAAATAGAGCTTCTCTTCCGGGAATCGCTTCGGCCCCGGATCGCCATAGTCTGAGTCATCGTGAAAGTCGCCAAGATACACGATGTTAATACCCAACCCTCGAAACACTGGCACCCACGTCGGACTTACATCGGAAGTTCCCCGGTCGCGAATCATTTCATTGAACTCGAGATGAAAGTGCCCGGTAACGGTCTTGAAACCCGGAACTGGCTTATACACATCGTCGTGCGTATAAGCCATCACTGCTTGCTGCGTTCGATGATCGTCTTCCGGACTCAGATAATAGTAGACAGCCATCCGCTGCAAGGTTCCCGGCGGCGCATTGTAGAGAGCGTAGTTCTCCACCTGCTCACGCGCCACTCGCACACGCCGGTTCCACACCTCATCGGAAACACCCCACGGAGCATAGCCCTCGCCTCGTTCGGGCTGCATCGCTCCCACTGAAAATGAGCTGTCGTTATCCTTGCGATAGTACACATAGCCCAGATTAACTTCATTCTCGCGCGCAAAAAAGAACTTGTGCGGCGGTGGGAATATCGCAAGCGAACCAGCGACCGCATCTACAATCTCCAGCCGGTTGCGCGCTCTTACGTTCACTGGCTCCTGGTTGGGCTCGCCGCCGAATTCGTTCTCCTGCCACACCTGCGAGGTGTCGCGCCACACCACCCTCGGATCGTCCCTGATTTGAAAGCCCTTCAAGCCAGCCTTGTAGATATACGCCACGTCAGGTGCATCGGTCTTCGCCAGCGCCTCTTGCCGCAGAAGATTCGAGCCCTTGTAAATGGTGAACTGGAGATCGCCCGCAAAGAGTCCAAGAGTTAGTCCGTTGAACGAAACACTTACTCGATCCCCATCGGCTATAACTCGGCAGGTATCGGACTTATAACTAACCGTCGCGCGATCTATCTCGCTTGCCGAGCGAGGCGGACCCGCCAGATGACTGTGTCCCGGAACCACCAGAGGCGCATCCCAAAAAACGTTCCACTTATACTCTTCCTCATTCTCTGGCGTGTCTTGATGTAAGTTCTTTAAGATAGTCGACTCCGTGATTGAAATGCGACGTCGCCCCGTAGTCACCTCAAATTGCGGTGTCAGGTTCTTGCCGAGTTCAACCCATGCTCCCCCGGCCTTTCGCGCCGCAAGCTCCTCAATCAGAGGCTCGCCATTCTGCAACGCAAACCGCGCCCGCAGCTGTTGCCCATTCTCCCCCGGCCACGACAAGCTGACGCCCTTGCCGCTCGCCGCCGCGTCAACACCTTCAATGCTCTTGTAATCTCGCAGACTGCAGTTTAGAGATTGTGCCGTTCCAACTCCTGCACTCAACATCAGTCCCAGCAGCGCGACAAACGGCGTCATTCGTGACGACCCGCACTTATTTGTCCGTTGCCGATTCAAGTTAGCGCTTGTCATCGCTCCACTCCATTGCTTGCTGCGCCAAGGCTATCCGACGCACATTACACCTTCACAAATATCTTCTTCCGGTAGAGCACCCACACCGGCAGAAAGCACACCGCCGCATACGTCACCGCGTAAGCAAATGCCGCCCACCCCGCATCGGGAATATGCGCGAAGACGTGTGTAAACGCATACCCCAGCGGGTCCGTGCGTCTGCCGTCCGTGGTAAATGTAATAAGTCCCAACGCCCCCGGCAGTAACTCACTGATCATGTAAGCCATAATCGCGTTTGACCCAAACACCAGCCACGGCCACGTCCAGCCCGTCCGCCAGCCGCGCACTTCCGCTATCCAGAACACCACCGTCAGCAGTGACAGCGAATACCCCGCCGCCACCAGCACGTACGAACTCGTCCACATGTTCTTGTTCAGCGGAAAAAATGTCGACCATAAATATCCCAGGCACAGGCAGCCCAATGCGGTCGACGCCAGCCCCGCTGCCTTCGCCTTCGCCGTGTTCTCACCGCGCAGCCAAAGTCCTGTCAACAGTCCAATCAGCGCCGTCCCAATCGCCGGTAAGTCGCTCAGCAGCCCCTCGGGGTCGCGCACACTATGCGCATGCGGCCCGCTCCAATCCAGATA
The DNA here is from genome assembly GCA_049514915.1 of Occallatibacter sp. Taxonomy (GTDB): domain Bacteria; phylum Acidobacteriota; class Terriglobia; order Terriglobales; family Acidobacteriaceae; genus Telmatobacter. The sequence goes on along the minus strand of JBEKUP010000055.1, from coordinate 8,433 downwards.
AAGATGCCCCTTCAACAGCAGCCGGTCCAGCCAGCTCACCAGGTTTTGTGTCTGATCCATGAACGGGAAATCCCGTCCCGGCATTCCCGCTCCCGGCACCGGAACCCAGCGCAGCAGCACGTAGTAACCCACCAGCGCCACCACCAGCGCAGCAACCTTCGTCCACACCCGCCTGTCCCACAAATAAAACAGCCCCACCACCAGGTAGCACACCGCAATCCTTTGCAACACCCCGTAAAACCGCATGTGTACCAGCTCAAAAAACGGAAAGCTGTTCACCACAATCCCCAGCAGAATCAGGATCACCGTCCGCCTCACGGTGTGCCATGCCAGTTGTGCACGCGTCGCGCCGCGCTTCAGCCGCGACTCAAAAGCAAAAGCGATCGAGGTCCCCACCACCAGCACAAACGTGGGAAACACCAGGTCCGTCGGCGTCAGCCCATTCCATTGCGCGTGGTTCATAAAGCGCCACGAGCCCGGGCCGCCGTTGTTGTTCACCATGATCATGAACGCAATGGTGATGCCGCGCAGCACATCCAGCGCCACCAGCCGCTGTGGTGTTTTGCCCACCCCCGACCCCGCCCCTGCGCTCACTGATCCATTTGTCATCTCAGTTCTCATCTCCAGCCTCATGCCGAATGTTGACCCCTACCCTACTCGTTCCGGCCTCACTTCGCCAACCCTGTCCCCATCCGCGCTGTCATTGCAGCCCCTTTCACTGTTACACTCCCCCTTCAGGCAGATTCCATCATCTTTGTTCACGTTCGCATGGAGGCCATCCGTGGCAGAATTTCAGCCCCCCGTTTTTAAGCCTTTTGTATCGCCCGATCAGACCCCCCCTGAATTTACCTTCCGCGCCCTCCTTCTCGGCTCCATCTTCGGAGTTATCTTCGGTGCGGTCACGGTCTATGTGGGTCTGCGCGCCGGCCTCACCGTCGCCGCCTCCATTCCCATCGCGGTGCTCTCCATCAGCATTCTGCGCGCGTTCGGCCGCGCCTCCATCCTTGAGAACAACATCGTGCAGACCACCGGCAACGCCGGTCAATCCATCGCGTCGGGCGTCATCTTCACGCTCCCCGCGCTTGTCTTCCTCGGCTTCGATCTCGAATACTCCCGCATCTTCATGCTCGCCCTCATCGGCGGATGGCTCGGCGTTCTCTTCATGATTCCCCTCCGGCGTCAGCTCATCGTTGAAGAGCACGGCAACCTGCCCTATCCTGAAGGCACGGCCTGTGCCGATGTTCTCATCTCTGGTGAGAGAGGCGGCTCGCTGGCTAGCCGCGTCTTCCTCGGCCTCGGCCTCGGTGCGCTCTACACCTTCTTCCAAAACGAATATCTCCTCAAAGCGTGGCCCGGCAATCCGGCATATGACCCTGACTTCGGACCCGACCACGTGCTCAAAGGTTCCTCTATCAACGCAGCCACCACTTCGGAGTATCTCGGAGTCGGTTACATCATCGGCCCGCGGGTAGCGGGAGTCATTTTTGCTGGCGGCGTCTTTTCCTGGCTCGTCATCATGCCGCTCATCTATTTCTTCGGCAAGGAGCTCCCGCACTCCGTCTATCCCGGACAGGTCCCCATTGCCCAGATGTCTCCCAGCGATCTTTGGTCCACCTACATCAAACCCATGGGTGCCGGAGCAGTAGCCGCCGCTGGCCTCATTACGCTGCTTAAGACACTCCCTACAATCTTCGGAGCTCTCGGCGCCGGCATTCGCAACATGCGTCCCGGCACCAGCGCCGCAAAGGCAAAACCCATCCGCACTGAAGACGATCTTTCCATGGGTGTCGTCCTCATCGGCTCCCTGTTGATCGTGGCCCTGATGTTCGCTTTCCTTGAGTTCAAGCCCGTTCCCGGCGCCTTCGTCGGATGGGCCGCCAACCTCGCCGCATCGCTTCTCGTCGTCGTATTTGGATTTCTCTTCGTCACCGTCAGTTCGCGCATCGTCGGCCTCGTGGGCTCTTCAGCAAGCCCCGTCTCCGGCATGACCATCGCCACCCTCATGGCCACTTGCGCAGTGTTTCTCGTCATGGGTTGGACGGCCTCCGCCTTTGGCGCGCTGGCCATCACCATCGGCGGCGTGGTCTGCATCGCCGCATCCAACTCCGGCGATACCTCGCAGGACCTCAAGACCGGCTACATCATTGGAGCCACTCCGCGCCATCAGCAAATCGCGCTCATGATCGGCGTCGTCGTCTCCACCGTCGTCATCGGGTTCACCCTCAACCTCATGAACACCGGCCTTCAGGAATTCCACGCCGCCCCGCAGGCCTGGGACGTCAACGCATCCCATCCCGGCGTCGCCATCCAGCCCGACTCCTCCAAGCTCCCCACACAAATCCGCGTGATCGCCAATAACAAAACCTCCTCAGAGCACTCGAGTTCTGAGTACACGATCCTCAACGCCATCGGCTCCACAGAACTTCAAGACGGCAAATACCTCTATTCGCCCGCGACCCACCAGATTGAGGTCCATTGGATTCAGGGGATCGGCAGCGTCAATGCTCCGGCCCCGCAAGCCAAACTAATGGCCACCGTAATCAACGGCATCCTCAGCCGCAAGCTACCTTGGGGATTAGTCCTGCTCGGCGTAGCCCTCGTCATTGGCATCGAGTTGCTGGGAGTCCGCTCGCTCACATTTGCCGTCGGCGCCTATCTGCCCATCGGAACTACGCTGCCTATTTTTGTCGGCGGCATTGTCCGCTGGCTGGTCGATCAAGCCGTGAAGAAATCCGGCGGCGAAGCAGCCGAGGCCGACAGCGAAATCTCTCCCGGCTCCCTCTTCGCATCGGGCCTCATCGCAGCGGGCGGTATAGTCGGCCTCATCGGCGTCGCCCTCAAAGCCATCGAAGCCACCTACTACGACAACCGCGATCTCCTCAACATCCCCCATACAATTCTCGACAACAACTACGTCAGCGTAGCCGCCTTCGCCCTGTTAGCCTTCTCCCTCTACTACTTCGCAAGAAAGCCGCTGAAGAAGTGAGCATAGCCCATGCGTAAATAGAACGGCGGGCCATGCACCCGCAAATGAGGACAAGGAGAACCGAGTGAACGTCTTTCAGCTGGTCAAACAAGTACTGGACGAGCAATACGACTCGATCGGCGGCACGGAAGAGGAGCGGGACATCGCAATTCGCACCCGAATCAAGGTGCTCATGGAGAGGTATTCCAAGTTGGCGGAAGAGAACTCGGTGACGTACAGAAAGCCACTCACCCGATTCGCCTACATTTACAAGTACGTCACTTCGCACTCGAATTTGACCTACAAAATGCTCTTGGGCGCCGGAGCGCTCCGGAAGCTCTTCTTGCAAGACCAAGTGATCGTCTCGTGCATCGGAGGCGGACCTGGAAGCGAACTGCTCGGGATTTTGAAATATATGGCGGATATTGAGGACATGCCGCCTTTGCGTTGCTACCTCATCGATCGCGAGATTGGCTGGGCAGACGCGTGGAGCGATGTGGACGAGAAAGCGTTATCAGATTGCAAGGTGTCGAGCTACTTCATTCCAATGGATGTCACCGATCCTGAAAATTGGAGCGCACACACAAAGTACCTCAAAGCGGACCTATTCACAATGGTTTACTTTGCATCAGAGATCTTTTGCGTGCGTGACAAAGCGATGCCATACTTCGAGAATCTCTTCCGGAGCATGAAGCCGGGCGCATTCATCCTGTACATCGACAACAACGCCCCCACATTTACGGATTGGTTCGATTCCCTCGCATCCAAACACGGACTCAAAGTAGTCGCAGCGGATACACTTGTCATCGAAATGACATACGACGAACAAAAGAAGGACTTGGGCGACTACCTTGAAAAATTTGGCCCGGTCAAACTGAAAGCCGACGTAGCCTACAGGGTGCTCAAAAAAGGTCAATCGTGATCATATCAGCGAGCTATAAGACAGACATCCCGGCCTTCTATGGGAAGTGGTTCATGAACCGCTTGCGAGATGGTTACTGCAGAGTGCGGAACCCGTACAACGGCAAGATGTCGCTAATATCACTGCGTCGCGAAAACGTGGACGGCTTCGTGTTCTGGACAAAGAATGCTGGGCCGTTTCTTCCCCACCTCCCTGAAGTGAAGCGCCTTGGATTCCCGTTTTATGTTCAATACACGATTAACGGCTATCCGCGACAGTTGGAGTTTTCAGTAACAGACAAACAGCGCTCCATCAAACATGCAAAGGAAATCAGCTCGGCCTTTGGATCTGCTGCGCTAGTTTGGCGATACGATACGATTCTCATCACGACGCTCACGCCTCCCGGGTTCCATATCCGAAACTTCAAAGAAATTGCCGAAAAGCTCCAGGGAGTTACCTCCGAAGTTGTCGTTTCGTTCGCCCAGATATACGCAAAGACAAAACGGAACTTGAACGAAGCCGCAAAGGAGGCATCGTTTGAGTGGATCGATCCCCCTCCAAAAGAGAAGTTCGCATTGTGTCTCGAATTGACGGGGATCGCCAGAAGATTTGGAATGCAGCTGTCCGTTTGCTCGCAGCACGACTACGTTGTTCCAGGCGCGATTGATGCACAGTGCGTTGACAAACAGCGGCTCGCCGAGCTGGCGGGGAGACCTATTGCAGCCCCCTTAAAAGGGAACAGGCCCGAGTGCGGATGTTACGAATCACGCGATATTGGGGATTACGATACATGCCCGCACGGGTGTGTCTATTGTTACGCAGTTATGAACCGCCGATTAGCGCAAGAGCGTTACCGGGAACACGATCCAGAATCTGATTGCCTACATAAGACGAGCGCCGAGGCCGAGGAACCAGCTGAACCACCTGCCCAGGGAACACTTCCAATGTTTTGATCGGCACTTCCCGAACGCGATAATGCTGCGTTGCCCATCCAGTGCCCACTTTGTAAAGGGAGTGGATTGATCACGCCTACGCCACAACCGACAACCGCACCCCTTCATGCTCCTGCAGCGCAGCAACAACATTAAACAAATTCACCGCCGCCGGGTTTCCCTTCGTCCCGAACATTGTTCCCTACCCTGTCGCTTTGAATTACGATATTTGACGCGGGCTACATTAGACCGGAGAAACCCAACGCGGAGGTTCCATGGAAAAAAGCAACAAGTGGCTCCTGGGCGTTCTAACCACTCTAAGCACGGGCCTTATTCTGTGGTGGCTCACCCACGAAGGCGGCCCTCTTAATCCGGGCAAGCCGGCTCATGTTGCGATCATCACATGGGTTTATTCCCAGGGCAAGGACTTCCTCGACATCGTGAGCGCCGAAGGACAACTGACGGTGCATAACGACGGAGAAAGCACCGCCGAGAATTGTAGTGTCTACGATAAGAATGACCAGTTAATTAGCGGATACACTAAGTTCGGAGTGCCACCGAAGGAGAACAGGACAGTTCCAGTATGGGTTTCATTCTCCCGTCCACAGCACGCCGCGCTTATAGGCATAAACGGTTCCTATGGCTTCGGAGCAACAGCGCGGGTGAAGTGCGACAAGAGCGTGTCAAGCAGCATTTTTAAAACGCTAATGTGGTTGAAATAGCCGCGAAGTGAACCCGCAATTCCATTCCATGTGCCACCGGGCGCCCTGGTCCCGCTTTCGAGCCGGGATAGCTACAATGCGCCTTGGCTTACTCCGGTAGCACGGATCTTATTTCCCGGCCAAAAGCCCGATTTCATCCGCCCCAGAAAACCTAATCCTCCCCGCGCGCAACTCTTACTCTTCAGGAGGGAAGATTAAGATGAAACGCATCCTTGCAACCGCCTGTTCTCTGGCTCTCTGCTGCCTCGCCGCTCCCATTCAGCAGGGGCATGCCGCCAAAACCGAGCCCATGTCCGACCAGCAATTCATTGACTTCATCGCCCAAACCGACATGCTGGAGGCCCATCTGGGCCAATTGGCTGCGGATCATGCCGGCAGCCAGGAAGTCAAAGACTACGCACAGATGCTCGTGACCGACCACACCGCCGATTACCAGAATCTGACTGCCCTCGCGGCGAAAGACGGCTTCACCGTTCCCAAGGGACTCGATGCCGCCCATAACCAAATAATCCAGCCGTTCGAAAAGCTGAAAGGCGCCGCATTTGACGCCCGCTACATTCACACCATGATTGAGGGCCACACTCAGGCTATCCAGATCTTCACCAAGGAATCCATGGATGCCCAGAATGCCGACCTGAAGTCTGACGCCAGCGCCACGCTGCCCACGCTCCACAAGCATCTGGATGGCGCGAAAGACCTGGAAAAGAAGCCCGCCAAGAAATAGCGGCAAACTCAGCCTGGGACGGCCGGTCGTAGCCTTCCAACTCGCCGGCCGCCTCGGCAATCAAGAGCCACCCCAAATTCGCGGGACACCTCAGATTGCGCTTCCGGGATCCGCGTTAGCGGGGAATCTGCGCCACCATTTGGCGCCGCACCCTTCATGCTTCCGCAAGCAAGCGGCGGCAGTTCCGCTTACCGCACCACGTGCCAAACCACCCAGACGCCGTAAGCGGCAAGCGCCATTCCGGCCTCCAGAACGAGAGCCGATATCATGCCCTTAAAGCAGCTTCCATCCCTCAGGCTTCCCTCGGTCAGGCAATCCGTTACCGAGGTGGAAACCCGGGTTGTGGGCGCGGAAGGCTCCCGCACGGGAAAGATATAAACTTTCGCGTGCCTGCGGGCATTGGCTGGTTGAACCTCAAAATCGTTGAGAACGTTGCTCGACATGTTGACTCGTTTCTCGTGGAAGTCTCAGCCCGGCAAAAACGCCAAATTGCCCCCGAGACCCAGGATGAAAACCGGTAAATGTTCTAGTGATTCTCGTGCACTTGATGATTGGAATATGTGATTCGCATCACCCTGCGTCGAGGATATCTTGTGCCAGATCCGCAGTCTTCGCCCTCGTTCACATTGCCTGGGAGTTACAAGGTGCCGCAGGCTGAACAATGCGGTTGGCTAAATCGATTTTCACGAACTCCCCGCAGCCCACTAAGAGCCCAATTGGTTAAACTTATTTGTTCCACCGGAGGAACCATGATACCGTTCTCAAATCTTGGCAAGCCCTGTTCCTTGAAGACTTCTCGCCTCGCCGTCCTCGTCGTCGCGGCCCTTGCCTGCGCATCCATTGCTTTCGCCGCCCCAATTCATGACGCCGCCCGCAAAGGCGACCTCAAGAAGGTCCAGGCCCTTATCCAGTCCGACCCCACCGTCGTCAACAGTAGAGACAACATGGGCGACACGCCGCTTCATGTCGCCGCCCTGCATGGCGAGTTGGCCGTCGCGCAGGCGCTCGTCGCCGCCGGCGCGGATGTCAACGCCAAAAACCTCGCCGGGCCGTTCACGCCCGACAACCTCAATGATGTGCTGTATTCAAGCAACCATAAAGACCCCGTGAGTCTGCTCACGGTCCACGGCATCATCCAGTCGGACATGAAAAACGGCTATACGCCTCTTGATATGGCGGCCTTTTCCGTCCGCTACATGCCCATGGTCAAGTTCCTCATCGACAAGGGCGCCGATGTTAACGCCCAGGCCTCCAGCGGTGCCACACCCATGTTCTGGGCCGTCCTGCGCGAGCAGAAAGACGAACTCATTTACCTCATGGACCATGGCGGCAACGTCAATCTCGCCGACGCCTATGGCGATACCATCCTCGACATGGTGCTCCACCTGCAGTACTTCACCATGATCCAGCCACTTCTCGATCATGGCGCGGACGTCAACGCTGTCGATCAGAGCCAGCACCGCCCGCTAACCTACGCGCTCCAGATGGACGACCATAAGTGGGCCGACCTGCTCAAGAAGCACGGCGCCCACGAATAGCAAAACCGACGGCCGGTATCACCCCGTCCCCAACCATCGAGAGAAAGCCGGTACGAGCCTCCCGCGAGCGTCTGCCCCACCGCAGGAGGTTCAAGCCTCGAACGGGAAAGCGAACTGCAAACCATTCAGGCCGCCCTCGTCCGCGCCCACCTCCAACAGACGGTTCGATTGCCCGACAAAGGTAAGCTCGCGCCCAATATAAGGCGCCCATCCAGCTCCCGGAAGAATGTCCCGCAACATGAAATCGTTCTGCGGTTCAGCGTGTATGTGGTTAAGAATCTCAGCGGTCATGAGGTCTCCTTGTCATCAACATGGGCTGCTCGCACATCTGAGCAGTCCAATCATGCCCCCGCGACTTTCAGCGAGGCATCGAACGCCCTCATTCTCCCGCCGCTTTTCCTCGGAGTATGTGATTCAAATCACCCCCTCCTGAAAACGCAACCTTCCGCACCCTGAGACACCGCTTCCCCAGCCGCCCCGCCGGAATACCCCATCGCGTTATCATGGCGCTTGGAGAACCACCCGATGATCCTCACCGGCAACACCATCCTCATCACCGGCGGCGGCTCCGGCATCGGCCGCGGCCTGGCTCAAGCCTTTCACGCCCTCGGCAACCAGGTCGTCATCGCCGGCCGCCGTAAGCATGTCCTC
>JBEKUP010000054.1:0-34247 GCA_049514915.1 Occallatibacter sp. | reverse complement strand
CCGCAAGGTGCATGTCGACGCGAAGTGCAACCACTTGAGCAGCCTTTTCGCATGGTTTGTAACCACTTGAGCAGCCTTTTCAGCTATGTAGTGCAACCCTTTAAGCAGCCATTTGCCGCCTGAGAACTGATCACTTCCGTGTGCCTGATTCAATCGAAAACGCTCTAGATGTGGCAGCTTGCCTGGCCGCGCTTTTCAAGGTACCGCTGGTGGTATTCCTCGGCGCGCCAGAAGGTCTGGGCCGGTTCCACTTTGGTCACAATGCGCTTCGGTTTGAAGCGGCCTTCCGCGGTAAGCTGTTCTATCTTCGCGCGGGCCCGGGCTTCTTGCTCCGCAGAATGAAAGAAGATTGCCGAGCGGTATTGTGTGCCCCAGTCCGGCCCCTGCCGGTTGAGGGTGGTCGGGTCGTGAAGGGAGAAGAAGGCGTCAAGGATCTGGTCGTAGGTAACGCGGGAAGGATCGAAGTCGAGTTCGACGACTTCCGCGTGACCGGTGCTGTCGGTGCAAACGTCTCTGTAGGTGGGCCGGTCAAGTTCGCCGCCCTCGTAGCCCACTGCGGTAGCGGTGACGCCTGGAATCGCGGCAAAGGCGGCTTCCACGCCCCAGAAACAGCCTGCTCCGAAAGTTGCTTTTTCAGTACTCATGGTTGAACAGATGCGCCAGACGCGGATTCGGTAACAATTTTGCGAGTTCGGAAGTCAATGGCGACCGGACCCGCTCAACTTTCAGATTGGGTAGGCGACCGGTCATAATAGGCGGAATAGATGGAACCGGAAGTGTGGGCCAACTCTTCGCATTGATGCCTCAGAGGGAGATCACGATGACGATGACAGCAGGCACGGGGATTGTGAATGTACCAAGCCATCACTCGGTCGACCAAACGGTGGAGAAGCTCAAGTCGATTCTGAATGAAAAAGGCGTAACGCTGTTCGCGCTGGTGGACCACAGCGGCGAAGCCGAAAAGGTGGGGATGAAGATGCCGGCGACGAAGCTGTTGATTTTCGGCAGCCCCAGGGCAGGTACTCCTTTGATGCTCGCCGCCCCCAGCGTTGCCATCGACCTCCCGCTCAAGATTCTTGTTTGGGAGGATGGCGAGAAAAACGTCTGGATCTCGTACAACGGCGCGGCCTATTTGCAGCAGCGGCACGGCCTGCCGCAAGAGTTGCTCAAGAACATTCAGGTGGTAGAGACATTGGCTTCGAAAGCGGGCGAATAGGCCAGGCCGACCGCGTTGGGTATCAGTCTTGCGGAGCCGTCAAGTTGTAGATGAGGCCGTAGGGGTCTTTGATGTAGATTCTTGGGAATTCCGGTTCGTCTTTGACAATCTCGCATCCGCTCTCCACCAGGTGCTGCGTGGCTTGCTTCACATCGGGAACTGTTACTTCGAGAACCGGGCCGAGTGCCGGTCCGCGCTCGATGAACAGGTTAATGTGCGTCCCGTGAAGGCTCATCATCTGCGTGCCGTGACCGGTGATTTCGAACCCGAGATGTTTTACATAGAAGGCGGCCGCCTTTTCGGGGTCAGGCGCCTGGATGAGGATGTCGGTACCGAAGCTGTTTGCCACGCGGGCTCCTTGGTGTGAGGGAAACCATTGAGTCTTAGCCAACAATCGCGGTCAGGTGAAGGACCTTCTCTCCCAGAATCGAGTCGCCTTCGATTTCGATTTGGGTTCGAACTGAGCCGGGATCGATGCCTTTGGTAAACAGGCGCCATGCGAGCGCTTGGGGTATTGTGACACGAGATTTGCATCCGGCCGCTGAATTTCTGATGAGCGACCAGGCGAGCGGGCCTTTGGCCAGGCTCCATTGCCCACCGCAATCCCCGGAGATTTCAATCAGGATAGTTGTTCCAGTTGGAGCGGCAACGTTGCGGAAGGCATGCGGGAGCCCGCGCAGGAAGCAGTCCAGCACAGGGTGATAGAGCTCCGGAGTCATTAGATCGGGGCGATTGGTAGCCAGACGAATCTGCTGCTGATGATGCCAGCGCTCGGTCAGTTCGCGGGCGGTGTCGAACCAGTTGAGGGATCGATCTTCACCGGCCCAGCTCACATTGAAGGCAGCCTGGGCAAAGGGATCGAGCGACTCGTGAAAATCGGCGCTCTGCTTGTAGATCATGGACATCAGTTCGATCAGAATGGATGGGCTGAGACGGCGGTAAACGGCCACACCCTCGCGATTGAGCCGATTGACAAGAGCGACCAGGTCCGCAGGCGAGCGAATCTCGACGGCCTCGACGAAGTTGCCGTCGCGCACCATGGAGAGCTTGCGGAGAGCGGTGTCGAGCAGGTGCGCAGCAACGTCGCGGACCTTCCAGGCGGGCGCGATGGTTTGCAGTCCCCAATCGTCCGGGTTAAGCGAGCGCAGCAGGTCAATCAGTGCTCCGTCCACCTCGCGAAGCAGGGGAGCGCACAGGATGGGATCGAGAGCTGTGGAGGGATTGAGCATCTCAGGCTCTCAGAATAGCAAGCAAAATGCTGTTTCATAGCCGCACTGTTCCCTATCCCGTGGGAAGGTGAAGGGGTTGGTGACCGGCGCGTATATGCTACTGGCAAGCCTGGGGGCTGCATGCTTGCTCTTCGGTGTGATCGCTGCGTTTACCGGTGAATCACGCGGAGTGATGGTTTCTCTGTTGGTGCCTGGAGTCGTGCTCACGGTGATCATGGGCATTTTTTCGCCCGCAGTCATTCGTGAGTATCAACAGTTCGAGTTTCGGAAACTGGCGGCAGAGATCTTCCGCCGCACTTAGGCCGCGAGGGTGCTTAGGATCGTTTCTTGCCGCCGGGCTTTCCCTTGAACCCGGATTTGGAGAAACCGCCGGGCTTTGAACCGCCTTTGAATGGGGGTCTCGACTTGCTGCCGGCACCAGGCTTACCCTTGCCGCCAAAGCTCGGCTTGGGCTTCCAGCCAGGCTTTCCAGCGGAGCGCTGACTTGAGCCTGAACCCGTCCGCGGCGGGCGCGGGGCAAACGAACCTTCGCCTTCTTCGCGGCGGAATGAAGGCCTGGCAGGGCCGCTTGGTCTTGCGCCAAAGGACCGGGCCGACGCGCCTGAATTTGGTCGACCGCCGGGCTTCCGCTCCGTGAACGAAGGCCTGTCACCGGTGCGACCGGGTTTGCTGTTGGGGCGTGCACCGCCGGCGCGTGGTTTGCCGGTGCTGGTGGTAAAGGGTCGCGGCATTCCGCCTTCGCTGCGGAAGGGACGGGGTGAGCTTGGCCTCTCCGAGCTTGACCGGCCGAAGCCGGATGGTCCGGCGCTGGAACGGCCGGGCGCCGAGCGGTAGGAACTCGGTCTGGGCCCACTGCGGCTGGACGCGGGGCGATCTGAACCTTTGATCTCTTCAATGTGGAGGTTTGGAGGCCTCACCGGGCCCAGGTCGTCTTGGAAATGTGCTGGTTCTCGACGTGGCGGCGCGGGACGGTCTGCGGGTGAGCGCTTGAAAGGCGGCCTCTGCTGGCCTTCGGCTTTCTTCCAGGCGGGCTTTGCGGGAAAGCTGTGCCCTTGAACGGGTTTGCCGGCGAAAGGCCGCGGTGTGGCTGGTCTCTCGCTGTAGGGCCTGCTTGCGGGTGGGCTTGTCCGCTCAGTTCCGCCGAATTCCGGCTTCGGAGTGTGGGGCCGGCCTTCAGTGTTGCTCCTGCCGAATGGCTTGGCCCCAAACGGTCTCTTCCCGAACGGCTTTGCGCCAAAGGCCTTGCCGGCGGGTGGACTGGTTTCGCCGGTTGAGCCGACGGAGAAACGCGCGGGCGACCTGGACGGACGGTCATCCTCCTTCCATGCCGGTCGAGAGGCGCCGAAATCCCTGGCAGGCGACCGGTTAGGCCGCGTGGGGCTGCCCGCTTGGGCGTCCTGCGCGAAGGAGGACTTTGGACGATAGTCTTTTGGGCCCGGAGCCGGACGTTCTTCGAAGGACTTGGCGGCAGCAGGGTGAGCCGACCGGGGGCTGGGCTTAGGAATGACGGTCGGCAGATGGCCGGCGTCGGCTGCATTGCGGCGCCGAAGGTCCTTGGATTTCGGGGTGCGGAGGGAGCCGTCGGCGGCTTTGCGCAGGAGCGCGAGTTCCTTGGGATCGAGTTCGCGGAGGTTGCCCGGTTCCTGGTCAAGCACCAGCGGGCCATAGCCGACCCGGCGAATCTTCTCAACGAAGTGGCCGATCTCCTCAAACATCTTGCGCAGTTCTCTGTTACGGCCCTCAATCAGAACCACTTCGTACCAAGGGTTGTCTCCCTGGCGGACCTGTCGGATGCGGGCGGGTGCCGTGCGGACTTTCGAAGTTCCCGGGCCGCCGCGTTCGATTGCGACTCCGGCGCGGAGAATGTCGAGCTCGCCTTCGGTGGGCTGACCGGCCACTTTCACGAGGTAGGTTTTCTCCACGCCGGCCGCGGCGCGGGTGAGCCGGTTGGCGAGCTCGCCGTCGTTGGTCACAAGCAGAAGGCCTTCGCTCATGTAGTCGAGGCGGCCTACGGGGTACAAACGCTCCTTGAACTTGTCAAAGAATTGCATGACAGTGGGGCGACCCTCGGGATCCTTGACCGTAGTGACGAAGCCCTTTGGTTTGTTCAGGACGAAGTAACGGAGGCGCTCGGCGCCGTGCAGCAGTTTGCCGTCGACGCGGATATGGTCGCGGCCAGCATCGGCTTTGGTGCCAAGCTCGGTCACTGTCTTGCCATTCACCTGGACGCGGCCCTGCTCGATCATCTCCTCGGCTTTTCGGCGGCTGGCTACGCCGGCCTGGGCGAGGATCTTTTGGAGCCGTTCCAGCTTGGCAGGGGGACGGGGCGCAGGACTAGCTTCGGTATACGAGTCACTCCCCAGCTTATCTTCCGATTCGGATCGGTCTCCCGACTCATCTTCCAGCTCGTCTTCGGGCTCCGGCCGCAGGCTGGTGGCGGGCTCAGCCTCGAGCTCGTCATCCAACTCGGATCCAGGGGCGGTAGTCGGCTCGACCATAGTGTAGGCGTCGCCTTCGATTTCTGCTTCGGCGAGAGCCTCCACTTCGGCGCCTTCGATTTCGGATGCTGTTGCCGAGATGGCTCTCGGCTCGAGGGCAACCATCGCCTCGCCATCGGTCTCGTCGCCGATGGGGTCTGCTAAGACGGCTGCCTTTGCCGGCTTTTTGGTCTTGAGAGCGGCTTTGGTTCGGGCCTTGGATTTGGGTTTCACGACCTCGCCGGAATCGGTGGTTTCCGGGGTAACGGCTTCACTGCTCTGACTGGCCTTTTTCTTCGCCATGAAGGGAATTCTCTGTTTCTGCCTGCTCAATTGCCGGAGGCGCAGCAGGCGCGGCCTCTTCCGGGGTTGGGGATTCCGTACTGGCCGCCGTCTCGGCGGTCTGTTGGGTTTCAATGGTTTCCTGTGCTGCTAGTCCGGCGAGCTCGTCTGCCGAGCCTTCTGCAGCATTTTCTTCAAATTCGATGCTAAGACTTGCGTCGGAATCGGGGTTTGAGCCGGGTTCCGACTCTTCGGTGCCCCTAGGCTCCGGCTCGTCAAGCTCGATGGCAGCCATTTTCTCGAATTCCTCCATCGACGGCAGCTCGGACACATCTTTGAGGCCGAAGCGGAGAAGAAACTCACGCGTGGTTTTGTAAAGGATCGGCCGGCCGATGACTTGTTTGCGGCCCGCAGTGACTATGAGCTTGCGGGCGAGCAGAGAACCGAACACGCCGGACGAGTCGACACCGCGGATTTCATTGACCTCGGGAGCTGTTACGGGTTGCTTATAGGCGATGACGGCGAGCGTTTCGAGAGCCGGCAGTGAGAGTTTCATGGGTGGCTTCAGGCTCTTTACGAACGCGCGCACGGCGTCGTGGCACTCCGGCTTCGTGGCCATGCGGAAGCCACCGGCAATCTCGCGGATTTCGACACCGCGGTTGTCGGAGGCATAGTCGGCGATCAGTTCGTCCAGAACTTGTCGCAGGGTGGCGCGGATTTCGCGTTCGCGCAGTCGGGCGAGGCGGCGGAATTCGAGCTCGGCATTGGCGCCTTCCACGGCTGCCTGAGCGTCTCCTTCGGCGGCTGGCGCTTCAGGAGCGGGATCGGCTTGCGCTGTGGCATCGGCAGGCGGGTCAGTCGGAGAAACTTCAACCGGCGGTTCATCACCTGTGTCCGGCATGGAAGAATCGCCGGGGGCTTCTTCCAATCCCAATTGCGCGGGGTCGGAGTTCTGGTCGGGCTCCGTGGTCAGATCGGCTTGCGCTTCGCCAAAATCGGGTTCGGAACTCGACTCCGGTGCGGAGGCGAGTGTGCGTTTCCAGTCCTCGGCTTCAGAGGCAAAGAGGGTCGCGAGCTGAGCCAGTGTGACCGGCTCCTCCGCGGCGTAGATGACAGCTTCCAGCTTGGCTTTCAGGCTCATTCGAGAAAAGGTACCTCAAGTATGGTACCGGAAGCGGGGGGGGGCTGTGTGGGCATTGCGGCATTAGAGGCTGCTGGGTGCGAAAAAAGGGCGTTCGCCGAGGCGAACGCCCTAATTGGCAGATTGAAAAGCAGCTTAGTGAGAAATCTGGCTGAAGGCCCAGAACAGAGTCCCGGAAAGCGTAGCTGCGGCGGGAAGAGTGAATACCCAGGCAGCCGCGATATTGCGGATGGTGGAGATCTGCAGTCCGCTGCGGTTGGCCGCCATGGTGCCGGCAACGCCCGAACTGAGCACGTGGGTAGTACTTACGGGAAGTCCCCACCAGTCCGCGGCGAAGATGGTGCACATGGCCACGAGCTCGGCGCTGGCGCCCTGCGCGTAGGTCAGGTGCTCTTTGCCGATTTTTTCACCCACGGTTACCACAATGCGCTTCCATCCGACCATGGTACCCATCCCCAGCGCCAGGGCCACGGCAACCTTGACCCAGGTAGGAATGAACTTGGTGGCCTTGTCCACCTTACCCTTGTAGTTTGCGAGAGCGGCGTTTTCATCCGGTGTGAAAGGCACGCTCTTGTTTTTCTGGATGAGGCGAATGGCTTCGCTGGCCACATACATGTCGTTGCGGACGTTGGTCTGCTGGGCGGCGGGAACGGACTTGAACTCCTTGTACAGGCCAACTTCGTGGTTCAGGTCCTCAACCAGTTCGCGCAGAGCCAGAACGGTATCGGGCTGAACCTGCTTGGTGCGAATGTAGGCGGTGACTTCAGAGCGGGCATCCTCACCGAGGACGCCGTTCTTGTCCACGTAGCGGTCAAGAATGTGGCCGGCTTGCTCTGAGGCGGCAATGAAGTCTTGCACGTCGTGCGCCGAAACGGCATGGTTGAGCGCGTAGGCGGTGGGGACGGTGCCGATGAGGATCAGCATGATGAGGCCCATGCCCTTCTGGCCATCGTTTGAGCCGTGGGCAAAGCTGACGCCGGTGCAGGTGAGCACCAGCAGCAGGCGGATAGGCCACGGCGGAGGCTCCGCGCCTTTGGGCGCCTCGTACAGGGCGGGGTAGTTGATGCGCCACTTCATCAGAAGGAAGACCAAGGCGGCGCCAGCGAAGCCGACAAGAGGCGAAATGAGCAGGACCTGGAAGACCTTTGTTGCCTGGCCCCAATCCACGCCGGAGGTGCCGTTATGGCCATTAACTAACTGGTTGGCGAGTCCTACGCCGATGATGGAGCCGACCATGGTGTGTGAGCTGGAGGCAGGCAGGCCAAACCACCAGGTGCCAAGATTCCACAGAATGGCCGCGATGAGCAAAGCGAATACCATGGCAAAGCCCGCGCCGGCGCTGACTTGGAGGATCAGCTCAACGGGAAGCAGCGTAATCACGGTGAATGCCACAGTGCCTGAGGACGTTAGCACGCCTGCCAGGTTGCAGAGCCCAGACCAGACTACGGCGATGTTGGGATCCAGGGAGTGGGTATAAATAACTGTGGCAACTGCATTTGCCGTGTCGTGGAATCCGTTCACGAACTCGAATCCGAGTGCGATCAGCAGTGCGGTCACAAGCAGCAGATAGGGCCAGATGCTGCCCAGGTTGACTCCGGAAAAATCATTGTTGACGTGAAAGCCGATGTATCCCAGGCCAAGAATCAGCGCGCCGAAGACCACGATGCCGCTGACCATGGCGTGGGATTTCTTCATCGGCTTCTCAAGGAGTGCTGCCGCAGGGGGCCGCGTAGGTAGGGCTGTCGCCAATTCTGACATGACTGGTGCTCCAGGTTGGGATGGTTTTACGTCCAGAAATGCTCGGGGCGGCAAGAACCAGACACAGCAATGGATATATCAGTCATGTGAAAGGGGAATGAATTGTCGCCCAGATCTGGGCAAATCGAGAATGAATGAACCGATTTCAGGGCAGAAAAGAGGGCGTCTCGAGGATTCCCGACGCCCATCAGGATCCTCATGGCCCTGGCTCAGGAGAGGGCACGGAAGAGCCAAAACAGTGCGCCTGAAAGCAATGCGGCGGCGGGAAGAGTGAAGACCCAGCCAGCGGCAATGTTGCGGATTGTTGCGAGGCGGACGCCGCTGCCGTTGGCGACCATTGTTCCCGCGACGCCAGAACTGAGAATGTGGGTGGTTGACACAGGCAGGCCGAAGCTGTTGGCGGCAAAGATAGTTGCCATTGCCACCAGTTCGGCGCTGGCTCCCTGAGCGTAGGTCAAGTGCTGCTTACCGATCTTTTCTCCCACGGTGATAACGATGCGCTTCCAGCCGACCATGGTGCCAAGGCCCAGCGCCAGCGCGACGGCAACCTTGACCCAATCGGGGATGAACTTGGTGGCTTTGTCTACTTTGCTCTTGTAGGTCGTGAGAGCTGTTGTCTCAGCAGGTGTGAAGGCAGGGTTGTGGTTCTTCTCCATGAGGCGAATCGCTTCGCTAGCCACATACATGTCGTTGCGGACGTTGGCCTGGTCCTGCGGCGGAACGGACTTGAAGACCTTGTAGAGAGCAACTTCGTGGTTCAGGTCTTCAACCAGTTCACGAAGTGCCAGGATGGTGTCCGGCTGGAGCTGCTTAGTGCGGATATAGTCGGTGACTTCGGCGCGCGCATCGGAGCCGAGGATGCCGGTTTTATCGACGTGGCGATCAAGTATATGTCCAGCCTGCTCAGATGCGGCGATGAAGTCCTGAATATCGTTCGCAGTCACAGCATGGTTGAGCGCGTAGGCGGTGGGGACTGTCCCGATGAGGATGAGCATGATGAGTCCCATTCCCTTCTGGCCGTCATTGGATCCGTGGAAGAAGCTGACACCGGTGCAGGTGAGCAAGAGCAGGCCGCGAATGGGCCAAGGTGGTGGCTGATTTTGCTTGGGTGCCTGATAGAGGGCGGGGATTTTGACGAGCCGCTTGGACAGCATCATGAGAATTGCGGCAGCGCCGAAACCGATCACGGGCGAGATCAGCAGTACCTTCAGAACCTTCATGGCCTGTTCCCAGTCGACCCCTGAGGTTCCACTGTGGGCGTTCATGAGCTGGTTGGCCACGCCCACGCCAATGATGGAGCCGACCATGGTGTGTGAACTGGAAGCGGGCAGTCCGAACCACCAGGTGCTGAGGTTCCACACGATGGCGGCGATAAGCAGCGCAAAGACCATCGCGAAGCCAACGCCGGTGCTCACTTGAATGATGAGCTCGACAGGCAGCAGCGTGATGACTGCAAAGGCTACAGTGCCTGTGGAGGCAAGCACGCCGGCCAGGTTGCAGATTCCCGACCAGACTACAGCCATGTTCGGTTCGAGCGAGTGGGTATAGATGACCGTGGCCACAGCATTGGCTGTGTCGTGGAATCCATTTACGAATTCAAAGCCGAGTGCGATGACCAGGGCCAGGGCAAGCAAAACGTACGGCCACACGCTGGTCATGGTCACCGAATCCAAGTCTTCAACGACATGGAACCCGATGTAGGCGAGAGCGCCCAACAGGGCCACGAGGAAGATTGCGATGCCGATTCGGCTTTGCGATTTGGAGCGCTTGCGATCAAGCAGGGATGCCCCTGCGGGCATCACTTCAACAGTCGTTGCCATGCCAGCCATTAGAAGTCTCCGAAGCGGCCGGAGAAATCCCGGTGGCGCCTGGGCTTCCATGGTTGGAAATTAACAATGTCAGTTGAAAGCGGATAGAAAGGAGATGAATTGGAGGAGGAGAAAGAAGAGGCCGATAAATGGACGTCCATATAACCCCAACAACCGCAATCTTGCGCAGTTGTTTTGCTCGGAAAGCCAGGGGGAAACCAGCTCTACTTCTTCGATTTTACACCGGACAAGCGAGATGCCGGAAATTCAAGGGGTAGGATGGTGGGAATCGGGGCCGAAACTCAACGGGTCAGGAGTACGCTAACCGTTGGCGGGTCTTGCTGTATTGTTCCATTACTTTCCTCGCAGACTCTAGCCGCTTTCTTAGTTCGGGATCGTTCTTGGCCCTTTACTTAGCTTCAATCCCGAGAAGGCTCTTTCCGATCCCGACAAGGCCTTTCCGGTCTTCGGTGCGTTTTGATTGCTCTTCCATCTGTATTCGGCACCTACCGCCAGTCATCCAGAGCGTCGGCCGCGCCATCGTTCATCACGGCGTCAAAGCCGGTGTGCTTTTTGATGAAGATTTCACTGAAGGCGCGGTCCTGTCGCAGCAGCACGGCCTGCAAGCGGACCAACTCCAATAGAGCCAGGAACATGGCTACCAGCGCGCGCTCGGAGCGGGTATGGCTCAACAGGCGGCGCAAGGCCACCGGTTTGTCCTCAATGGAGAGGCGGCGGGCGAGGAACTGGATCATTTGGCCTACGGTGACCGAGTCCTCCTGAAGGTCGAGAACGGGGCGCTTGCGGGCGCGATCCAGGATGTCGCGGAAGATGCGGACCAGGTCGACGGTGTCCGCGGCAATCTCCGGCTCGGCGGCGGCATCGTCCTGGAACTCGCGGAAGCCAGGGTTCGACCAGGTTGCGGACTCCAGCATTTGCTTCTGCTGCAGCATCTGGGCGGCATTCTTGAAGCGCTCGTGTTCCAGCAGCCGCTCCACCAGTTCGCGGCGGGGGTCTTCCGGGGCATCGTCGGGACCGGAAGGCAAACGCGGCAGCAGCATCTTGCTCTTGATGTGAATCAGCAGCGATGCGGTGTAAATGAACTCGCCTGCCACGTCCACGTCGCTGGCCTTGAGCTGGTTCACGTAGCTAAGGAACTGCGCCGTGATGGTGGCGATGGGAATGTCATAGATATCGATGTCCTGCCGCCGGATCAGGTCCAGCAGGAGATCGAGCGGGCCGTCGTAGACCTGCCCGACGGAAACGGAGAAAGGCGAGGAATCGTCCTGATCACCCTTTTTCTTCTGCTTGGGGGAGGGCTGATCAGCGAGTGTCTGTGCTTGAGCCTGCTGCAAAGCATGTTCATACACAGGCGCGGTTGCCTGCACGGCCCCCAGAATGTCTGGCAGCGGATGTCCGGCTCGGTGACCATTGGCCGGGAGAACAGCGGATTTTAGCCGGGGGACCTGCACAAGGGCTGTACCCAGTATGCCCTGAGGACCGAGGGCCTGTCTCTCGGGGCCGGCGGGTTTGAGCGGGGTCTCCGCCCGGTCCAGCATTGGCGCCGCGATTTCGGCGGCCATCTCGGCCTTCGGAACCAGGGCGGGCGCAGGCTCTTTGGCGGCTGTAGCCTTCGTCGTTTTCCCGCTTTTGCGTCGGGATGCGGATTGCGCAGTGCGCTTTTTGCGGGTTGCAGCCTTGGTTGCCGCAGCCTTTCCAGCTGGAGTTTTTGTGCCCGCAGCCTTTTGTGGCGTAGCCTTCTTGGCTATGTCCTTTGTAGAGGCGTTGCGTTTCGGCTTTGGCTTGGTGGCTGGTTGGGCAACCGACTCGATACGGACGAAGCTCCCGGCGACGGAGACCGGCTCTACCGCCTGCAGTTCGATTCCGAGAACCTCTTCAAGCCTGTTGAGGAAGCCATCCGCTTCTGGGGGCTCCTGCTTGGCCGGGGCCGTGACACGGCCAAATCTCGAGCGAATGCCTCCCCATGCGTGGTTGAGGGCAATGCGCAACGATAGAAATATCGATTCGGCCATAATGGGTCGCTTGGTTGCGCGTCCGTCTTGCTGTCAGAGCGAGAGATTTCTCTTATCTTGGAGAGATTTACCCCTGAAGCACAAGGTCATTGCTGCCTTCCTAAGTGTTAAACGCAGCGGACGAAATGGTTAGCACGCCTGCATGTTCATTACTTTGGAGGCTAAGAAGAGTTTAACGGGTTACCGCTAACCGTGCGATGAGTGCAGTCCCAAGGCCCAGGCAACGCCCGAAAAATGGTTTCAGAGGCCCACATTCATCTGCATGGCGCCTCGCACCTCTTGCATGGTCTGTTCGGCGCGGGTTCTGGCACGCATTGAACCGTCTTCCAGAATTCCCCTGACTTGGGATTCGGAGAAGCTGTCGCGGCGTGCCTGGATGGGCTCCAGAACCTGCACCAGGGCGTCGGCCGCCCATCCCTTGCACTGGATGCAACCTATACCCGCCGAGCGACAGCCTTCATAGACTTCGACAAGCTTTTCAGGCGGGGAAAAGACCTTGTGCAGGTCGCCTACGGGGCACTTGTCCGGGTCGCCGGGGTCGGTGCGGCGGACGCGGGCCGGATCCGTGACCATGGTTTTCAGCTTCTGTCGGACAACCGGCTCCGAATCGGTGAGCAGGATGGTGTTGCCGTAGCTCTTTGACATTTTGCGCCCATCGGTGCCTGGGAGCTTGGGTGAGGGAGTGAGCAGCACTTGAGGCTCGGGTAGCACTTCCGAACCGTTCAGCTTGTAGTGCTGGTTGAAGCGGCGCGCCACCTCGCGAGTGAGCTCGACGTGGGCGGTTTGATCGTTACCAACCGGAACGAACTGCGGCTGGTAAATGAGGATGTCCGAGGCCATGAGAAGCGGATAGCCGAGGAAGCCGATGTTCGACAGATCCTTGTGGGCCAGGTTCTCCTGCTGCTCCTTGTAACTGGGAACGCGCTCCAGCCAGCCGAGGGGCGTAATCATGCCCAGCAGCAGATAGAGCTCCGCATGCTGAAGCACCTTGCTTTGCAGGAACAGCACACTGCGTTCCGGATCGAGACCGGCCGCCAGGTAATCCAGCATCACGTCCATGATGTTGGGGACCACTTGCGAAGTGTCGGCGTACTCGGTGGTGAGCGCATGCCAGTCGGCGATGAAGAAATAGCACTCGTACTGGTCCTGCAGCTTGACCCAGTTGGCTAGCGCGCCCATGTAGTTGCCGAGATGGAGCTTGCCGGTGGGGCGCATTCCGCTGAGGACACGGGCACGAGGCGAGGAGATTGCAGATTCGGACATTTTGTTTTCGATTCCGAGTGATGCCGAGGATGCGGCCGTCATTGAGGAAAGCTCAGGGATGGCTGATTCCATTGTAGCGGGAGGCAGTGGGAGGAGACATGTCGATAGACAGGCGATGAAGAGTTCAGGCTTCGGCCTCGATCCTCATCTGTGCCAGAGCTTTCTTCGTGCTTGTCGCAGCTGAGCCGTCGGGACTGAGCTTTAGCGCCTCATTGAACGCTGCTTGCGCCTTTTTCCATTCACTCAGCGATCGCCATGCTTCCCCTGCAAAGTATTGCAGGCCAGCCACGTCGCGGGGTTTCAGCGCAGCGGAACCGGCAAACGCCTCCTGAAGCTTTGCTTCGGCTTCCGGCCGCCGCCCGCTGGCCGCGAGCGCCCAGGCATAGCGAGCGAGACGCGTCAGGTGATCGGAGGTTCGACCGTAGCCGGCGGACTTCAGGTCCGCAGAGGCGAAGGCCTGCTCAATGAGCTCGCAGGCACGGGTGGCGTCTTTCTTCTGACTCAGCAGGCATGTGGCCAGCGCCATATGAAAAACCGCCGTACGCTGCGGCACAGCGACCGCGGCTTCGAGCAATTTCTGTGCCTCAGCTTCCTTATCGTCATTCTCCAAGGCAAGCGCATAGGTGTAGAGCTCGGTGCTTGTGAGCCGCGGCTGGCCGTACTCATCGAATGCGAATGGCTTTACAAAAGCCCGCGCCTCGGGATACCGACCAGCATTGAAAAGGATCGGCCCTTCCAGCGGAGCTCCGTATCCGGGAATCCGTGAGTAGCGGCGGTCCAACTGGATGGCGTGATCGAAATCGCCCTGCCTGGCTAGCGCATAGGTGGTGCGCTTGAGCCTTGAAAGCGTGCCTCCCCATGCAAACAGGAGACCGATGGGGACAAGAACAGCGGCGGCCTTGATCGCCGGCGGTAGCGGCAAGGCCAGCGTGGCAATGATGGCGGTGACGACAACCCAGACTATGACGTTGGTTAGCCACTTCCGCTGACGCGGCTTGCCCTCGCCCGCCACCATGCTTCTTTCCTGAATATCGGACGGGTGGGGATTCTTTTCAGGCTTGCGAACGGCGTGCATAATCGTGGCCTGGATGGCTACGACAATGAGCACGCAAATTGTCATAATCTGCTTCACGGACGAAGGAGGGAGATTTCTTACTGCGTGGAAGATGCCGATGAGAAGAGCGATCCCCACGAGGGTGACTAAGATAAATGCCTTTTGCTTTTCGTCGATCCATGGCACTCTCTCCGTGCCAAATCCTGCGCCTGGTTGCGGGCTTTGCTTCTTCCTGCGGCTGTATGACTCAACAAAGACGCCCACAAGGGCGAGCAGGTCGAAGATAGGGTGAGCCGACTGGGAGATCCCCGCCGGATAGGAGGGCCAAAGGTACGTGAAGTAGGCTCCTCCGAAGGACGCGACTGCGGCTAAAATGAATACCAAAAAGGTCATCCATTTGAAGGCTGTCCACCGTCTCTTTTTCGCAGCTTCCGCGGCTGTTTCGGTGGATATGAGCCTGGGGGTTGCGCGCGCACCGGCCTCGCGCATGAGCAGTCCCAACCAAATGGCGAAGAGCACCCCCGCAGCGCCCTCGGCGAGTGTAGGCGCAACCACCCAAAAACGGTCGTGGAAGGTTGGCAGCGGGGGAAGCTTGTGAACATTTTGCCGGGTGGCCATCCAAAAGGAAGCGACGGCTCCGGTGAGCGAAACGATGAATCTAGCTTCCCAGCTGAGCGGCTGGTGGGCTTTTTTCTTGCTTGTGGCCCGAGTATCCCCGCTTCCTTGCAACATGGAGTTCCTTTCTCCCCTGTCCACGATGAATTGCAATAGTAACCGGCCGCAGCGTAATCATTCTGTGACGGACGCTAGAATTCATCGTTTTGACCCGAACCTACACGTGAATAAGGGCCCAGGTCACCAATGCGAGCGCGGGGGCGAGGAATAGCCAGATCACAGTGCCGCCCACCACCATCATCAAGAGGTAGCTGACCCAGAGGGGAATGCGGTCGTAAGTCTGAACGGCATTGTAGGGCAGCATGTTTCGCAGCAGGTGACTGCCGTCCAGCGGAGGAATGGGCAGGAGATTGAAAATCAAGAGAGACAGGTTTATCCGAATTGCAAGTAGGCAGAGCAAAATCACAGCCTGGAGACCCGAAGAAACCCCCTGAAATAGGCTGCCGCGGGAAATGTAAATGACAATCGCGTGGTTGGTGGGTGAAAAAAGGGAGATGCCAGCCATAACCAGAAAGGCGAATAGCGCAATAAGCAGGTTCGAAGCGGGGCCGGCGAGCGTAGTCAGGTTGTCGTCGCGGACGATTCTGCGGAAGTTCCTCGTAAGAACCGGGGTTGGCTTGGCCCAGCCAATCAGCAGGCCGCTGAAGAAGGTAAAACCGACCAGAGGGCCGAAGATGATGATTGCGGGAAAGAGCAGCGTGCCGATAGGGTCGATATGCTCTATCGGGTTGAGCGTGACCCGCCCCAGTTCGCGCGCGGTGTTGTCGCCAAGGCGTGACGCCGTCCAGGCGTGAGCGCATTCATGAACGCAGAGCGAAAAGAGCAGCAGAACAAACTCGAAGACCGCAAGAATAGCATCGCCAGATTCCAATGAATACTCCACGAACTGGAAAGCTCAGAGTAGCATGGAGGGCGCGCAAATAATCGATTGTGCATATGAGCAACCAGACGAGCATCGTAGTCTAATCGGACATGAGATCCAGGCATCCCTGGGGAAGAGGAACAGCGTGCAGCGATGGAATGCAGGGATGTGCCGATGGGCTTTGGCGGCGATTGTCGCGAGCTCCGCATGGGCACAGCAGGATGAGGCGGCCAGGGCCAACGCGCTCTACAACGCGGGAAAGCGGCCTGACGCGCTGCCATTGTATGAGGACCTGGTCAGGGCGCATCCCGACGAGTGGTTGTACGCCGAGCGCCTGGCCGATTGCCTGGGAGCCAAGGCGGCGCAAAGCGACGATCCGGCCGAAGTGAAAGCGCTGCGCACGCGGGAGCGCGACGTTGCCAAGCGGGCCATCGAGCTGGGCGATCCTAACTACTTTGTGCAACTCATCGCGAAGATCGATCCGGACGGGCCGGTAAAAATTGCCGCAACGAGCCCCGGCGGGGACCTGCTACAGCAAGGCGAGAAGGCATTTACGGCGGGAGATTATCGGGCGGCGTACGCAAAGTACTCCCTTGCGGCGGAGGCGGATCCCAAGCTTTACGTGGCGCCGCTGTTTGCCGGAGACACGGCGTACCAGCTCAGAGACCTGAAGACCGCGACCAAGTGGTTTGCGCAGGCTGTTGCGGTCGACCCGAACCGTGAGACGGCTTACCGTTATTGGGGAGACGCGCTTTTGCGGATTGGCAACGACCCGGCCGCGGCCAAGCCCAGGTTCATCGATGCCATTGTGGCCGAACCCTACAACCAGCTTTCGTGGAAGGGCTTGCAGCAATGGGCGCAACGGACAGGTGCCATTGTGCTGCCGCCGAAGATCGAGCGGCCCGCAGGGCCCGTGGTCGATCCCAAGAAGCCGAACAACATCACCATCAACTTGGCTTCTGCTCAGGGCGGCGACAAGAACAATACCGCCTCTTCCGCATGGCTTATGTATTCGATGATCCGCGCCAGCTATCGTGGGGACTTATTCAAAAAGGAGTTTCCGGACGAAAAGGCATACCGCCATTCGCTGAAGGAAGAGGACACGGCCCTGAGCACGGTAGTGACTTTTGTGAAGGAGAAGAAACTGGGCCCGGCGACGCTGGATGACAGCCTGCGCAACCTGGTGGAGCTGAGCGATGCGGGGATGCTGGACTGCTGGATCCTGATCAACGGCGCTGACGAGGGGATTCAACGGGACTACGATGCCTACCGCAAAGGCCACCGCCAATTGCTGCGCGATTACCTCGACCGGTTTGTCGCGCGTGGTGGGGTGAACTAGGCGCTGTCAGCAGGGAAACTACCTACTGTCTCTCCAGGAGCGACACTATGGCCTGCAAGCACAATGGCGTGGCTGGCGATGCGCGCGCCGTCGCCAATGACAGTGGGCACCAGCGTGGCCTGGTCGTAGTTGTCCGGCGCATAGGTTTGGGAGTAGATCCGCGCGAAGGAGCCAATGACCGCGCCCTTGCCGATTTTGATGCCGCCTCGATCGTTCAGCAACGCTCCCTGGCGGATGGTGACCCCATCTCCGATGCTCAGGTTGTAGCCATACGTCAGGTCCACGCCGTGATGGATTCTGACTCCCGAGCCCATCTGATCAAAAAGATGCCTGCCAAGCATGCAGCGAAAGCGCAGGCCCAGCCAGTGATTCAGGCCTACGGGGGAGCGGTCGAACATCTGCCAGAACCAGAGCAGTGGCTTGCGCGGCGCGAAGAGGTCGCGGTTGACCTCGGGATAATGGCCGGCTTCGAGCGTGATGTTCTCCGGGTCGAGCGAAAGGCTCAATACGTTGCCCGGCAGCTCTGAGGTGAGTGTGAGGTTCAGTTTTCCGCCGTGGGGGCGACCCAGGTAGAGCTGATAGAGCTGGTCGCGGACAATCTCGGAGCGTCGCTCCGGAGAGCTGTGCCGAACAAACTCATCATCGAGAAACTGAAGCCAGCGGCGGTAAACTTCTTCCGCTTCAGCCGCAGGATGGGGTGCGGTGCTCACATTCGATGCCATACGCATTCGACGATACACCAGGGATCCGGGACGCATCGAGGACGACGGCTCGGAGTGTGCATTGGCGCGTAGTTCATCCATTTCTCAGAGCCCCACTCCGTTTCCATCTCCATCGAACGGAGGATGTGCGGAACCCGACGTTCTGGGTAGGATGCTGGAACGATGCAGACGGATCAGCAGGGCGGGCGTCAGGCCACGCGCCAGATGGGCGTGTGGGCCGCGACCGCCGTTGTCACAGGCGAGGCCATTTCCCTGGGAATTTTTCTGACGCCTGCCGGCATGGCTAAATCTCTGGGCTCCCCCGCGCTGCTGGCAGTCGTGTGGTGCGGCATGGCGATCATCACGCTGGCTGGCGCGCTCTGTTTTACAGAACTCGCGGTGCGATTTCCGCAGGCCGGTGGGGAATATGTCTACCTAAGCCAAGGCTTTGGACGGCGGGTGGCGTTCCTTTACGGATGGATGGCCGCTGTGGTCATGTATCCCGGCGTGGCAGCTGCGCTGTGTGTCGGGACCGTCCCCTACGTGCAGGCGCTCGCTCCTTTGCCGCTCTGGCTCGCCGGGTTCCTGCCCGCCCTTATTCTGCTGGCGCTCGGCGCTATGAACTACGCCGGAACCCAGCTAAGCAGCGGAGTCATGACTACATTGAACTGGATGAAAGTCCCTGTGCTGCTGGGTCTGGTGGCATGGGTTGTGGTGTGGGCGCTGGACGGGAGTCACAACGCAATGGCTCACCTGGCTCCTTTGACTGCTCGCCGCGCGGGCTCAGATCCAATGGTGGGAGCCATCGCCGGCGCGGCTATCAGCGCATTCTTCTGCTTCGGCGGCTGGTGGGAAGCCGGAAAGATCGCTGGCGAAGTGAAAAATCCGCAGCGAACTCTTCCGATTGCCTTCACCGGCGGGGTACTCATCGTCACGGCCATATTTCTTCTTGTCAGTTTCTCGTTTGTCGCCGTAGTGCCCATGGAGCAGATCAAGACAAACACCGAATTTGTGGCACAATACGGTCAGGCGCTTTTTGGGTCGGCAGGCGGACGGGTCATGTCCGCGTGCGTGGTGCTGAGCGTTCTTGGCGGGCTAATGGTTCTGAGCATGGCTGTGCCGCGCGTGACCTATGCGCTGGCGCGCGAGGAAGCCAGCAGCGATGGACAAGCCGGAGTGCTCGGGTTCTTCAGCAAGTTGCATCCCCGCTTTGGATCGCCGGCAAACGCTGTGCTGTTGCAGACGGGGTTGGCCTTGGCTGTCCTGGGCCTTGGCGCCTTTGACCGCATCTTGGCATTCATCATCTTTTCTGCAGTGGTGTTTCTGGCGCTGACCGTCGCGACGCTGTTCCGGTTTGCTGTCCCGGTTCGGCGCTGGTGGTTTCCGGTTGCCCCATT
This sequence comes from Occallatibacter sp., assembly GCA_049514915.1. Lineage (GTDB taxonomy): Bacteria > Acidobacteriota > Terriglobia > Terriglobales > Acidobacteriaceae > Telmatobacter. The sequence goes on along the minus strand of JBEKUP010000054.1, from coordinate 15,012 downwards.
GGTGTTTCTTGTTGGCAGTGGAGCACTGGCGGCCATGTTGCTGATGCACAGTCTTTGGCCTTCTCTTCTGGGCGCGGCCGTTGTGCTTGCCGGTTTGCCCGTGCGCTGGCTGCTGGTACGTGGAAACGCCACGGCATCTGTCGTGGTGCAAGAATCAGCAGTTTCCTGACTTAACTTTCAGACGGAGGATTCCCGCATGCCCCATATCGCTCTTCCCCCTGGATTGTCCGGCATCCGCAGCGCAATGGCTTTTCGCCCGGAAACGGCGCGGCCCTTGAATGCACTGGTTGAAGTTTTGCTGACGGGCCCAAGTACGATGAGTCGCGGTGAGCGCGAGTTGATTGCAACTTACGTCTCAAGCCGCAACTGCACGCATTATTGCCACAGCATTCATGGCGCCATTGCCGCGGCGCACCTGGGCGGCGATGAGCAACTGGTGAAGCAGGTCAAGACGGACTTTATGCAGGCGGCCATCAGTCCCAAGTTAAAAGCGCTGCTGACCATTGCGGGAAAAGTGCAGCAGGATGGCAAGCTGGTGACGGCGGCCGATGTGGAAGCCGCGCGTGTGCTCGGTGCGACGGACATTGAGATCCACGACACAGTGCTGATTGCTGCGGCGTTCTGCATGTACAACCGCTACGTCGACGGCCTTGGCACGGAGCAGCCAGACGACGAGGCGCTGTATCGCGAACGCGGCAAGCGTGTAGCCCATCATGGGTACGTCACGGTGAGCGAAGAGTACCTGGGAGCTCACGCGCACGTAGGAGCGCCCTAAGGAGGAGTTATGGCACACATCAATTTGCCGGAAGGCTTTCCAGGCATCAGCGGTGGATTTACCTACCGGCCGGAAACGGCGAAGCCCATGCGCGAGCTGGCGCACGTGTTGCTGCATGAGCCAAATTCCCTTACGCCGGGCGAGCGCGAGCTGATTGCCGCCTATGTTTCCTCAAGGAACCAGTGCTACTTCTGCCACGCCAGCCACGCCGCCGCTGCAACATGTCATCTTGGCGATGCATTGGTCGTAGAGCAGGTAAGTACGGACTTCATGGCCGCCCCAGTGAGCCCGAAGCTGAAGGCTATGCTGGCTATTGCCGACAAAGTGCAGCAGGATGGCAAGCTGGTGACGGCAGCGGATGTGGAGGCGGCACGGAGCCAGGGAGCGACAGACATCGAGATTCACGATACCGTGTTGATCGCCGCGGTGTTCTGCATGTTCAACCGCTATGTCGACGGACTGGGCACGTGGCAGCCCCGGGACCCAGACATGTACGCGCGAATGGGCAGGCACTTGGCGGATGAGGGCTACAAGGAGCCTTCCATCCGCCAACCGATTCATGCAGGTTAGCGCACTATTTACGAGAAGCTAAGGGGACAGGCCTTGGCGCGTCCCCTTGTTGTTTCAGGACCCATATTGCCTAGCGGCGGCCTTGGATCGTAGGCGGTCGGCCATTGCCTCTTTTCGCGGCTTTTTTGGCGGCGATGGCATGGAGTTCCTTGCCATCCTTCGTTTGATTGATGATGAGCTGGAAGGAGAGGTTGATCATGTTGCTGGTACCCCAATAGAGCGCCAGGCCCGAAGCATAATGCCACAAGATGAAGCCGAAGAACACCGGCATCATGAAGGCCATCATGCGGCGCTGGGCGGGATCCATACCCGGCGATGGCGTAATGAACTGCGTTAGAAACATGCTCAGGATGATGAGGATCGGCAGGGCGTGGGAGGGGTCGGGCAGCGAAAGATCAGTGAGCCAGAACCAGTGAGCCTGGCGCAGCTCAATCACGTTTGACAGCACCTCAAAGTAAGCGATGAAAAGAGGCATCTGCACAAGCAGCGGCAGACAGCCGCCCACCATGTTGATGCCCTCGGCCTGATGAAGGGCCATGATCTCGTTGTTCATCTCGGCCTTTTTGGGATCGTTCAACTTCAGGTGCGCATACTTCTTCCGGATGGCGTCAACCTTAGGCTGGATGCGCGCCATCTTGATGGAAGACTTCATCATCACGAAGCGCGTGGGCAGCATGAGCAGATTGAAGGCCGCGGTGAAGATGATGATGGACCAGCCCCAATTGTTGATGCCGGAGCCAAGCACTCTGTCCAAGAAGCGCAATGCAATATACAGCGGCTTGGCCACGATGCCGAGCCATCCATAGTGGATCAGCGGCTCAAGTGATGGGCCATCCGCCTTGCCGTCAGAACCAATGGCGTGGATGGTGTTCAGTACATCCATCTGCTTCGGGCCTGCGTACAGGCGGAGGCTGGTTGAACCGCTCTGGTCTCCCATCGCCAGGCCGATAACGTGAGTAGGTTTCTTCTGGCTGTTCGGATCGCTCAGGTCGCCGGGCAAGTCGATGGAGTTGTGCAAGGTCACAACGCTGGCGTCCGATGGATAGCTGGGCAGAAAGGCTGCGGCGAAGTAAAGGTCGGTTATGCCAGCGTACTGATAGGGCTGGTTCACAGTGGCATTGCCGCTGACCTTGGCCGCAGGCTGCTGATCCGATTTGCCATCGATAGACCACGCAAACTGGGAAACGGTCGGGATCATGCCGCTGGGCGCTTTGCCGGGCCTGAACTCCTCCATGTCGCCGAGTCCGGCAGGCCACTGCACCAATGCACGAACCGGGCTGCCGTTGTGCTTGACTTCCGTATCAATGGAGACCACGTAGCTGGAGTCGAAGTGCAGGGTCTTCACCACATCCAGGCCGTTGGCGGCGTAATGGAAGGCCAGCGAATTCGGGGCCAGCACCAGGCCCGTCGCGGAAGGCTGATAGAGCACCTGGTTCAACTGCGCGGTCAGGGTCGGCTCATAGGTAAAAAACGATAGAGGGAATCCGAAGCGCGCGGCGGTCTGGGGCTGGACCATGTCCAGCGGTTTGCCGCCGGTGTCTTTATAGCTCTTCAGGATCCAGCTCTTCACTTGCGCGCCGCGATTGGTGAAGACGATCTTGTACAGCTCGTTCTCCACCGTGGTCTCGGTTTCGGAGGCAGCGGTAATGGCCGGGGCGGAGCTGGAAGCCTGTGCTCCGGTAGGGAGCGACTGCGTCTGGCTGGGCGCGGCTTCCACCTGAGGAGATTGCGATTGCGACTGGGTCTGCGGGGGAGTGATCGGGGCTGTCTTGGGCTTGAAGAAGTACTGGTAGCCGAAGAGCACGGCCAGCATCAGAACGAAGAAGGCCATGGTGGAGCGCATATCGCCGCCACCGCCACTGCCGCCGGGGGTACCAGGCGTTTGCAGATTGGGATTACGAATTTCGGGCAAAGGATACTTCCTGTCGGTTTAGGCCTGCGAACAGGCGCTGAAGGGCAGATTTTCGAACCGCCTCGTTCTCTATGGTAACGGTTCGTGCGGGAATGGTCGTGGAACGGCTGGGGGTGGCACCTGGTCCAGGCCGCCGCGCGCGAACGGATGGCAGCGTAGCAACCGGTAGAGGGCAAGCGCGGCCCCCCGCACAGGGCCATGCGTAACGATGGCTATTTGGGCGTATTCCGAGCAAGTTGGCTGGTAGCGGCAGCCTCCTGGACTGATGGCATGAATAGCCGGAGAGAGCCAGCGGCGGTAAAAAGCGAGAGTGGCGAGCAGCAATTGCGTCATAGAGCGGACTTGGCCGGACCGGGTTGCTCTCCGGAATACGACGGCGGGGTCTGAACCAGTCCCTTGGCCGCATCGGCTTTAGCCTGCTGAAGGATACGCACAACCTCGGCTTCAAGTTTCGCAAAATCGAGAGTGAGCACCGAACGGCGTGGATGGAGGATCAGGTCGTAACCCTGAGGAAACAGCGCGGTGTGGCGGCGCAGGGCCTCTCGCATGCGACGCTTTATGCGATTGCGCTCATGGGCCTTACCCACTACTTTGCCGGCTGTAAGTCCCACCCGCGGACCCGTTACGCGCGCATCGAGTTGCGGGTGCCGTGGCGCGAGGAACCAGCACATTGATGCCGATTGGCGCTTGCGGCCCGCATTATATGCGCGCTGATAATCAGCATGCTTTCGCATGCGCAGGCCAGTCAACGATTGGTGCCGAATTGTCTTGGGAGGCGCCTGCCCGGTAGGCTGATCCTGGGCGGCGTGCGGCTGCTTCGTCATGGCAATGCCGGAAAGCATGTGGACCGGAACAGCGAAGGGAACGCTGCGGTCGAATCTGGCTCCGCAAAGGTCCGGTTCCACAGAAGGTCGGCGAATTAGTCGCGGAAGCCGGCACTGACGGCAACGCGCTTGCGCCCGATGGCCCGGCGGCGGCTCAGCACGGCGGCGCCGCTCTTGGTCTTCATGCGGGCACGAAAGCCGTGAGTCTTTACGCGCTTGCGGCGATTGGGTTGAAACGTGCGCTTTGGCATGGAAATGCGCTCCTGTTTACTTGTGAGAATCTGCGCCTTAACGGCAAGTCTTAAGTGTATCGCAGGTTGAGCCAGGAATCCAGCACGAAGTCGTTTTGCGGGACGAGTTGGCGGCATGAAATCGGCCGGTCAAAAGTCTCTACGAGAGAAGAATTGAGTCTCTACGAGAGAAAAACTGACCGGTTCGTACACCTGCGGTAGTGACTCAAGTAACCATTAAAAACAAGTTTCACCGTCAATGGTGCAACGTCGCAAATAGGAAGAAAACTTATGTGAATAGGACATTGCAATGATCTCCAAATGTGCTACTATCGGGTCCGTTCTAGAAAAGTTTCCCAGCGTCCCACGGAACGGAATTTATCCACGCTCCAAGGCCGAATTCAGGAGCAGACAAGCGGCTACCATGCAGTAGGCAATTGAAATCAGGACGAAGAGCCGACAGGCGCTTCGCCAAGAGAGTTCTTTTGCTTAAAGCGCCGCAGATAAACAATTCCGGCAGTAAACAGGCGACGCAGGCAAGGATAAGCTCGATGGCATTTGCAACTTCGCCGGCAACGGTACTTAATCCCTGGCTGCAGATTCTCGCAGCACTTGAAAAAAAGGTTATCCGCCAGTCTTTTGAGACCTGGTTCAAACCCACGCGGTATAGCCATGCAGCGGGCCGCATTTTGTATGTGCGCGTGCCAACGCCGGAGTTCCAGCACATCGGCGATAAATATGGCGACCTGATCCAGGAAGCAATCGAAACACAGTCGCTGGAATTCGATGACGTATGTTTTGTGACCGCGGAAGAGGATCCATCGATCCCGCCGCAGCGCAAGGATGGGGGATTCGCGCCGGTTGCGGCGCATGCGCCCACCGCGCCGCCTCAGGCGCCCGCGCGTTCGCCGGAACAACAGCGTTTCGACTGGGCCACAGCCGCGCAACTGAACTCGCGCTACACTTTCGATGCATTTGTCATTGGCAACGGCAACCAGTTTGCGCGGGCAGCGTCGCTGGCCGTCGCAGAGCGGCCCTCGAAAGCCTACAATCCCCTGTTCCTCTACGGCGGCGTCGGTATGGGGAAGACGCACCTGATGCACGCCATAGGGCACGAGGTAAAGCGCCGTCAGCCCATGGCCAGCATCTGCTACGTTTCGGCGGAGAAATTTACCAACGAAATGATTACCTCGCTGCGCAACGATCGCATGACCAGCTTCCGTGATCGTTTCCGCTCCGTGGACGTGCTGCTGATCGACGACATTCAGTTCATTGCGCAGAAGGAACGCACGCAGGAAGAGTTCTTCCACACCTTCAACGCCCTACACGAGAGCATGAAGCAGATTGTGATTGCCTCGGATCGTCCTCCGAAGGAACTCGCCGAAATTGAGGATCGCCTCCGCTCGCGCTTCGAATGGGGCCTAATCGCCGACATTCAACCGCCTGATCTTGAAACCAAAGTCGCGATTCTGCAGAAGAAGGCAGAGAGCGAGCAGGTGCAACTTCCCACGGACGTGGCGTTGTTTGTGGCTTCGAACGTACGCACCAACGTGCGCGAGCTTGAGGGCGCCCTCGTGCGGCTGATCGCGTGGTGCCAGTTGAACCGCATGGAGATTACGCTGGCTTCCACGCAGCAGTGCCTCAAGCAGTTCATCGACATGCAGGTGCGCAAGATCACCATCGAAGCGATTCAGCGCGCTGTAGCCGAGCAGTTCGGCATGCGGGTAAGCGACCTGAAGCAGAAGAACAATTCGCGTAACGTTGTGGTGCCGCGGCAGATCGCGATGTACCTTGCCAAGCAGATGACGGAAGCAAGCTTGCCGGAGATTGGCAGGCAGTTCGGCAACAAGCACCACACCACCGTGATGCATTCGATTGGCAAAATCGACGAACTGCGCCGGACCGACAAGGACCTGCACCGCACGCTCAACAAGCTGCAGGAGCAGTTGAACGCATAGAAGAAGCAAGGACGCGAAAATAGCGACAAACAGAAAGCCCACGTTTCGCGACGTGGGCTTTCTTGTTGCCATGGCTCTGGTGGGCCCGCCTATTTTGCGCTCGTGCTCGTCATTAGGTCGACAAACATTTTCTGGAACCGTGGCAGGTCAAGATCGAGCTGGGCGTTGACCGCGCGGACGCCCGTAACTGGCTTGAGCGTCTCATTCCAGGTGAGCGTGGATCCGTAGCTGGGGCCATGGCTCAGGTCGACGTCCATATAAAGCTGTTGCTGTTTGGTGATGAGCGCCGGGTCCAACCACGCGCAGGCTGCCAGTTCGTCCCACATGTAGTAGCGGTCCTGGCTCCAGGCTGCAATGTAGCGTGCCGTTGGCGTCTGCGATTTGCTGATCTCGTTCAGCATCTTCTGGGTGAAGGGCGCCTTGATGGAAACATCGACGGTGGTCACGTCGACGCGCGGCCATGCCGCCCGCAGCGCGATATGCGTCGCCTCCGGATCGAACCAGAAGTTGAATTCATGACGCGGATTGGTGGCGAACTCTGGATCGCCGGTCTGCGGGTTCAGGCTGCCACCCATCACCACCAGCCCCTGCGTGAGCGCAGCAAATTCAGGATCAATGGAGATGGCAAGCGCAATGTTGGTCAGCGGTCCGGCTGCGTAGATTGTCACCTGGTGCGGATGCGCGTGGACCTGCCGGATGAGAAAGTGGGCGGCATCCTCATCCATGGGCTTGAGCGTGGGCTGTCCCTCGGGCATGGGCGGAATATCGTACGGTCCGTGCGACTCAAGGTGATCCGGTGTTACCGGCTTGACGCCGCCAGGCGTCTCCACCAGCATGGTTGGACCCTGTCCCCATGCGCCCAGCCAGGTCACTTTGCCGTCCAGCGCTGAGGCCAGGCGAGTCTCTTTCTGCGTGCGGACCAGAGGAAAGACAGCGCCCCTCGCCAGCGGCACATCGCTGTGGCCGGTCAACTCCAGCATGCGCAGCGTGTGCTGGACCTCCTCATCGCACCAGGCGTTGCCCGTCACCATAGTGATGCCGAGAACCTTGACCTGCGGCGCCTGCAGCAGAGCAAGGATCGCCATCTGGTTGGAACCGCCGGGGCCAGAGCCATCCTGATCGATCAAGACGAGTCGTTTTTGCGCAGGAGATAGAACTGCCGTGGCAGCCACCAAAAGCAAAAGAAGTTTAGTTCTCATTGCTGGGTATTGTGGCACACACTCGCCGGTTTTTGAATTTCATTTGCGGCACATTCCGGCAATTGCGATTTAAGCCGGCATCACGAGACAGGAGCCAACGTTCCTTATCTCCGCCGGTCACGTCCGCGGTCCCGCCCACCTCCGCGCTCAAAACTCCGAGGCCGAACAGGAGCTGCAACAGGCAGGTTCGTCTTCCCCGCGGGAAAGACGGCGAGGAAGCGGTCCTGGCCTTCGCCGGAACTGGCAGTCTCCACGCCTTCAATATCGCGGAAGGCCATGTGCAGCAAGCGCCGTTCGCGGCTGTTGGTGGGCGGGAAGGCGAAAGGAATGCCGGACCGGATCACCTTGTCGGCAGCAACTTCCGCCTGCAGGCGCAGTTCCTGTGCACGCAGAGCTTTGAAGTTGCCTGCGTCAAAGCTGACCAGGTCTTGCTCGCGCTGGTCGAGGCGGAGAATCTGCGCTGCAATGGTCTCCAGGGCGCGCAGCAGCTCGCCGTTGTGCTGGGTCACCAGCGGCACGTCGGGACCCGCGAGTTCCACATAAATCACGCGGCCTTCCAGGCCCTGCGGGTCGCGCGCGCCGTCTCCGGCGGTGATGCGGTACTTGAGGCGCAAACCGCCGAGCCTGTTGAGGGTTGCAAGAAATCCGGCTATCTTCTGGGCTGCTTGTTGCAGATCGGCAATTGGCATGACAAATTAGTATCGCAGAACGGGGCGGGAGATGAGCAGTGATGCTCATACTTTCTCTCGAGAGCCGCACCGCCGAACGGTGGGCTTTGGTGCGAATGCGAGGGATGGAGTGTTAGCTTAAGCGAAGGCAATTGCCAATGACAGGATTGGTTTTCGCAGGGAGTTCTCAATCATTCGAATGCGCAAATTGCTTCCACTGCTGATTCTGCTGGCAATCGCATGCGGTGCTTCCCCGGCCAATGCCCAGGGCGGCCCGCCTTTTATTACGGACGATCCCGGCACCCCAGGCAACCACCACTGGGAGATCAACTTCGGCTGGATCGCCGACCACAATCCCGGCAATGCTTATTACGAGACCCCCGACATCGACATGAACTACGGGTGGGGCGATCGCATCCAGCTCAAGTACGAACTGCCGATGGCCGTCGCGACGGATCTGAACAACACCACGCGCGCAGGGCTGGGAGAAAGCCTGCTGGGCGTCAAGTGGCGTCCCTATGAATACCATCGCTCGGGCGAACCAAAATCCGACGACAACATGCTTTTCTCGCTGGGAACCTATCCGCAGGCCTCCATCAACAATCCCACTAGCGCGGTGCGCCGCGGCATTGTGGAGAATGGTCCGCAGTATTACCTACCTATGGAATTCACGGCCAAAACCGGCTGGGTCAACTGGAACGGCGAGGTGGGCCATTGGTTTGGCAACCAGCTTATTCCAAGCCGCTGGGGCCGCGGCTTGATTGCTGGCCATGAATTCAACGACTGCCTCGAGCTCTATGCGGAAGTCTACGATTTGCAAGACGCAAACCGCATTGGCACCGTGCCCAAGCAACGCGAATTCACGGCGGACTTCGGCGGCCGGCAAAGCCTAACCCACAGCAACAAAATCCGACTGCTCTTCATGGGCGGTCGCGGCATTCAGGCGGTAACGCGACAGAATAGCGAGCCCAATTGGATTGCATATCTCGGCGTACAGTTTCTTCTGGGTCCCAAAGAGGAAGAGACGCCGGGGCAGAATCCATGAAGGACCCACGAAGGTTGGTAGGATTGAGCTATGCCGCCGAGTGAACCGATTGTGCTTACAGCCGCCGGAGCCCGCGTGTTGGGCGCGCTCATTGAAAAGGAAATCACGACACCGGACTACTACCCTATGTCGATGAACGCGCTGATCAACGCATGTAATCAGCGCTCGAATCGTGAGCCCGTTACCGACCTGGATGAGGATGCGGTTCGCCAGGCCTTGCACGGCCTTGAAGATCTGCGCATCGCAGGCCGCGCGCGAGGGGCCGACGGCCGAGTGTCAAAGTACGAGCACTGGTTGGGCGAAGTCTTCAACTTCAGTCGCGCGGAGACGGCGCTGATCTGCGTTCTGCTCCTGCGCGGTCCGCAAACGCCAGGTGAGCTGCGCGGGCGTACAGAGCGGCTGCACCGCTTTGACGAAATCACGGATGTGCTTGCTGGGTTGCAGAAGCTCATGGATCGCGAGCCGTCCCTGGTCGCTGTGCTACCGCGCCAGCCGGGTACCAAGGAGTCGCGCTACGTACATCTGCTGTCGGGCTCCCAGGATGCGTTGCGATCCGCAGTCCCTGAACCTTGGACCCCCCGCGAGAGCAGTTCACCAGAAGTAGGAGACCACCGCATCGCGCGCCTTGAAGCCACCGTGGCCGAGCTCAAGCAGGAAGTCTCAATCCTGCGGAAGAAAATCGACGATCTATTTGGGGATGGATAGGACCGAAACGCAATTCTTCCGTAACGCATCGCGTGATTCAGTGTCCAATTAATGATACAGAGAGGCTGAAATCATGCAATCCATACCTAAAATCAGTTTAGCGGTAGCATCACTTGGACTTGCGATGCTGTTTACTTCCACGCCATGTTTGCGCGCGCAGACGTCAATGGCTCCGGCAGCACCGCTGCCCTCGCAGATCCTCACGGCGAAAAAGGTTTTCATCTCCAATTCTGGAGGTGGATTCGATAAGGTCTCTTGGACCGGTGGGCCGGATCGAATCTACAACGAATTCTACGCGACCGTGAAAAGTTGGGGACGATATGAACTTGTGTCTGCCCCTGGCGATGCCGATCTGGTTTTCGAGGTTAACGTAATCTGGACTCCGGGCTTTGCGCAGTTCAAGCTCGAGATACTGGACCCGAAGTCGCGAATTGTCTTGTGGACCGTGTACGAGCCGATTAAGTTAAATGGCTTGCTAAAGACTCGCGACAAGAGTTTCGACGACGCAATCGATAAACTCGTCGGCGATCTGAAAGCGATAACGACCCAGTCTGCTGCTGCAAATTAATTGGACGTATCCTGCCATGCGCCAGATCGACGATAATGGCCGCGCACCAAAAGGAAAGGTTGGACCCATGCTGAAAGTCAGGCTGCTATGTCTTTCCCTTGCGACGTTAATTTCGCTCTTGTTCGTTCCCTCTCTCGCAGCGCAGACTGCTGTGGCGCCCTTGCCCTCGCAGATTCTGACCGCGAAGAAGGTATTCATTGCAAACGCCGGCGGCTTGCTCGACCTGGACATTGTTAGCGGAGACCCAAGGCGCGACTACAACCAGTTCTATGCGGCGATGCAGACCTGGGGCCATTACTCGCTGGTTGGTTCCCCCGCCGAAGCCGACCTGATCGCGCAAATCAGCATCATTTACATCCCGCGCCAGGTTGGCGCAGAAACGCATCCGTTTCCATCTTTCCGCGTGGCGCTGCTGGACCCGAAGAGCAATGTCACGCTCTGGGTACTCGACGAATTCCTGGTGGACAAGCCCACTTTGGGCCTGATCTTCAAAAAGAATCGAGACAAAGTCTTCGATGAGGCAATTGATAAGCTGGTGAGCGACTTGAAAGCGCTGACTGCTGTACCCGGAGATCCTGTGAAGTAGGTAGGTAACTCTGACTACAACGCCGCTGCGATTCTCTTGGGGAAAATCGCGCGGCGTTGATTGTTCCAAATAAAACTAAATCAGTTCGTACCCAGCAAACCAATAGCCAATCTCGAACGCGGCGGTGTCTTCGGCGTCGGACCCGTGGATCGCGTTTTCCTGCAACGAGCCGGCGAACTTCTTGCGGATGGTCCCCTCCTCTGCGTTGGCGGGATTGGTTGCGCCCATCAGCTTGCGCAGGTCGGCAATCGCGTTATCCTTCTCCAGAACCATCAGAACCAGCGGCCCTGATGCCATGAAAGCACACAGTTCGCCAAAGAATGGCCTGGCCTTATGGACGTGATAAAAGCCCTCTGCTTCCTTCACGGAGATGGACTGCTTCTTGATGGCTACAATCTGGAATCCGGCTTTGTAGATTTCGGCGAGAATTCCGCCGGCGTCGCCTTTGCGGACCGCGTCCGGCTTGATGATGCTGAAGGTGCGTTGCGGCAAGTGGTTGGCTCCTTGTTGAATTACGTCTTCTTCTTCATTGTAAATGTCGCCCTATGCGGCAACATGCGGACCTTCGAATCTGGTACAGTTTCGGCATGTTCAGCTGTCGCTCTCCCTACCGCATTTCATGCGTTACTCTTGGTTTCCAGTTGGCGGGTTTTGGTCTCGCATTGGCGTCCGCACAAACGCAGACCACCCACGAGCCGGTAGCCAAAGTGCCCGCAACACCGGAACTCCATGTCTTCGATCCGTCGCTGATCGATCAGACGGTCGACCCCTGCGAGAACTTTTACAAGTTCAGTTGCAACGGTTGGTTCAAGCGCAATCCGCTGCCTGCCGATCAGGCCCGTTATGGCCGCTTTACCGAACTGCATGAGCTTAACCGCCTGCATCTCAAGCTGATTCTGGAAGCAGCGGCTGTACCCAACCACAGCGCCAGCCCCCGCACGCCAAACGAACAGAAGATCGGCGATGAATACGCTACATGCATGGATACGGCCAACGTCAATCGCATGGGCATTGCGCCTCTGAAGCCGGAACTGAATCGCATTGCCGCTCTCAAGACCTCGGCGGAGTTACCTGCGCTGCTGGCTCACCTGCACTCCATCGGCGTGAACGCGTTCTTCGGCATGGGATCGAATCAGGATTATGCCGATTCGAACTCGGTCATCAGCTTCTATAGCGCCGGCGGTCTCGGCCTGCCGGAGCGGGATTACTACACCCGCACAGACGCGAAGAGTGTTGAATTGCGTCAGCAGTATGTGGAGCATGTGCGCAATATGTTCGTGCTTGCGGGTGAGCCAGAGAAGCAGGCAGCCGCTGATGCAAAGACAGTGCTCGCCCTCGAAACGCGCCTGGCGAAGGCCTCGCTCACCATCACCGAGCAGCGTGACCCGCAGAATCTGAATCACCCCACCGATATCGATGCGTTTTCGAAAGAGCTGACGCACTTCTCACTAGCGGACTATGTAGCCACAATGCATGCGCCCGCCGCGGGCAAGATGAACGATATGGAGCCGAAGTTTTTTACGGAGTTCAACCAACTCGCGTCTGACACGCCCATCCGCCAAATCCGAACCTATCTCCGCTGGCACCTGCTGCACGCATATGCCGGAACCAGCATGCCGGAGACCTTCGATCACGAGTCATGGCACTTTTACGCGCACATTTTGAACGGCGCGGAAAAGGAGCAGGACCGCTGGAAACGCTGCACCAGCGTCGTTGACAACGACCTCGGCGAAGCGCTGGGACAGGCGTTTGTGGCCAAGTACTTTCCTCCGGCGGAAAAGAAGCAGGCTCTCGAAATGACCTTGGCCATCGAGCAGGCCATGGGCAAGGACATTGATTCTCTCGATTGGATGAGTCCCGAGACCAAAGAAAAAGCCAAAGAAAAGCTGCACACCGTGATGAACAAGATCGGCTATCCCGAAAAATGGCGCGACTATTCGAAGCTGGAGATTGTGCGCGGAGACGCGTTGGGCAATGCGATGCGCGTGCACGAGTTTGAATCTGCGCGCGATCTGGCCAAGATCGGCAAGCCCGTTGACAAAGACGAATGGGGCATGACGCCGCCCACTGTCAATGCCTACTACGACCCGCAGATGAACAACGTCAATTTTCCCGCGGGCTATTTTCAACCGCCTTTCTATAGCGACAAGGAAGATGACGCGGCCAACTACGGCGACATGGGTTCAACCATCGGCCACGAGCTCACGCACGGATTTGACGACCAGGGCCGCCAATACGACAAAGACGGCAACCTCAAGGACTGGTGGACCAAGGAAGATGAGGAGAAGTTCAACGATCGAGCCGCCTGCATGGTGAGACAGTATGACGCCATTGAAGCCGTGCCCGGTGTGCACCTAAATGGCAAGCTGACGCTCGGAGAGAATCTTGCCGACCTGGGTGGGTTATGGCTGGCGTGGCTGGCATGGGAGGAAAAGGCGGGGGCCGCACATCTCGACATGAATGCGAAGATCGATGGCTATGCGCCAGACCAGCGGTTCTGGATCGCCTATGCACAGCAGTGGTGCACGCAGACACGTCCGGAGCAGTTGCGCACGCAGGCGCAAGGTGATCCGCACGCGCCGGATGAGTACCGCACCAACACAATCCTGTCCGACTTGCCGGAGTTTGCGAAGAGCTTTAGTTGCAAGAAAACCGCGCCGATGGTCGCACCAAATCCTTGCCGCGTGTGGTGAAACCCAGTTACCAACTGCGGAACCTGAAATGGAAAAGCAAAAGGCCCGCCATCGCGGCGGGCGTAGAATTCGCGCAAGCGGCGAAGGCCCAAACGGAAGGAAGCGCCAGTAGGCGGCTTGACTCGATGAGCGGCAAGCAGCAAAATCCAGCTTCGGCTGGCCCTTCGCGAGGAGACGAGGAGTGAAGCTCCGCAGTCTGCTGGTGAAGGGTCCGAAACGTCCATGGCGAAGCGTATGATCGAAAGCCCGGCCAGCAACAGTGAACAACTGATGGAAGACGTCTCCGAGCGGGAGAACTGCTTGTAGGCATACAAGCGAGTGAAGCCCAACAAGGGTAGTCCGCGCATCGACGGCATGACCGTCGAGGCACTCCCGGGGCCACTCGAGGGAGCACTGGCCAGCCATCCGCGAACAACTTCTTCGAGGGACCAACAAGCCACAGCAGGTGAAGCGGGTAGAGATACCAAGCCGGACGGCGGGGCACGTCAGCTGGGCATCCCGACGGTGCTGGACCGCATGGTTCAACAAGCTGTGATGCAGGTCTTGCAGAGCAGTTGGGACGCGGGGTTTTCCGAACACAGTTACGGGTTCCTGCCCGGACGGTCGGCACATAAGGCGGTAGCGAAGGCGCAGAAGCACATCGCCGAAGGTTGCGGCTGGGTGGTGGATCTCGATCTGGAAAAGTTCTTCAACCGGGTTAACCGCGACAAACTGATGGCAGCCGTGGCGCGACGGGTTAAGGACAAGAGGCTATTCAAGCTTATCCGGGCGTTCCCCACCGTGGGCGTGATGGAAGATGGGCTGGTGAGTTCGGTGGATGACCGCACGCCGCAAGGCGGGCCGTTGTCACTGCAGTCGAACCTTGTGCTCGATGAGCTTGACGACAGTTAGAGCGGTGCAAGCACTGCTTCGTCCGGTATGCAGACGACTGCAACATCTAGTTGCGCAGTCGGCGGGCAGGAGAGCGTGTGAAGCGGAGCATAGTTGACTTATCATCTCGATTTGGGGTAAGTTGTAAGTGCGATGATGAATCGAGTCAATCACGGCTTTACACCAGCGACCGCCCAACCGCGGCATGGCGTACCTATGTGATTGCTCGGAGGACTCTGTAGTTGGATTCCACTTACCCTCTGAGCCAATTGGCCAGAGGGTTTTTAGTTGTGCGCCCATCATGGGCGCACTCTTACGGGTGCAAGTCCGGTCACAAGCTGGTCACAGTGAGTGAAGTGAAGCGCAACTGCATGAGGGCGACCGAGTGTGGGGAGGAAGCGTGGAGCGA
>JBEKUP010000053.1:0-61177 GCA_049514915.1 Occallatibacter sp. | reverse complement strand
TCCGGATCATCTCCCACCGCGTGGCCCCCAGCGCCAGCACTGCCTCACGCTGCGAGTGCGGAACCGCCGACATCACCTCCCGCGTCAGGGAAGAGATGATGGGCAGAATCATGATGGCCAGAATCACGCCTGCGGAAAGAAATCCCAGGCCCGTTGGGTTCGCATCGTTGAAGAAGCCCGTCCAGCCCAGCGTCTTGATCAGCAGTGGGTTTACGTACTCGCGCATCAACGGCACCAGCACAAAAACCGCCCACAATCCATAAATCACGCTGGGAATCGCGGCCAGCAATTCGGTTACAAAGGCCAACGGCCCGCGCAGCACGCCCGGAGACATCTCTGTGAGAAAAACCGCCAGCCCAATCGCCAGCGGAACCGCCATCAGCAACGCCAGAATCGATGAAACCAGTGTGCCGTACACAAACGGCAGCGCACTGAAATGCCCGTTCACTGGATCCCAGTAGTTAGGCTGCGTCGCAGTCGGGTCAGAAAAAGCCTTCAGAATGTCGCCTAAACTGTTTTCTCCCCAGCTAAAGAAGCTCATCCCAAACTGATGCCATGTCAGTTGCGATCCCATCACCAGTTCGGTCGCAATCAGGAGCACGATGCCGAAGATGCTCAGCGCACACAGAGACATCAGCCATGAGAATCCGCGATCGGCAATGGCCGAGTTGCCCCGCGACAGCAAGAACCTTCGAATCGGCGAAACCGCTAGCGCAGCCATCTCCGCCGGGGCTTTCCCGTTTGAGAAATCCGGCTCAGAATGAATTTGAGTTTGGGAGTTGCGCGGTTCGGACACGTTGACATTCACCTAGAGTAGGCTACCGGCCCAATATGAATGGCAGGTTACAACGCTGCGAAATCAAGTGCATACAGCTCCGATTTCTTCACAGAGTTCCAATTTCCGGTTGACAATACCCGAACACTTTCACCAGCAGCCGATTCGTCTCGCGGTCGGTCCGGTATTTATCCGGAAAACAAGCGCTGGTAATGCGCAACGAAAATGGCGCCATTGCTCACACAATGGATTGCGCTCGCGCTGCTCGCATGGCTGGAAATTCACGCAGGCCAACAGGGATGTCCAGCGGCTGGCTTGAAGCTGCCCCGAACATGCTTCGCCGTTTTGAATCTTCTCCTTGACAATCTACACATCGTTTTGTATAGGTAGATTGTCTAGGAGAGAAAGATTCATGGCGCCACTCGAGAAAGCCGACCTGCTGCAGGGCACCCTCGACCTGCTCATCCTGAAAGTTGTCGCGCTCGGTCCGGTTCACGGCTACGGCATCTCCCAGCGGATTCGGCAGATATCCGACGCGGTGTTGCTGGTGCAACAGGGCTCGCTCTATCCGGCGCTGCATCGGCTTGAAAAACGTGGCTGGCTCGCGGCCGACTGGGGAGAATCGGAGAATGGCAGGCAGGCAAAGTTCTACCGCTTATCTGCCGCCGGCCGCAAGCAACTCGCCACCGAACAAGAAACCTGGAACCGTTTATCCAAAGCCGTTGTTCAAATTCTTGAGACTGCGCATTGAAACCACGATAGGAGGCTCGCATGGAAGGTTTGAGGCGTCTCTTTCACAGACTTGTTCCGCGCAGCGTTTCAGATGATGCGATGGATCGCGAGATCGGCCATCACATCGCCGAACTGGCCCAGTCCTACATCGCCCAGGGACTGACGCCCGATGAGGCTCATCGGCGTGCCATGCTCGAGTTCGGCGGCTGCGAGCAGGTGAAACAGACAATACGCGAGGTCCATGTTTCCGCCCTGGCTGAGAGCATTGCATTCAATGCCCAGGCTGCCTCGCGTTTCCTGCGCAAGTCGCCCACATTTTCCATCGCCGTCATTCTTACGCTGGCTCTGGCTATCGGCGCCAATAGCGCGGTGTTTTCGGCCATCGACGCAGTGATCTTGCGGCCTCTGCCGTATCCAAGTGGCGACCAGCTTGCCGTCCTCTACCAGCACGATGCAAAGGGACGAGACGCTAACCATTTTGTGGCGCCGGTCCGGCTTGAAGACTGGAACCGCATGAACTCGACGTTCCAGGCCATCAGCGGATACTATCTCGACGATCTCTCGGAGACTTCAGGATCTCTGCCTGAGAGAGTCACCGAAGCGCTGGTTGCACCGCGCTTCCTTCAGGTCATGGAAGTCTCGCCTGCACTGGGCCGACCGTTCACGCGTGAAGAAGAGCATTGGGCCGGTCCCGATGCAGTTCTCATAAGTGACGGATTCTGGGAGCGCCGCTTTCACCGGGATCCCTCAGCGCTGGGCAAGAGGCTTAAGGTCGGGACATTCTCGTATTCAATTGTTGGCATCATGCCGCCCTCCTTCCAATTCCCCAACCGTGACGTGGATCTATGGGCGCCGAGCGCCCCGGATGCTCCCTATGCCCTGCGACGCGAAGCCACTTGGTTCACAGTCATCGGCCGCCTGAAACCGGGCGTGACTCTTCAAGCGGGGACCGCCGACCTGGCCACCGTGCAAAGCCAGCTTGGCAAGCAGTTCCCAAAGCCGGACGCCGACCTCATTGTCCAGACCGAGCCGCTGAAAGAAACCATTGTGGGCGGGGTGCGTAGTTCGCTTTTGCTCGTATATGGATCAGTCTCTTTGCTTCTTCTCATCGCCTGTTCGAACATCGCCGCCCTCCTACTGGCACGCACTGCGGAGCGCGAGCATGAAATCTCCATCCGCTATTCACTGGGCGCTTCCCGCATGTCGATCGTTACACAGTTGCTCAGCGAGGTGTTTGCCCTTGCTTTGCTGGGCTCGCTGACTGGGCTGCTAGTTGCGGCCGGTGCATCGCATGCGTTTCATCTTCTCGCCAAGACGCTGCCACGCGCTGAAGAGATCACGCTCAACTGGCGAGTCGCCGTGTATTCGCTCACCGCGGCGGTGGCCACCACCATCCTCTGCGGACTGTTCCCCGCACTGCGCGGCACGCGCCGCGGGCTTGCTCAAGGCCTCGCTTCGGGAAGCCGCACGCAGGCCTCTACGCGGAACCCACTGCAATGGGCTTTGGTGATGGTGCAGGTCACGCTCGCCGTCACGTTGCTCATTGGTGCGGGATTGTTGCTCCGCAGCCTGCAGGCCATTGCGCGCGTCTATCCGGGGTTCGATCCCACTCACGTTCTCACTTTCCAGGTCAGCGGATCCTGGGGCGAAACCAGTGACATGAAGGGCGTGGTGCAGCGCATCGATCGCACACTCGACGGCCTGCGCGCATTGCCGGGAGTCACGGACGTGGCAACGTCGGGCACGCTCCCCGGCGTTTCATCGCTGTATCAAACCGAATTCAAGATCGACGGAAATGTGCAGCCCGGCCATCCCATCCTGGCCGACAACCGCTTTGTTTCCGTTGGCTATTTCGGCGCCATGCAGATTCCTCTGCTCGTTGGCGAAACCTGCAGGCAGACGCCGAGTACCAACGATGTAATGGTGAACCGCGCCTTTGCGGACCGCTACATGAGCGGCGCTTCAGCAGTCGGGCATCAGTTGTCAGCCGCTGCGTACAACGATTTCCAGACGCAGGGCATGATTCGCGGAATTGTCGGCGATGCACGCGAGGAGGGTTTGAACATTCTGCCGGTACCCACCGTCTACTCGTGCTTCAACGCGCCCAATCCGTTCCCGAACTACCTGGTCCGAACGCAGGGCGACCCCATGGCGATGGCGGAGACCATCCGGCGTCGCATTCACGAGCTTGAGCCCAGCCGCTCGGTCTATGGCATCTCGTCGCTGCAGGAGCACCTTGACGATGCCTCCACTGAGAATCGTCTCCGCACAACATTGCTCTCCCTCTTCGCCGCGACAGCCGTCGCGCTCGCCTGCATCGGCCTCTATGGAACGCTGAGCTACATGGGCCGTCTGCGCCAGCGCGAAGTGGGTGTGCGCCTGGCGCTGGGTGCTTTGCGCAGCCAGATCGTCGCGCGATTCCTGTTCCAGGGCATCCGCGCCGCAGTCATCGGTTGCCTCGCCGGACTCGCTCTTGGATTGGGCTTGAGTCGGTTTCTTACTGGGATGCTTTACGGTGTGACAGCCCTTGATCCAACCACCTATGCCAGCGTCATCTGCCTTATCCTGCTTGTCGCCGCGCTCGCTTCTCTTGTGCCATCAGTGAGGGCAGCAAGCGTTGAGCCGGTAAAGGTTCTCCGCGAGGATTGACTCGACCGCCGAATCAGCCCGACGCCCAACTGTTCTAAGCTGGTCTCTGTCCAACGGAAGGCCCAGACCCATGCGTCCAGTTTTTGCCTTGCTCGCTCTCGCCCTCACCTGCGCGTCTCTCGCGGCCCAATCCCCCATGCAGCCCGACCCACCCAGCCGCGAGTGGCATGCCGCGTGGATCACTCATCCCACCGCGCCCCTCCGCGAGCCCATCGTCCTCCATTTCCGCCACGCACTCACGCTCACCGCCATGCCCGCGAACTATCCCGTCCGCGTCAGCGCCGACAACCGCTTCATCCTCTACGTCAACGGTCATCGCGTCGGCGACGGCCCTACCCGCGGCGATCTCGCCCACTGGCGCTACGAGCGCTTCGATCTCGCCCCGCTCCTTCAGCCCGGAGCCAACCTCATCACAGCAACGGTGTGGAACTGGGGTGTCTACGCCGCCATCGCCCAAATCTCCGACCGCACTGCTTTCCTGCTCGAAAGCGAAGCCACCGGCGCAAATTCAATCAGCACCGGCACAGGCAAATCGGATGGATGGCAGGTCGAAGTCGAGCCCGGCCATCAAGCGCTGAACCGCGACACCGTAACATTCAAGACCTACTTCGCCGCCGGCCCCGGCGAACAGATCGACGCCGCCAAATATGACTGGGACTGGCAATCCCCCACCAATAGCAGCGGCAACTGGGTACCCGCGGCTTCGCCCATGCGCGACAGCATCTTTCCGAGCGTTAACCACGCCCACTCCGCCGACACTACCGGCGACAATCCATGGGGCCTGATCCCCGACGAGCTGCCGCACATGGAGTACACGGCAACTGACGCAGGCAAAGGCGTTCTGTCGACGGAAACGACGGCGTCCTACGAGCCCCGTATGAATCTCCTTGAGTTTCCCGCGAAACCCATCGGGCTGATGGCAAATCACCATTACCGGCTAGTCTTCGACCGCAAGACCCTGACCACCGCCTACCCCCAACTCACCGTCTCCGGCGGCAAAGGCTCCAAAATCGTTCTTACATACGCCGAAGCCCTCTACGACAAAGACCAACACAAAGGCGACCGCGACGAAGTCGCCGACCGCAAAGCCCTCGGCCTGACCGACAGTTTCCTCCCCGACGGCGCCCCGCATCGCACGTTCGAGCCTCTCTGGTGGCGCACCTGGCGCTATCTCGATATCGACGTCACTGCTGGCAATCAACCCCTCACCCTCGAATCCCTCACCGCCCAATTCACCGCCTATCCCTTCAAAGAGCTGGCCACCTTCACATCCCCCGACCCCAGCCTCGCCAAAATCTGGGACATAAGCTGGCACACGGCCCGCGACGATGCGCATGAAACCTACATGGACACGCCCTACTACGAGCAGCTTCAGTACGTAGGAGACACGCGCATCCAGGCCCTCATCTCCTACACAGTCGCCGGCGATGACCGCCTCGCCCGCCAGGCCATCGAAGCCTTCGACGCCTCCCGCATCCCCGACGGCATCACCCGTAGCCGTTATCCCAGCTCCCTCCCGCAATCCATCCCGACCTTTTCCCTGCTCTACATCGGCACGCTCCACGACTACTGGATGTATCGCCCCGATCCCGAGTTCGTTCGCACGCTCGTCCCAGGCACCCGCACCATCCTCGATTGGTTCTCTCACTACGAAGCACCCGACGGCCTGCTTCGCAAACTCCCCTGGTGGAGCTTCATCGACTGGGTCTCGCAAGGCGAAACGCCCACCTACGACGCCAACAACGAGTCCTGCATCACCACCCTTGAATACCTGGGCGCTCTCGATGATGCGGCCAGCCTTGAAGCCGCCCTAGGCGATCCCGTTCTCGCCACTCGCTATCAGTCCCGCGCCGCCCACGTCCGCACGGGCCTTTACTCCAAATGCTGGTCCGCCTCGCGCGGCCTCCTGGCCGACAATCCCGATCAGAAGGTCTACAGTCAGCAAGCCAACATCCTCGGTGTACTTTATGACGTGATCCCGCAGGAGTCCCAAAAAGACGTGCTCAGGAAAATACTCGCCATCGAACCCGGCACAACCCCCAACGGCACCTTAAGCGCTTCCTACTACTTCCGTTTCTACCTCGCCCGCGCCCTCGACCACACTGGCATGGCCGACGAGTACCTGACGTCCCTCGATCCATGGCGAAAGCTGCTGCCGCTCCATTTCAGCACCTGGCCTGAAATCCCCGGCAATACGCGCTCCGACTCCCACGCCTGGAGCGCCCATCCCATCTACGACCTGCTCACTCTCGTTGCCGGCATTGAGCCCGCAAGCCCCGGCTTCGCCACTGTCCGCATCGCGCCGCATCTCGGCGGCCTGCCCTCACTTACCGCCGCCTTCCCGCATCCCCAGGGCAACATCGAAGTCAAATACGAACGCAAGGGCAGCGACTTCCACGCTGAAATTGTCCTTCCTGGCACCCTGACTGGAACCTTTCAGTTCAACGGCCAAAGGTGGCCTGTCAAGCCCGGTCGAACCAAAATCGACATCCACCATGAAGACGTAATAACCGTGAATTGAACGGGCAAGTCGTGCCCGTCAGTCGCATGACGTGGTGCGGATATGCCGGGCATCCCAACCGGAGGCACCGTATGTTACTGGCAATTCCTGCCAAACCAGTAGACAAATCGATTCACTTCCTAGGAAACAGTGTTCCCAGGCGAGAAAACGTGTTACAACTCCAACATGGCAAAGGGAAAGCTTTCAACGCCACCAGGGCACGTCAATCTCCGTATGCTCGCCGAGCACCTTGAGCTCTCCCAGACCACGGTTTCCCTTGTCCTGAATAATTCCCCGTCCGCCAAGTCCATTCCTCAAGAAACCCGCAACCGCGTCACCGAAGCAGCCGAGCGCCTGAACTACCGCCCTAACTACTTCGCCCGCTCGCTGCGCCAAAGCCGCTCCATGAGCGTCGGCGTGCTTGCCCCCGACCTCAGCGAGGGCTACTTCACCCGCGTCATGAGCGGTGTTGTTCAGGAGCTAACTGGCGCTCACTACTTCTTCTTCACCGCCTGCCACGATTGGAAACGCGAGCTTATTGAGCGCTATCCCAAAATGTTGGTCGAGCGCGCTGTCGACGGACTGCTCCTTCTCAACACCCCCGCCGACCACATGGAAGTCACCGTTCCCGTCGTAGCCATCTCGGCTCACAGCGCCGGTGAAAACGTAACCAACATCGTCCTGGATCACCATCTCGCGGTCGAGCAGGCGTTGCTTCATCTCCATCAGCTCGGGCACCGCCGCATCGCCTTTATGCGCGGCCCGCGTGCCATCCCCGATTCCGAATTCCGCTGGGAGAGCATCCAGCAGGTCGCTCAACAGCTCCATCTCAGAATCGACTCGAGTCTCGTCACCCGCATCGATTCCGCCGGCTGGTCCATGAAAGACGGCTACCACCCCATGGCGCCTGAGATCGGCTACAAGCCTATGAAGGCCCTGCTCGAGCATACCCGCGACTTCACGGCCGTATTTTGTTTCAATGACATTTCGGCCATCGGCGCTATCCGCGCCCTCAAAGACGCCGGACTCACTGTCCCCGGTGATGTCTCCGTCGTCGGCTTCGACGACATCCAGTCCGCCGCCTACTCCACCCCGTCGCTTACCACCGTCTTCCAGCCCTTGCTCGAAATGGGCAAGCGTGGCGCCCAGATTCTACTAGAACGGATCGCCGACCGAAAGAGTGCCTTCCCCTCTGAAATCGTCATGGCCCCGGAGCTCGTAGTCCGCGAGTCCACCGGCCCCGCGCTCGCCGGACCCGCCCTGTGAATCGAATTTCTAAAGATTCGCGAACCGCCCAGGACTATCCGCAGAACGATTCAAACCACCTGCTGATGTACACCTGCGAGTGGGCCTCGCCGCAGTAGTGCCGCGCGCGGGGAGCGTCTGCGGCTTCCTTCGTCCATTTGAAAACCGTAAGCTGCGCATCGTTGCAATGGATCACAATCCAGCGCACCGGATTGTCGCTCTCGATCCCACAAATCTCACATCGATAAATCGTGTCGATCACACCCGCCTCCAAACCCACTCGCGACCCGCTCGTAGTTCTGAAAACTGACAACCGCTATTCCCAACTGCTACTCAAGCATCTGAAGGTCCAGCGGTTCCACCAGGAAGCAGTCCATAGTCCGCATCGCCGCAAGCGCCTTTTTGAGCGCGGATGCCTTACACGGCTCCACGGTAACCACAAACGGCAACGCATCGGAGGGGAAGCCGGGTTTCTGCACAATGGCGCGGATGTTGATGTGCTCTCTTGCGAGGGCTCCGGTAATCTCGGCCACGATGCCGGGACGATCCTTGACCAGAAAGCGAATGTAATGGGGAACTTCGAATTCACCGCTCACCGCTGCGGTCTCCGACGGCACTTCGACACGACGCGATCCGTGTGCAAGTGCCAGCAGGTCGCTGACCACGGCGACGGCTGTCGGCTGGCCTCCTGCGCCGTGGCCGGAGAAAACTACATCCCCCCCGTAATGGCCAGTGGCGATCACCATATTTTCAGTGCCGCGCGACCAGGCAAGTGGCGAGCGCTGATCCACCAGCATTGGTCCAACCGTTGCTGCCACTTGGCCGCCTGCCCGGTCGGCACGCGCAATCTGCCGGATGGTGCAGCCCAAATCCCGCGCATAGCTGAAGTCGACAGCGGTGATCGTCGTAATCGGCCGCGGCACAATTTCTTCAGGATTCACTTCCACACGCAACGCAAGCCGCATCAGGATTGACAGCTTGGCCCGGGCATCGAATCCGCCCACATCCTCTGTGGGATCGGCCTCCGCATATCCCAGCTTCTGCGCCTCGGCCAGCACAGTCGCGTACTCCGCCCCCGCCTCCATCTTGCTCAGGATGAAATTGCACGTCCCGTTCAGAATGCCTTCAATCCGTTCAATCCTATCCCCGGACAAACCCTGTTCCAGCCCCGGAATCACCGGAATTCCGCCTGCCACCGCGGCGCCGTATTTCAGGTGTCCGCCTCTGGCCACGGCCAGCCGCTCAAGTTCCACGCCCTGGTAGGCAATCAGCTTTTTGTTCGCCGTCACCACGCTCTTGCCTGCATCCAGCGCCCGCCGCACCCAACCACCGGCCGGATCAAGCCCCCCCGCCAGTTCCACCACCACATCCACATCCGAGGCCAGCACCGAATCGGCGTCCTCGCTCCACACCACGCTGTCCGGCGTCCAATCCACGCGCTTGCGCGCCACGCCGCGATTGAAAACATGTGTCAGCTCAAGTCCTTCCGGCCGCGATTCCACCAGGATCCGCGCCACTGAACTTCCCACTGTCCCAAAACCAAAAAGAGCAACCCGCAAAGGCCGCTGTAAGGCGGGGTCCCCGGCGACTGGTCCTCGTCGCTGGGGTGATATGCGGGACTCGGACGCACCCTGTTGCGGCAACACGGAAATATTCACTTCAGACACCGGCTCTCCAATTTCATCGAAAACTGAATACCCCGATGATACCCGACCGGGACCCATTCGCTTCGTTGCAAAGAATCCGCTCACGGCGAACTAGCTCGATACCAATCCGCGGCGCGGTTTCGCCAGACCGTGCGAGCGCGTTACGTCCGAGCAACCCGATTCCGATCAGGTCACTAACAGTTCGTGGTTCCGTCTGACTGCGTATGAATCCACAACCCCATGCACCGGGTGGGAATATCCTCAATAGTAACTACACATCGCACTCGAATTACTAAAGTGTTAATTAAGTCTATGACCCTTGGTAAGTGTGGATTCTACATTTTGCGCTGGACAGTCATAATTGTTTGGCGCTAAATCTGTCAACATTCCCGGTGTCGGGCGGCCCTCCCCAGTTCAATAGGCCCGACAACATTAGGTCACGACCGCTGTCCCACATGAAGGCGCCGCTGGCGACTCGTTCCGGAGTCGCAGAGAGTGCCCTTGGGAAGCCTTGCGTAAAAAAAGTCGTCGTTCGCAGGAAAACGTTAACAAATAGCCATCCGCATAAGGAGAAACCATGGTTTCCTCATTGGTCTCGCACACCCGCGGCAAGGCACTGGCAGGCCTTGCCATGTTCGTTCTGGTGCATATTTGCGCTCATGCACAGACAACCTTCACACCCCCCGCAGTGGCGCCCGTTCCCAACCCTTGCCCGCGATTCGCCGCCGGCAGCCCGGTGCTGAACCCGGTCGCCCTCTTCAGTTCGCACGGAATTCTCAGTGTCAATTTTTCCTATCAAACAACAACGGATGCTAATGGCCGCACTCTCTATTGCTTTATGACTCCCAGCGGCCTTGAGAATCCAACCCTGCATGTAAATCCCGGCGACCACCTGGTTATCACCATCACCAACAACACCCCGGCGGGAATGAATCCCATGGAGCTGAATCCGCCTAACTGCGGAGCCGCCTTCATGAACAGTAGCTCGGTTAACATTCACTATCACGGCACCAATACTTCACCAACCTGCGGGCAAGACGAGGTAATCAAGACCGTCGTCAACTCCGGCCAGACCTTCCAGTACAACGTTGCTTTCCCCTCCAATGAGCCGCCGGGGCTTTACTGGTATCATCCGCACATCCACGGCATTGCGGAGGCTGCTGTGCTGGGAGGTGCAGCCGGGGCCCTCGTCGTGGATGGAATTCAAAATGTGCAGCCTGCAGTGGCAGGACTTCCCCAACAGATCATCGTGCTTCGCGATCAGCCTCAGCTGAATGGCTTGGCCGAAGGGCCGGGCGGTTGCACCAACGGCGTTCCCTTCCAGGACATAACCGTAAACAACGTGCCGATCAATTCGTTTCAGGCCTCGCCGCCAAATGGTCCGGTCACTTTCACGCCCGCAGTATTGAATGTGAAGCCCGGTGAGAAGCAGTTCTGGCGTGTGACTAACTCATCTGCGGACACGATCATGGACCTGCAGGTGCAATACAATGGTGTGGCTCAGACCCTGGAGTTGGTAGGAATTGACGGTGTTCCCGTAAACTCCCAGGACGGTGCTACGACTCCCAGCCTGATTCCGATAACCCACTTTCGGCTGCCGCCGGCTTCGCGTGTCGAATTCATCGTGACAACACCGACTGCCGGCGTGCACACAGCCCAGTTCGTAACCACCGCCATCGCCACTGGCGTAAACGGCGATTGCGATCCCAGCCGTCCCATCTTCAACATCGCGTTGGGCGGCGATAACTCAACCTCCGATCCTACTGCGGATGTTGTTTCCTCTTCCGTTGCTCCGGCCGCCGTGCAGCGCTTCGCAGGCCTTGCAACGGCGCCCATAGCACAAACGCGCTTGTTGTACTTCTCTGAGAATTCAACCCAAACCCAGTTCTTTATGACCGTATCCCCGCAAACGCCCGCGCCGTTCAACCCCAACGCACCTCCAGCTATTACTGCCATGCAGGGGACGGTGGAACAATGGACTGTGCAGAACCGGGCACAGGAGAACCACGAATTCCACCTTCACCAGGTTCACTTCCTGGTGCAGTCGCAAAACAACTTCGCTATCAACAACAACGCTCCGCAGGCTCCAGCTGATACCGGCCAGTATCTGGATATGATCGAAGTGCCGGCATGGGACGGTAACCCGGCACATCCGTACCCGAGCGTTACGCTCCTGGTTGACTTCCGGGGACAGGACATTGGAAGCTTCGTCTTCCATTGCCATATCCTCAACCATGAGGATCTGGGGATGATGAACATCATCCAGGTCGTACCTCAACCCGCTGCTTGGAATAAGAGCCAAACCCCATCCCCGGCAGTTGCCGCGGATACACCTGCTGGGCCCGACAAATCGCCTGCCCCCGGCGCCATGTCCATGCCTATGCCGGTCGCAGCCTCGATCAAAGCTGGAGGACGCGGTGGAACACAATGAAATACCTAAGGCCGGAAACCCCGACCTTACCCCTTAACCTGTCCTTGATTGCTGTATAAATCGCAGGCGGCAAACGCCGTCGTGAAGCGTTCGCCGCCTGCTCTTTCCCATTTCCATTTAGGATGAATTACAGATGAGACGTTGGCTCTCCATCTTCCTGGTCTTGTTCTTCGGCGTGGGCCCGTTCGTGGCCATCTTCGCCGCCAGCGACGAGTCGCGTCTCCCATTCTGCTGCCGACGTCACGGCGCACATCACTGCGGCATGTCCACGCAAATGGCCGCCATGACGAGCGCTGCAGACCCCGGCACCCTCAACATCAAGGCTCCCGCAACCTGCCCCTGGTTTCCCGGCTACTTGGTTACGCTGAATACTACGGCTCTGGCATTGGCCCCAGCGCCAGCCAGTCTCCCCACTCTGCTTGCGGAACCGCACTCCCCCGCCGCCGGACGCGCTGCAGCACGCATCAGCCAGATCCGTACTCGCGCAAACCGCGGACCTCCCACTTCATCCATCGCCTGAAAATTCCACTGAACGTGCTGTCTCTTGTGTGCGACAGTGTCATGCGTTTGCTGTCTTGCTGAGCTGACCGGCATTGCGCCGGAGCGCTCGCGGAGGTCCATCTCTTTATGCGTTACCCCATCGCTTTTGCCGCGGCTTTGCTCGCGGTTGCGTCCGTCCCCGCCTTCGCCACTGTGTTTGCCACGGTGCATGGGGTTGTCCATGATCCTCAGCACCGGCCAATCTCCGGCGCGAATGTGGCCCTGAAATCGACTCATTCCGAATTCACACTCACCGCTAAGACCACTTCCGAGGGAGAATTCGAACTTGCTCAGGCGCCCATCGGCGTCTACACGCTCACAATCTCCGCCAGCGGCTTCGCAACTGCCGAACAGCAACTCGACCTCGCCTCTGGCACCAACCCGCTTCTCCACATCCTGTTGCCGGTTGCCGCGTCAACGCAGACCGTCGTGGTCGAAGGACTGGAGTCTTCCCTCGCCGCAACCGATTCCGTCACGCCCACAACGCTAATCACCCGCGCCGATATTGAAGACACTCCAGGCGCGGATCGCACCATCGGCACGGAGATGATCACCGACTACGTGCCCGGAAGCTACATGACGCATGACATGCTGCACATGCGTGGCGGCCACCAGACCGCTTGGCTCATTGATGGAGTAGCCATCCCGAACACCAAGATTGCCTCGAATGTCGGCCCACAAATCGACCCGAAAGACATCGACGCCATCGAAACCCAGAGAGGCAGCTACGCCTCCGACGTAGGTGACCGCACCTATGGCGTATTCAACGTCCTGCCACGCAATGGCTTTGAGGGCAGCCGCGACGCCGAACTCATTGTAGATGCAGGAAACCTCTACACTGGCGAAACCCAGCTCTCCTTTGGCGACCACAACGAAACCACCGCGTGGTACACCAGCCTCGCCGGTTCCCGCTCCAACTATGGCCTGGCCACGCCGGTTGCCTCCATCTACCACGACACCACCAACTCTGAGAGCGGCTTCGTCTCGCTGATCCGCAATCAGACTCCCAAAGACCAACTCCGCCTCAACGCGCAGTATCGACAGGATTACTTCGACATCCCTTACGACCCCAACCCGAACGACTACGAGACCACGTCCGGCTACTACAGCTCCTACGGCCTTCGCGACGCGCAGACCGAGCGCGACGCGTTCGTCATCACCGACTGGGTCCACACCATCTCGCCCAAGGCGCTGTTTTCTTTCGCACCCTTCTACCATCTGAATCAGGCGAACTATGACTCGCTCCCAACCGATCAGCCGGTTTCAACCACCTGGCACCAGACCTCGAATTACGGCGGCGCGCAGCTCGACGGTCATCTGGATGCCGGATGGAACAGCTTCTCTGCCGGCATCTACTCCTTCTACCAGGCGGAGAATGACCTCTTCGGCGTGCTGGTAAACGACGGCAGCGCACCGTCGGAGCCCGCCACAGGAGCCAATGCAAGCGCCGGACTGGTCGAGTTCTACTTGTCAGACCATCTACGCCTCGGTCAATACGTCACCCTCCTCGGCGGCGAGCGGTTCACCATCTTCCACGGCGGATACGACGAATCAACAATTTATCCCCGCATCGGCGCAACGGTCGAAATCCCGCGCCTGCACTGGGTTCTGCGCGGGTTCTACGGCCATTTCTTCCAGCCTGCCCCGCTGCTCACCGTCTCCAGTTCCGTGCTCAACTACGCCAGCAGCTTGCCCTCCGGCGAGAACGCCTTCACCCCGCTCCCCTCCGAACGCGACGAAGAACACCAGTTCGGCATTCAGATTCCGTATAAGGGCTGGCTTCTCGACGTCGATACCTTCAAGAATCGCGTCAACAACTTCCTCGATCACTCGTGTATCGGCGAATCCAACGCGTGCATCCCCATTGCCGTCGATGGCGCCCTCATCCGCGCCTGGGAGATGACCCTGCGCTCGCCGCGGCTGGCCCGCTTCGGGCAGTTCCATGTGACTTACTCGAACCAGATCGCCCAGCAGCGCGGCAACATCATAGGCGGCCTTACGTGCAGCATTCCCACCGACCCCGCCTGCGACCTGGGCCCCGGCTACATCGCCCTGGACCACGACCAGCGCGAAACACTCAACACCGGCTTCACGGCGAAGCTGCCTTTGCACACCTGGTTTTCGACCAACATGTACTACGGTTCCGGCTTCTCCAACGGTCTCGCCGGCGCAAATGAAGGACCCTACAACGGCCCCTATCTCCCCGTGCATACCACGTTCGATTCCTCTGCCGGCCACGCCATTGGCGAGAACTGGAAATTCTCCGTCACCGCCATCAACGTAACCAATCACCGCGTCCTACAGGACAACTCCGTCACCATCGGGGGCTTCCACTGGAACGATCCAAGAATGATCTCCGCCGAACTCCGCTACCGCTTCCACTTCTGAAGACCTCATTACCTCTATGCATCTGGATGCCCAGGTCCCTCGCATTTGGGGACCTGGGAAAGCACGACCCTCTATCCAGTCCGTGTGTGTGCCGCAACAACCCCCGTGCGAGCCTCCCGCAAGCGCCTGCCCCGCCGCAAGTGCTTGCAGATTATTTCGGCGATTCAGCTAAGATAAGAATCCATGGCGACCCTCTTTGAAAAACTCCAACTCAAAGACCACAAGGAAATCCTCGTGCTGCAGGCGCCGGAGAGCTTTGAAAAGGAGCTTTCCCGGCTGCCTGTCCTGCACATTCACCGGCAAATCGAATCGCTGCCAGAAATTGGTTTCTCCCTCTCCTTCGTCACGAAGCAGAGCGAGGTGGACGCGCTCGCGCCGAAAATCGCCGCTCGCGCCAAAGGCGACGCGGCCGTCTGGTTCGCCTACCCCAAGGGCACATCGAAGAAGTACAAATGCGATTTCAAGCGCGATACCGGATGGGCCGTTCTGAATGCGGCGGGGTTTGACACCGTCCGCTCCATCGCCATCGACGAAGACTGGACCGCCCTGCGCTTCCGCCGCAAAGAGTTCATCAAGTCGCGCTGATGAGACGTTCCACGAATCCTACTCAAAAATGATGCTGTCATCCTGAGTGAGCGCAGCAAGTCGAAGGACCTGCTTTTGTCTTTCGCCTCGGTGCACGAGCTGCGGCAACCAACCCGCGGACCGCAATCCGCGGATCGCCTCAACCTGCAACAATGGAGGAAACCAAATGCAAAACACTCCCAATTCGCTTCGTCCCGCACAGAACGAAATTCATCGCACCGCCCACGACCAGGATTTGATCGAAGTGCCCAAGCGGGCCCGGCTCGACCGAGAAGCCGAAGCAAAGCAGAATGCGGAAGTGGTTCCGGTAAAGGACGCTCAGTGAATTCGTCCCCCGGGGGCGGGGCTTAATCCGCCTCCGGAAGGGCAAATGCATGACATGTATTTGGATCCAGGATGTGTTTGACAAACCAATCCCGGTCTCCCTCTGGCATTTCTTCTACGACCTTTGTGAAACTTTCATGGTTGCCCCTGCAAACTCCTTGCATCTGCACGGCATAGTCGCTATGAGGGTCTCGCACCGCAGCTGAAGCGTAGAAGACATAGGACTGCATTTTTTCTGGAACCAGCAGGACGGCTCTGGCAAGATCGCTTGAAAGCCTCTCCCCAAGACGATCCAACGACGTCATATCGCGCATGGCCTCGGAGCCGCATAAGCTATCGCCGAGCGTCACCAAGACAAGTTTCTGCTCTTGGTTTTTCGGGATAAGTTCGAGGAGCGAATCAGCGGCACTTTTGCTTTTCGGATTAAGCTCCAGTAGTCGGGCTTGAAAGACGACTTTTGCTCGATAACTGTCGCCGGCTCTGCGTCGCCATTCGGCTAAATCGGAGGCTGATTTCGCCCGCGCCATCCTCGCTATGCTTGCAACCGCAGGACAGTTCTCATCCTGCGCTTGCAAAGGTCCGCGCAACACGAACAGCGTAAGAAACAGGAAGATTCTCCTTTTCATGCGAGGGACTTAGCCTCCAACCACGAACAGCCCCGGCAGCACTTCCCCAGCCTTGCCTTCTACCACATGCGTAAACGCATTTGCATTCAGCGGCGGCTCCGGGCCAACATACACAGTCCGCGCGCCGCCCTGCCGCGCCCAGTGCACAAAGTTGGCCGCCGGATAAACCGAACCCGAAGTGCCCACCACCACCATCAGCGTCGCCTTCTGAATCTCGCGCTGAATGCGCTCCATCTCCAGCGGAATCTCGCCAAAGAAGACAATGTGCGGCCGCATCCGTCCGCCGCAGGAGCAGCGGCCCACGTCGCTCAGGCTCGCGTAAATCGCATGATCCTCAACCGGCAACTGTCCGCACTCCCGCTCACATCGAGCCTTGGCCAGCTCCCCGTGCATATGCGCCAGCCGCACACTTCCAGCTCGCTCATGCAGGTCATCCACATTCTGTGTACACAGGAAGAACCGTTCGCCAATCTCTTTTTCCAGCTCCGCCAGCGCAATATGCGCCGGGTTCGGCTGCGCCTTCGCGCCCTGCCTCCGTCGTTCAGAATAGAACTCCCAAACCAACCCAGGGTTGCGCTCCCATGCTTCCGGCGTGCACACATCCTCAATGGCATGCCCCGCCCACAGTCCATCCGAAGCGCGAAAGGTAGGCAGCCCGCTCTCCGCGCTGATCCCCGCACCTGTCAGCACAAACACTTTGTCGTTCTTTCCAACCGTTATGCCAGTCATCGACTCTCTCACTGAACCCAAGCGTTTAGGAAGGACAATTTCAACCCAATCGTACGCCTCCGAACTACTCCAGACTCTTTCGCTCAGTCTCTTTCCCGGATGAAGTCGTTGATTGGTCTCGGTGTATATATGCCAAAAAACCGGTAGCAGATTTTTAAGAATGTTACCGTTCCCAAAGCCTATTTTCATGTGGTATCGTTATCACGCTTTTCGAGAGGGGGCCCCAGACTCTCGCCTGGCGACTCCCGACTTCAAGCAGAAAGGGTATCCCCCATGCCACTTCGCATCGCAGGACTTCTCATCCTCACTCTGACCGTCGCGGTCGCCGTCTCTTCGCAAACCCCGCCCGCCAATCAATCAGCCCCGGACGTGGTCGACGCGCGAGGCCACCACTTTGCGGCTCGTTCCGGACGCCTGATTTATCACAGAGGCCAGGTCTTTCGAATGGCCGGCGCCAACAACTACTATCCCGAGTATGTTTCGAATTTCATGGTCGACAACCTTTTTTCCACGGCGGCCACGGCCGATTTCAACACCTTCCGCGTCTGGGGTTTCATCGACATTGGCAATGCCGACGGCTCGAACTCCGTCGATGGTCCGCACAATGGAATCTACTTCCATTATTGGAATGGCACTGAACCCGCCTTCAATGATGGCGCCACCGGCCTGGAAAACCTGGACTACGTGGTCTATGAAGCCGGCCAGCAAAACCTCAAATTGATCATTCCCTTCGTCAACAACTGGGAGCAGTTCGGCGGCATCGATCAATACGTTCGATGGGACAACGGCCAGTATCACGACCAGTTCTACACCGACCCCACCATCCGCCAGTGGTACAAGGATTGGATCAATCACCTCCTCAACCGCACCAACATCTACACGGGAATCAAGTACAAAGACGACGCCACCATCATGGCCTGGGAGTTGGCCAATGAAGAGCGCTGCACTGGCTCGGGAGTCTATCCGGCGTCAAGCAGCTGCAACACGCAGACCATTACCAGTTGGGCCGCCGACGTGAGCGCCTACATCAAGAGCATCGACAGGAAGCACCTGGTGTCGGCCGGCGACGAAGGTTTCTATTGCACCGACCCCTCATCCTCTGACTTCACCATCAACTGCAGCCAGGGCGTCGACTCAATCGCGCTGGCCAAACTCCCGGATATGGATATCCTGTCTTACCACCTCTACCCCGATTCCTGGGGCAAGACTCCGCAGTGGGGCACGGAATGGATCCGGAGTCACATTGAGGCCTCCCACCAGCTCGGCGACCGAGCGGTTGCCGGCGAGTTTGGCCTGCTCAGCAAGGACACCCGCAACCCCGTCTATCACGAATGGCAAGACGCTGTGTTACAAGACGACGGAGCCGGTGCCCTCTATTGGATTCTTTCCGGGTTGCAGGACAACGGCACCCTCTATCCCGATTACGACGGGTTCACCGTCTACTGTCCCACTCCGGTCTGCAGCGCGTTTACCAACTTCTCCCTGCAGATGCAGCACAAACCGTACGACCCTTCACCGATTGCCGACAACTATATGGCCAGCACCGCCAACAACACGCCTGTCACGATGGACGTGGCCAGTGCAGACATCACCTACCAACACGTGCCGCTGGACCTCGATTCCATCAACCTCAACCCTTCGGCGTCCACCCCGCAGAGTGTCTTCACCAACGCCAACGGTACCTACACGGCAACGGGCGGTGGAAATGTCTCCTTTGCCCCTGCTTCGGTGTGCGTTTCCGGCAATATAAGCACTCCGTACACCATCAAAGACGATCGCGGACGGATCTCGAACGCGGCGGATATTATCGTCACGGTAGGAGGAATCGCAGGAGAGCTTTATAACTTCGAGGATGGGACGGATACCTGGGCCGCGGCCAGTTTCAACTCCGGTGCGGGAACCACGGCGCAGAGCACACTTTACGCCACCAGTTGCACCCACAGCCTGCAAATCAATTCGACAGGCGGCGGCTGGTTTGGACCCGCCTACTCGACCCCGCCGCTCCCGGTCTCCACTGCCGGCGTGACCAATGTGCTCTTCGATATCACGACGACGACCGCGGGAACATCGCAATCCATCGCTCTACAGGTTGGCAGCAACTACCAGTGGTGCCAGACTCCTTTTGGGTACATCAACCCCGGCACCTCAACCACCATCACGGTTAACCTGGCAAGTCTGTACTCAGCGGCCAACTGCGGCGGATCAGTGCCTCCCGACACCAGCGTGATCCAGGGCATATGGGTTTACTTCAGTGGAGGCGGTACCTTCTACATGGACAATATTCGCACCCAGTGAACCACCCTTGAGGCGAGGGGTTCGCAGGAACCCCTCGCCTTAAGGCTCCAGCAGAACCTTTCCCGTTGTCTTCCGGCTCTCCAGGTCGCTCTGCGCCTGCGCGGCTTCAGCCAGTGGATACAGGTGCTCAGCCCGCAGCATCAGTTCGCCCTTCGCCGCCCAGCCCAGCACGTCGCCCGCGCGCCACTCCAGTTCCGCCCGCGTGGCAACGTAGTGCCACAGCGTGGGCCGCGTAACAAACAGCGATCCCTTGCCGCTCAGTTGAATCAAATCAAACGGCGGAACCGGCCCGCTGGAGGCGCCAAACAGCGCCAGCAGCCCGCGAGGCCGCAGACAGTTCAGGCTCTTCTCAAATGTGGTTTTGCCCACCGAGTCGTACACCACGTCCACGCCCTTGCCGCCGGTTAGCCGCTTCACTTCTGTCTCGAAATCCTGTTCGGTGTAGAGAATGACTTCCGCCGCGCCTGCCTCGCGCGAGAGTTCGGCTTTGGCCTCGCTGGACACGGTGGTGATCGCCCGGGCACCAAGCCGCGCTGCCATCTGCGTCAGCAGCAAACCCACGCCGCCGGCCCCGGCATGCACCAGCGCCGTATCTCCCGCTTTTAAGGGAAAGGTGGAGTGGGAAAGATAGTGCGCCGTCATGCCTTGCAACATGGCCGCGGCCGCCTGCTCCATGCTCACGCCCTCTGGCACTTTCACCAGGGAGGCCGCTGAAACCAGCGCGTACTCTGCGTAACTGCCCAGCACGCTGACCGATGCCACTGCATCGCCAGCCTTGAAACCCGTCACCCCCGGACCCAGTTCCTCCACCGTGCCCGCCGCCTCACTCCCTGGCGTAAATGGTAGTGCCGCTTTGTAAACACCCTTGCGGAAATAGATTTCAATGAAGTTGACCCCGATGGCTTCCACGCGGATCAACACCTGCCCCGGGCCCGGCTGTGGAATGGCCAAATCGGTCATCCTCAAAGCTTCCGGGCCGCCTGTTTCGTGAATCTGGATTGCTTTCATGACACGGCAAGAATGCACCCTGAGGCCCTGCCACTGCAAGCCGGGACCCGCGCCCAAAAGGGCTTAGGACGAGAGCGCCCTTCGGGACGTTGTGATTTTCATGGAGAGACACCGTCACATTCCCGCTTCCCGAGTTTCAAAGCAGTAAATGAGGGCAACCAACTGCTTGCGTGTGGTAGCCGTCATTTGTGCCAGCACGCCCTGAAAGTTCCTGGACCGGATGGCGTCATTCCACCATCGCAGCACACGCCGTTTTTTCTAAATGCGATGATGATGGTGCCCAGCTCCTATGAAGTTGGGTCGGTAAGCGAATCGAAGGACGGCAAATCCGCTTCCCTGGTGATGGTGGCTGTGCTGCCGCCCATGCCCCCGGAGTTCCGGGATCAGAAGGACTCCGACGGTCCCCGCAAACGCGAGCTCACCGTAGCCTTTACCCGCGAAGCCGGCCTGTGGAAGATTGCGATTGCCTCGCAGAGTGTAGGAGACGACCCGGACAAGCGCCTGCGCCCCGAAGACCTCATCATGGGCCTGCGCAGCGACTACAGCTCAGGCGCGAAGACCGATATGGGCGGCGTGATTCTGCGTGCTGAGAAGCAGGATGCCGGCACCGTCTATGTCATCCGCGTTGTCGACGAGGAAGATGCGGTCTTTGTGCCTTCCGAGCTGGTGTCCGCGGATTTTGTCACCGGCAAGGTGATCTCGTTCCACGCGGCGCAGAACGCCAACGATCCACTGAAATATTGGGCCGAGTCCGCCAAGTTGGAGAAATAAACCCATCCCGCCAATCTGACAAAACATTGAGACCGGGTCACTGCATCTGCGAGAGAAACAGAAGAGTCGTCTCAGTCCCCCTGTTGGTACCATTTGAACGATTTCCCGGTCCAATAGATCAGGCCGCTTCCACTCTCGCTTCGACCCACCAAGATCGCTTCGTCAACCAGACTCGACGGAAACCCGGCCTTGACCCCGCGCTCGATTGAGCGTTTGCCCTACACTTCCCAAACATCCAAATCGTTGAAATTTGATTCGGTCGAACCAAAGAATCTGAAGGGTTTTCCAGCGCCGAGGACGATGAACTCACGCCGACTGCTGAGCCAGATGGCCATCCCTGTCGCTCCGTCAACCTTCGTCTTGATCCAGAGTGCATAATCTGGCTTCCCATCTCCGTCGAAGTCGCCGCGCAAATAAAAGGGATTCATTCTCGCATCGAGCGTGTACAACTCTGAGAAGTGTCCAGACTCTACCGCCGTTTGGACCTCGTGCGGGATATTCTCCGCCTTCAGTTCCTGCGGGGCGCAGTTGTTACCGACAAGCGCGAGTAACATCCCCACCGACAAAAGCGAACGATATCGAGTCAATTGCAGCTACCTACCTTTTGGAACCTAGTCTACAGTTCTAATTCGACGACTTGAACCTGCAAAAACAGAAAGCCCCGCCCGGACATTGTCCGGGCGGGGCTTTCTGTTCCCTATTCCTGTTCCGTGCTTTTTCAGTCCCTATCGGAGAGCAAACTCTGCTCTTCCGGCGAAGCAAGGCGCACAATCCGGTCCACCGTATATGGCGCCGGATGCTGGCTCGTATGGTAGTGCCGCACCTGCAACTCACCAAGCAAACCAATAGCCACCATCTGAATGCCTGCGATAATCAACACCGCACCGATGACGAACAGCGGACCGTGCTGATCCATCATGTTCTGGTGGGTGTTGAGAACTTTGAGTGCCAGCAGGTAGACCGAGACCACGCTGCCGACGATCATGCTCATTACGCCAAAGCCGCCGAAGAAATGCAGCGGACGGCTCATGTACTTCAGCAGGAAACGAATCGTGAGCAGGTCAAAGAACACGCGGAACGTGCGGCCAATCCCGTAATGGCTCTTTCCCCGCTCGCGGTTGACATTTTTGATCGGAATCTCGCAAATGGATGCGCCGTACCAGCTGGCCAGCGCGGGAATAAAGCGGTGCATCTCCCCGTAGAGCGGGATGTTCTGGATCACTTCGCGGCGGTAGGCCTTGAAGGTCGTGCCGAAGTCGTGAATGTCGACGCCAGACAGTTTCGCCATCAGCCAGTTGGCGCAGCGGGAAGGAATCCGGCGCATGATGACGTTATCGATCCGCTCCTTGCGCCATCCGGAAACCACATCGTAGCCTTCTTCGAGCTTTTCCAGGAAGCCGGGAATGTCATTTGGATCGTGCTGCAGATCGCCGTCCATGGCTAGGATGAATTCGCCCGAAGCATGGTCGAATCCCGCCGCAAGCGCTGAAGTCTGGCCGAAGTTACGGCGCAGCTTCACCACCAGCACCCGGCTGTCCACCGCGGCAATCTCTTCCATCAGCTTGTAGGTGCGGTCATTTGAGCCATCGTCCACCAGCACCAATTCGAAGGAGTCGCCCACCTGCTCCATCACTTGTTTCAGGCGAGCATAGAGAGCCGTAACGTTCTCTTCCTCGTTGTGAAATGGAACGACAATCGAATATTTCGCCATATTGGAAGTATAGATGCGCATGTTGTCAAAAAAGATTACGTTATGTTCCACAATCCGGACCATTTCAATACAAAAGTTTTCCACTGTCCGCTAAGCCAGAATGTCAGCGGCTATCGATCCAGCTCATCAAGCATCCCCTGCATCTCGCTGAGCGCATGCGTGTTGCCGCTCCTCGCCGCACAGCTGATGCCCGCTTTCAGGCGTTCAATCGCCTCTTTGGTGCGTCCGGCGGTGGTCAGAGTCTGCGCAGCCATGAAGTACCCGGCCGTGTAGTCAGGATCGTTAGCCAGCAGCGCGTCGAATTCGGCCATCGCCGCGGCAATTTCGCCGCGCTTGGCCAGCTCCATCGCAATTCCATAGCGGGCAAAGCTGTTCTTCGGGTCCAGAGCGAGAATCTCTTTAAGTCCTGCAATCTTGTCCATGCTGTTCGCTTCCGGCCGAGCGGCCCGTGGGGAATTTGCGTAAATGGGCGCGATTGCCGAAACTGGAACAGTATGCCTGACCGCAGCGGCCCCGCCTCTTCCATTGTAGCCGGACTTCGGCCACTCCGGTCAGTAACTCGAGCAACAGGAATTGAGGACGCAATGAGCACGGCCCCCGCAACTCCGCCCGCCCGAACAGTGGCCAGTACACAATCAGAGATGACAGAAATCATTCTGCCAAACGACACCAACACTCTTGGAAATCTGCTTGGCGGACGCCTGATGCACTTTATCGATCTGACGGGCGCCATGGCCGCCTATCGCCACTCGCGAACCCACGTCGTTACCGCCGCTATGGATCATATCGACTTCATCCAGCCCGTACACCTGGGCGACCTGCTCACCCTCAAGTCAAGCGTCAACCGCGCGTTTTCCACATCCATGGAAGTGGGAGTAAAGGTCTACGCGGAAAATACTCGCAATGGGACGACTGCGCACGTGGCCAGCGCCTACCTTGTTTTTGTGGCGATCAATGAGTTAGGTCAGCGCCAGCGCGTGCCCCAGGTCATTCCCGAAACACCTAACCAGCTTCGCCGCTATGAGGGGGCGCAACGGCGCCGCGAAAACCGCGAGGCAGAGGCCGCGCGCCGCAAGCAGGCCCAACTGGAGACTGCGACCAGGCTCGCTGCGGAATCGGCCGGAAAATAACGGAAGTATGACCTTCCCTCCCAACCTGCCGACGCCTTCTGATTTTCCGCGCCGCATCGTCTGCCTGAGCGATGAAACCACCGAAACGCTTTACCTGCTCGGCGAGCAGGATCGCATCGTCGGAGTTTCGGGATTTAGCGTTCGTCCGCCGGAAGCGCGACTGAAACCGCGCATCTCCGGGTTCAGCAGCGCCAACATCGATGGCATCCTCGAACTGAAGCCGGACCTCGTCCTGACTTTTTCCGACGTGCAGGCCGACATCACGCGGGAACTCGTGCTGCGCGGCCTCACCGTGCTCAACTTCAACCAGCGCAGCATCCGCGAAATTCTTGACATGATCGCCACGCTCTCGCGGCTGGTCGGAAGATCGGCAGAAGGAACAGCCCTCATTGAAGGTTTGCTTGAAGGACTCGACGCCATCAAAGCCTCCGCTCAAGCCTTCCCGCGCCGCCCTCGCGTGTTTTTCGAAGAGTGGAAAGATCCGCTCATCAGCGGCATTGCGTGGGTGGAAGAGCTGATCCAGTTCGCCGGCGGCGAGGTGATTTTTCCCGAACTGCGCGGCTGCGGTAAGTCCAAAGACCGCGTCGTCGATCCCGCGGCCGTCGCAGCCCGCGACCCCGAAGTCATCCTTGCTTCATGGTGCGGAATGAAAGTCGACATGGACGAAATCGTTTCCCGTCCAGGCTGGTCGACCGTCAGCGCAGTCCGCAACCAGCACGTGTACGAGATCAAGTCCAGCTTGATTCTGCAACCCGGCCCCGCGGCCCTGACAGAAGGCGTACGCATGATCCATGCGCTCCTCGCGAGTGTCGTGGGAGTCGAACTGCCACAGGCGCTCAAGCCTGCAAGAGGCACCGTCGCCAATCTGGGAACCACCAACCCCGCTCTCCTGTAAGATTTGATTAAGACCGCCCGATGGGTTTGTCTCCGTCAGCAGATGGATCGGAGCCTCCCAAGCGCACACGGTTCTTTCATGCACGCGGTCGTTCAAAGGAGCAGCAAAGCACAATGGCCCATTCACCCGCCATGCCTTCGCCGGTTGCATTGCCCGGCGTGTCCAAGATTGTTGCAGTCGGTTCCGGCAAAGGCGGCGTCGGCAAAACCACCGTCGCCGTGAACCTGGCCATCGCCTTATCGCGCCTGGGCCAGCGCGTGGGCCTCATCGACGCCGACATCTACGGCCCCAATGTGCCGCTCATGATGGGCTCAAGCAAGCAGCCCACCGTCGGTCCCGGCAATGTGATCGAGCCCAATCTCACCCACGGCATCAAGACCATCTCCATCGGCTACATTTCGCCAGGCGACAAGCCACTCGTCATGCGCGGACCCATGCTCCATCAAATCATTCGCCAGTTTCTGCAGCAGGTTGGTTGGGGAGAACTCGACTACCTCATCGTCGATCTACCTCCGGGCACCGGCGATGTAGTCATCTCGCTCGTGCAGACCGTTCCCCTCACGGGCGCGGTTGTCGTATCCACGCCCAGCGACGTAAGCCTCGAAGATGCGCGCAAAGCCTTGCAAATGTTTGCGCAGGTCAACGTCGAAGTCCTTGGCATTGTCGAGAACATGAGCCACTTCACCTGCCCACATTGCCATCATGAGATCGATATCTTTTCTCGCGGCGGCGCCGAGCGCACCGCGAAGCAGTTCAACATTCCCTTCCTCGGGTCCGTAGAACTGATCCCCGCCATCCGTGAAGGCGGCGATCGCGGCCTGCCCGTAGCGCTGGCCGGCCCCAAGAGCCCGCAGGCCACCGAGTTTTATTCCATTGCAGAAAAGGTAATGGAGCGCGCCGAAGCCGCCGCGGCCGCCGCAACAGACGTCATTGAGATCAGCTGAGCATTGCGAGAGCGTGGAAGAGAATTGAGCGAAGGCATCCTGATACGGCCGCTCCAACAGGCCGATTTCGACCAATGGAAATCGCTTTGGGACGGCTACAACGCGTTCTATGGCCGCAAGGATGCGACCGCGTTGCCCGACGAGACCACGCACACCACATGGTCGCGCTTCTTCGATGCGAATGAGCCTGTCAATGCGCTGGTGGCCGTGCAAGCAGGACAAGTCGTTGGCATCGTCCACTTCATCTTTCACCGGACGACAATCTCTATCAATCCCACTTGCTACCTGCAAGACCTGTTCACGCTCGAATCCGCCCGCGGCCATGGCGTAGGTCGCGCTCTCATCGAAGAAGTCTATCTGCGTGCGCGACAAGCCGGCTCCAGCCGCGTCTACTGGCTCACCCACGAAACCAACGAAACAGCGATGAAGTTATACGACAAAGTTGCCGAGAAATCCGGCTTCATTGTCTATCGCAAAAACTTCTGAGGCCGTCGCTGACAACATCGACGTAATCGGCATAGGGGGGAGAGTCACCTCTCCTCCCCTGCCACACCACCCGGCATGCGGGTCCGCACCGGGCGGTTCGAGAAGTTGAGGTTTACGTCGGTCTTCATCACTGCCCGGAACAGACTCGGCTTCACCTCGCCCCTTCCGGACCGTTCCGCCAATGCGGACATCTGATGCCATTTCCAACACATCGCCTTCCAAGAATCACTCCTTCTCGTTCGGCCCTTCATTGACTTTCGCCAGCTACTACGGCCTTGGCTGACTTCTCGCTCCGGCTCAACACCGTCGCCCTTTCAGGCATAAGGCGAGATCTCCCCAGGTAAGAACGCACTCCTTCACTGCAC
This sequence comes from Occallatibacter sp., assembly GCA_049514915.1. Lineage (GTDB taxonomy): Bacteria > Acidobacteriota > Terriglobia > Terriglobales > Acidobacteriaceae > Telmatobacter. The sequence continues at coordinate 34,402 of JBEKUP010000053.1, read as the reverse complement.
GACCGCCGGATTTACGCCACCGCCCTTTGGTCACAAGAGCTTCGCGCGGCACCGCCTTTTATCCGGTTCTTGTTCATCGGCCCGCAACTTCGCTCCACGCTTCCTCCCCACACTCGGTCGCCCTCATGCAGTTGCGCTTCACTTCACTCACTGTGACCAGCTTGTGACGGGACTTGCACCCGTAAGAGTGCGCCCATGCTGGGCGCACAACAAAAAGAGAGCGGGGTTCGCCCCCCGCTCTCTTTTTGTTCCCGTTCAATCTAGCGCCAGTGTCCTTCGCGCAATTCCCAGTGGTCGTGCACACGCACCCAGCGGTGCGCCACCCAGTGCGCGCCGGGATGTGGCGGATGGTCCCAGCGGCCGGGAACCCACACGTAATGGTCCCCATCCCACCGGTGATAACCGGCAATCCACACAACGCCGGGCTCCGGCGGGGGACCAGGATGCTCAACAACCGCGACCGGTGGCGCTATGCGAACCACAACCTGCGCATTTGAAGCCGCAGGAATCAGTGCTAGAGCCAACAGTACTGCCAACGCAATCTTCTTCATGGTGAATGAATTCCTCCAGGTTTTCAGGGTGTGCGGAGTGCTGCGTCCGTTCCGCCCGTTGAAGAGTTGAACGGTTTGCCGCCAGAATAGTTGCGGTTGATCCAACCTGCGCTCTCACTAGCCACGAGTTCAAACGCAAGCAGATTCCAATGGTGATTAAGATGCTTGCTCGCATCACAAAGTGGCCTGCGAAGTTCGTGGAAAACCATGCGTCAAAATCAACGGATCCGAACTCTTCAGACCAACAAAAAGAGCGGAGCCGAAGCCCCCGCTCTTTTGTGCAGCCATCGGCAGCCTACCGCCAATGCCCTTCAATCAGTACCCACTGGCCATTTCTGTGCACCCAGTGGTGCGCAACCCAATGCGCGCCTTCATGCGGGGGACGATCATAGTGGCCGCCGACCCAGACGTAGTGGTCGCCCTGATATTGGTGATAGCCCGAAACCCAAACATATCCAGGCTGAGGAGGCGGACCGGGATTCTCATGAATCGGAGCTGGTGGTCCAATGCGAATCACGACCTGCGCCATGGAGGCCACAGGACACAACGTAAGAGCGAACAGCAGTGCCAGTGCAATCTTCTTCATCAATCGAATCCTCCAGGAATGAATGGCGCACACAACCTCCGTGCTGATGTTCTTGTACCATCGCCGATTTCTGAAGAATGATCAGAATTGCACAAATTATGTTTTCAATCCGATTGTCGCAGCCTCAAGTTCCTCTGTCAGTGCCTCGGCAGCGGTAATACAGGCCCCGCGATCCACATCGCGATGAGTCACCACGCGGATCGCATCCCGGCCCACCGTGCTCACCAGCACGCCGCGCGCCTTCATCCGCAATGCCAGTTCCGCAGCGGTCATCTGCACGCCATCCGTGACCTTGAAGATCACAATGTTCGTCTCCACTCCATCAAGGTCAATCGACACGCCTTCCATGTTGGAGAGCGCTTCAGCCAGCAGTCGCGCGTTGGCGTGATCCTCGTTCAGCCTCTTAGGACCATGCTCCAGCGCGATTAGCCCGGCGGCGGCCAACACTCCCGCCTGCCGCATGCCCCCGCCCAACGCCTTGCGGAAGATGCGCCCACGCTCTATCAATTCCGCCGATCCAGTCAGCATCGACCCTACAGGTGCACCCAGCCCTTTCGACAAACAGAACATCACCGTATCGAAGCCGCGTGTCAGCGTCTTTACATCCACGCCCAGCGCGGTCGATGCATTGAAGATCCGCGCACCATCCAGATGCACAGGGAGCTTGCGTTCCTTTGCGCCTTCCCAGATTTCCTCCAATACCCGCAAAGGCGTGCAAGTGCCTCCGGCAAGGTTCGCCGTATTCTCAATCTCAATCAGTCCTGTGGCTGCGCGAAACGCCCCGCGTGCATAGATAACCGGCTCAATGTGCTTCCAGGTAAGAATGCCGCGATCTGCTTGCACCGCCCGCACCAGGCAGCCGGAGAACACTGCAGTGGTCGCCATCTCCCAATCAAGAATGTGCGATCGCGATTCCGCAATCACTTCCTGACCCGGCTGCGTGTGTAAACGGATGGCAATCTGGTTGCCCATGGTTCCGGTGGGCACAAACAACGCGGCTTCGCGCCCGAAGATCTCCGCCGCGCGCTTTTCAAGAAGGTTTACAGTAGGGTCTTCGCCGTAAACGTCATCGCCCACTTCCGCCGCGGCCATCGCGGCACGCATCTCAAGCGTGGGTTTCGTTACCGTTTCTGAACGCAGATCAATCATGGCCCTCACCAAACCCGGCAGGCATTCACCGGCATCATCGGCTGACCCACCTTGCATCCGAACGCCTTGCCGAATTCCGGCATATTCTGGACAGCGCCCAACGTGCGGAACTTGTCCGGCGAATGCGGATCAGTCTGCACCTGCAGGCGCAATTGCTCGGGCCTGGTGGATCCGCACCAGTTCTGCCCGTCTGCGATGAAAAACTCCTGCAACGGCGTATAGCCGCTTGCGTTCTTCGCATTCAAGTCAATGTTCTTGCGTTGCGCATCTTCGAGCAGCGCCATGTACGCAAGCCGCAGTCCGCCATTGTCCGCAGTATTTTCGCCCAGCGTCAGCTTGCCGTTCAGCTTCACGTCGTCAATCGCCGTGAAGCCGCCGTATTCCTTCACTTCGCAGTCAGTCATCGCGTCGAACTTCTTGCCATCGTCGGCGGTCCACCAATCAGTGAGGTTTCCACTGCCGTCGAATTGGCGTCCCTGGTCATCGAAGCCGTGCGTCAACTCGTGTCCTACAACAGCGCCAATGTGTCCGTAGTTCACCGCGTCTGAAGCCGTTGGATCAAAGAACGGAGACTGCAGAATTCCAGCCGGGAAGTTGATGTCGTTCATGCTTGGGTTGTAATACGCATTAATGGTCGGCGGCGACATGCCCCACTCTCCCCGGTCAACCGGTTTGCCGATCTTCGCCAGTTGCCTGCGATTCTCAAACTCCACAGCGCGAATGGAATTGCCGATCGCGTCACCGCGCACAACGGTCAACTTGGAATAATCGCGGAAGTGGTCGGGATAACCGATCTTGTCCGCAATCATGTGCAGCTTCTCGCGCGCCTTGGCCTTCGTCTCGTCGCTCATCCAAGTCAATGTGCCGATCTCGCGATTCATCGAGTCCTCGATGTCATGCACCATCTGCACGGTTTCCTGCTTGCTCTTCGCGGGGAAGTACTCCTTCGCATACACTTCGCCCAACGCCTCGCCAAGCGCGCCATCCGTCGATGAAACGCAGCGCTTCCAGCGGGCTTCCTGCTCCGGTTGACCGCTCAGTTCGCGGCCGTTGAAGTTGAAGTCTTCGTCATCCAGCGCAGTGGGCAGCACGGTGGCGGCAATGCCGTTGATCAATTGCCAGCGCAGATAAGTCTTGATGGTGTCCAGATCAGTGGAGTCAATCAGCGCATTCATCCCTTTGAAGAAATCAGGATTGACCACATTCAAATCGCTGACCGACGAAACCCCCGTATCTTCAAAGAAGCCGGGCCATGCAATCACCGGAGCCAACGTCACCAACTGCGAAACAGGCATCGGATGGTAGATATTCTTCGGATCCCGTCGCGATGTAATATCCATTGAAACCTTCGCCAGCGCGGTCTCCAGGTCCATGATCTTTTTCGCGTCGCTGGCCGCGGTGGCATCAGGCTCGCCAATCAACGTCAGCATCTTCGTAATGTGTTCCACATATTGCGCCCGCGTCTTCTCCGCGGCGTCGCCGATGCGCAGGTAGTAGTCGCGCTCCGGCAAGCCGAGCCCTCCCTGATCCACCGAGGCGATCTGTTTGCGCGCGTCTTTAAAGTCCTGCTGCTCTCCGTAACCAAAGAACGCATTCACGTTGATCAACTGGTAGTGCGCCAGCAGTGCGGTCAATTCGGTCTTGCTCTTCAGAGCCGCAATCCGGTCGAGTTCCGGTTGCAACGGCTTCAACCCCTTGGCCTGAATCGCATCCTTGTTCATGCAGGTTGCGTAGTAATCGCCGATCTTCTGTTCATTCGGCGTGCGCCCGGGGTTATCCGCCTCCGTCTTCTCGAGCAATGCGTGGAGCACTGCCTGCGTGTGGTCATAGACAATGTGGAAGTTCCCAAATGAAGATTTGTCCGCGGGAATTGGATTCAGCTTAGCGAAGTTTCCGCACGCATACTGCGCAAAATCCACGCACGGATCTGCAGTGGTATCCATGAATCGCTTGTCCAACCCCGGTGGCAGCGGAACGCTCTTCTCCGTGTCCATCGCCGGCTTATCTTGCGCACGAGCCATGGGAACACCGCCTGCAAACCCGGTCCCCAGCAATGCAACAACCGCAACAACTCCTGCAAAAGTCCTCATGCTCACTCCAACCCCCATTCGCCTATCCAGTTTTGATTAGCTTTCCCCGAAAAAACGCAGCCCGCCTTTGGTAGTTCCTGTCTCACATTCAGCTTAAGAATGACAACTGATGACTAATATCTGACAACTGTCTCTACGGAATCTGCGCCATGGGCAGTTCCATCACCGGCGTCTTCTTGCCGTCTTTTTCCGCAATGGCCCATAGCCCATGAAAGTTCTCCCTGAGCCCCGGCTGCGCTTTCAACAGCGCGCTGAGCACAGCAACGGCCTCGGTGCGCTGCGCCGCCGGGTCCGTCACGCCGGTCGACTCGTACGTCACCCCCAGGTCTGGCTCGTTCAGCGAGGGTTCAAGCCGCACAGAGTCAATCTTCCAGGTTCGATCGCCCGCAGGAAGAGTAAGAGGAAACGCATCCTGGGGAGAATTTCCCGTCGCGCTTTTCACCTGCGCCTGCTCCTGTGTCAGCTTCTCCATATTCGGTGACGAGAGAAAGTCCACCGGCAACAGCAGGTACCGCGCCAAATCGTAGCTGTACCAGGCACTCCACGGCTGATCCGACCTCGCCAGGTCGCGTGCGTGCGTCCAATACCAGACCCCATCGTGCCCGCCGAAGGTCCCGGGCCGCACTGACACCCCGGCCAGCTTCCACCCTGCGTCTGCACCCGCACCGCCCCATGCCAGCACCAACCCAATTTGGCCGCTCAGCGCAGCGCCCACAGCATCGGCCAGAACCACCGCGTATCGCCCCGGCGGCAAGGCGCGCATGTTTACCGTCACCGTCAGCGATCCGGTTGCGTTCGAGCAGAAAAACTGCGTGTCGGAAGGCGCCGTCAGCATCGACGCGTCCAGCAAATACAGATTGCGCAACTGGATTCTGCCGCCCTTCACCAGCGGCGCGGCCTGCTCCACGGTATCGCGAATCCCGTCCCACTCAGCCGCCTCAGCCGGCAGCAGCGCCGCATGCAGCGCGCCTTCGTCCTGCTGCAGAACAGCCATCGACAGCCGTCCGCCCGCAGCAACCAGCGCATCGCGATCCAGTGCCAGCAACTCCGCTTGCGTGGTGCAGGTTGCGGCATAACCCGCCATCGGCAAAACCAGCAAAGCCGCGGCAGCCCAAACACTCCAGCAGAGACGCATCGTGCGGACAACCTCCCGGCCTCGGAAAGCTCATCATGAGCGTCCGCGAGCCACTGTTAGTTTAGTTGCATGTGTGTGCCAATCAAATCATGTACACACACTATCTTTAGCGCATCACTTATGGAAATGGGAAGAAATGGACAATTGAGGCGATGACATCTCAATTTTTGCGCAAAACGGCATCCAACCCACTCCTCTCGAACCTGCAAGAGAACATTCTACGCTGGTCATGTTCCTGATTGTGGCGTGCGCCCTGGCTGGACCTTTGCCTCTTCTCCGTACGCTCCATTCGGTTTAGACGCGGATCAGTGAGCTACGCAGCGAACAGCATCGGCATGGGGTCTCAGTTGCCTGGTTTGCAACCGCTCAATTACTCTCGGGACTGGCAATCATGGGCGTTACCGGTTCGGGGAATTTTGTCGGCAGAATCTCGGCGCTGCGAATGCGCAGGAGCGACTGGCTGAACCGTGTGGCCTTCCTGGGTGTGGCCTGCCTGGGTACAGGGTTAACCGCGCGGGCGGAGACCTGCACCGGTCCTGCCCCGTTGGAAGCCCGGCTTCACGCGTATCCCACTGCCCAGGGCTATGCCATCCTGGGAGATTGGTTTAGCGAAAATCACCAGGCAAACTGTGCTGTGGAGGCCTATCAGACTGCGCTCAAGATGGACCCCGTCTCAAAGAAGACGCTCCACGGAATGGCGAAGATCCAAATTGCCGCCGGGGATTATGGGGCGGTCATCCGTCGTCTTCGCGCAGTGTCGCTCGACGAGAACCTGGCGCTCGACCTCGCCACTGCCTATCGGATGGCGGACATGTTCGATGACGCTCAAAAGGTGCTAAGCGATGGATTGAAGAGCTATCCGAATTCCGACGGCCTCACCGGAGCGCTGGTGTCACTCGACATTCATGTGGGGCATAACGAGGCAGCCCAGGGGCTGGCAGAGATTCAGGCGCGCCAGAAGCCTCAGGACATCGAGGCACAACGCACTTATTTGCGGACACTCATCATCAACGGAAAGAACGAAACCGCGGCGCCGTTGGGGCGCAAACTTCTGACGATGGCGCCACGGGATGCTGAATTGCTTTTTCTGAATGGGATGCTGGAACGCGAGGCGGGAGACTTTGCGGCGGCCCGCAAACACCTTGAGGAATCGGTTGCACTGAACCCTGACTTCTATAACTCGCACTACAATCTTGGCGTGGTGCTGGAGCAGCTACAGGACGCCACAGGGGCCAGAGACCAGTTCAAGAAAGCCATCGAACTCGGCGCAAACGAACCGGAGGTCCGCTTCGAACTGGCTAAAGTTCTGCGCACGTTAGGAGAAACAGAAAAGGCCCAGGAACAACTCAAGATCTATCAGCAAAGGCTGAAGGAAGAATCGGATAAATCCCTGGCAATATTGAAGTCGACGCAAGCAGAGGAGGCAGTAAAGGCCGGAGACAATCGAAAAGCTGCCGATCTGTTTCGCGAAGCCAGCGCGGCGTTGCCGGAAAATCCCGCGCTTGCATATAGGCTGGGCGTGGTGCTGGGTGAGCTTGGTGATACGGCAGGTGAGCGTGCGGCGTTACAACAGTCCATCAAGGCGGATGCGGAATTTGCCCCCGCGCACTACCAGCTTGGCTATCTGGAAACGCGCGAGGGCGACAATGCGGCGGCTGAACAGCAATTCAAGCTGACGCTAAAGGCTGCCCCAAACTACATCCAGGCATGGGTTGCCCTGGCTGCGACGCTGGGAATGGAGTCGCGATTCAAAGAAGCGCAGGATGCGGTCAACGCCGCGCTGAAGATCGAGCCGGACAATAAGGCCGCGGTCGAACTGAGCCGGAAGCTGGCGGACGCGCAGGCGCGGTAGTAGAACAAACTGATGGTGCCAAGAGGATGCGGATTGTGATGGACGAGAAAGAGACTGCTCGCTGGACGCGTCGTCGACTGTTGCATACGATTCCTGCCGCTCTCGCCCCTGTTCTCATCCCTGGCGGATTACGCGCGGCGCTGCCGGCCGGCAAGACAGCGGCGCCGTTCTCCCGCTTTGTTGACGTGGCCCACGAAGCTGGCCTGACTGCAACCATGGTCTACGGCGAGCACGACAGCTTTACCTACATCTTCGAATCCATGGCCAGCGGCTGCGCCTTCATCGACTACGACAATGACGGTTGGATGGACGTCTTCATTTTGGGCGGACGAAGGCTGAAGGACACTCCACCGAATGCCAGCAACCGGCTTTATAAAAACAATCGAGACGGCACCTTTACAGATGTAACCGTCAAGGCCGGGTTGCTGGACACCGGGTGGGCGCAGGGCGTGTGCGTAGGCGACTACAACAACGATGGCTTTGAAGATCTCTTCCTGACTTACTACGGACAGAATCGCCTGTATCGCAACAACGGCGACGGAACATTCACGGACGTAACGGCGAAGGCCGGGCTGCTTTATCCTGCGACGCGGTACAGCACTGGTTGCACATTTTTCGACTATAACCGCGACGGCCTATTGGATCTTTTTGTATCGAACTACCTTGAGATCGACGAGGCTACAGCTCCCAGGCCTTCGTTGGCCGTGCCCAACTGCAACTTCCAGGGCGTACCCACTCTTTGCGGGCCCCTGGGTCTGCCCAAGGCTCAAAACTATCTCTATCGCAACAATGGCGACGGCACGTTTACCGATGTTTCCAAAGAGTCCGGCGTTTCAGGGTTTCGCGGATCGTATGGGCTCACAGTGCTCTCCATCGATGCGGATGAGGATGGTTGGCCGGATATTGTCGTGGTCTGCGATTCAACGCCCTCCCTTTTGCTGATGAACAACCACGACGGCACGTTTCGTGAAGAAGCTTTGTTTCGCGGCGTGGCCCTCAGCGGCGATGGCCGCCAGATGGGCGGCATGGGCGGCGCAGCGGGCGACTTCAATCTCGACGGCCACACTGACCTGCTGAAGTCTCACTACTACAACCAGGCCGCCGGGCTTTACCGCAACAACGGCCAAGGCGATTTCGACGATGTCACCATCATGGCTGGTCTCAATCGGGAAACCCGCTATGTTTGCTTTGGCGCCGGGTTTGCCGACTTTGACAACGATGGTTTCCCAGACATCCTGCTCGCCACCGGCACAGTCTATCCGGAGGTTGACCGCGTGCTGCCGGCTTATCCTGCACGCACCCCGCGCGTTCTGTTTCGCAACCAGGGCGACGGCACATTTGTCCAGATGAGCGCGGAAGCTGGCACAGGCATCAGCGCGCGTCACATGAGCCGTGGCGCGGCCTTTGGCGATTTCGACAACGACGGCGACATTGATGTGCTGATCATGAATGTGAATGAGTCGCCATCACTGCTGCGCAACGACGCTCCATCGGGCAATCATTGGATCAAGGTCCGCCTGGAGGGCACGAAGAGCAACCGCAGCGCGATTGGCGCGCGCGTGCTGGTGCGTTACGGAGGCAAAGTGCAGGTTCAGGAGTTATTGAGCCAGTCCAGCTTTCTTTCTTGCAACGATCCGCGCCTGCACTTCGGTCTTGGCGTTGCGAGCACTGCGGACATTGAAGTCCACTGGCCCTCCGGGCTAGTTGAGCAAATCAAATCTGTCGCAGCCGGCCAATTGCTCACCTTGCGGGAAGGCGCAGGGCAAGTGAAGGGGCGGCCGTTCCGGTAAGGCGACCCTTATAGATTCGGCCCGTCAATAGCTCATCAATGTTGTTGCGGTATCCCGCTCTTGCGCCTTCCTGTTTAGCGCAAGGATGGCGCAAATCTTCTGCGAGCGGCCAGCGAGCGACTGCCCCACCGCAGGTGGTCAGCGCTCGTTCAGATCAACGCTATATAGGTTCACGGTCGACGTTCGGGCACTGACCATGGGCAGGTCGCCGGGCGCCAAACCGATCAACCGATAGTCGGTTGCGGCAATGGGCTGCAGGTTGCCGATGATGGCTACCTGTTCCGCTTTTCCTGCCGGAACAGCAATGCGGTAGACGGGCTTACCCACCTCAAGAAAGTCCTGGAAATAGAGAAAACGGCTATCATGAGACCAGGTAGGATCACCGGCGCCATGAGTGGTGAGGGTTGTCCATTGCTGTTGTTTGCGGTCGAACAGCAGAAGCGCTTTCTGGTCCAGGCGAATGGCGGCAATGTAACGCTCGTCGGGAGAAAGTCGAGGACTGAACAGGCCAGTTGACCCGGGAATCTCTGTAGCTTTGTGCGTTTTCAGATCGAGGAAGTAAATTGCCTTGGGCTGACGGCTGTCCATGCGGTCAGGCAGCCGGCCAAAGACCAGCGACTGACCGTCCTCAGACCAACCAGGGTCTGCCTCGTTGAGATCCTCGGTGAGAGCAGGCGCTGGCTTTCCACCTTCCGCATCCAGCAGATAAATCTTCCAGGGCATTCCGGGCTCGGCTGCCATCAGGGCCAGGGTGCGGTTATCAGGAGACCATTTCATGCTGAAGATGCGCAGCGGCGGGGTGGTCAGTTCGATGCGTTCGCTTCCGTCAGCCCGGCTGCGCCAAAGAGAGCCGTCTGAAGCATTGAGCCACGCCACCCAGTGACCGTCCGGTGAGTATTGAGCCAGCGCCGCCGCACTCAGATTCTGGTCGAGGGCAACAAATGTGGAGGAGTTGGGCAGAGCGTGCAACAACTCAATCTGCTGGTTAGCTCCAATAAAGTTGATGCGACGCCCACCCGGCGAAGTGCTCGGAGCCTGGTAGTCGAGAGGGCCGTTGGTGATTTGCCTTGGCGCCCGGTCTTCGAGCGGCCAGGACCGCTCCCGCTGGGCCCAAATGTCGGTGTGGCCGTTGTGCCCGGATTGAAAGACAAAATCTCTTCCGTCCCCTGTCCAGCTTCCACAGCATTCCGATGCAGGTTGGCTCCAGCCGGGCAGCAGAGCATGCGGGTTGCTGCCATCCGCGGCCACCTCCCACAGTTCCGTGGTTTGGCGCTTGGGATTGTTGAGGGTAAAGCGCAGCCGCTTCCCATCCGGCGACCAGCGCAGCCAGAATGCCACGCCCGGTGTCGTCACCAATCTGCCGGGATTGCTGCCATCGGCCCCTATCACGATCAGATCGTCTCCACTCGCAATGAGGAGGCGGTGGCCGTCAGGCATCCAGGTCGCGTCATGAGCCAACGCGTTGGGAACACGCTGTGCATTCCCACCGAGCGTGGGAACAATCCACAAAGGCTGCTCAGGCTCTGCCTGCAGGTGACTATGAAGAATCAGTCGTGACCCGTCTGGCGACAGTGACCCAATCAGCGGAGCGGCAATCTCTGAGGGCAGATGGAATTGACTGACCTCGCCATTGGCGGCCAGCGCCACAGCAAGCACCGGGTTGCCGGCCTCGACATGTGAGAAATAAAGCCGGGTGCCATCGCTGGCCGAACTGGAAAAGCCCTCCAGTTCAGGATCATTGGCCAAAACATGCCCGGAATAGGTAATCTGACCTACCCTATAGGGCTGGCGGGCGGGTGTGCGCAGCAGCAAAACAAGCGCCAATCCCAGGCAAACGCATACCAGTGACCCTGCAATCCAGCACCAGGCATTAGAGCTTTTCAGCGCCACGACAGGCGCGACAGACGGCGCAGACTGTGCGGGAGAGTGGGGCTCCATTGTATGAACCGGCGCAATGAACCGGTAACCGCGCTTAGCCAGGGTTTCAACGAAATGCGGGTTCTCGGCACGGTCACCCAAGGCGTCGCGGAGCTTGTTTACAGCAATACCCAGGCTGTGGTCGAAGTCGACGGTTGTATCCGAACCCCAGAGCCGCTGTTGCAGCGTCTCGCGGGAGACCACTTCACCCGGATGCTCCAGAAGCGCCGTCAGCACCTTGAATGGCTGGCTCTGCAGATGGACCCGGACCCCGGAGCGGCGCAGTTCTCCACTATTCAGGTCAACGTCAAAGAGCCCGAATTTCACCTGTCCGTCACCGTTCTTCTCCTCTGACCCATTCATCGCCGCCCCGCACATCCCGAACACAAAGTCTATCGAAGACGGAATCAGAATAACTCCTTGACTCGGTTTCCCTCCTGAAAAAACGCCATTTTAGAGGAGATAAGATCCCCCAAGACATTAATAAATAAAGCAGTTAATTGGAGATAACCAAATGATTGAGAAAAGGCGCCGAGTGAATTGACCGCCCTATCGCTCAAGGTGTCATGTCATGCGTGGTTACGAGGAGGGGTGAAGATGCGCCGCATCCCGGAACCAGAGTTGCTTATCCTTCGGAGGACATTGTGAAGCATAATCGTGTCACCTTTTTGCCCACCGGGCATTGCCGCAATCGCATGACCATTATCTTTATGGAACTCGCGGCTTTGCTGCCGTTCCTGATGACACCCAGTCTGTTCGCCCAGACCGATCTGGCCAGCATTCGAGGTACAGTTCAGGACCAAACCGCCGCGGCCATTCCTGCCGCTTCAATCGAACTGCGCAACCTGGACACCGGGCTGGCGCAATCTGCCATAAGCGATGCCGCAGGCAACTTCCATTTTGAGGCGCTCGTTCGCGGCAACTATCAGGCCACGGTCACGGCCAGAGGATTTCAGACCACGGCACAGAATCTGACGCTGGACGTTTCCCAAGTGCAGGCGCTCAAATTCGAGCTGAAGCCGGGTGGAACCACAGCAACCGTTATTGTTACCGACGCCGCACCGATCGTAGACACCACGACCTCCTCGACCGGCGACGTGGTTGAAGCAGAGCAGATAGCCGCACTTCCCCTCAATGGGCGCAACTACACCCAGCTTGCGATGCTTGTGCCAGGGGTCACGCGTGGCGCCTACGGCAGTGACGCATCGGGCGCCAGCGGCAATGCCGAGACCTGGCGGGACATGGAGACCGGTGGCGCGGCCATATCGGCCAACGGACTTCGCCAGGAAGCGAACAACTTCGAGTTGGACGGCCTGGACAACAACGAATCTCTGGTGAACTCGACCGTTCTCCTTACGCCGGTAGAAGACATGCAGGAGTTCCGTCTCACCAACTCGGTTGCCCCAGCAGAATTCGGTAGAGCGGGCGGCGCTATCCTGCAGAACTCTATCAAATCGGGCACAAACCACTATCACGGATCGGCATTCTTCTTTGACCGCGACGGAATCTTCGACGCTAGTCCCAATTACTTCAGTCCCTTGACCCCGGCCAGTTCGTTTCACCGCGCGCAGTTCGGCGGTACGGCAGGCGGTCCCATCCCGTTCATGCACGACAAGCTCTTCATCTTTGGCGGCTATCAGGGCCTGCGTCTAAAGACGCCAGACGGGGAGGCGCAAAACACCGTACCCACCGCACTCATGCGCACCGGCGATTTTTCTGAGCTGCTGTTACCCCAATACGCCGGGTACACCAAAGGCTCGCCCAATCTTGGCTGGTCCACCGGCGTACCCAACCAACAGGTTACCGGCTGCACCACCACCGCAGGACCGAATGGCACCATCTACGATCCCACAACCTGCTTGCCATTCTCGGGCAATAAGATCCCAACAGGCCGGATGAACCAGGCTGCGCTGAACTACCTCAATGCCTTCCCCCTGCCCAATAACATGACAGGGGCAGGCGGCAACGTCGGGTTGAGTGAGAACTACGACTCATTCCCAAGTGGAAGCCAGAACTTCAACGACTTCGACGTGCGCATCGATTGGGCGGCAACTTCCAAGGACAATGCCTTTGTGCGTTACAGCTATGGGCAGGACATCCTGATCAAGGGCAGCCAGTATCCGAATCTTCCTGCCGGTTACGGAACCGGCGTCAACCCCGTCCATCCTCGCGGCGAGGCGGTGGGAGAAACCCATACCTTCTCTCCGAATATCGTCAACGAATTCCGCTACGGTCATCTGTATGACTTTTTCGGATACGTTCCCCCCATGGATAACATCCCGGTCTCAGCCAATCTTGGCATTGAAAACGCTAACCGCAACTCCCTTCTGGGTGGCGGTGCCGCCATAAACGGCGGATGGCCGGAAGGGACATATACCGGAGACGGAGGACCTTACACCGTTCCGCAAGCGAGCAATCAGTTTGTAGATGCAGTTTCCTGGACCAAGGGCCCCCATACGTTCAAGTTTGGCGGCAGCATCGAAAAGCGCCAGGTGTCCTTCTTTCAGGGCAACAATGCCAAAGGCTATTTTGACTGGAGCGGCAATAACTTCACCGGCAACTCCACGTCTGACATGCTGGCTTCGTTTGTGGACGATTACAGCATTGGCGTGGCCAGCAGCTACTTTGTCACACAGAATTGGGAAACGGGCTACTATGCCCAGGACGACTGGAAGTTCAATCGCCGCCTGACATTGAATCTCGGCCTGCGCTACGACCTGTACACCTTCCCGCTGGAGACGCACAACTACCAGTCGGACTTCAACCTCTCGACGCTCACCTTGCAGCAAGCCGGCACCGACGGGCTTTCGAACAACATCGTCAAGACCAACAAGAATAACTTTGCACCGCGCATCGGCTTCGCCTACGATCTGTTCGGAGACGGCAAGACTTCGCTTCGCGGCGGCTACGGCATCTACTACTTCCTCGACCGCGGCGGCGTGAGCAACCAGTTGAGCGAAAACCCCGATTTCAATGGCTCGCAAAGCTATAGCGATTCGCCGGCACAGGGTGGTTGGCGGCTCGACTTCACCGGCGCTGCACCTGCTTGCACCACCGTCGACAAGAGCGGCAATACTGTCCACGGCTCCTGCAACGAAAGCCTTCCCGGTACGCAAGCGGCACTTCCGTTGCCGGTGTTTGGCTCAACTGTCAACCGCGCCGATCCCGTGAATGCCAACCTGATCTCTGTTCCTACCAACAGGCCGACCTCCGTGATCCAGCAATGGAATCTTCAGGTGCAGCGCCAGTTGGCATCGCAGACTTCGCTCAACATTGCTTACGTCGGCACTACGGCACAGCATCTTTCCGCATGGTTCAACGTGAACAGCCAGGAACTCAACGCACCGCCAAACACCGTTCTGTATCACGATGCAAACGGGGTCAACTTCGGCTCAATCGACCTTGGCCTCAATAGCGGTGAATCCAATTACAACGCGCTCCAGGTCTACCTGAAGAGCAAATTCCGCGGTGAACTCCAGTACACCGGATCCTATACCTGGTCGCATACTCTGGACGATGCCAGCGCGCCCTACAACACGGGAACCAGTCAAACCGGCGTCTTCATTACCTCGGCCGGTCCAAACCTGAAGCAAAGCTACGGAGGTTCAGATCAGGATCAGCGCCAGGTCTTCACCTTCAGCGCGCTCGACGAACTTCCCTTCGGCAGGGGCAGGCAGTTCCTTACCAACATCCCGCGAGCGCTCGACGAGGTGATTGGCGGATGGCATTTGAACGTCATCACCACCTTGGAGACAGGGACGCCCATCACCGTCACAACCGGCAGTTACCAATACACGTCTCCGTCCGGAGTTGTTTCGCACCCCGGTGGCGGCCTGACCAATCGCGCCAACCTTTCCGGCCCTATCAACTACCCCAAGAAGTTGACCGAGTGGTTTGACACTTCGGCCTTCTCCTATCCGGCAGTCATTAATCCGAACGGGCAGAACAGCACCTTCATCGCTCCCGGAACGCTCGGCCGCAACAGCATGTATGGCCCCGGTTACCGGGACCTGGATGCCTCGATCGGCAAGGACTTCCCCTTTGCGGAAGGTGTGGCTGCGCATTTCACAGCGGATGCCTTCAACCTGTCCAATACGCCGGCCTTCACCAATCCCGACACAACCATGACCGATGGAAACTTCGGACAGATTACAAGTGTCCGCGCCAACTCGGAGCGTCAACTGCAACTCTCGCTCCGTGTGACGTTCTAACCATCCTTCAACCTGTTCCATGGCGGCTTTCTGCCGCCATGGAACAACACCTTAAGCCACTAATCGGCGCCATCAGGAGTTTGTTCAGGTTCACCGAAGTGCGCGTGAGTTCGGGTGACGGCTCCGGTTCTACAGCCGTCTTCGATTGTGAACTGTCCCACCTGATCCATCTGCGGCGGTCCCATGGCTGTCGCAGATGTTTTCTCCTCACCACCCGCTTGTGTCTTGACTCCGCGCACGGCTTTTCATTGCGGGCGCCTTGATGACACAATGCCGATGGGCGAGGGATTCTTTTTCATCTCTGCTTTCACACGCGTTCTTCGGAGAGTTCCATGCGATTGTGGCCATCCTTGCTCCTGGCGGGTTTCCTCTGTTGCGTCTGTCCAACGGACTGGGCACAGGCTACGCATCAACCCCTCTCACGTGAAGAAGCTCAAATTGAAAAACCCAGGATCGAGAAACCCCAAATCGAGAAAATTGACCCGCCGGGTTGGTGGTCCGGTCTTCCCGATCCAATGTTGTTAGTGCATGGCGAAGGCCTGAATGGTACCAAGTTCACCGTGCAAGGCAAAGGTGTAGCTCTCAGTCGCACGCAGGTATCCGGGAACGGCCATTGGGCGTTCCTCTGGCTTCGAACCGCCTCTGCCGCCCCACAGACTCTGTGGGTAACGGCCAGTAACAACCAGGGCCAGGCACGCCATAGCTTTCAACTCGCCGAGCGCTCGCACGATCCAAATGCGCATCGCGGATTCTCTTCCGCAGACGTTCTTTACCTCATCATGATCGACCGCTTTGCCGATGGAAATCCGGCCAACAACCAGCCCGGATTTAACCGCTCCGCTCCGCGTGGATGGCATGGCGGCGACCTGGCCGGTATCGAACAGCACCTGGACTATCTGCAGGAGCTGGGCGTCACTGCGTTGTGGACAACGCCCATCGCATCAAACGGAGCAATGCCCGAGTCCTATCATGGCTATGCTGCCACCGACCTCTACGCTGTGGATACGCACTTCGGAACTCTGGACGATTACCGCCATCTTTCTGACGCGCTCCACGCAAAAGGCATGAAACTGGTCATCGACCTTGTTCCCAATCATCTTGGAGTCCAGCATCCGTGGATCGCTGATCCGCCTGCTCCCGGCTGGTTTCATGGCACAGTCCAGCAGCATCGCGGGGCGCAGCATGATTTCTACCAGCTCGTCGACCCTCATGCACCCAGGCAGGCGTGGATCGCAATCACTAACGGCTGGTTTACCGATGCGATGCCCGATCTGAATCAGGAGAATTCCCTCGTCTCGCAGTACTTGATCCAAAACGCATTGTGGTGGGTTGAGGAAGCGAACCTCGACGGCATTCGCCTGGACACATTTCCTTATGTGGACCGCGCCTTCTGGCACGATTTTCACTCGACGCTTCACAGTGTCTATCCTCATCTGACGACTGTGGGCGAGGTCTTCCATCGCGATCCGGAGGTCACCTCATTTTTCGCGGGAGGAGCCGAGCATCGCGGCATCGATACAGGACTCGATACACCCTTCGACTTTCCCGTGTACTTTGCTTTACGCGATGTTCTCATTGATGGAAAGCCTATGACGGACCTGGCCAAGGTTCTCCGACAGGATGCGCTCTATCCGCATCCTGAGCGGCTGGTTCCCTTTATTGGCAACCACGATACCACGCGGTTTCTCACTCAGGCCGGCGGTTCTGTCCCTCGACTCAAGCTGGCACTGGGCCTACTCACAACACTGCGCGGAATGCCGCAAATCTACTCAGGAGACGAGATCGGGATGGACGGAGGGAAGGACCCGGACAATCGTCATGACTTCCCCGGCGGTTTTCAGGGGGACGCGCACAATGCCTTTACCAAGGCTGGGCGCACCGCGGAAGAACAAGACATCTTTACGTGGACTGCAGGCTTGCTTGCCTTGCGTTCAGCACAACCCGAACTGCAAACCGGAATCGAACAGAATCTCTTTGCCGACGCTGACCTCTTCGCGTTCGTCCGCGCCCCGGCAAACACCGGCTGCTCGGCTGATCACTCAAGTGTGCGTCTTCTGATCGTCGTGAACAAGGCTCAGCACAGCAACAATATCGAACTGCCCATAGCAGAGTCGGCGCTTGCAGATTGTGTTCAATTCAGTGTCAAGTCTCCGTCGACCGGAGCTATCCCGGTTCTAGACAACGGTAAGCTGCGCATCGAAGAACCTGCGGAGTCGATGACTGTGTATCAAGTGCAGTGACAGAATCCGCCTGGGTCTGAGCGACCTTCCTCATCCGCGCGTCTAGTTCTCGTTGCTTTCGCTTTATGGGATGACCGGCTATTGGCCGACACGCGAACGATTTTTCTCCCATGGTGGATGTACAATGACTTGCGGCAGTAGCATCATCGACCAATTTTGCGCACGTCCACTTATATCGACCGTAAGTTGTTGATAAAAAATCATGTAACCAGCGAGTCTAGTACAGTGGAGTGGTAAAAGAATTGCTGTACCGGGACGCCTTCAGGGCGATTCGCCGCCAGTTTCAATCATCGAGAGCCAAGGGCTGGGAGAGCCCGTTCCAATGCGCAGAACCATCCCGGCGAAATCCCCAGTGCAATACCCGCTGCGGCCTCGGCCGGTGCAAATCCAAATCGTGCTTCATTCTTCCCTGGGATCCGACGTGAAGCCCGGGCAGCTTCAAACCGCGACTTTGCGGGCAATAGCCCGCCTGGGCATTCTCCTGCTCTTAGCAGTCCCGCTTGGTTTCTCCGCTGACCTCGCCGCGCAAACGCCCGCACCCGCCCCAGCGACTCTATCGGCCCACCCCGTGCACAAGCCTAATCACGTTCACGCCAAGCCATCGGCAGCGCACGCCGTCGAACCACCGCCCACCCCGGCACCCCCCACTCCCCCTCAACCCGAAATTCCAAAGTGGCCGGTCAACGAGAAAGCAGACCCGGCCTCCGTAGTCTGGGACAGTAACGGCCTTCGAATCGATGCCACAAATTCCAGCCTCGAACAGATTCTTTCCGATGTTTCCGCAGACACCGGCGCAAAAGTCGAGGGCCTGGACAACGATCAGCGCATTTTTGGCACGTTCGGGCCCGGCTCTGCCCGCGACGTTCTTGGCCAGTTGCTGGATGGCTCCGGCTACAACTTCCTCTTAATCGGCGACCAGGGCCAGGGAACACCGCGAGAAATCGTGCTCAGCGTGCGCTCTGCAGGAAGTACAATCCAAGGCGCCAAGCCCTCCGCCCCCAACGACGAAGAAGAAGTGGACGAACAGCCTCAGCAGGCAGAGCCGCAGGAGGGGATTCCACCCCAACGTCCTGGTTTCCCGCCGCGCGCGCTGCAGCAGCGGATGCAACGGCAAGGCCAGCAGCCTGGCGAACCGCCAAATCAGCAGCCCGGCCAGCCGCCGAACTAAGGCCCGTCAGAGCTGTTCCATCCACCCGCAAACGCTCTCCAACGTTAAGTTTTTGATTTAAATGGAACGGATGTAAGTTAGCACCGTCCTGATCACTGAGGACGGAAACTAACAACTACCTTTACGAAATCCGAGCCGCTTCCGTCCGCGCCTTCATGGTCACACGCTGAGATCGTGGACGCATCAGCGCAAACCCCGCACGCAGAACCAAGTAGGCCGCCAGGATGCCGAACCCCATCGACGCTACCGACGCGCATACCAACATCACAAAATTAAATAAATCCACCATCATTCCGCCTTGAACAACTCAAATGGGGCGTGCGACAACTCCTGATCCCGCCGACCCAAAACCCCAGCCGGCAAATTCAGATTCGTCTCTGCGATTCTCGCAGAAAACCCGCCGCGTTGACCCTTGATTCTATTGACCAATAGAATACCCCTAGGGTGTTACATTCCTGCATCGGGCCGGCTGTCCACTCTGAAGCACCCACCGCTCTCCCAACTTGCATCCATCATGCCCATCACTCACATCTCGGTGCGCGGCGCGCGCCAGCACAATTTGCGCGACATTAACGTGCGCATTCCGCGCAATACCCTGACCGTCGTCACGGGCCTTTCCGGTTCGGGAAAAAGCTCGCTCGCTTTCGACACCATCTACGCCGAAGGCCAGCGCCGCTACGTGGAAACCCTCTCCGCCTATGCCCGCCAGTTTCTCGACCAGATTGAGCGGCCGGATGTGGACTCCATTGAAGGACTCAGCCCGGCCATCTCCATTGAGCAAAAAACTACCAGCCGCAGCCCACGTTCCACAGTGGGCACCATCACAGAGATTTACGACTATCTGCGCTTGCTGTACGCCTCCGTCGGCACGCCGCACTGCCCCAACTGCGGCCACCCCATTTCGCGCCAGACCGCGGAACAAATTGTCCAGCGCATCCTGGAATTGGGAATGGGAGAACGCGTCACCGTGATGGCGCCAGTCGTCCGCGGCCGCAAAGGCGAATTCAAAGACCTGCTCGATCAACTGGACCAGCAGGGTTTCCGCGCTCGCGTCGACGGCGAGTTTCGCGATCTGTCCGATCCCGTGCTGCTCGACCGCCGCAAGAACCACACCATTGAAGCTGTCATCGACCGCATCCTGTTGAAAAAGGCAAGCGACGATCCGAACCAAAAGTCTGCCGCACCGCAGGTGCCCGCCGGTAAACCGGGGGTCCCCACCGACAGGTCTTCGTCTGTGGGGTCGAAACCCTCCGTTGAAAAGCGCCTCGAAACCGCCGTATCCAGAGCCCTCCAAATGGCCAACGGCCTTGCGCTGGTAGCCATAGCCGGTGGTCAGGAACAGCTATTTTCGTCCTCCATGGCCTGTCCCGATTGCGGCCTCGACGTACCAAAGCTGGAGCCCCGAAGCTTCAGCTTTAACTCAACCTTCGGCGCCTGCCCTGAGTGCCATGGCCTCGGGTCGCTCTACGACTTTGACCCCGCCAAGGTCATCACCGACTGGTCAAAACCGCTGCTCGACGGCGGTCTCGGACCCGGCTCCGCTTCGCAATATCTGCTCAAGCTCATCCATCTGGCCGCCGACCGTTACCAGATCGACCTCAAGCTCCCCTTTGAAGATCTGCCCGTCAAGCACCAGCACATCCTGGTCTACGGCCCTCCCAAAAATGAGGCCCCACGCACAGGCTTCCACGGCATCCTTGCCTTCCTGCGCGACAGCGTTGAAGAGGCGCGCAGCGACGGCTATCGCGAGTACATGATGAGCTACATGTCCGCGACGCCATGCCCCGTGTGCCGCGGCAAACGCCTGCGGCCGGAGTCGCTTGCAGTGAAAATCGGCCAGCTCTCCATAGCCGACTTCACGGCATTGCCGCTGAACCGCGCGCTTTCCGCCGCCATCAATCTCACCTTCACCGCCCGCGAATCGCTTGTCGCCGAGCGGATACGCCGCGAAATTGTCGAGCGCCTTGAATTCCTCTGCGGCGTTGGTCTCACCTACCTCGCACTCGATCGCAACGCAGCCACGCTGTCTGGAGGCGAAGGCCAGCGCATCCGGCTTGCAACCCAGATCGGTTCGAAGTTGCGCGGCGTGCTCTATGTTCTCGACGAACCATCCATCGGACTGCATCAGCGCGACAATAACCGTCTCATCCAGGCGCTCATCAAGCTGCGCGATCTGGGCAATACCGTTCTCGTTGTTGAGCACGATGAAGACACCATCCGCCACGCCGATTACGTCCTCGACCTGGGTCCAGGCGCGGGCCGTCTCGGCGGCTTCGTGGTTGCCCAGGGCACGCCTGAAGAGATCATGGCCTGCCAGGGGTCGCTGACCGGCCGCTATCTTTCCGGCGCAGCCACCATGTTGCAGCGCGCCCGCCCTCGAGCACTCACGGGCAAATGGATCACCGTAACAGGTGCCCGCGAACACAACCTCCAGGACATCACCATTCGCATTCCGCTTGGCGTCATGACCGTGGTCACAGGCGTCAGCGGCAGCGGCAAAAGCACGCTCATCAACGACATCTTGTACCGCTCGCTGGCGCAGTCCATCTATGGTTCGCGCGAGGAACCAGGCGCGCACGAGTCGGTCACCGGCGCAGAACAGCTCGATAAAGTTGTCCGCATCGACCAGTCCCCCATCGGCCGCACACCGCGCTCCAATCCCGCCACCTATACGCAGGTGTTCTCGCCCATACGCGACCTGTTCGCCATGCTCCCTGAATCGCGCGAGCGTGGCTACAAGGCCGGCCGCTTCAGCTTCAACGTCACCGGTGGCAGATGCGAAACCTGCCAGGGCGACGGCCAGCGACGCATTGAAATGAACTTCATGCCCGACGTTTACGTACAGTGCGAAGTGTGCAACGGTCGCCGTTATAACCAGGAAACCCTCGCCGTAAAATTCAAAGGCTATTCGATTGCGGATGTTCTGGATTTGACAATCGAAGACGCGCTCTCGGTCCTTGAAGACGTTCCCAACGTGCGCCAGAAACTGCAGACGCTGGTCGATGTCGGCCTTGGCTACGTGCATCTCGGTCAAAGCGCCACCACGCTCTCCGGCGGAGAAGCGCAGCGCATGAAGCTTGCACGCGAACTGAGCAAGCGCCAGACCGGACGCACACTTTATCTCCTTGACGAGCCGACCACAGGCCTGCACTTTGACGACGTGCGCAAACTCCTTGAGGTTCTGCATCGTCTCGCCGACCTGGGCAACTCCGTCATCATCATTGAGCACAATCTCGACGTCATCCGCAATGCCGACTGGATCGTCGATCTCGGCCCCGAAGGCGGAGAAGATGGAGGCCGGCTGGTAGGCGAAGGACGCCCCACGAAGATCGCCGCAACCCCAGGCTCGTACACGGGACAATTCCTCAAGCGCTACTATGCTTCGACCAATGGACGCCTTACGCCGATTGATGCGGAAGAGGAACCGGTCACACTCGGCATCTCCGATGACTCCTCAAAGAGTGACAGTCATCCTGAGCGAGCGGAGCGAGTCGAAGGACCTGCTTCTAAAAAGGCCGGCGTTTCCTCCAAACCGAAGCGCGTCCAGCGCAACACCCCCGCTGAAGACGATCTTGCCTCCACGCGCGAAAGAACCGGGCGAGCCGCGGCAAAGACTGCCGATACTAAAGCGTCCGGGCCACGGAAGAAGAAAACGGGCTCCGCATGAGCACCCTTCCCGACCACGATCGGCTCGGCGCGCAGGACGAAGTCGCGCGTGAGGCAGAATCCTCAACGGATACCTTCGGCCAGACTGACTTATCGGAGATTTCTGCTCCGGATCCGCAGTTGCCGAACGATGCTGCGCGATATGACGAAGCCGATGTGGACGGCTTCGGTGAATCGCCGCAGGCCGGTTACGTTGCTGCGGAGCCACTTGTCTTTCCCCCATCCACAACAGACGATGAATCGCATTCGGGCGAGTCAGTGCGGCTTTTTTCTTCCTGGGATGAGCCACAAATTCCGCACATCGTCCGTATTCCGAATTTCGGTCATCTTCTGATCCTTGCTGTCCTCGTTGTCTTTGGCTGGATATGCGCAGGTCTACTCACCCTGGGCGCACTTCACTTCAATCTGTTCGGCGTGTCGACCATCCAAAAGGCTGAAACGGATATTCACTACACGCTGGGCAGCATGATCGCCGTTTATCTGGTCGCGTTCATTGCCGCCATAGTCGTCTTTCCCATGCTTTGGGGCAAGAGCTTTTTTGCCGGCGTTCAATGGAATGGGGAGAACGCATTGCGCTTACGGGGGCGGTTGTTCGGGGCAGCGTTCATCTGCTTCCTATTCGCCATCGTTAACGGGCTGCTCATGCCAGGCCCGGAAAACGCACCCATCGACAAGATCTTCCGTGCGCCCGGTGCCGCATGGCTGCTGTTCGCATTTGGAATAACGGCCGCGCCGTTTTTTGAGGAGATCCTTTTTCGCGGCTTTCTGCTGCCCGCACTTTGCTCAGCGTTCGACTGGGCGTCGGAGAAGATCCACGGCGAAAACCCGCCAGCGCTTGAAGAGAATGGTCATCCGCACTGGTCGTTTGCAGCCATGGCAACATCCTCCGTGCTCACCAGCATCCCTTTCGCCCTGATGCATGCGGAGCAGACCGGCTACTCGCTCGGACCCTTTGTGCTGCTGGTATGCGTCAGCCTTGTTCTTTGCTGGGCGCGTCTCAGTACGCGCTCGCTTGCTGCCAGCGTACTGGTGCACGCCTCGTACAACTGCCTGCTCTTCTCATTCATGCTCCTGGGCACCAGCGGGTTTCA
The DNA here is from genome assembly GCA_049514915.1 of Occallatibacter sp. Lineage (GTDB taxonomy): Bacteria > Acidobacteriota > Terriglobia > Terriglobales > Acidobacteriaceae > Telmatobacter. Next base: position 10,956 of record JBEKUP010000053.1, on the reverse strand, counting down.
GCACCTCGATAAGATGTAAATCCGAATTGGACGCAAGAACCGGATAGCGTCTTGAACACGGCTTGTCATACCGTCAGCTCATGCACAAGACCATCGATCCAACCATCCTCTATTTCGGAACGCCCGTAGCGCTAATCAGCACCTTGAACCCCGACGGCTCGCCCAATCTGGCGCCAATGTCCTCAGTATGGTGGCTCGGCTGGAGTTGCATGCTCGGCCTCGGCCAAATGGGCCAGACCAGCGATAACCTCATTCGCACACGAGAGTGCGTCATCAATCTGCCTTCTCAGGACCTGGTTGCACACGTCGACCGTCTCGCCTTAACCACGGGCAAGAATCCCGTCCCGGAAAAGAAACTCCAGTGGGGATATCGTCACGAACCCTACAAATTTCAGGTCTCTGGGTTCACTTCCACGCCGTCGGAATCGGTAGCTCCACCGCGCGTGCTTGAGTGCCCCGTCCAGATGGAGGGCATCGTACATGACGTGCGCCCCTTCGGGAAAAATGTGAACGCCTACGCCTTCGAAATACACATCCAAAAGCTGCATGTCGATGAGTCGCTGTTGACCGGCGACTCCAGCCGTCCGCACATCGATCCTGTGACGTGGCGTCCGCTCATGATGAGTTTCTGCCGCTTCTTTGGTCTCGGCGCCGAGGTGCATCCCTCTCGCCTGGCGGATTCGGATTTCATGAAGTTCGTAACCGGAGGACCACTCCTCGCGGCAAGACCTAATGTTGAATCGCCGTCGAAGGCTTCGCTCCATGAAAGAGCCAGTGGTTGATATCGGGCCAGAACTCCCTCGCAACAAAAGAAGCCGCGTCGATACCCACATCAAGTCCCCACTCCTTGCCCGTGTTAGCGATACTGCGTTCCCGGGTCGGGTAGTAGAGACTCGACAGACCAGAAGCAGCGCCAGAGCCTACAACTTCACTGATGTTGAATTCCTCCTTGCCGCTGTCCGATCGAGTGATGACGGAACGGGTCAACGCATAGCCGGTGCGCTTCAGGAATCCACCTCTGCCTAGCGTGTAATACCGGGTGTCCTCATGCGTGATCACAGGAACAACGAACTCCACCATGTAATTCTCGCTGGTCTGATCCACCGCCGCATGCCAGAAATAGCGTGCGTAACCGGCCGCGCCCTGGCGGAACTCCGGCGTCGCATCCGTTCCCATCGAGTATGCGGCAAGCAATCCCGGCAACACGATGGACGAGTAATCGAACGAATCCTGAGTGGCATCCATGAACTTGTCCTTCACTGACTGCGGGGGGAGTTTTACGTCAGTGCTGATGGCGCGAAAGTTCGGGATGATGCCAAGGATCCGCTTGGTCTGAGGAGCAGGCTGATCATCGGCCTGATTTTGCGGAACCGGCGCATTTGGCAAACTCCTCTGTGCCGCCTGGGCATCGCAGCCTGCATCAGAACCAGCATCGATACAATTACCGGAAGCTGCCATAACTTCGGATGCGCTGCTGGAGTCATTCAATGATGATGCGGTCTCAATACTTGGTGGTGCCGCATCGGACACTTGGCGCAAAACGGCGGCAGAATCGGGCTTCGTCACCGTTGCGGTCTGCTGCGCCATCAAGTTCGCGCAAGCCAGAAAGACACAACCCGGCAACGCGAGGTACTGAGCCCTTCGAGTGCTGCGTCTACTGGTAAATGGGTGAAACCCAAAAAGCCTCTGCCCGATGAAGTCTTTCATTGGGGGAGAAAGAAAAACTTTCATGAAACTTTAGACTCTCAACCGGCAGAAGCGATTCACCGAGTGCTTCGAAAAGCGCAATCTTCCAGCGCGGATCCATGGAAAAACATCCATCCATCTCGCATTCTGAACTCCGGGCGGATGCAGAGGCCAGAAACCCGAGCGAAATCCTTACTCCTCTTCCCGGCTGCCTTCCTCCCTTTCATTCCCTTACAATCTTCTGTGATGACCAAGCCAACGCACGCCCAACAACTGCTCTCGCTCCTTGCCCGCATCAGCTTCCGCCTCGGCCAGTTCAAGCTCTCCTCCGGCGGCACCAGCGACTACTACATTGACTGCCGCACCACCACACTGCACGCCGAAGGCGGCCGTCTCACCGGGCATTCCGTGCTGGAGCTTCTTATCCAGCGCGGCATCATGGCCGATGCCGTCGGTGGGCTCACCATGGGCGCCGACCCCATTGTGTGCAATGTGGCCACGGCCAGTGCATGCCGCGCGCTATCCGATCCGGCTGCGCCGCTGATTCATGGCTTCCTCGTCCGCAAAGCCGAGAAGGCTCACGGCACCGGCCGCCGCATTGAAGGCTTCTGTCGCGAAGGAGCAAGCGTTGTGATTGTCGACGATGTCTGCACCACTGGCGCATCCACCATCAACGCCATTGAAGCCGCACGCGAAGCCGGCATGAAAGTGACCGCCGTGGTTTGCATCGTGGAACGGGAAGAAGCCAACGGCCGCCCCGCAGTAGAGGCAGCCGCCGCTGGTGCACCGTTCTTCAGTCTCTTCACCGCAGTCCAGGTCCGCGCCGAACATATTCGCCAGCAATCCTGAGCAGCCAGGACCCATCGCAATTCGGCTCCTCAGGCGCATCGCCACGCCAATCCGGTGGAGAGACTACGCAACCGCCTGCACCGGAATTTCAAATTCCGTCGGCTCACCAACCAGGATCGCCTTCAGCCTTGTTTTATGCACCTGAATGCGGTCCTTGTAGTCGATGACACCCAGGTCGCGGAAGCGGTTCATGAAGAAGCTCACGCGCGATCGGGTCGTCCCAATCATCTCCGCCAGCGTCTCCTGCGTAATCGGAGGAATCGTCGTTTGCAGTTCATCCGGCTTTCCCAATTCAGCCATCATCAGCAAGGTCCGCGCCAGGCGCTTTTCGCTGGAGTTGAACATGTGATCGGCGAGATCGGCCTGGGTGCGCATTCCGCGAGCCACCACGTACGAAATGAACCAATCGGAGAATTCTGGATGGTTATGCAGCACGCGGATCATTTCCTCCCGGCTGATCTTGAGCGCAGTGCAAGCGTATACGGCTGCGGCCATAACATGCCGCGCTCCGGGTTTTGCTGCAAGGGCTCCCTCACCAAACATGTCGCCGGGGAAAAGAAGATGAATGGTGGCCTGCTTTCCTTTTTCCGATATCACCGCGAGCTTCGCGCGCCCACGTTGAAGAAAAAAGACGGAGTCCGCAGGATCACCCTGTGTAAAGAAACATTCCTCAGCTTGAAACTCAACCACTCTCTTGCCCAGACCCACGCTCGATAGAAAGGCAGCGGGGCCAAATTTCATGTTATGTTCATCGCTCATCGACTAACTCCTTGTAAGCGATCCCGCCTGGTTCGTTGCCAGGTGTATGGGATGTGTTTTGGCTGCCTGAAAACCGTTCGGCAAAACCGCCCTGCAATCGGCAGCGATTTTTGGGCACAGAGGGTCTTCGACCTATCCGGCGGAAAACGGCTAGGCGCCCAATTTTTGTGGACTTGCTCGGATAAAACAGCTAGGTTGTGGGTTAATCGGGGGAGTAAATGCCGGCGAAAGATTCTTATGTTATGGGCAATACGGCCCGAATCAATGCCGGCATGATGATTTGTATGCGCAGGCGCGAAAGTTGACATTCAATGCCCGTCGCGTCGCAGAATAGGATGTTCGAATCTCGGTGTGTTGTGCAGGCATCCCGCGAAGACCCCTGCAACCACTCTTGTCCCATTCGAAGCAACACATTCCGAATTGGTTGCTCTGCGCCGTCAGCTTATTGCGTGCTCCGCCGTCCCACTATATCGGCGGAGCATTTCCCACGACCTGCGCGAACATCCTTCTTTATCCCGAGACTACTGCCCAGCGCCATGGCTCGACGCGGACTGGGTGGTCTGATCGCCCGTATTGGACAGGAGCTGAATTTCCACGCGACGGTTCTGCTTCCGCCCTTCCGCCGTCGTGTTCGGAGCCACAGCATTATCCTTGCCAATTCCAATCAAGTAGAACCGATGCGGCGCAACGCCATACTTCGATGCCAAGTACTGCACCACGGCGTCCGCGCGCCTCTGACTCAGGTCATAGTTATATTCGGCAGATCCGGTCGAGTCCGTCCCGCCTGTCACTTCCAGAATGTAGCTCTTCGCCGATCCCAGTTGAGCTGCAAAGCTATCGAGCTGGTCCTTGTCGTCTTTGGTCAGCATTGCTTTGTCAAAGCCAAAATTCACGGTCACGTTGGCCACGGATTTGTAGTTGTCAAGCCCCTTCACAACGCTGTCCAGTGAATCCGCGCGATTCACTGCATCGTTGGCAGCGGTCTCAGCATCCCCGGCGGCCTTCGATGCGCTTTGAGCATTCTGAGTCGCCGAATTGGCCGCACCCTGCGCCCGTTGAATCCCAGATTGCGCCCGGCTGTCCACGTCCTGAATCTGCTTATTGTTTGCCGCGGTCTTGCTGTCCAGTCCATCGGTATGTTGCACCAGCGGCGCAGTCTGCGTACGCACGTAATTCTTGGTTGCGCACCCCATCACACCCGCCACCACTAAACCTGTCGCCATCGCAATCGTTCCAAGCCGATATATGGTCATTCTTTTGCTCCTTTTGTTGCCGCCAGGTCGAGCGCACGGCGAGGCTTCTGCCGGTTGAACCGGCATTTCACTTAACTCGTGAGATGCACGTTAGCGCCCAAAAGCACATGCATGGCATCAAGGCTATGTAAATAAAAGAGTTGACAACGTCAAACCCCCATAGGAACCCTTCTTGTATTCGAGTATTTTTTACATGATCCGGTAAGGATTGCCTGTCCGGATCGGCCTCCCACTCCCAGCCGCTATCCTAGAAAAGTGCCTCAGGCCTCTTCGGCCCGGCCAGCTTGGTCCCTGGACCTCTACCATGGACCTCCCAAATGGACCTTTACGAAAAAATCCGATCCCTCCCCACCCAGCCGGGCGTTTACCTCTACAAAAACCCCGAGGGCGAGGTCATCTACGTCGGCAAGGCGAAGAATCTCCGCAGCCGCGTTCGGTCTTATCTGTTAGAAGCCTCCCAGGCCGACGCTAAAACCGGTTCGCTCATGCGCGAGGCGGTCGACATCGAATACATCCTCGTCGCCAACGAGCATGAGGCGCTGGCCCTTGAGAACAACCTCATCAAGCAGCGCAAGCCGCGCTTCAACATCCTGCTGCGCGACGACAAAACCTACCCCTACGTCAAACTCACGCTGGCCGATCGTTATCCGAAAGTCTTTGTCACTCGCCGTCTCCGCAAAGATGGTTCCGCCTATTACGGCCCCTACTTTCCCGGCAACCTCGCCTATCGCATCGTCGAGCTCATCCACCGCAGCTTCTTGATCCCCAGTTGCAAAGTCGATCTCAGCCGCTACCATCCACGCGCCTGCCTGCAGTACTACATCCATCGCTGCCTCGGTCCATGTGTCGAGGGCTTCACCACCCCCGAAGCCTACGCCCACGCCGTTCGCGACGCGCAACTCTTCCTTGAAGGCCGCTCTGCGGAACTCGAGCGCAGCCTCGCCGCCCGCATGAACGCTGCCGCCGAAGCCGAGCAGTTTGAAACCGCCGCACGCCTCCGTGACCAGCTCTCCACCGTACACCAGCTCCAGGAAAAACAACGCATCGCCACAACGGAGGAGGGTGATGACGCTGACGTCTTCGGTTATCACTTTGAGGCCGGCTCGCTCGCAGTCAACCTCTTCCACGTCCGCGCCGGAAAGATCGTCGATCGCCGCGAGTTCTTCTGGGACGACCTCCCCGACCTCCTCGATACTCCCATCTCTGATTCATCAGACTCCGCAGAAATTGCGGGTGACCCCGGTCCCTCGCACTTGGGGAACGGGGATACGACGCACGACGGACGAACACAGCGTGTGAAGGGGCACGACTTCAGTCGTGCCAATAAAAGTCAAAGAGGATCCGGGGCTTTAGCCCCCGAGGGGAATGCGGGCGCCACCGAACCACCCTTTCACGCCGGCCCCGTCTTCAGCGCCCTTCTCAAGCAGCTCTACATCGACCAGCAATACGTCCCCCGCACCATCCTTGTCCCCACTGAGTTCGACGACCGCGAAACCCTCGCCGCGCTATTGACTGAACGCACGGGCCATCGCATCGAGATCGCCGTCCCCCAGCGCGGCGAAAAGCGCTCCCTTGTCGACCTCGCCGGCCAGAACGCCAAGCAGTCCTACACGCAGCGCTTCCGCGTCCTCGAACCCTCACGCAAGGCCATTCAGGAGGCCCTCGCCGACACCCTCATGCTCCCTGAACTGCCTCGCCGCATTGAGTGCTTCGACATCTCGCACATCCAGGGCGCGGAGACAGTCGCATCGCTCGTCGTGTGGGAAGACGGCAAGATGAACAAGCAGCTCTACCGCAAATTCAAAGTCATGACCGTCCTCGGCGTCGACGACTTTGCCTCCATGCGCGAAATAGTCCACCGCCGCTACAAGCGCCTCCTCGACGAGAGCGGCAACAAGGTTGAAACCGTGCTCGCCGCTGAGCAAGATCTGTCGTTGGATGCCCTTCAGACCACAAACATAGGAAGCGGGGCTGGTAGGGATGGGCTTCAGCCCATCCATTCATCCCCTGCGGGAAAGCCCTCCAAAGAGCCCAAAACTCTCCCCAGCCTCATCCTCATTGACGGCGGCCTCGGCCAACTCCACGCCGCTGCCGAGGCCCTTGAATCCCTCGGCCTCACCAGCCAGCCGCTCGCATCCATCGCAAAGCGCGAAGAAGTAATTTACCTACACGGCAACGAAGACGAACCCGTTGTGCTCGACCGCCGCTCACCCGTGCTCCATCTCGTCCAGCTCATTCGAGATGAGAGTCACAGGTTCGCCGTCGGCTATCACAGGCAGCGCCGTGCCATGCGCGATAAAGACAGCGAGCTACTCAACATCCCCGGCGTAGGCGCACAAACCCGCCAGCGCTTACTAAGTCACTTCGGCAGCCTCCGCGACGTACAGCAAGCCACCGCCGAATCGCTGGCCGCCGTAGTCCCAAGAAAAACCGCCGAAACCATCTGGCGGCACTTCCATCAGACCCAGCCTGCAACCTGATCGTTTCTGCTTCGCGCTCACGGCTGTTGTTGAACGGCAATCTCACTTTTGAAACGGCGTCGTCGCGCCAAGAACTTGGACTTGCTGCTGGAACGAAGACGCGTAAAGGAAACGGCCCTCGCGAGAGGGCCGTTTGAAGAAGAAAGGGGCGGAACAATGTGCAGTCCCCCAAGGTCCGTGGACTGGGAGTCGACCGTGACGCTTCGCAAACCACGAGCCGGCAGCCCCGTCAATTGTTTCCCACAAAGACGCTCTGAAGGTTCAGGTCAAGGCCGCTTGTCGGGATCATTCCCGTAAGGGCGCCGTCTGGCTGAATGTTAGCGGAGACGTATCCGGTTTCACCGCTTGCAGAGGTCACGGCGCCGCAGAATCCTGAGTCTTCTTCGGTTATTGTAGTGCCCGGCGCCAAAGTCGAACCTGTCTGAGCAATGTAATTATCAGTGTCCACTGGAATCAACTGACTGTATACCGTTTGGCGGCTGGTGTTTTGAACCGTAACTTGAAAGCTGCACGAGTTTTGATTCCCTATAGGATAGATATAGTAATAATACTCGGTGTCGGGATACACGTTGGGTAACGGCTGTTGAGCTTGAACCACCGTTGCGAGGATGTTTTCGTTTGTTCCCCAGTAAACATAAATCGCATCGGCGAAGGTGGCGGCTTGTTGGGGGTTGCTCTCGTAGGTAGCGAGAAAAAAACCGTATTCTCTTCCTCCGTTGTAATTCTGGGTATCGTTGAAAAACAGCGCTTCGAGCATATTGCCCGCAAGATCGTTCAAGGGATAGGGGGAGTTGAAGGATCCCACGAATCCAAGACCGGTTATCCCAGTGCCTTGATTGGTTTCTGTGTACGCTATTGGCGTGTGCCCAATTCCAGTCAAACAGCCTACGGGAAGGGATAGGGTGTTCGCGGTCGGCTGTATACCAGCTAGATCGGTATTCGTGATCGCCTCGATTGGAAACGAGTTGCTGCCGTATTGCCAGTAATCGAAGCTGCCTAAGCTCGAAGATCCGACTTGGTTCATGATGGCGATCCAAGATGGCGGCGGTGGCGGATTGGCGGATATGACGGTGCTGGCCGGAATACTAGGGGGAGCAGGATTGTACGGTAGGCATCCCGTTGCGGATCCGGCCCCGCCAGATTCCGGGGTGAATGAGATGACAGTGCCGGCAAGGCTTGGCGGAAGGCCGCCGCTGATTGAAAGAACAGACGGCTGCGGGCCGCTGGGCGGGCACCCTTGTAAAGTTCCTGGAGAATTGAAGTAGACCGCGCCTGCACTCAGGGGGTAAGTTGTACCTCCATAGACGAGTTGGAACGAGCTGAATGTCCACTCGGTGTAAGGTACGCCGTATTCGCCGCAAGTTCCGGACGATTGTGTCACCGTCCAGTTTAAGGTGAGGCCGGCAGGCACAATGGTTGTACCCTCGGTGTATGCGTGAGCATTTGCGGTGCCGGAAACAATCACTGTAAGTGTGAACAGATACGGAAGTTTACGCAGGATTGCTGAAACGAGGCTTCTCATCGGATTCTCCTTCTGGGACTGCCGTTTGGGGGTGGAAAAGCCGTCATGCACATTCCAATGAAGGGAATGGCTCCAGAGTAAAATTGCGAGGATTCTATCTCTGTGAGAGCACGACAGCTATGAACAGACAACGCGCTCCATCGGTACCTCAGTCTGCATACTTTAGTAATTCCTCGAAGACTTTACAAAAAGTCATACCCGAATGGGCTGGAGAGCGCGCCCTTTGAACCTATCCTTCCATGAACTGTAGTCAAGACGCGATTGAGGTTAGAGAGACCGCGTTTTCTCCAACTGGCTCCGCAAACTGCTCGATTAAATGGCATAGGAGGCTTAAATTAGCTCTTAAGACCACTCTCTGTTCTCTGTGACCCATCCGAGAGTATCCCGACAGCCGCAAGTTCATCGCCGCCTATCTCGAAGCCACGTTCGAAGATGGCGACCCCGCTCTCATCGCAACCACCCTCGGCGACATCGCCCGCGCCATCGGCATGACCCAGCTTGCGGCCCAGACCGGCGTAGCCCGCGAGGCTCTCTGCAAAGCCTTGTCGCCAATGGCGACCCGCGTTTGTATACCCTTTTGGGTGTTATCAAAGCTCTTGGCATGAAGCTCGCCCCCGCGCGGCCTGTAGCTTCCCCCTCCCTCCAGTTATCGCCACCAACACCCTCCCCAAACAACCGCCCATGACTCCTGCGCATCCGACTTAGCGGACAAGATAGTCGCAATAGTCGCACGCTAACGCACGCAGAAAATGGAGATCATGAAAATGAATCACTTGAGTTTGCACCGTCACCTCCTCCCCGGAGCCGCATTGCTTATCGGCGCCCTTACCGTCGCAGGATGCCACAATCAGCCCGCTCACCCCGATGAAAAATCGGCGGTCACCAACTCCCTCAGTTCCAATAACCTGGGCAGCGTCAGCGTTTCGCAGGACCGCGACAAGGGCGTCATGACTTTGACCGGCAATGTAACCTCAGACGACCAAAAGGCCCAAGCGGAGAGCCTTGTCAAGCAGGCGGCGCCCGACTACACCGTCGCTGATGAGATCGGGGTTCGCCCAGCCGGTGAGCAGAGCCAGGCCGGCGCCGTGGCTTCCAATCTCGACAGCGCCATCGAAGACAACTACAAGGCTTCCATCAAGGCCAACAAGAACCTCGATGAACAGAGCATCCACTTCAAGGCAAAGAACGGCACCCTTGTTCTGAAGGGCTCTGTAAGAACGGTCGCCCAGAAGAAGGAAGCGGAAAGCCTGGCCAAGCAGGTTCCCAACGTCCAACAGGTGGTGAACGAGTTGGAAGTTAAGCCCGGGAAACATTCTCCCGCTAACTCCTAAGTTAGTGAGCTGAGTTATTTCGCTTTCAGGAGAGTCATTAACTCGAACGTTTGTGCCCCATTCATCGCAGCGGTATTGCGATGAATGGGACCGGCGTTCGTTGGGAGCAGCAAAGCCCATGCAAGCGAATAGCGAGCTTCTGCCCCACCGCAGGTGGTTGCGCCGGCGACGAAGGAGAATCGCTCTGACAGTCGCCGGCCCTTTGCTACCTTATCGAAACACTGCGTTTCCCATTTGCACATGCACTCCAGAACGCAAAAGCCATAACAGGAGAAGAAGAATATGCCCAACCCATCCAACACCGCGCGCTCAGTAGAAGAGACCCTCTACTCTGTAACAGAGATCCTGCATGACGGTCAGCAAGGATTCCGGAAGATCGGCGACGAAATAAAGGATCCAGTTCTGAAGGCCTACTTCCTCGACGAGTCCTTGCGGCGAGCCGAGTTCCGCGGCGAACTTGAAACCCTGTTGCGGGAACAAGGCATTCATGACATCAAGGAGAAGGGCACGGCAGGCGGTGCCTTGCGCCGCACGTGGGGTGAGTTCAAGGTGAAGATGGGCGGCGGAGATCACACCCTTCTGTCAACCGCCGAACAAGGCGAAGACGCTGCCATCCAAACGTATGAAGAAGCTCTCGCCAACACTGATCTGCCACTCCCCGTGCGCAAAACCCTCTCAACGCAGAGCGCGCACATCCATGCGTCGCACGACTACGTGAAAGCCGCTCGCGACAACAGCGACTAATGGCAGAGGCAGTTCCATCCACACGCAGCAAGGCGTCATAGGACCACCGCGATTCACCCCAGCGCCTCGCAATGCGCGGCCAATTCCGAGTGCGCATGCACAGAAAATCAACATAAACAATCCATTATCAATAAGTTAGACCACTATCTCGTGCAAAATCAGCGCATTTTGCAAAAAAGTGTCAAATTCTCTGCAACCCTTTTGCCTGTTTAGCCCGCATTTCTCACAAGCCCCGTTTTTTGGTGGTATTGCGCTGATTGCGGGAAGTACGGCGGTTGCTTTTGGGGGTGGGGGCATTGGCCAAGTGAGGTTTTTAGGGCGTTCTCAGCCTG
>JBEKUP010000052.1:0-35925 GCA_049514915.1 Occallatibacter sp. | reverse complement strand
GCAAGGAGATGCGCGAACGGGCCTATCTCTATTCTCGGCCTATGATCTGGAAGCGGGTTGCCCAGTCCTATATGGCCACCATTCTGCGAGCTCGCGTCCACGCGGCGGAGCAAGTTCAAATTGCGTGTGCCATCCAGACAAATACAGGGGAAGCCGAACAACGCGTTGTAAATGCCTGAGAGATTCAGGACCTATTCTCTTCGTTATTGCTAGAATTGTGAGCAATTGTGAAAGCGGTTCTGCTTGATGTCCCTGAACATGTCTCTCAAACACCTCACCTTGCTCCCAAGGCGGCGATCTCTCCTGACCGCTCCGTAGCGAAGCTTTGCACATAGACAAGACCACGCAGTGCCTACCTGCTTACCCACTCAAGGGCAAGACAGGTGGCGCTTCAAGAATGACCTATGGGTGCCAGACGGTACCTGCGTCAATTCCGGAATGATTTTGAGAGGCTGCACCAATCAACGCCGGCTGTTCGTTCGCTGCAAGGGCCAGGAGAATCAGCGCCGCCCCCGCATACGCCAGTGGATCGCGAGCCTGGCCGAGAGCGCCTCCGGTCGCTTTCATTGCCTGACCGTATCCTCTTTCTGTCACTAAGCTGAAGCATCGCCTCAATACAAAACACCCGACAGCGGAAAGGAGCAGATCCGACATGATGGCACGGTATGTATGAATACGGCTGGCTATTGAAGTGCTCATCGCCTGACCTTACGCCGAACAATGGAAGATAGATGTACATTCTTGCTCGCCAACAATGCTCCCATCGCGAGAAGTCGATCGGAAGCGGGACAGCGGTGTACGAAACAGTGCCGCTCGAAGGGGATATTGTCCTTGGACGGCTCCGCTCGCGCCGTTTTGGAGCGCGCATATGCAAATCTCCCTGTCGATGCCGCTTTAGCAATAATTACGTGATGTGATTTTCCACATTGGGGTCTTGGAGAACCGTATGTTTGAGATCGGGAAGGAATTCCTCAGTCGAAGAGCCCGCATTACGTATGGCTCGTGAATCTCGTTCTTTAGCAGGTGTACCCATCCTGTATCTCCCAAATGCGGAACCAGGGTGTTCGAGCAACCTGGCAAACTGCTCAGAAGAGATTGGCTTGCTGAAGTAATACCCTTGGGCCTCGTCGCAATTCTGACTCTTGAGAAACGCGAGATCTTTGGCGGACTCCACGCCCTCGGCAATCACTCGTAGCTTCAAGCTCCGGCCCATGCTGATGATTGCGCTCACGATCGTCGTGTCGCCCAAGGGTGCTGTAATTTCACGGATAAAGGACTGGTCGATCTTGAGCGTATCGACTCTGAGTTCGCGAAGATAACTGAGGCTTGAGTAGCCTGTCCCGAAATCGTCGACGGCCACCTGCACTCCGAGTTGTCGCAGCGCTAGGAGGGTGGGTGTTGCGAATTTGGCTCGCTCCATGAGCCCGCTCTCAGTCAATTCGATCCTGAGAGACTCGGGCGCAAGGCCAGTTTCGTCGAGGATCACGATCAGGCTCTTGAGAAAGTCCTCGCTTCGAAATTGGAGTGGGGAGACGTTGACGGACATGGTTATCGGGCGCATGCCCGCAGCCGTCCAGGCCTTGGCTTGCATGCAGGCTTCACGCAAAACCCATGCGCCAATCGGCAGAATCAGTCCGGAGTCTTCCGCAACAGGAATGAATTGTGCAGGGGGGATCAGTCCCCTTGTGCAACTTGTCCAGCGCACCAACGCCTCTGCTCCGGTGATCGCTCCCGACTCGAGGTTCAGGATGGGTTGGTATTGCACAGTGAACTCGTGCCGTTCCAGTGCTCGTCGCAGGTCTTCCTCCATGGATTGCCGCTCGACCGCCCTGATGTTCATCTCGGGCTTGAAAAACCTAAAGGTCTGTCGTCCGCCCTCCTTGGCCTGATACATGGCGGTGTCGGCATTCTTCATGAGTGTTGCCTCGTCTAGACCGTCATCCGGGTAGACGCTTATGCCGATGCTTCCGGTGATTTGTAGTTCGTGGCCGTCAATTGAGTGGACTTCCCTGAGAACTCTTAGGATTCTCCTGGCAGTGATGGCAGCGTCTTCTGCGCGCTGTACGTCCTGGAGTAGCAGCACAAATTCATCGCCACCTTGCCGACTGACCGTGTCTGGCGAGCGGACACATCCCTCCAGCCTCTCGGCCACGGACCTAAGAAGCTGGTCACCTGTTGGGTGTCCGAGGGAATCGTTTATATGTTTGAAATTATCCAGATCCAGGAAGATGATCGCCAACGAAGTTAGCTTGCGGCCTGCCCTCGCGATCGCTTGGTTAAGCCGGTCGTTCAGTAACAGTCTATTCGGGAGGCCGGTCAGCGAGTCGTGCTCTGCCAGATGGGCAATTTGTTCCGCCAGCGCTCGCGCCGCGGTTACATCGCGAAACACAAGAACCGATCCTGCCGCCAGCCCTGAACCGTCATGGATAGGGGCGACTGAGTCTTCAATAAAGATCTGATGGCCGTCTCTGCGGGTGAGAATACAGTTCACCGGAAGATGCGCAAGTCTGCCATGCTGGATCGCTTGCGCTGTTGGGTCGGCGGCGACTTTTCCGGTACTCGCGTCCATGATCCGAAATGAATCGGCCAGTGGTCTGCCTGCCGCTTCTTGAAGGGACCAGCCAGTCATCCTCTCCGCGACCGGATTGAGAAAGGAGATGTTCCCTGCGAGATCAGTGCAGATCACAGCATCACCAATGCATTCGAGCGTAATCTGGGCCCGGCTCTGTTCGTTGGACAAGGTCTCTTCGAGAATTTTGCGGGCGACTGAATTGCGCATGGCACGCATCAGTTCGTGCGGTTCGATCTGGCCCTTGATGAGGTAGTCTTGCACGCCTTCTTCCATCGCGCGCATGGCTATAGCTTCATCTTCCAAATTGGACAACAAGACAATGGACGCGCCACGCGCGGCCGCACGGGCGCGTTTCACTGCTTGGAAACCGGGTGCGTCGATACAACCAATATCCAACAGGACCACCCCGATCGACTTCCCGGTGAGATATGCTTCGGCGGCGGCTATGCTTTGTACGCACGTCAACGTGAAATTGTCGGAGCCTTGGTCGCTAAACATCTCCTGCATCAGGCGAGCTTCTTCTGCGTCGTCCTGAATCAGGAGCACTGTCTTGACTGCTCTTCTTTTCATCCGTCAATCCGCCCAGCAACCGCCGCAAATTCCGTTGCCTTGGCTTCGTCTCCGCTCCTCTGGATCCAAATGGGCTCGGGAGCTTCGGCTTTGCAACCTCGCCGATTTGCAAAGGGCAGACTCTCAATCGCCTTCATAAGAACCGCAACACCGTTGCCTTTCGCATAAAATGCATCGGCCGTCACTCCATCGGGAACCTGGCATCCGCAGAATGCACCACTCATCGCTATCACACGAACAATTGGGAATTGAATGCGGACTAGTGGTAGCAATTCAAAACCAGACATGCCCGGCATGTTGAGGTCGGAGAGCAGAATTTCTGGGACCTCTTCGTTAATCTCGACCAGCGCAGCTAAGCCATCCGCCGCACACCGCACGCGATGTCCGAGTACCTTGAGAATCTCTGCGAGAGAACTTCGCACGGTCTCCTCATCCTCGACGATCAAGATGGAAGCTTTGAGATCTTGCATGTGCCGCTCCGATAAACACAATTGATATTGGGCGCAAGTATCTCAGTGCTTGACTTTCAATACTGGTCTCTTATGACCGCCGTTTCCGGGCTTGTCGAGGTTTAACCGGCGCCTCGGAGCATCGAGGACGCCAGGCTTCACTGCGTTGTCGTCAGGCATTCGGTCATGGAGAACTACTTTCAGCAAGGACTTGTGCACATGGATGCGGCCGTTGTATTCGACAAATCCCAGCCGGCGGAATCGATTCATGAAAAAGCTGACGCGAGAACGCGTAGTTCCAATCATTTCGGCAAGCGTCTCCTGAGAGATCGGAGGAATCTGCGTTTCCGGCTCACCCGGCTCACCATATTCGGCCATCAAGAGAAGAATTCTGGCCAAACGTTTCTCACTGGAGTTGAAAAGTTGATCGACAAGGTCGGCCTGGCTCCGCATACTTCGCGCCAGCAGGAACTTCAAGAACAGATCAGAGAACTGATGTTCTTGGTGCATTACCCTAATCATCTCCTCACGGCCTATCTTGAGTGCTGAGCAGGCGGTGATCGCCGTGGCTGTGGATAGACGCAATCCGGGCACTCCAGATAGCGCTTCTTCTCCCACAAATTCGTGCGGTACGAGCAGAGTGACAGTGGCTTCCTTGCCGGCAGTCGAGACAACGGTGATTTTTGCCCGGCCCTTTTGCAAATAGAAAACCGAATCCGCTGAATCTCCCTGCGAAAAGAAAGTCTGTTTTGGCTTCAGTTCAACGATCCTTCGGCCAAGTCCGGCGCTAGCGAGGAATTCTGCGAGATCGAACACGA
Organism: Occallatibacter sp.; assembly: GCA_049514915.1. Taxonomy (GTDB): domain Bacteria; phylum Acidobacteriota; class Terriglobia; order Terriglobales; family Acidobacteriaceae; genus Telmatobacter. The sequence goes on along the minus strand of JBEKUP010000052.1, from coordinate 31,516 downwards.
TGGGGGGTGCGAAGGCCATCCTTAGGCCACCTTTCAGGGCTACACCATCGAGTAAAGACGCTGTAGGCTTCGGACACGGGAATCGGCTACACTCCTATCGTTTCCATTTTCTAATGAACCATTTACCACGTCTGTATCGTTTTATACACGGTATGTCATCTATCAACCACAGCGTACCGAGCCGCTACGCTGAATCCCAGCGTGCAACTTCCGCCAGCGTCCTGACTCTTGCCGATGGGGAAAGCATCTCCACATCTCCCGGCACCCGGCCACGCGCATCTGGAAAAAACATACGCGCGAAGCGGTCCGAACCCTCGCCCCTGAATGAATAACGACAGAGAACTCGGCGATGCGCATCGGTGGGACTGAGCAGTTTCGAACCCAAGAGACCGCAAGGTGTCCACAATTGAGCAGAACGAATCCGACAAGCCGCGTCAACTCTATTTCAGTTCGCGGATGAGATGATCGTCCGCAACCACCAGCGGAAAGGCCGGGACAGGATAATGGAAGAGCATCGGTGCGGAATGGCAGCAGCGGCGGTCGAAGACTTTCGGTGCATGAATCTCTTCGACAGCGCAACGATTGTGACGCAGGACCCCAGGTATACATTCCTTTACCGAAGAGTGGATGTCGAGGTCGAGGATAGCCGGTGCAGTCGCGTTGCAATCAAAATGGAAGACCCGCGTTGCCAGAGTCTTGCTTTGAAGTGGTGATCGAAACTCCTGATTCCTAAACCTCAACTCAGCCCTCAAGTGTCTTGGCGAAAGAGCGGACTATCCTTGGCTCTTCGAGCAACCGCCGTAAGACGATGATGCATGAGATGGTTTGCCCTATGCTAGCTTCGCATAGGGCTGGCCACGTTTTGTTTGCGAGCCGATCCCGTCCGGTTTGCTTCGAGGATTCTCGAGGTGTTAGGTACACTCGTCTTCTGCGATCCTAGTCGCAAAAACTCAATGCCCAGCAAGGGCAGAGCGCTTGAATATCTGGGGATCGCCGGCCAACGATCATGTGTTGCGAATAGAAAGCGCAATAGCAAACACCGATGGCGACAACCGATCCGTGTCTCCTCGGACCCGGTTGTCCCACCGATGTGCATACCCTGGACAATTGATCTTAGTGCTTGCCCCCGCCTGCGTGGCCACGCCCATCGCGAACTTCGTTGCCCTTGAAGTGCGCAACTTTATCGAGACGGCGTGAAGGCTCTGCTTTCTCGCCGCGCTGTGGCCTTGGGCCGTTATAGCCATGTTCTGGGTGAAAACGATTGTTGACGTGTCCGCGGAAGCTGTCAGAACCATGAAACCAGGGACCAGCGCCAAGGAAAACGCCACCCGTGAACCATTCCGGCCCGTAGTAGCCGTAGGGCGCGCACTCATAGGGTGCGGCGTCGTAGTAGCCGTATGGACACTCGGGTGCAACTCCGATCTCAACAGCAATCTGGGCATTCGCTTTTGGAGCAGTTGCGATCAGAGCGCATCCTACAAAAGCTGCCAGCGCAACAAACTTAAATCCTTGCATATAAACTCCTCGCGATTGAGAGCCTTTGTCGAGCACCCCCAAGCTTTTCAGGGTAGGGCGCTTGATCGCCAGTGTCTGAGCACAAACGACCACGACATGACTTGTGAAATGCGAGTCGTCTCAAGCGTTCGGAACAGGCACTGAGTTGCCCTGCGCATTTTGTCTTACTCATCCCGCGAATTCACATACAGAGATGAAAACAGAGAGATGGGTTCGCTTTCTGGCGAACCCGCTCCGGAGGCATTAAGGATGGGCAAGAGTGCGGAGGTAGAAAAAACTGTGAGGGGGACTTGGAGGGATGCGGAGAACTGCTTATTGCGCGGAATTGTTTGAGGATGCCTCTTTGGTTGGACTCTACGGGAGTGCGCGCTCTCCTTACTGTGCAATATGGCTCGCGGTTTTCTGCTGCATTCAAACCGTCTGTTTGCAGGTACTCGGCCGCCAGCCGGCTGGATCTAGTCCGGGAAGCTACCTCACGAGAACAAGAGAGAAGAGACCGGCGCGGGTGTTTCTCATCCTGGTTAACGTTGGCTGCTTGCTTCAACGTGCCGATTGCCGGCGGCGGTCCATTGTGACCATACATACGCACGACGCCATTCTAAGATGATGCGTGCGAAAGACATTTGTCATTGAAATGGCAAAGACGGATTCATGCTCCTGCAACGCTTGGCGAACATGCGGAATGACATCTATCGCGTCGACGAAGCGATGCTCACAAAGCGAGAGAAGAGCACAACAAGGTCATCTGTCAGTATCGGTTTCGTTGCCTTTTTATAGTTGACCGGCTCGGGCGTGCTTGTAAGGCAGGAGTCACCAATCGCGCCCAAGGCATATCGATATTCAGAGTCGGATCAGACAAGAAACTGATCTACGAATCAACAAGAAAGGTATTCAAAGTGAAGAAGACTGGCCGATTAAAGCTTGCAGGGGAGATCATCGCCCGGATTAAGAAAGAGATGCAGGAGCCGCGACTGACGGAGTCTGTTCGCAAGGGTATACAGGGCAAGACTTCACTCGATTCATCGGCGATCCGTATAGAGAAGGTCTGATACTGCCTTCCATGAGGTTGTTCAAGGATGCGTCATTGGGGGCCTTACACCGTTTTCATCGATCCGCAACTTGCGTGTAGGTCAAAGTTGCTCAACGAATCGCGAAGCCTAAGGCCACAATAGGGTATGAACAAGTTCTGGATCGGTTTGGTTCTCCTTTTTTGCTTTGCAATGCCCTATACGGCGCAGGGACAGGTTGTGGTAGTTGTGCATCGCCATCACCATCATCGGCACCATCATCATCACCACCCCAATCTCAACCAGTAATTCGTCCAGGCTTCGAAAACGGTTGTTCCATGCGGACGCACCCGTTCGGGCTATTGGATGAGTATGTCGTGCAGAGACAATGGTGCCGTTTTCCAGCTTGCAGGATGTTGTAACTGCGACGATTGCCTGAAGGCTTCAAGAACTCGCAAGGTTGAACGAGCCTTCGAGGGATAGACAAGTCATTATCAAACCCAAGCACGAGAGAGGTTACATCCTAATGGAGCAATCAGTATTCGAACACGTGGGACAACAGATTGACGATACAGCGCACAAGGCTACACGGGCGGCATCCGCAGTTTCGGATGCGCTGGAAGACGGTGTAATGGCAGCTCGGCGCGTGGCAAGAGACGGCGCTGACGCCGCCACGGAGTTTCTTTACAACACAAAGAGGCGATTCGAACGACACCCGTTTGAAACAGTCGCAATCACATTTGCGGCAGGCATTGCTGCCGGAACAGCGATCGGCTGGATGTTGAAGCGGGGAAAGTCGCAGCAACGGTGCGAATAGCCTGGAAGAGAATCCGATAGCCCGGGTTCGTCAATTCGGTCATCCGGTCGGCGACCTCCCGGTCGTCTTCGTCGACGCCAGCTTTGTTTCTCAACGCAGAGTTTGGAGCCTGATCCGGGAAGGGATCTGAGAAGATGGGGACACCGGATTCAAGTCATGCTGTCGAGAACGCTCCTCCAACGGTAAACTCCGGCGCGCTTAGTTCTCCGGGTACCCTCCCGTCCCCAGACGAGTCTCAAATCCCCGCAAAGGCAAAGCAACATAACATTCGCGTCTCCCCTGCTGTCCTCGATGCCGCGGGGAAAGACGGAGATGACCTGCTTCGATCCTTGCACACAGCTTCCACAGGCCTCACACAAAGCGAGGCGGAGTCGAGAGCGCGCACTGCCGGGCCAAATGAAGTTGCGCAAGAGCGGCAGCGCGGCTGGTTCCTCAGTCTGCTGATCATCATTCGAAACCCTCTGGTCATTCTGTTGGCGGTTCTGTCGTCGATCTCCTTCGCCACCGGCGATCCACGCGCTGGAAGCGTCATGGCGGGCATGATCGTACTGAGCGTAACGCTCCGATTCCTGCAGGAGGCTCGTGCAGGCGCCGCTGCGGCGAAGCTCAAGGCGATGATCCACGTAACTGCCACAGTGCTGCGGGACAGCAAGCCAAGGGAGATACCCCTTCGCGACCTGGTTCCTGGAGACATCATCAATCTGTCCGCGGGAGACATGATCCCAGGCGATGTGCGAATTCTGTCGGCGAAGGATCTGTTCGTGAGCCAGGGTACGCTGACCGGAGAGTCGCTCCCCGTCGAGAAGTTTCACGATGCCGATCCACACGCTGCAAATTCGCCGGTCGAGCTCAAGAACACATGCTTCATGGGAACCAGCGTCCAAAGCGGCACTGCGACCGCGGTCGTTGTCGTCACCGGAGTCCGTACTTATCTCGGTACCATGGCGAGTTCTATCACGCAGGAAGGAACGCCAACAAGCTTCGACCAAGGCCTAAGCCGCTTCACCTGGCTCATGATTCAGCTCATGGCAATCATGGTGCCCTTGGTCTTCTTCATCAACGGGTTCACCAAGCACGATTGGAAGGGAGCATTCTTCTTCGCGATGGCCGTGGCCGTCGGCCTGACACCGGAGATGCTTCCGATGATTGTCTCCGTTTGCCTGGCCAAGGGCGCGCTGGCGATGAGCCGCAAAAAGGTAATCGTGAAACGTCTCAACGCCATTCAGAACTTTGGCGGAATGGACGTGCTCTGCACCGACAAGACCGGCACGCTCACCGAAGATCGTGTCGTCCTGCAACGGCACTGCAATGTCGCCGGGCGTGAAACGGACGAAGTCTTGAGGGATGGCTACCTCATCAGCCATTTTCAGACGGGCCTGAAGAACTTGCTGGATACAGCGATATTGAATAGTTCCGATTTTCACGAACAGGCCCTGATTGAGAAGTACAAAAAACTCGACGAAATTCCCTTCGATTTCACCCGGCGAATGATGTCGGTACTTGTCGAGAATCCCGAGGGCAAGGCAATTCTGCTCACTAAGGGCGCTCCGGAGGAGATCTTCCATCAATGCTCGCAATTTGAGCTTGACGGGAAGTTGTCACCTATGGACCCCACACTCATGAAAGGGTTGAAAGACCAGTATGCAAGCCTGAGCAATGATGGATTTCGGGTCTTGGCCGTTGCGATTAAGGAATTACCCGGGAAGAACTCATGCTCGAAGGAAGATGAACACGACCTTGTGCTGAAGGGATATGTCGCATTTCTCGATCCGCCCAAGCCCACCGCTGCAACCGCGATTGAAGCGCTGCACAAGCATGGCGTGGTTGTGAAGATCCTTACCGGCGACAACGACCTCATTAGCCGCAAGGTCTGCCGTGACGTGGGGCTTCTTGCCGACCCAATGCTACTGGGCGATGAAGTCGAGAAGATGTCGGACACCGAACTGGCAGAGGCTGCAGAGAAGACAACACTATTCGCCCGTCTCTCTCCTGCGCACAAACAGCGAATCGTTCATGTTCTCCGGACCAAGGGACACGTCGTCGGCTTCATGGGCGACGGAATCAATGATGCTCCGGCCTTGCGTGCGGCGGACATTGGCATATCGGTCGATACCGCAGCAGACATTGCCAAGGAGTCAGCCGATCTGATCCTGTTGCAGAAGGATCTGATGGTTCTCCAAGGCGGCGTTATCGAGGGCCGGAAAGTCTTCGCCAACATCATCAAGTACATCCGCATGGGAGCCAGTTCCAACTTCGGAAACATGTTCAGCGTGCTGGGAGCGAGCGCTTTTTTGCCATTCCTTCCCATGGCCCCGATTCAGATTCTGACCAACAACATGCTTTACGACTTCTCGCAGGTTCCAATCCCCAACGATGCGGTGGACGACGAACTGGTCGCGCGGCCGCGGCCCTGGAACATTGGAGAGATCAAGCGGTTCATTCTCTGCATCGGACCCATCAGTTCGATCTTCGACTACACGACCTTCTTCGTCATGCTTTATCTATTCAAGTGCTGGGATCCGTCCCGCGCCCCGCTCTTTCAGACCGGCTGGTTCGTTGAGTCCATCATGACCCAGACGCTCGTTATCCATATCATTCGCACGAATAAGATTCCATTCTTCCAGAGCCGCGCAAGCTGGCCGTTGTTGATCACGACATTGACCATCATGGCTTTCGGAGCATGGCTGCCTTATTCCCCGCTGGCCTCTTCGCTCGGCCTCAGACACCTGCCCACGATGTATTGGCCAATCCTTCTGCTGACGCTCCTTGCCTACATGGGCCTTACGCAAGGCGTCAAGGTATGGCTGCTGAGGATGAAATGGATTTAGGACAGAAGAAATCAATCAGGCCATTAGGCAGTTCCATGGAGTCCCATGGCCGCACAGTCAAAAAGAATGCACTCAGTCGCTTTCAGAAGTTCCTCGTCCAGAAGCACTTCAAAATGCCGGTGCGGGGCAGAAGGTTTCATCGCGCAGGCGGTATCGGGCTTCTACGTGCTGCGGTGCTGGGCGCAAACGACGGCATTCTGTCAACATCAAGTCTGCTGATCGGAGTTGCGGCGGCGCATGGAACTCATCGCAGCATCCTCGTCGCAGGCATTGCGGGCCTGGTGTCAGGAGGGATGTCCATGGCCGCGAGCGAGTACGTTTCCGTGCACTCGCAGGCAGACACCGAAGAAGCAGAACTTGCTCTCGAGCGCACAAAACTCAAGCAGGATAACAATGGCGAACGCCAGGCGCTGACCGCAATTTACGTGGCCCGCGGACTGGAGCCACTACTCGCGAATCAAGTCGCGCAGCAGTTGATTGCCTATGATGAATTGGGCGCATATGCCCGCGATGAACTCGGTATCTCAGAGAAGTTCCGCGCCCGCCCACTACAGGCTTCCCGTTCGGCTGCATGCAGCTTCGCCGTTGGGGCCATGATGCCACTCATAGTCACTGCGATCGCGCCCGAGGCGCGCTTGATTCCCATCGTGTCTCTATCCTCGCTGGCGGTTCTCGCTCTTATGGGCGGACTGGCCGCGCGCGCCGGCGGCGCAAAGGTGATTATGGGCGCAATGCGCGTGACTTTGTGCGGTGGTTTGGCGATGGCAATGACCGCAGGCATCGGATGGGTTGTTGGGGCAATTGCGTAAAGGCGCACATTCGACTTTCCGCCAGCTCACGGGAGCCCATTGGAGAATCTGCAGAGCTCACCGAGTTCGTCCAGATCGAGGCCATTCCCGGAGGCTGTCTTTATCAATACTGAACTCTGCGATTGGTTCAAACCAATACTGGAACTCCGGAGGAAGACCGCTAATTCAACGGACAGACAATGGGTAGAAATACGAAGCTGGGTCTCCCTCGTGGGTCGTGGCGAGGAAGTAGGTTCCCGGCGGTACATTGCGTAGGTCGAGAGCGACCGTGAGATCCGTGTGAAATCCCTGGACATTTGCAACAGCACGGGCGGTTGCCATTTCTGACGCTCCGTCGCGATCGGTAGCAACGGAGATAACGTAATTGCCGCCTGGGCTGAAGTTCGGAAGAATCACGTGGGTCGTGTCTATGGCCCGTGGAAGGATCACTGCCGGGAGGGTGTTTGCCTCAGTACCCCTGGTCGTGCCAGCCTGGCTGAGATCGATCGTCACAGCCATCGGGGCGGACTGGGCGACTTGGGTCGGTGAAGTCTGCGAATGTGTCCGCCAGTAGACCACTCCAGCGGCAGCCACACAACAAAGAAGAACCGACGCGAATACAGCCCATCGCCAATTCGCCGAGGTGCCCTGTTGCGGCGGAATGCCAACGTTTGGATACTCAGATTGCGCATTCCGGAGTTTACGAAGGTCGATCAACTCACGCGTACACTCGGCACACTTCAGGACATGAAGATACTTCGGATCGGAAAGATCCAGCTTCTCTGGAGTGAATACCCAGGCTTTCAGAGTTGAGTGATCAATACAGCCTATGCGTTCAGGATTTGGGTGCTTTTCGAGAACATGCTCCTGAAGCTTTTCAAAGAGCAAAGTATCGTCGTCATCATCCTCGAAAAAAGATTGATGCTCGTCCACGGAATCCTTTCCGGTCGCATGAAGTGCTTCTGCCGGAGTTTACTGCGGGGTACCCCGAATCCCCAATTCTTGTTGAATGCGTTCGAGAAATCGTTTGCATTTCATACGTATAGCCTCGCGGCTGGTTCCCGTCCTGGCCGCCACTTCCGCCCAAGACTCTGTGTTGCCATATCGCAGCATCATAGCCTCGCGCACCCTCGGCGGAGCATCAGCGAGAATTCTTTGAACATCGAGCGCGGCGTCTACCGCAGAATGAGCCAAATATGGGACTGATGCTTCGTGAGCACCAGAGAAATCGATAAAGGCGAGTCGTTTGCTTTCTCTGCGTCGACGCCGGACTTCCTGCCTGCAGAATCGCAGGAGGGTCGCACTCACATCTTCCTGATCTTTCGGGGGATGGTCGGTTAGATAAGCTACCGCTCGCTCTATTGCTTTTTCCATGATCTCGGCCGCCTGTGCCTCGTCTCCAAGCACCGACGCGGCGACGCGCTTCATGTCGAGCCAGTGTCTCTCGACGGCAGCCCGCACTGCCGGCATCATCTGTGACGAGCCATTCGAGTGCTGCACAATCCAGCAGCGGTCAAGTGGAGACGGGGAAGCCATGACAGAAAACCTGTAAAAATCCAATCGACACAACCCTGATCGGACGCAGGTATCGAGTCAGTAACCTCAATTTACCCGAAAACAGCCCGAATTTCCACATTGATAGCTAATTTTCCACTGACCCTGTTCGTTTTTGCTGTTTTCCACAGCCTTTATATGTAGAGGGCTCTTTGCCCTTTTGCACGCTCCCCCGTTGTTCGAGGTGCATATGGCTACTACTCGCCCGCCCACCGGGCCTGGTCCCCAATGGGGATCAGACGCCGTCGCTTTGGCAGAACAGGCCAGAGTGCTTTCGGGAAACAAACTAGCCCAGCTCGTTCGCAGGCTCCAGCGTCAGACTGGCCGGACGCAGGAAGAATGCTGGCGATTCATTATCAAGTACGGCATCAAGGCGGAGGTCGACCACCGTCGCTGGCGGGATGAAGAACTGGACGAAGCGCGGGAACTGCTCACGAAGCATTCGGTGGAGGAAGTCGCAAAGCGACTGAACCGGAGCGCAAAGGCGCTTCGCAACGCCCTCCAAAGGAGACAGCTCCGAGTTCGCGAGATTCGTTGTGACTGCTTCTCCCTGGAGTCCCTTGCTCAGGTGCTGCATCTGCGTCGCAGTGAAATCTTGAGCTGGATTGAACGAGGCTGGCTGCAGGCATCGATCACAAGACAGGCGAATCGAGCCAGCTATCGCATCACCCCCGAAGCTCTTAGTGCGCTTTACAAGCACCACCTCGAAGACCTGCTGAAGCGGCGCATCCCAAATCATTCTCTCTTCGAAGCGTACGTCCAATACTGTTTTTCACCCAAGCACACCACCGGCGAGCAACTTCTCGAAGTCCGCCGCGATAAACGCGAGCGAGAGGCATTCGCGGCCCTAAACAGCGGAGAGACTTTCTCTGAGGATGATGATGAGGAGGATGAAGATGGCACTTTCGACTGATGAACGCTCGAAGACGCTGAACCACCCGGTGTGTCCTCACTGCAGACGTACCATCGAAATAGCATGCCGCTCGTCCATTGTTGAAAACGGATTGAGTGTTGTCGCGGGCCTGGTCCTGGTATTGATGCTGATGCCACTGGCAGTCATTGCCTGGAAGTCGTGCTCTGACTTTCTTTCGGACAAAATATCGCACTCGATCCTCTATCACCCGCTTGAGGATTGGAGCCGATTCTAGGAACTCAATTACAACGTTCACGAAGTTCGTGCCAGACGAGCACTTCAAACAACAAACGTCCAACTGGATGAGTGACTCGGCCCGAACGCGTCAGTTGAAGGCTGACCGATTCTGAGCGAGCATGTTGAACACGAACCCATGGCTAGTAATCTCTGATTCACTTTCCGATAAGGTGGCAGCAATCGGATAGCTGAGCTGTCTCTGTTTCATGGAGCAAGTTGGCAGACGACGCACTCGTCCGCAGACTAGCTCCAGCTATGGCGCCGAGTTCTCGAATGGTAAAGTTCTTCCATGCTTCCTGCACAGCAACAAGGCCAACCCACGCGCCGCGAACTCCTCGCAGGCCTCGCCGCAGCCTCAATCTCCTCGGCTCTTCCCGGTATGCTAAGCGCTCAGCCACCTGCGCCCTCGCTCTGCTTCACCTCTGCGGTCGACATGGCGGCCTTGATCCGAGCCAAAAAGCTTTCGGCGCGCGAAGCTCTTGCGGAGCACCTCAAGCAGATTGATCGCGTCAACCCTCAGGTCAACGCCATTGTCACGCTCGTCGCCGACCAGGCAACCGCAGCCGCAGCCCGCGCCGACGAGATGCAGGCGCGTGGCGAAACGCTCGGTCCCCTGCATGGTCTGCCCGTCGCCCACAAGGACCTCCTCGAAACCGCCGGCGTCCGCACCACCTTCGGATCGCCCCTCTTCAAAGACAACGTCCCCACACACGACAACCTGCTCGTCACGCGCATGCGCGCCGCCGGCGCCATCTTCGTCGGAAAAACGAACGTCCCCGAGTTCGGTGCCGGCTCGCAGACCTTCAACCGTGTCTTCGGCGCAACCCGCAACCCCTACGACCTGACGAAAACCTGCGGCGGCTCCTCCGGCGGTGCTGCGGTCGCGCTCGCCTGCGGCATGGTGCCGGTCGCCAGCGGCTCCGACTCCGGCGGGTCCCTCCGCAATCCTGCCGCCTGGTGCAATGTCGTCGGCTTCCGCCCCTCGATCGGCCGCGTGCCTAATCCATCCAGCCACCTCGGCTGGTCTACGCTCGCGACCAACGGGTGCCTCGGCCGCTCGACCGCCGATCTGGCCCTCGCACTCAGCACGATCGCGGGGCCTGACGTCAGCACTCCGCTCTCCATCAACGAGCCCGGTAGCCTCTTCGCGCACCCCCTGGAACGTAACTTCAAGGGCGTGCGCGTCGCGTGGTTCAAAGACCTCAATGGCATCCCCATTGACCCGCGCGTCCGCACCGTTGTCGATGCGCAGCGCAACGTTTTCGAGTCTCTCGGCTGCATCGTCGAGCATGCCGAGCCCGACTTCGCCCCCGCCGAAATCTCTTACCGCATTTTGCGCGCATGGAGTTCCGGTGCCGCCTACGGCAAGGGCCTTCAGCTACACCCCGACGGCTTCAAGGACACTCTCACCGCCGAGATCAAAGAAGGCCTCGCACTCTCCGGCAGCGACATCGCCCGCGCAGAGACCGCGCACACCGACATGTGGCGCCGCTTCCAAGCCTTTCTGGAAAGCTACGAGTACTTCATCCTGCCCACCACCCAACTGCCGCCCTTCGACGTCAACACGCCCTGGCCGACCGAAATCAACGGCGTTCAACTCGCCAATTACATCGACTGGATGAAAAGTTGCTGGTACATCTCCGCTACCGGCAACCCCGCTGCCTCCGTACCCGCCGGTTTCACGCCCGAAGGCCTGCCCGTCGGACTGCAAATCGTAGGCCGCGACAAGCAGGACTTCGGCGTCCTCCAACTCTCCCACGCCTTCGAACAGGCCACTAACTTCGGAGAACGGCGTCCCAGTGTCACCCCTTAACTGAGCAGTCTTTCGAATGATGACAAATCCAAGTCACTCATCGAACCCTGTGATACTTGATCGTCGAGCTAGTTTCCCCTTCAGCTAGGTTGTGACAGAAGGTTGTCTCTCGAGCAATCCAGTTGCACTCTCAAGTTGAAGATCGCGGCCGAGGCGCCGTTGGTGCCAGTCAAATTCGATCAGCTCGTCCGGCTCAATCGGCGTGCCTTCCAAAACTGCCCCCTTCCACGTGTAATACGCGCCAGTTGGAAGTGCGAGCCGGAATCCCTTGCCGACTTTGACAGACGTCGCTGACAAAAGCCGGCCTGCGGTCTTTTCGCCGACGATCGTGGCGAGCTTGTTTTCCCTCGCAAAAGCAACAATCATCTCGGCGGCGCTCGCCGTATGACGATCGACCAACAGTACGATTCTTCCCTGGAATGGGAATTTACCCAGTCCCTCAGTCTGAAGCACAATGGGCTTCTTCGCCAACATCGTGGAGGCAAACTGCACAGCCAGGAGCCACAGTGTTTTGGTCGAAGATGGAATCCGCGAGAAGCGCCGGAATCCTTGTTTCTCTGATTCTAAATTTTCTGTAACCCGGTTCCTGTCCAGTGCGAAACCAACGGGTATGCGGTCTGGTGTGAGCAGGCTCATCACCCGAAGGGCGCCAATGCCTCCTCCAGTATTCCCGCGTAGATCGATGATCAGGCTTTCGATGGCTCCCAATTGACTAACGGCATTGAAAATCTCATTCGCGACTTTAACTCCCACTATGTCGGGGAACATTGCAACCTTCAGGTACCCAATTCCGCTTCCTATTTGCCGTGTTTCGACGAGTGTCGGCTCCACGAAATGGAGTTTTTTCCCTTTTGGGCGGCCCACATCGACAGTGACCGTGCGGCGCTTGTCATCGCTGCTGACAATCTCCAGCGCTGCCTGATTCCCCATTGCAAAGACTGGATGTTCGGGCGGAGTGATCTCCCTGCCGTCGACTGCGAGAAGTATGTCGCCCGGTTGAATGCCCCCTAACGATGCCGCGCCCCCTGAATGAACGTCCTGAAAGACCCAGCGCTTTCCAAATGCGGTCTCTTCAGGAAGGTATGCGGCACTTAGCGCGGCACGGCTCGATGCCCTGCGAGCGGTCCTGTGAAAAAAGCCAATGTGCGATGTCTTCAATTCCGCAAGCAGATCGCTCATGGCCTTCTCAAATGCGTCCGCGGTGGCGGCAGCTTCGATATCTGCCTTATGGCGCTCCACCGCTGCCTGCCAATCCCCGTTCAACTTTTCGGGAGAATAGAACCTCTTCTGAAGGGCGGAGAGGACGTTTTCGAAGATGGTGCATCGGTCTTTGGCTTCGAGTCGAAGGGGCATAGCGTGCACTGCCGCAGAATTCGTTGTCATTGAAGGCTCCTGGTAGTGGTGTTGGTGCGCGTACGATCGAAGAGAATGCCGCTCGGCTCGCCGTCGAGTTCAAAGCCGGCCCAATAGTAGGGCGGCGATCCTGACTTGAGCATCGCGAGTTGCGCCTGTCGCAACGCCTCCGCCTTTCCCTCTTGATGGCCAAGGTTCGCGTAGAGGTCGGCCATCAATTCCTCCGTTGCCTGGTCCTCAACCTCCCATAGGGTGGATACGACGCTCTCGGCGCCGGCGTCAATGAAGGCGTTTACGATGTTTTCAACTCCCTCTTCGCCAACTGGTCCTATCCCGGTGTCGCACGCAGAAAGCGTCACGAGATTGGCGTTGAGACGCAGGCCTCTGATCTCGCGTACCTGAAGAAGTCCATCGTTCTTGGCCGACTTCTCCGGTGCGAAGACGAGGGCCGAGCGATCCGGGATTTCTGGATCTACATACCCGTGAAGCGCGAGGTGGATCACGTTGTATTGGCCGAGTGGAAGCTGTTTGAAGTTCGTTTCTGTCGCTCGATCACCGAGGAGGATGGTGCTAGGCTTCGGAAGGTCGGTCGCAATTGTTTCCACCTCATGCCGACTTTCCGGCAGCGCGACTAGTTGGCTACGCTCGGGTCCAGAGATGGCTCGACGGACCTTAGCGATGAGTGTGGTTGGCGAGGGCTTTGAAGTCCAGGCCGCCACTCCGACATACGGCGTCTCGTCTCGAACCATTTGATCGGTTCGATGGCGGAGCAAGTCGAGTACGGTTCCGGACGGCACGACCGTGACCAGATGGGAGGTCAAAACGTACTGACCTCTATTGATCAAAGCCGAGAATGGCAGAAGGTGAAGCTTCCCATCCGGCACCACGATCAAGTCGTGTTTATCCTTGAGCTCTTGGATTCCGCCTAGCAGCCCATCGTAAAGCCGTTGCCCCAAAGATGGGTCGGTCTTCTCTTGCTTCAGAGTGGAGCGATACTGCGTCGATTCCTGCTCTAGCAGCTCTCTTGACGGAAGAGTGTACCGGTGGACGGAATCGCGGGTCACAGCAAGCGCGTACGAGTTCGGCTCATTCAGCACATACTCGATCAGCAACTCCGATCCGCTGAGAACATGTTGAAGCTTATCCAGTGCGACGGGCGCTTGCGGCGGGCCCTTTGACGACGGCTCTGTGCCGAGTTGCTGTTCGGTACTGTAGATTGCGTCGAGAATGTGCGCTCTGGTGGCAGAATCGTCTGTATTCAGCAACTGGATATTCAGCTTAGTGAGATTCTGTTCAGCGGCGTCGGGTTCATGAGGCAAGATGATCTCGTGATGCTCGAGACCTTGAGCCTCCACTCGTCCGCGTGCCCGCTCGATTGCGCAGAACGCGTCCTCCGTGCGGCCCTGGTCGCTTAAAGAAACAAAGTACCCCGCGTAGACGATGCTGAGATCGTTCAGCAATTGGCGCTCAGCTGTTGGCGTGGGAACCTTGCTGAGTAGCGCATCCAAGAGATCCGCGCTCTTCTCATAGAGTTCGTTCGATGCCTTTGTGTCGCCGAGGCGAGCCATGATTTCGGCCTTGATCCCGAGGTTCCGCGGCACGAAGTACAGTTCGTCGGGAATGTTTTCGTTTGCCGCGATGGCTTCGTTGATCGCGGCCAGGGCCGGCTGCAACTTTCCCTGGTGGATATAATCCTTGGCGAGTAAGCCATCTACCTGGGTCAGTCCTCGCCAATACGAGAGCTCTCGCGCGTACCGGGCAGATTCCGAAAAGTCTGACACTGCCTGATCCCGTTGCCCCATCCGCTCGTACACGCTGGCACGCTGTTGGTAAAGCTCATAGAGATGCCCAGCAAGATGGTAAGCGGAGACTCGGCGCAGCTCGTCTGCGGCCAGCGCCAGCGCTTCCTTGTTTTTGCCGAGGCCGCTCAGTGCATCAATTTTTGCATTGACGGCTATCGTGGGATACGCAGCTCCACGAGTCTTGCCGGCGACTTTGATAGCTTCGTCCAGCGGTCCGAGAGCCTCCTGGTACTTGCGCATTTCGACCAGGCCCGCGCCGTATAGGCTCGCATATCGAATGTGCGCGCCCGGATCGGCCACCTTAGCAACCGTCCACGCTTTTACGACATTCTTTTTTGCTGTCGCGATGTCGCCCATCAGGAAAGCTGCAACGCCTTGTTCTCCCATAGCGCGCGCCGCTAGCAGGTAGTGGTGCTGTTTGTTCGCGAGCGTCTTGACCTCCGCCCAGGTCTGGCGCGCCATTCCAGAGTCGTAGTTGACTTCGAACATGCCAAGAATGGTCAGGATGCGAAGGCGTGTTTCCGGGTCCCCCGCTTCTGGGAGATCCAGATCCTTTCGGAGCAGAGCAATTTGGCTTGGGATCGAAGTGGAAGACTCGCTGTGCGCAGGCATCTCACTCACTCGCGCGTAGAGAGCCTTTGAGAGCTGATGCCTTTGAGTGAATTCCTGCTCGGCTTGCCGGTAGAGAGGTTCAGCCTCAATCCAGCTATTGAGCCACGACTTCTCATCGGCTTGCTGCAGCAACGCGTCTGGAGCGTAGAAGCTCGAACGCCGGAAAACTTGATACCCGACAACACTCAGCAGAACAGCCAACAGCAGACCGAAACCAATGCGAAAGGTGGGGGAAGCAATTCGCATAGCGGTCCGTTCACTTGGCATCTATCCTGCCAGATTGTCGCTTTCGAATCAACCCCCGGCACTTTAAAGATCTGAAACGAAGCATGTTAAGTCAGCCACGTCGCATCAGACTCATATGCGCGGATCTGATTTACAGAAATCCACATTGCGGTTTCGCCTTTTGTTCTCCTATACTCCAGCTCGTGTTCAATATTCCGCAAACCCGGAACTGCGATTTCACGATCCGCTGCAAGAAGTGCGGTGAAAACATCCCGGCCCCGGTAGGCACGATACCGGATACCTGGATTGCCGCGCAGTGCCCGCTCTGCGGTACCAAGAGAAGCTATCTTCCATCGGAGATCTTTCGCGGCAAGCTTTCGTACAAACTTGGCCCAAGCCCCGTGCGATCCGTGGTGCACTGATGGGCGAAATGAAACGGGCAATTGCGCGTGAGCGAGAAGCATGGGTGGAGCAAATGCGAATGAAGTCGACTTTGGTCATCGCCGCCGCGATCATTGCGGCGGTTCGATTGGCGCGTGACCCGGACATCAGCCGGCCTTCTCCACGTCTCACCGCTGTTGTGTCCGAGAGCGTGACCCTGGCGCGAATGATTTTGGATCGAGCGGGGCGATCGTAAGGTGGTAGCTTCGGTTCATGTTCGGACGGTACGGCGGCGAGCGGACAAGCAGCGAATCGCAGAGTGTTCTATACATGTCCCCTTTCGAGCAGCCAAGTCGCGGATCAATGGAACTGACGATTGTGGGTCTGATGCGGTCGCTATTATCTGCGAATTTCCGCGCCAAAGCAATATCGTTTTTCGCCCGACTTGCCCGCAGAAATTACCCCGGATCTCTCCCAAGTTCGTTTTGCATGCTTTAGAGACCCCACTCAAGTCGTACGAAAGCATTACTGATCACGTGTACCCTATAGGTAGTATTTGCCTTGCTTTCCAATGAGGTTAACCTGAATCTGGCAACCTGCGGGTCGCCTCTGCAGGAACCTTTTGCACCCATGCTCCCTGACAACTAGGGCTGAATTGAGTCTCGATGAGCTTTATCGTCGTTCTCGTTTGCTTACTCTCGATTGCCTCCGTCATCGCTTGGGCCACCTATGCGCTTTCTCCACTTGCGCGTCTCCGCCGTCGAGCCCGGAAAACGGTCCACAATTTCAGTGCCGCTGTGGAGGACCTGAAGAACCGTTCCTTGTCTCTCCGCGGATCACTCCCGCAAGTTGCGGCGAAATATAAAGATGACGTTCGCATTGCCCGGCTGCGATCGATTCCTGTTGATGAATTGCGAAACCACAGAAAAGGTCTTCTGCTCCAGCCTCTAAAGCAAGCAGGTCTGTATACCCTTGCCGATGTGCGGGGATGGGATGCCAACCGGTTCGGGTCGCTGCGCGGCGTCGGGCCATCTTCCGCCATAAACATCGCGACGACAGCCACTGTCGTCATCAATGACTCTTGGAACAAGCCGGTTCCCCATCCGTGTGTGCCGTTCTCGACTCAGGAATGCCCGATCATTGAAGCGATCTATCGGACACGCCGGTTCGAGCTCGATCTCGGCGGGAAACTTCTGCTTCATCAGAGACAGGTCGACGCTTATACGGAACGGCTCCAATCTGCGTCTGAGAAGACAAAGTTTTTCTATTGGCTGACAGCAAGTCTTAATACCGAAGCCATCACGGCCGGAACTGAGGAGGCAGAGCGTATCTGCCGGGAATTGGACAGTACCACATCGTCATCGGGCCCATACGATGCCGTGACCTCATGCGTTGAGGCGTGCGCCAACTTAACCAACAACCATATCGAGGGAGAGAGCCTCGTGGATGACTTCAACAGCCACCGTGAATTCTACGAGGAGGCTTTAAACAACTGTCTAGGCAAAGCTGGTACACCTACACCTTCAGCAACTAAATCTGCTCCCGGCGCAACTGAGCCTGTCACTATACCGGTTGCAGTGAAGCCGGCAGCGCCCACCATACCGATCCGCCCACCGTCCCTCCAGTCCATCAAGTTCACCGTTGAGACGACGTTCACCAGTAAGAAATTTCAGGGGTCCCACCTCTGGGTGCCTGCCGGGAAGGACGTCACAGTGCGCGGCTATACAGTTCCGGGCGGCTTGCTCTACCTCGGCCACCTCGACCTGAGCGGGTCGACAGCGGAGCCATCAGTCATCGATCCCACACTTCCGGTTGCCGGGCCTACCAGTTGTCACGAACGCCTGATGGGCTATTGGCCGAGCTATAGTTCGATCTCGCCAGAAGCCCGTGCAGCCTACTTGAGTTGGCTTTCAACCGGAAAATCCGATCCCCAGGCCGATATCGGCTACGTGTTTCTCTATTTCTACGGACTCGAGAAGAGACTGTTTACCCTCCCCTCGTGCGACCCCAAAGTGACTCCCGAAGTCGATACCATCCGCAATGAAGTCGAACGCCTCGCCTGCATCTATGGCGATCGCGGCACATTCGGTAGCTACTCCGGATCGTTGTTGGACTATATCGATGCGAAGAGCTTCACCCTTCCAACGCTGGAAAATCTCCCGAAGGCGCCAGATCCGAGAAAGATCCATAGCCGCCGCTTGAGTGTCAAACTGGGCGCCGGCGTTTATGCCAAGACAGGCGAGCCGTTGCCCGCAGAATGGGCATACTGTCTGTTCGCTTCGATCACTTCTGCCAGCTTGAATGCGGCCGAGGATCCTCTCCCAAACCTTCGACGCGAATTGTTCAACCACATATATAAGGAGCGCTTCGGCGAGGGTATAACGCTTTCCAATACGGACCCCAAAATTACTGCAGACCATCACTTCGGGAATGCAAGTCTCATGCAGACGACAGTTGCGCGGATTGAAATTCCTCTTCCTGATGTGACGATGAATCAGCAATCGATGGAGGATATTCAGAAGGTTGGGACCGAGGCTAGCGCAGTTTTTCGCAAATTCTCCTCTTTCGCGACGGAAAATCCCGAAGAATGCCACTCCTTCTCTGGATTGGGCATTTTGCCGGTGGCTTTGTGGCCATCCGAGATCCGTGAGACGTACGATGTCTTCCGCTCCGATCCTCCCAAAGTGATGCAGTTCCAGGAACTCCCAGGCTATCCTCCACGCGGAACAACTCTGAAACGATTTCGCTTGAACAATTTCGTGGAGAAACTTGCGACCATGGGCATCGGAATGGATCCGGATTCTCGGCTAGGAGTGGAACTGCCCGGCCCGGATGATCCTGTTGCCGTCTTTGCCGCGCGCAATCTTGAAAATCGAAACACTGTCTCGAAGCACTTCAATGGAGCCGCTCTCCTTCTTCAACTCGCATCGATCGTCGCGTCCTCAAGCGAGGGTTTTTCCGACGCGGAAGCTTCGACGATCCTCAACTATCTGGATTCCGAAATCGATCTACCCGAATGCGAGAAGCAAAGACTGGCAGCTAGACTGGCGGTTTACAGGCAGTATCCCCCGACCCCTGCACGCTTAAAAAAGCAGATCAACGGAATGGCCTGTGACATTCGCGAAAGCATTGCGAACTTTCTTGTCCAGGTAGCGGCCGCCGATGGCACGATCGATCCAAGTGAAGTCCGCACGTTGGAAGACCTTTTTCGTCTTCTCGGGCTGGAGAAGGCCGCCCTATATAGCAAAATTCACGCGGTTCAAACGCAGGGCAAAATCACCTCTGCGGGAAGGACCAAAGGTGTTCCCGGTTCCGATGGGATCCGGTTCGACGTAGATCGAATTGCCGCCCTGCGCTCTGAGTCTGCGAAGATCTCGACTATCCTCGATAAAGTTTTTGAATCGGCTGAGGAACAAGTCGACATCGCTGCCGTCCCAGAGAAGCGAGATACTCTTCTCGGGCTTGATCCTGAAGACGCTGATTTGCTCAAAGCGTTACTTTCAAAATCACAGTGGACCAGATCTGAAGCAGAGCAGTTATGCTCGAACCGGGGCCTAATGATTGACGGCGCGTTTGAGAGAATTAATGATGCTGCCTTCGACCGCTTCGACTCCGCGATCATCGAGGGAGATGAATCGATCGACGTCAATTGCGACCTGTTTGTTAAGGAGACCGCATGAATATTCGCCCCAAGGACCGCGATGCGCTGATACAGGCGTTGCGAGCCGGTGTAGTACCCAACATTGGTCAGCACCTTATCCAGGTAGGCCGCGCCAGCGAGATCGAGAGCCTGCTCAAGGACCTTGAGCGAGTGGCCGTCGGCGGCACAGCCTTCCGTCTGATCATTGGCGAGTACGGAAGCGGCAAAACTTTCTTTCTGAATTTGATCCGGTCGATCGGACTCGAAAAAAAACTGGTTGCCACCTCTGCAGATCTCAATCCCGACCGCCGTCTCCACGGCAGCGGCGGCCAGGCGCGTTCCCTTTACGCCGAACTTGCCAAGAACCTTTCGACCAAGTCCAAGCCTGAAGGTGGTGCTCTAGCTGGGATTGTCGAAAAGTTCATCTACACCGCCGAAGGGGAGGCAAGGACCAAGAGCATCGGAGTCGATGTCGTCATCCATGAGAAGCTGGAACGCCTATCGGAGATGGTGAACGGCTACGACTTCGCGCATGTCATCGAGACTTACTGGAAGGCCTCTCGCGACAATAATCAGGATCTCAAAGCCAATGCGATTCGCTGGCTCCGTGGGGAATATACCACCAAGACAGACGCACGCAATGCACTGGGCGTCCGAACCTTTGTTGATGACGCATCCTTCTATGACCAGCTCAAGCTGATGAGCCTCTTCATCCGCCTTTCAGGATTCACCGGGCTGCTCGTCTGTCTCGACGAGATGGTCAATCTCTACAAGCTTTCCAGCCGGCAGGCTCGGGAATCCAATTACGAACAGATCCTCCGCATGCTCAATGACACCCTCCAGGGCAATGTCGAAGGGCTCGGATTCCTTCTCGGAGGAACCCCTGAGTTTCTGAATGACACTCGACGCGGTTTGTTCTCCTACAGCGCACTGCAATCGCGGCTTGCTGAGAACATGTTCGCCAAGAGCGCCGGAGTCATTGACTTTAACCATCCGGTCCTGAAGCTTTCAAGCTTGACACCTGAAGATTTCTTTGTGCTTCTTGGGAAAATCCAAACGGTGTATGTCTACGGCGATGGAGCCCGCAATCTTATCCCCGAAGACGGGCAGAAGGCATTCATGAACCACTGCTACCAGCGGATAGGAGAGGCGTATTTCCGTACTCCCCGGACCACCATTACTTCGTGGGTCAACCTCCTCTCAGTGCTCGAACAGAATCCCAGCCTAGACTGGCAGCAATTGACCGGCCAGATCGAAGTCAAGAAAGACATGGGTGGCAGTGCAGACCTGGATGTAGAGGACGTAGACCCGGGCATGCTTGGCACCGCCGGTACAGCAGATGATGAATTCACCAGTTTCAAACTCTGAACTGCCGAACAGCTTCGAATTACTCGACAGCCGCATCAAGCAATGGATTTGGGCCTCGAATTGGACCGAACTTCGCGATGCTCAGGCGCGGGCTATCCCGCTCATCCTTGACGGAAGCGATGATGTGATCATTGCGGCGACAACGGCCTCGGGTAAAACCGAGGCCGCGTTCTTCCCGATCCTCACTCGCCTAGGCGCGCCCTCCCCACAAGGTCCACTAGCTATCTATATTTCTCCTCTCAAAGCTCTCATCAATGACCAGTGGCGCAGGCTCGATGAATTGACCGAAAAGATGGAGATCGATGTCACGCCCTGGCACGGAGACATCGGCCAGCAGCGCAAAGAGCGCTTCCTCAAGAACCCCAAAGGCTGCCTGCTGATTACCCCGGAGTCGCTCGAGGCTCTGCTTTGCCGGCGGGGCCACGGCTTAGCTGGCCTGCTCAGCTCTCTCGCCTATGTTGTGGTTGACGAGTTACATGCCTTCATCGGTACAGAACGCGGCAAGCAACTCCAGTCTCTCCTGCACCGAATCGAGACTGCCCTAGCTCGGCCTGTTATGCGAATCGGCCTCTCGGCGACGCTTGGCGACATGAATGGTGCGGCATCCTTCCTGCGACCAGACCAGAGCCGCAAGGTTAGCATCGTCGACAGTAAGGGTGATGGACACGATCTGAAGATTCTCCTCAAGGGCTATCTTCAGTCGACGGCCGCACCTGGCAGTGCGTCCGCCGATATCGCAAGATCCTCCATAGCTAAAGACCTGTTTAAGGTGCTTCGCGGAACCAGCAATCTTGTGTTTCCGAACGCTCGCAGTGAGGTCGAATACTACGCTGATTCCCTCCGTAACTCCTGCGAACAGATGGGACTCCCAAACGAGTTCTGGCCGCATCACGGCAATCTATCCAAAGAAGTTCGCGAAGATGCCGAAGAAGCGCTCAAGAAGACGGATCGGCCAGCCACGGCGATCTGCACCTCTACTCTCGAGCTTGGCATCGATATCGGTCCGGTCAAGAGCGTCGTCCAGGTCGGTCCGCCACCTTCGGTTGCCAGTCTGCGTCAAAGGCTGGGTAGATCGGGTCGCCGAAAAGGCGAGCCGATGATCCTGCGCGGCTACTGTATCGAAGAAGAGTCGGACAACCCAGGAATCTCGGAGTTGCTACGAGAGAATCTATTAACCACCGCCGCCATGGTACGGCTGCTAGCTGCCGGATGGTACGAACCCATTCGAGCCAATAAACTTCACGCCTCCACGCTAGTCCAACAGATTCTTTCCACCATCTCTCAATACGGTGGCGTGAGCGCGGCTAAGCTCTGGAATGTGCTTTGCGCCAAGGGCCCCTTCAACGCCGTGATCTCGGACCAATTTGCATCACTTCTGCGGGAACTTGGCAGGCGGGAGATCATCCTTCAAGACCCAACAGGTCTCATTCTCCTCGCGCCCTACGGCGAGCGCATCACCGAACATTACTCTTTCTATGCTGCATTTGCTTCCGAGGAAGAGTACAGCATCGTAAACGGCAACCAGACGCTCGGCTCGATGCCCATCACGCGCCCGCTTTCGCCAGATTCTTATTTGATCTTCGCAGGTAGGCGTTGGCAGGTCGTATCGGTTGCCGCGGAAGACAAGGTGGTGCAAGTCAAGCCGGCAGCTGGCGGGACGGTCCCGAAATTCAATGACACCATGGGAGCCGACACTCACGACCGGGTTCGAGAGGAGATACGAAATATTCTCCGATCACGTTTTCTAGTTCCCTTCCTCGACGTTGAGGGGCAGAAACTGCTGGAAGGTGCTCGCGCGAACTACAAGCATATGGAACTCGACAGTAAGTGGATTCTACAGAACGGCAGCGAAGTTCAAATCGTTCCCTGGTGCGGAGACGTCATGAAAGACACGCTCACTCTCATGATCCAGGTGAGGGGGAAGCGGACCGTCTTCGATGGCGGTCTTTCCATCTCCGTGAAGGATTCTTCTGTTTCATCCATTCGGGAAATGCTTCAGGACATCGCGGAAAGATCAGCCGAGGATCCGATCCAACTCGCCGCGACGGTGCCAAACAAAACGATTGAGAAGTGGGACGGAATGCTTCCAGATGACTTGCTGAGTGCGAGTTTCGCCTCTGCCAAGCTCGATGTGGAAGGCGTTCAGAACCTTCTTAAGCTTCGACTGGCATCAGAACCATAGAAGATGAACCGGCGAATCACGGCATCAGCCTCTGCTCGATCCCTTTTCTCCGTTGCACCACCAGTGGACAGCCTGAATGTTGTCGGGATGATCGTCTCTCCACGCACCTCCCATGCCGCGGGGATTGATGTGGTCGGGTACGATGTCAGAGTAGTCGGTGAACTTTTCATTGCAGATACCGCATTCGCCTCTCTGGGCCACAATCTTCTTGTCCAACAGCTTCCGCATTTCCGCATTCGAGCGGATCTCTCGATACCCTCTCGGGTGCTGGGAATCGTCGATGCGACGTACTCCCATTTGGCTCTGGCGCTTTTCTCTCGCAATCGTCTCCCTGCCGCAACAGGAATGAGAGTGGTGAATTGGGCACAGTTGATTTCGACGGAGTCTCATGGTTACCTACAGTTTGGATATGGGGCAATTAACGCTGACTTTCGTCCATCAATGTCTTTCGGCGATGAGAAGCAATCTGAGGGGAAATGCTTTGGCCTTCTCGATTAAGCTCTAAAGGGGTGTTGCAGCGAACGCGGTCGGCGTCTGTGTACACTCAGTGCTGGCCACTGCGGCAAGAAACGCGCTCACAAACGAGGCGGATATTGCCAAAGTGCAGGAGTGGCTCGGAACTGCTAACGTCTCGACGACCGGCTGTATGACCGGCGGAAAACAAGGTCGGAAGACGACCCGACGTTCCATGTGAAGTATTGAAGGAAAAAGATTCGCAATAACCTGTATGCAACCTGAGGCGAGCTGTCATGGTTGATTTCAAGAAAAGGTTAGCAAACAAGAAATCGGGAAAAGAAACTGATCCGGTCAAGCTCTATGACACTTTAGATCGGGCTGTCGACAAGGGTCCGCTAAGGCCGTCCCAGCTGGCGGTACTCAATGATTGGCACACGGCTCACCAAACTAAACGTGACGTGATTGTCAAGCTTCATACAGGCCAAGGAAAGACGCTGATCGGACTATTAATGCTCCAGGCCCGTTTGAATGCGGGCCAAGGACCAGCAGTGTATCTTTGTCCGAATAACTTTCTCATCGAGCAGACGAGCGAGCAGGCCAAGCAATTCGGGATTGCAACCTGCCTGGCCGATCCGGAGCTGCCTGAAGCTTTCTTGAATGGCGAAAAAATTCTCGTGGCTTCTGTGCAGAAGCTATTCAATGGCCTAACAAAGTTCGGCCTCAACCGCAGATCGATCAAGATGGGATCTCTGCTCATGGATGATGCTCACGCATGCGCGGATGCGATTCGAGACGCTTGCAAGATTCGCATACCGCACGACGAGCAGGCGTACGCATCGCTAAAGGCGCTTTTCGCTTCGGAATTGGAGCAACAAGGCGTCGGAACCTATGCAGACATTGGAAACGACAAGCGAGATGCCTTGCTGCCGGTGCCGTATTGGGCCTGGATGCAGCATGAGACCGAGGTGGCGAGTATTCTTTCGGCGAATTCGGACAGGCAGTTCGTCAAGTACGCTTGGCCGCTCATCAAGGACATCCTGGGACACTGCCAATGCGTTTTCTCTGGAGTAGCTGTGGAAATCGAGCCCTATATTCCTCCTCTTCATGCCTTTGGGAGTTATTGGGAGGCCACCCACCGCGTCTTCATGTCCGCTACCGTCACTGATGATGCGTTTCTGATCAAAGGTCTTCAACTCTTGCCCGAAGTCATTGTCAACCCCCTCACCTACTCAAAGGAGCGGTGGTCCGGAGAGAAGATGGTGCTGCTTCCGTCACTGATCCACGAAGACCTGGAGCGCGGTGAGATCGTTCATGCTTTTGGCACATCGAACCCGAAGCGGCGATATGGGCGCGTCGCATTAGTCTCGAGTTTCTTGAGAACGAAGGATTGGGAGTCTTACGGTGCGCTAGTGGCCAACAAAGACAACGTCACACAAGCGATCGAGTCTTTGCGGCAAGGCCAATACGAAAGAACCGTTGTCCTGGTCAACCGCTATGACGGAATCGATCTTCCTGATGCCACCTGCCGTGTCCTAATTTTCGATGGGAGGCCATTTTCAGAGAGCCTTATCGACTTATATCAAGAAATATGTCGCCCAAATAGCGAGGCGACGCTTATGCGTACAATCCGCACGATAGAGCAGGGTATGGGCCGAAGTGTCCGTGGAGAGAAGGACTTTTCCGTCGTCATAATCACCGGCCCGGATATCACTCGGCTGGTTCGCGACAAGGATTCTCGGAAGTTCCTGTCGCCGCAAATGGCGACCCAAATCGAAATCGGTTTGGAGATCGCCGAGATGGCGAAACAAGAACTGGACGAGGGCGAGACTCCACAGAACGTACTTGACAGTTTGGTTGGACAGTGCATCAAGCGTGACGCAGACTGGAAGGCATTTTATGTCGAGCAGATGGACAAGGTTAAGCCAGCGGGGGCGAATGAGCATGTTCTGCGGACATACGCCGCTGAACTCGCCGCAGAACAGGCATATATGGCGGGAGATTACGCAAAAGCAACTGACTGCCTGCAGACCTCGATAGATAGCGGCAAGCTCGACCGTCAAGACTCCGCATGGTACCTGCAGGAGATGGCCCGCTATCAATATCGTTCAAACAGAACAGAATCTCAGAAGCTACAAGTTGCCGCGCACGGCAAGAATCGGCTGTTGTTGAAGCCACCTTCAGGTGTGACAGTAACCAAACTAAAAGTAGTCAGTCAGGGAAGAACCGAACGGATCAAGAAATGGGTTAGCCAGTGCGACGATTATGCGCAACTTGACGTCGTTGTTTCCGACATTCTCGACCGACTCGTGTTTGGCACGAAGGCCGACAAATTCGAGCAAGCGTTGGATGATCTGAGCCGCGCACTTGGTTTTAAGGGCGAGCGCCCTGATAAAGAGTGGAAGGAAGGCCCAGATAATCTTTGGGCGCTATCTGACAAACAATACATCATATGGGAATGCAAAAGTGAGGTGGGGATACATCGAGCCGAAATCAACAAACGAGAGGCCGAACAGATGAATCGATCCAGCGCATGGTTCGAAAAGCATTATGCCGGCATGGATGTTAGGCGCTTCATTATCCACCCAGCCTACGTCGTCGAAAGCGCTGCGGCGTTCACTCACGATGTGCAGGCGGTTAGGGAAAGTGAGCTTAAGCGACTGGTGAAGGCAATCAAGGCTTTTTTAAAATCATTTGAGAATCAGGATTTTCGAGATTTGTCGGAGGGGCATATTCAGAAACTGGTCGATACGCACAGACTATCGGTCGGTCACCTGCTCGACGACTACTGCAAGAAACTCAAGGATGTGAAGAACTGAGAACTCGCGCCTTGCATCAATTCGGCAGGACTTGTGTGAGTTTCAAACTTCTTAGACTAGGAGAAATGCACCGGAAGGCGCAGCTTATCAAAGAGAATTCGGTTTCTCTTCTTCGCGTCTCCCTGGAGCTTCGTGTGGGAAATGGCTTCTACATAGGGGACATCGTCAGAAGTCGTTCGAATTGGATAGATGATCCGATGTAGGATTTGCTCCCATGGGTACCTATCTGAGATTCATCTACGATGGCTACTCATTCACTTCGATTTCTGCTTCGCTCTCAACCTCTGCCTCGACCTGTGCTTGCAACTCAATAACAGCTGTCCGAAGCGGTTCGTAAATTGAAATTTCTTGTCCGAGAATTTCAAACGTGACTGCAAGCGCGTATCGTGCCGCTGAATCGGGGTCATGGCTCCAACCCTGATGTCCAACCACAGCAATGCAGAAGTGATCGGGCAACGTGTTGGATTTGACGATGGCCCAATCCTTTTGGACGGTACCGCTGTTCCGCCTCGTATCTCGAATCCAGCCGGCATCCGACTTCTCATGGAGAGTCCACGGCAGCACGGAGCCTGGAAGCGGTTCGGTATCGTTCTCTTCCTCTTTCAATGCCCGTACTTTGAAGTCATTCATCCCTTCTCCGAGCTTGCTGCTTTTCCAGTCCACCCATGTGGACAAATAGCGCCGTAGATTGCGGCGCGTACGACGCGGTTGTGCCACATAGGAGAGTGTTGTCTCGATGCGAATATCAAACTCATCGGCCTGTCCACGCAACTCAGCCGGGATGGGTATTTGATAAATGTGGCACTCGCCTGCGTGGATCGGTATTTCGCCGTTCGTAATGAAGGTAGTGCGATGATCTGTGTTGACAGTGGCGGCTTCTTGGTTCGGTATGCCATACCCAATACAACGGATGAGTCGTGAAGCTTGATCGATTAGTTGCTGCCGTCGCTCTCTGTCCTCGCGCGGATCGAGTCTGCGAATCTCAGTGAAGAGCCTCTCAGCCCAGGCCGGCCATCGGGCGGATTGGACGATCAGGGCTCGGTAAAGAAGCGCTGGCTTGTCCGGCAAGACCCGTTGCAATTCTGCGGCGATGCGCGCAACTTTCGGCGCAGAAAACGACGTGCCTGTTTCGTCACGATCAAAGGACGGGCCGGGTGGGAACATGGTCGAGCGAACCAGTTCCGGGCACGCTGCCGCAATTCGACCGCCTGCCTGCACGTCAGGAGGCACAGTGGCCGTTCGGACATCATCGCCCCCATATTCGACGACTTCAGGTTTGATGACATTCCAGATACTGAAGCCGGATCGCGAGAAGGCTGACGGATACCCTCGTTCTCGCGCGAACGTGCGCCATCCGCCCTCCTCCAACGAGCCATAGGCAACAGAACCCACTGTGAGGGCCTGTAGGCTCTGCCCGGGATTGGCAATTCGCGTGGAAGCCTCATACAGATACGTCGGGTAATCGCGACCGGCATTCAGATGATCTCTGACTCCCGGCTGGGGATTATTTCCTGACAATGGCAGATTGCCGGCACTCTGCACGAACAAGATGTCGTAAGTGGAGCAGAGCAAATCAATCTCCGCCGCCCACGCGGACATGTAGCGAGTGCGGCACGGAGCGTTCGCATTAATCGAGTGATTGAAAATCCGTGTCTGGCGCGGACCTTCATGGAAGTGTTCCACCACGGTGCGCACTGCCTCTGGCGGGAACATCTCAACCGGCATACTGTTATTCTCGTCGAGAACCCGGGCATTCTGAATCCAGAAAGGCAGCTTATATGAGCCAGTCTGGGCGACGTTTTCGCCGTAAAGGACTGCACCAGCAACACGGGTTCCATGACCGCCCGGAGCCACTTCATCGCTTATATTTGCGGGATTCTTTCCCGGTAGGAAGCAATAGGAAGTTGCTTGATCGATAGCCGGTTGAATGAGGGCGTGAGCCTCCTGAATACCACTGTCTATAACACAGACTGTGGGAGCTTCAGCGTCAGGTTCGGTCGGCGCTCCAACTCCTCCAGGCTGCTCACCGGGGTGCGGTGCCTGCTGTGGCAATGCAATATCTTCGGGCTCAACGACCTCGAAGATGTAGGGATAGTTCAGAACGAAATCCCTAAGGCCCTTCCCGACGATCCTCAATCGAATTGTGAAGCTGTCAGGCAGAACCGCTGCATCGAACGCTGCGCCATCAATGAGATGCAGAATCTCACCTTCATAGAATTGAACGAATTGTTCGATCTCCGTCTCGCGAGCAACCTTTATATCGTCCCATGCGTTGTATGCATCTGCGCGAGCCTGGGACCAGTCACGCTCTTTTCTTGCCCAGTCCGCGTCGCTGTCACGCTTTCCCCTCTTGCGTAACGCCGGTATCTCCTGACTACCTGTGCAGGCCACTCCGATGTCAGTAATGTAAAGTTGTTCGTCGTTGATTAAGGGCCACTCAGACAAGAGGCGGTCGGACAAGATGCGGCCAAGTCGGTCGGTTTGATTGGGATCATCGAACAGGCGGTGAACGGACGCGATCGTCGCCGAACCGTGTATTTGCACTGCAAAGCCATTGACCATCTCTAGGAATGGAGCAAGGTCGATATCTTCCGATGCTACGATGACGTAGCCCTCCTCCTGTTCAGCGACGATCTCGAATGCGAATTTATCACGCAGAACATCGAGATCCAGCCCTGTGTCTACCTGCAGAAGAATCGGAATCCCCTGGGGGATGACCGGGAGATCCTGATCTTGTCTCGCCGTTTTGCGCTGTTGCCAGCTGGTGGTAAGCGCTTGCGATGCCGCGAGTAAGGCTCCGCTATGCGCCTGACGTGCGTTGTTGTTCGCCCGCGTCTGGGGGGACTGCTTGCCTCCGCCGTGAAGGCGCGCCGGGCCCTGATAGCGGAGTAACAACGGAAGATGTTCAAAGCTGTGCTCGCCCGGCATTCGCTACTCTTCCCGTGCAGAATTTTCATTTCTCTTAAGCTCCGCAACAGCTTGCAGGAGAAGTGATTCTGTCACGCCCTTCTTTTCTCCGAGGACCGCAGCCTTGGCGGCATCTTGCGCTGCCTTTACGACCATTGCAGCAGAAGCACCTGACAACTGCTCGACGACGCGATCCCAGTTAATCATTTCAGCCTGTCTAACTGCCGAAAGCGTCAGGCGCAGGAGCTTATGAATCTCTTCCGCACTAGGTAGTGGAACGAAGAACACTTCGTCGAATCGCCGGAAGAGCGCCGAGTCCAGTGAAGATTCGACATTCGTTGTTGCGACAAGCAGCCCCGGCGCATCGTAATCCTCCATAAGCTGGAGCAGTGAATTAACGATCCGCGAGGCTTCTCCGATATCCTTCGTGTTGGTTCGCGAGCGCGCTATGAAATCGCACTCGTCCAACAACAAAACACATGGGAGTTCTTTTGCTGCTGTAAAGATGGTGCGAAGGTTAATTGCTGACTCTCCGAAGTAAGAAGAAATCAGCGCGTCAAAACGAACCTTCATCAGCGGCAGGCCCGTATTCCAGGCTAGACGTTTTGCTCCGAGTGACTTGCCACATCCGGGCGGGCCGTAGAGGAGAATCGTCTTTCTTGGGCGCAGCCCGTGTTGGAACAGCCTTTCCCGGGCGGCATACTCGGACTCGATGCGTGCAAATCGCTCCTCGGTCGCGGCCGGCAATACCATGTGATGTTCAAGCGATTCAGTCGGAAAGAGCGTAGCAAGCGATTCGGCATTCCGACGGCTAAGGGGCAACTCGGTAAGTTTTCGATCTATGTCCCCAGTTGGCTTGTGCCCGTTGACGCGTTTTCGTGGCTGCTTAAGAATGGCTTCCAATTGGTCCGCCAGTAGCTTGTGACCAGTGCGCCTTTCTGCTTCAACGATCTTATCGGCGAGGCGATCAAGATCGTTCTGCGACCCGTCGGCGATAGCACGAACCACGCGTTTTAATATGTCGGCGTTCATGCAAACCTTGCCTTTCGTTGCACTGGATGTTTTGTCAACACAGTCAAGGTCTCGCTTCCGTCGACTCGGATGTCGAGATGGGGGGAGTTTTTCTTTAAGTCCTGGATGAGCAAGTAGCGCCAACCCTCATCCCCTCGTTCAGAGCGGATGTCGTGACCCCGTTCCCTCAAAGCGGTAACATCACGGGAAACGGTGGGAATCGATATCCCGAGCTCCTCCGCAATCATCGGGGTAGAATAGCCGCCGGACCGAATGAGGCGCAACACGGTTTCCAAGCGTCGTTCAATGTCCAGCGAGCGTTGATACAACATCTCAGAGGCTCCGCTTCTGCGCTTTTTGTCTATCGTCCAATGATAGACTTGTCAATCGACGAATGCAAAGGAGAGATGTTGAGGCTGGCCGGATTCTGATCGGTATGTACTCAGTGAGTTAATCACGCTTTGCATTTCAAAGTGCCTCAGCGCCGCAAGATCCAATCTGACCCCTCGACGAGATTAACTGCTGAAGGCGCGGTGGAGGAGGGAGTCGAAGAGGTGCTCGACCTGACGCAACGATTCACGTTGCACCGCATGCAGGCATTCATACTGCATCACAAGCTCCGCAAACTGTTCCTGCTCGGATTGGGACACTGTCGGAACTGGAAGCTCTTCCAGCATAGGGAGCGTCAGTCCCTCCGTGTTCGCTCCGCGAGCCAAATTCAGAAGGCGTCGCTCGTGAAACTTGAGGACAAATCGAGCGAATGCTGGTCGAAGCGCTCCCGAGCACTGGATAGATTTGATGTCCTGGCCGTGGCAGAGCGGAACTTTCGCAATCGCGACCGGCAGTCTGTGCATGAGCACTTTGCTCTTCACCACGACAAGGATGGACCCGGCAGGAACGAGGTTCGTCGCACTTTGCTTAGTGGCCGCCTCTGTAATGTGTTCTTCCGTGTCCCATATGTAATCGCCCTTCATGTCCTTTGAGGTCAACCAAGGGATTCGGCCCTGGTAAAACTCTGAGCGTTCGCGTGCCGGTGTGCCACCTCCGGTAATCTTGACCAGTTCGCCAAACGCACGGAATGGTCCAGTTTGGAGTCGGGAGCCGAAGATCTGGCGGAAGGCAGCGGGGAGGAAGGTATCTGCGAGGTCTAGGGCATAGCGGCGGGTGCGGCGCAGTCGGTCCGCTTGCTCCAATCGCCTCACAATGCGCTGCTGCTCAGACACCTCTGGCAGCGGAATGTCTGCGGTTTCTAGAAAGCTCGCCGGAACACGTCTCTGTCCAGCGGACCCGG
>JBEKUP010000051.1:0-36532 GCA_049514915.1 Occallatibacter sp. | reverse complement strand
CGCAAGCGGGACGGGCGCAGTTGACGGTACCGGACCGGTGCGGGAGCTGCACGCGTTGCCTGAAGGCATGCCCGACGGGGGCGCTGATTGCGCCTTATCGAATGGACGCGACGCGGTGCATCTCCTATCTGACGATCGAACACCGGGGTGCGATCGCCGAGGATCTGATGGCGGGTATGGGGCGGCAGGTGTTTGGCTGCGACATATGCCAGGACGTCTGTCCGTGGAACCGGAAGGCTCCGGTGAGCGGGGATGCGGAACTGGAAGC
Organism: Occallatibacter sp.; assembly: GCA_049514915.1. Taxonomy (GTDB): domain Bacteria; phylum Acidobacteriota; class Terriglobia; order Terriglobales; family Acidobacteriaceae; genus Telmatobacter. Next base: position 36,264 of record JBEKUP010000051.1, on the reverse strand, counting down.
GCGACCGGAGCTGGTGAATCCGGCGCTAGAGTGGCTGGCGGGGCTGGAGTTTGATGAGTTTAAGCAGCTATTCAATGGATCGCCTGTGCGACGGACCGGATGGTTGGGGCTGCGGCGAAACGCGGCGATTGCGATGGGAAACAGTGGGCAGCAAAGTGCCGTGGCACGGCTCGAAGAGTGGGCGGCAGCGGCGGATGAGGGACTGCGAAAGGCAGCACGATGGGCGCTTGAGCAGCTCAAGGCATCAAGCGCTTCCTGACGAGTTAGCGCCGTGCGCAGCGCAAGGTTCGCGATCTTCGGCAAGGGTAGGCCGCAAGAAATTAGCACCCGAATCGAGCGCCTTTCAGGGAGCAATACAAAATCTCAATTAAACGACACGGGAAACGTCGGCTGCGTTCAATCCTTTGGGGCCTTGCTGGCAGACGAACTCCACGGCATCACCTTCATTGAGCGTTTTGTAGCCGTTTTCCTGGATGGCGGAAAAGTGGACGAAGACATCTTCGCCACTTGAGCGCTGAATGAACCCGTATCCTTTGGTTCCGTTGAACCACTTTACGACGCCTTGCTCTTTCATAGGACCTCCCCTTGTTTGCTTGCGGTGCAATCTCAGAGCTTCTCGCGGAGTCCTTGTTTGCTGCGGGAAAGACTAGCGCGAAGAAGCAGCTTGTAAATGCCCCGAGCCGACCACGTACGCCGGTTGGGCGTGCGTGGGCGGCTCGATGCGAAGCCATAGATGGGATTGTGCCGGGGCAAAAACTAAACCATGCAATGCGAACGGCCTTCCGAAGTCAGTTACGGCCCGCCTCCGGCGCGCCGTGCTCCAGTTATGGCAGGAAATGGATGAGGATGCAAGCGGAAAATGAAGCCCCGTTCGGTGGTGCAGCTGCAGGAAGCGGAATGAGCCACCCGCTGAATGGGCGTGTGAAATGATTGATGCCGAACCGCGTTCGCGGCGGAAAACTTTGAGCGGGTGAGTAAGTTTGAAGGCTAAGGTTAAGCGAGGTGGCCTCTGAACGCGGATTTGCGCGGTTTTCAATATCACAGCGCGAGTTGTCCTGAAGGGCTATTCTTGAATAAATACTTATGTGACCGGCGTGCGGCAGCGATGCTCAATGCACGCAGCGACGGTGGAGATTCTTGAGTGCTGCAAAGGAGTTGGCATTGATTCAGGTCTCAGATCCCGGTACTGGCGAAGTGTCTCTCCAGGAAACTGCGGCGACAGACGCGCTGGTACCGGCCAGGAAATCAAAATGGTATCTGTTGCGCAGAGACGGCACGGCGCTTGTGACCTATCTGCTCGACAGCGAGGTGCACACATTTGCGTTCAGCGTGGCGGCGAATGCGATTCTTTCGTTCATCCCGTTTGCCGTGCTGCTCTACACACTGGCGCACACGGTGTTCCACTCGCCAACCATGGTGAGTGTGGTGACCGACATGGTGAATTACTTCCTGCCCACGCATACGGCAACGCCAAACTGGGTGGCGAACAGCATCTTAGACGCGGTTTATAAATCATCGCGTCACGGCGTGCAGGCATTTTCGCTGATCATGATTCTGGTGGCATGCACAGGCATTTTTCTTCCCCTCGAAGTCGCACTCAACCAGGCGTGGGGGGTGACCAAGAGCCGTAATTACATCATGAATCAGACCGTGGCGCTAGGGCTGGCGCTGGTGATGCTGGCGTTGGCGGTTATCAGCATGTTTCTGAATGCGGGCGTGCGAATGCTACTGACGTTTGCCTTCTTTCACAACGTGGATAACTTAGTATTCAAAGGGCTCAGCTATATGTGGCTGGCCATAACCACCGGCATAGCTTCGATCATGTTCTTCTTCTGCATTTATTGGCTGTTGCCGAATTGCAAAGTTCCCTGGAGGCCGGTCCTTCGCACTTCGATCTTTACCGGCATCATATGGTTGGTCGCGAAGCTTATTTTCGTAGCGGCTCTGCCGCATATGGACCTCGAGTCGCTGTATGGGCCGTTTTTTGCATCGGTGGGATTGCTGCTCTGGGCCTATGTTTCGGGGCTGATTCTTTTTGCCGGCGCGCAGTTCAGCGTGGCGCGGTGGGGGCACAAGGAATGAGTTCAGTTTTGTTTGCACTGCGATTGCACTTCGATTTGCGCGCTGACGTGGGCCCGCAAGCGAGGCGACGGACGCCGGTCTGCGGGGGCCCAGGTCCGCAAAGGCGAGGGACCCGGGACACCCGCCTTTGCGGCGCTATTGTTCGGTATAAACGTAGTCGTTGTACTGCCAGACTCCGTTGATTTTTGAATAAAGCCTTGCATAAACTTCTGCACCGTTTGCTGGCAGCGTCGTAGCAGTCGCTGTGGCGGCCGTGCCTTTGTACAAGAACAGCTCGCTCTCGCCGGGTGCAACCGCGCTGAGGTTGAGCTGGTAGTCGCTCACTCCAATCCCCGCGGTCCACTGGAATTGCACATTGCTGACGCCCAGCACAGTGCCGATCCCCGGCGTAGGAGATGTAAGCACTGCCGGAGCGGGCGTGCCGCTTTCGGTATAGACATAGTCGTTCGACTGCCAGACTCCGTTGATCTTTGAATAGAGCCTTGCGTACACCACGACGCCGTTTGCGGGCAAGGTTGGGACAATCGTGGTGAGTGCCGTGCCTTTGTAGACGAAAAGGTCGCTGCCACCGGGCGCAATGGCGCTGAGGTTGAGCTGGTAGTCGGTGGCCGCATTTCCGGCGGTCCACTGGAAGGTCACATTGCCAGCGCCCAGGATGGTGCTTGCTCCAGGCGTTGGAGATGTGAGCACGGCCAGAGTAGCCGTACCGCTTTCGATATATTCGTAGGCGTTCGACTGCCACGCTCCGTTGATATAGGAATAGAGCGTTGCGTAGACGATGGCGCCGTTTGCGGGCAGCGCGGCAACGCTCGCGGAAGTGGCCGTGCCTTTGTACAGGAACAGGTCGCTTGCACCTGGCGTAACGGCGCTGAGGTTGAGCTGGTAGTTGGTGACCCCGGTGCCGGCGCTCCACTGGAAAGACACGTTGGCAGTGCCCAGCACGGTGGTCACACCCGGCGTGGGAGATGTGAGCGTTGCCGGAACGGGTGTGCCGCTTTCCGTATAGAGATAGGCGTTCGAAAGCCAGATCCCGTTGATCTTTGAATAGAGCGTTGCGTAGACCGTTTCGCCGTTTGCGGGGAGCGTGGAAACAATCGTGGAAATGGCCGTGCCTTTGTATACGTAGAGGTTGGTTGCGCCGAGCGCGGTGCCGAGGGTGAGCTCGTAGTCGGTGGCTCCGGCGGCGGTTGTCCACGTGAAGGACACATTGCTTGCGCCGAGTTTGGTGCTAAGCCCCGGCGTGGGCGAGAGGAGAATCGCAGCCGGCGAGTTGACCACGATGCTTTGCGTGACCTGGGGCGCGGCGGAATAGTTGGTGTTGCCTGCCTGGTTAGCGGCCACGACTACTGTGCCTACGTTGGTGATGGCGAGGGTTGAGCCATTGGCGCCGCTTGCTGTTCCGGGACCGGAAACAACGCTGAAGGTGACTGGATTGCCCGACGCCCCGCCTGTCGCGCTCAATGTGATGGGCGAAACCGGATAAGTAACCGGAGACGTTGGCGGCGTGAAGCTAATCGATTGGGCGGCCTGGTTCACGGTCAGCGTGACGGTGTCCGTTGCAGGGGCGTATTCGGTGGTATTGTTCGGCGTCAAAGTGACCGCAAGAGTTTGCTGTCCAGCAGGCAGGACCGTTCCGATGGGGGGCGTGTAGGTAAGTGTTCCGTCCACGCTGCCGGTGGCATTGAGTTGGGTTGCGCTTAGAGGAGTGCCGTAAGCGATGGGTGCAGGTGCAGTCCAGTAGATTCTGGGAACTGTAAGTATCGCGACAGTTATTGTGTCTGTTGTCGTAACAGTTTCGTTGACCGCAACCTCGTCAGCGTCAAGCCCGGATACTGAATCGGAAAGGGTCGTGACCTCATTGTCGACAACGACTACAGAATCCAACTCGGACTCTGTGTCGTGTAAGGTCATGCCCTCGTTGACAACAACGACTACGGAATCCAGGTCCGTCTCTGTATCGGTAAGCGTGATGCTTTCGTTATCGATCACCTGGGCCGGAAGGAAGACGGCCTCGACATCCGTCACGGTAATTCCTTCCGAGTCTGTCACGGCACCCTGCCGTTGAGCCAAGGGGCCCGGCACGCGCGGATTCACCTGAATCGAGAAGTCCTGTTTGAAACTGGTTCCGTCTGCGTCGCGGATCGTGATTTGAAACGCATAAGTACCTGTAGTGGTGGGAACTCCTCCAAAGGCAACGGTGCTGCCTCCCGTCTCCATCGAAAGTCCCGGGGGCAAGTCGCCGGTAGCGCTCAATTCGTATAGTCCCGATCCACCAATGGCCTGCACGGAGGATTGGTAGGGCAGGTCAATCATGGCATCCGGGAAGGATTTCTGGGCGAAGCCAAGGGGGATAGTGATGTTCTGGTCGGTCTTCGAGGAGGTAGTGGGAAGGGTGCGATTGGCGGACGCGACCTGGCCGGAGACATGCGCAAGGGCATGACCCGAAAGAAACAGCACAAGCACGAATCGGCCAAAGCCTCGACCCAATCTCCGCGGAAATCTCATCGCATACCCCTTCCCTTAGCTGGAACTCCTACCTGCGATCGGCCCTCAACTCGCCTTTGGAGCGAGGTGATCGTTACCCGGACAATCTGACGGGCTCTAGGAGAACGAAAGCACCACTTTGACCTGTATGATCTGCCCCTGGGCCACCGAAATGGGGGAGGCCAAGGTGGTCGATGTTGCCGTGCCGCTGAAGCTAGCGGTGGTGGATGTGTAGCATGCGGATGGTGTGATTGTTGATATGGCTGTCGGGTAGCCATTTGAGCCGGCCGTCCCGCCGCAAGCGTTCATTCCGGTCCCAACAAATCCGATGGAGCCAGCCTGAGTGGCTGCGATGGATCCCGCCAGTGTCAGCGTGGGACCCACACCAAACGTGGGAGTGATGGTCAGCCCGGTTGAGCAGGTGTAGAGGCCATTGCAGATAAACGATCCCGGCTGCGATGCCGTGGAGTAGACAATTGCGCAGTAGGGATATTGAGCCGAATTGCAGGGCGATGTGCCGGCGACGGCGCCAACGCTGGAGAAGTAGATCTCCCAGGGGCCGGCGGCGCCGTAGCCGGACATCAGCCCGACGAGGTAATTCTGCCCGTCGTACTGAATTGAGTTCTCAAACTCGTGGTGCTGCGCAAGCGTTCCGTCGGGGTTCTTGATATCGATGGTCCAGTGACCGTGCATCTTCATGTTCTGGTTCATGCCGGATGCAGTCTTCCGGCCGCCTTCCTCCCGGCTGCCAGCGATCCCGATCAGTGCGCCCGCCGGACGGTTCGGTGCGGAACTGTAACCCTCAGCGGCATGGACCCCGCCCGGCCCACCAGCGAGTGAGCCCGAAGGGAGAGTTGCCTGTCCCGCTGCGGTAAGGCCGAACCCGATGCAGAGAGCGGCAACGAGAGCTGAAGTGAAGATGCGGTAGCTGCGTGGGAGAAATGCCTGGATCATGTCTGACTCCTGTCGGGGTTGAATTTCAAGACTTTGAAGTTTCGCTTCATACACGGCTGCGGGAGGATAAGCGGCCCGCAATCGCCAAAGCCGGTTGTCCATCAATTAGGAGAAGGTGATGGTCACCGTGACCTGGACGATTTGGCCCGAGGCCACCGAGACGGGACTGGCCAGGGTCGCTTGTGTCAGCGGGCCGAACCACGGCTCCGGCGAGGTCTGGGTTACGCAACTGGCCGGGCTGCTGGTCTCCAGGGTGCTTGGATTGACGGTGGTTGAGAAGCCGATATTTGCGCAGGTGCTCATCGCCGTGTAGACCGTTCCGATGGATCCGGTCTGGTTGGCGGTGATGGACCCGGCGAGCACTATGGAGAAGGGGCCTGTTCCGGAGCCGAGCGTCCCCAAGTTATAGGTGTAGCTGAGCGAGCTCCCGGTGCAATAGTATGCGCCGCAGTATCCAAGCGCCGGATACGTGTTGAGGTTATGGACGACGCCGCAGAACTGGTAGGTGGCCACGCATGGAGCATTGCCGCTCGATGCTCCCATGACAATCATGTAATCGCCAGGAGTCATATAGCCGGACATCAATCCAACCAGGTAACCTTGAGCGCTGCTTTCCAGGGAGTTCTCGAAGTCGCGGTGCTGGGCGATGGTGCCGTCGGGATTCTTGACATCGATGACCCAGTGGCCATGCACCTTGACGCCCTGATGCGTGGCACTGTCGCCCTTCTCGCCGCCCATCATCCCGGCCCAGTTTGCGGAGGCCAGAGCGGCAGGATCGTGAGACTGAGCGCCAGCCAGAATTCCCCCCGAAATGGGCGCACCTGAGGCTTTCACGCCACTGTTTTCAGGAACGGAGGCGGCCGATTGACCCGACGCAACCTGGCTTAAGCCGAGTGCGAGCGCGACGACCAGGGCTGCGGAGAGGAGACGGTGGGAACGGGTTAGAAGCACTGAGTTCGAGATCATCGCTGACTCCAGTCGAATTTGGATTCTGTTGTTCGGTGTACTCAAGCAAGAAACTGTTGGGGAAGTACATTGAATCAGTCTGGCGAAATACTGGATTCGCTGTTTCGCGTAAATCCCGACGAAGTCGCCTCGCGGTATATGTGGGCCGCTCCTGGCATTTGTGACAAGGATCACCGGAAAATTCTCAGATGATATCTTGCGGGCCAGCCGCATCGCGGATTCATGCGCAACTGAGGGCAAAAGAGGCCGGGGAAAGCCGTGGGGGTGTCCACCTGATGAAGCGTGATGGAAAAACGTATCCACCATACAGGCGAGCTGATCGGGAATTCAGGGGAGTTTGAAGGATTTGTCGGCGATGGCGTTGGGGGCGCGTCCGGCGGGGAGCAGCGTTAAGAGCGAGCGGGTGTCGGTGCGGGCCACGGCGATGTCGCCGGAGCGGGTGTCAACGACGAAGAGAAAGAAGCCGTTGCTGGAAAACGCCAGGGCGGATGGACCGTCGCCGACGTGGATGGAGGGAGAGACGCGGCGACCGTCTTCAGGCGCGTAGGCGGTGACCCACTGGGAACGGAAGTTGGCGATGTAAAGCATGGAGTTGTCAGCGGAGACGAGGCCGCGAACGGGGTCGTCGCCCATGGCATAGGCGCCACCGACGTCGTCTTTGTTGGTGACCACTTCAGAGATGGTGTCAGAGAGCGAGTTGGAGACGAAGAGTTCGCCGCCGTCGGGCTTGAGCGCGAGCTGGACGGGACCCTGGCCGACGTCCATGAGGGTTTCAAGGCGGTCGATGGTGGGTGTGTTGGACTCGTCTGGTTTGTTTACGTCGGGCTGGCGGGCGAGGGCGATGGCCATGACCTGATGGCCGGCGGAGCAGGCGACGAAGGCCTTGGATGAGTTGGGGAGTATGACTGCGTCGCTGGCGCCGGGGCAGCCGTCGATGGTGGAGCGGACGGAGCGGGCGGAAGGACGGCGCCTTAAATCGACGGGGCTGGCGAGGCTGGAGAGGTTGGTCAGGTCTGCGATGGTGACGCTGTTACCGCCATGGTTGGCGACGACGAGGGTTTTGCTGTCGGGGGAGATGCGGAGGGCGACGGGGTCTTCGCCGGTTTGGATCTGGGCGACTTCGCGGCGAGTTTTCAGCTCAAGGACGGAAACGGAGTTGGAGCCGGAGTTGGCGACGTAGGCGAGGGTGCCGGTGGGGTCGATGTCGATGGCGACGGGGCGGCGATGGAGGGGGATGGCGGCGGTGACGGTGTTGTTTTCCGCATTGATGACGGAGAGGGAGCCGTCGCCGGTTGCGGGACCGGAGTTGACGACGTAGACCTCGTGGCGGGTGGGACTCGCAGCGACGGCGACGGGGTTCTGGCCCACGGCGATTTCGCGGTCGAGGCGGAGATTGACGACGTCAAGGACCGTGACAGTGCCGCTTTGGCCGTTGGTGACGTAGGCGTATTCGCGGTAGTTGGGCGGGTACTGAGGGAGCTGGTGGTTGTGACAGGCGGTGAGGGTGAGGAGGACGAGGAGGAGAATTAAGTGTTTAGTTATCCCCGGTCCCCAAGTGCGAGGGACCGGGGGCACCCATCGCGACCTTGTTATGTGCGATCCCATCCATTCGCCAAAAAGATGGTGAATGGATGGGGCACGGTGCTTTTGTGCGCTGGCACAGGGTTGGCTTGCGCTGGTCACGGGCTAGACCGCGGGGGTTGATACGGGGAGGACGCGGGGAAGGGTGCGGCCGACGACGGGGGCGATCTGCTCGAGTTCGTTCATCATGAGGACGAACTGGTCGGGATAGAGGGACTGGGGGCCGTCAGAGAGGGCCTTGTCCGGGTGGTCGTGGACTTCGACCAGGACACCGTCAGCGCCTGTGGCGATGGCGGCGCGGGCCATGGGGAGCACGCTGTCGCGGCGGCCGGTGCCGTGGCTGGGGTCGACGAGGATGGGCAGGTGGCTGAGGCGCTGGACGGCGGGAATGATGCTGAGATCGAGGGTGTTGCGGGTGTGGTCGGCAAAGGTGCGGACGCCGCGCTCGCAGAGGATGACCTGGTAGTTGCCCTCGCTCATGATGTATTCAGCAGACATGAGGAACTCGTCAAGCGTTGCCGAGAGGCCGCGCTTGAGCAGGACGGGCATGCGCAGGCGGCCGGCGTGCTTGAGCAGGGAGAAATTCTGCATGTTGCGTGCGCCGATCTGGATGACGTCAGCCCACTCGGCGACGAGTTCGAGGGATTCGTTGTCGATGGCTTCGGTGACGATGCGGAGTCCGAAACGGTCGCGGATTTCGGCCATGATCTGGAGAGCTTCAAGGCCGAGGCCCTGGAATGCATAGGGCGAGGTGCGGGGCTTGTAAGCGCCGCCGCGGAAAAACTGTGCGCCGGTGGCGGCAATCTTCTCGGCGACGGCGAAGGCTTGTTCGCGGCTCTCGATGGAGCAGGGGCCGGCGATGATGGCCAGTTTGCCGCCGCCGATGGCGGCTTCAGAGCAGGCGCCCGCGGCAGGGAAACTGATGATGGTGTCTTCTTCCTTGACGTCGCGGCTGGCGAGTTTGTAGGCCTTGGAGACGCGGATGACTTCGGCGACTCCGGAGAGTGCCTCAATGTTACCGCGGTCGACCGCGTCTTTGTTGCCGGTGATGCCGATGGCGGTGCGCTGTGCGCCGGGAAGGGGATGGGCACGATAGCCCAACTGCTCAATGTGGTCGCAGACGGCCTGGATCTCTTCAGGCGTGGCCTGCGTTTTCATGACAACTAACATGACTGGCCCTCAAACCATCAGTCTAAAGGGTCTGACGGCGAAGGGCAATGATTGCGAATGGGATGGGGCAGACGGGATCGGGCTCCCGAGGAGGGAGCCCGAGGCATTTACTCGTTGACGGTTTTGTCGGTGGTGCGAGAAATGAACACCGCAGGCGCCACGACGATTCCGATGAAAACCAAGGCAACCAAGAGGTCAGACATTCAAAACTCTCCGTATACAACCCTTTCCAGCTATCCGAAGGGCTGCACTGATTTGAATGATGTGCCTGGTTGGAAAGAAAGGAAATACCACCTTTTGCGCCAACGTACGACAAAGGGCACCAGTGGAGTGGTGACCAATGAGGGATGCGGACGGGTAAGAGTGGTGTGCGGATCCCTTTGGCAGGATCCGAGCGATGGCGCTATTTATGAAGCAGGGAAGTGCGCAGCTACACAACTACTTTGGATTCTGTTGGTTGTGGGAGGCGCGTTTTTGGGCGCGGGCTTTGAAGGCGAGCCATGCGAGGTAACCAAGCTGGATTACCCAAGTAACAGTGTAGGCGGCTACGACGAACTGATGATCGAGAATCGCTTTTTCGTCCATACATTCCCTCCGGCGGGAGCGGTTGGGTGATTAGTTGGTGGCGTTGAGGGCGTCCTGGGCTTCCGCAGCGTCGATTCTCTGCTGCTTGCGCTCCACAATGTACCTGAGGGCGAGGATGAGAATGCCCCATGCAAACCACGCGCCCATGTTCCAGAAGAAAGCGGGGAGCATGGATGGGTCCATGCCCGAGCCTTCCGCACCGCCGAAGACCGGGGCCGGATGTTGGGTGCGCCACCAGCGGTTTGCCATGTAAACGATGGGGACGTCGAGAGCTCCGAAGATGCCCAGGACGGCGGCGAGGGTTTGCATTTGCGGTCCGGCGGCGAACCGGCGGAGCAGGAGATAACTGACATAGATGAGCCAGAGGACGAGGGTGGTGGTGAGGCGTGCGTCCCATGTCCACCAGATGCCCCATGCGCGGCGCCCCCAGATGGGGCCTGTGGTGAGACCAACCGTGCAGAAGACGACACCCACCTCGGCACCCGCGAGCGCCCATGCGTCGGCCCTTTGCGCCCAGTCCGGATGGCTGCGACGAAAAGACAGGAATGCAATGGAGCCGAGAAAACTGACCGAAAAGAAGGTGAAGGCGGCTGCGAACGACGGGACATGGTAGAAGATGATGCGGAAGATTTCGCCCTGCGCTGCGTCGAGTGGCGCGCCGTAGATGGCCATGTAGAAGCCCCAGATCATGAGGGCTATGGTGAGGACGATGTAGAGACCGAATGCTGCTTTCTTCATGGTGGGTCCTAATGGTTTCAGTTTACGACGCGGGTGGCGGGGAGGTGTGATCTAAATCACTCGGCGTGGAAGACTACGTCGAAGAGGAGCAGGCTGGTGGTGGTGAAGATGACGTCGTAGCCGAAGAGGAGCTTGATCCAGAGGTTGGGGTCGCCGTCGCCGGTGAGGATGGAGGTGGTGGCGCGGACCATGGCGAGCAGAGCTGGAATGAAGATGGGAAAGAGAATGAGGGAGAGAAGCAGTTCGCGATTGCGGCTGCGGATGGAGAGCGCAGCGAAGAAGACGCCGTTGCTGACGAGAGCCCATGTGCCGAGAGGGAGAACCAAAAGGAGAAGCCACGCCTGGCCCTCAATGTGGAGGTTGTACATGATGAGGAAGATGGGCGCGAGGATGATTTGGACGATGGTGACGAAGAGGAAGTTGGCGATGACCTTGGCGAGGTAGAGCTCCGCGCCGGGAGCGGGAGCCATGCGCTGGGCGTCGATGACCTGATGGCGGATTTCGCGAGCCCAGGCTTGATTGAGGGCGCTGACCGAGGCGAACATGGTGGCTACGGAGAGTACGCCGCCGGCGATGTCGCGGGAGAAGTCGCCGTGGGGGTCAAAGGCGATGGAGAAAAGCACGACGACGAGCAGGGAGAAGAAGAGCATGGAGACGAAGGCGTCGAGGGAACGGAGCTCGATGCGGAGGTCTTTGATGAGGTGTGTCCAGAGGGCGCGGGTCACTTCTTGTGCCCCTCTAGTGGCGCAGCTTTGGTGATGTCGGCGAGTTGGACTTCTACTTCTAATGCCTGGGCGGCGCGGAGGTAGTCGTTGGGGCTGAGAATAAGCTGGGTGCCGCGAGCGCCTGCAGAGACACTAATCTGGTCGAAGAGGATGGCGGTTTCATCGACGTAGGTGGGGTAGGGTTTGCGAGCGCCGAAGAGGGTGACGCCGCCGCGAATGTAGCCGGTGAGGGGCTGGACGTCTTTGAGGGGGGCCATTTCGACCTTGCGCAGGCTGGCGGCTCGGGCGAGTTTCTTGAAGTCGAGCTCGGCGTCGCCAGGGACTACGGCAAAGCGATAGATGTCGGGGCCTCCAGTGACGAGGAGGGTCTTGAAGACTTGCTCGGGCGGCATGCCGATCTTCTTGGCGACGGTGATGGCGGTGAGATCGTCCGGGTCAACTTCGTACTCGCGGAGTTCGAAGGGGATGTTGAGGGATTCGAGGAAGCGGGCTCCGTTGGTCTTCATAGGGTAGGGCTTCCTTGCTCAAACGATGCTACGCGGCCGGCCTTGAGGGCGAGCACCCAGTCGGCGATGGGGGCGGCGTGGTCGCGCTGGTGGGTGGTGATGACGATGGTGCGGTTGCCGTGGCGGAATTTGGCGAGGAGCGCGACCATCTGGCTGACGGATTCTACGTCCATGTTGGAGAAGGGCTCGTCGAGGAGGAGAAGTTCGGGCGCGGGGAGCAGGACGCGGGCGAGGGATGTGCGCTGGCGCATGCCTTGCGAGTATTGGCCGAAGGGGCGGGTGAGATCGGGATCGAGACCGACCTGACGCAGGGCTTCAGAGGCGCTGAGGCACTCGCGGCCGGGATAGAGCTTGGCGAAGTAGCGCAGGTTTTCCTGGGCGGTTAGTTCGTCGTAGAGCATGGGGGCGTGGGACATGTAGCCGATGCGGTCGCGGGCTTCGTGGGGCTCGAGATTGCCGAAGAGCTTGACAGTGCCGAAGCTGGGACGGAGGAGGCCGGCGAGAATGCGGAGGAGGGTGGATTTGCCTGCGCCGTTTTCGCCGATTAGGACGTAGCAGCGGCCTGGCTCGAGGTCTACCGAGACTTGGCGAAGGGCGGCGAAGGAGCCGAAGAGTTTGGACACGCCTTCTAGGCGGGCGCAGAAGCTGGAAGCGGCTGCTGTGGGGCCGGAAGTGGTTGGTTTACTAACTTGCATTTGGCATAGTCGTCTGCGAGAGGGACTTGTTGTTTTTCCGATTCAGGTAGAGAGAGAGCGGAAATATGGCTGCCCAAAGAACAAGAAACGGGATGACAAAATATAAATAGGTATGGTTCAACAGTGCGATCCCCCAATGCAAAAAGTTACGGCAAATGAATAACAGAATAAGTGGAGCAACCAGCAAAGCGATAAAGATTGCCAGCAACTGGTGCTTAGCTTTCCGGTATCCAATTCGATCCAACTCCTTAAAACCGACTCCGCCCATCGACGATGCGACAACTACGATCGGGAGCCAAATGTACACATGAGCACCTAAATGTGTGGTTTTCCCTGTCAGGTAGTCCCATCCTACAAGTAGAAAGAAAATAAACGAACAAGAGAAGACTTCGGACGCCCAACTTCTCCAATTCATTGTGGCTCCTCGCGCACGCGGCACAGGCTGGTTTGTTTGGACTGCGTCGACTGTTGCATCAGGATACATTGGCGCTCGTCGGCTGCGGAGTGGATTCGGGCTGCTTTCGGTTCAGGTAGAGCGCGAGCGGAAGTGGAATGGCAGCGGGCAAGAGAGACAAGCAGAAAAAATAGTGCTCGGCTTGATCAAGCCCGGTCGCCTTGCAGAGCGTCGTTGTACCGAGCAGGCTAATGATGAAGATGGCGAACCAAATGATGAAGCATTTTTTCACTATTCGGCTAACCCCTTGGTGCCCACCTCGATCTAATGCTTGAAAACCGGCAACTATCAAGCCTGTTGCAATAGCCGCAAGCGCGTCCTCGATTAAATCATGAGAGCTGTAGCGCGAGCCCCAACGTCTGCGGTGACTCAGCCAAATTAGTGCGAACGGGAATACCGAATAAACGACGAGGGTTATTGCCGTTCCCTTCCAATTCGTAAAGGCTCCTTGCGGGCGAGGCAGCGGCTGGTCTGTTTGGACTACGTGTGCTGTTCGATCAGGATACATTGGCGCTCGTCGGCTGCGGAGTGGACTTCGATTGCTTTCGGTTTAGGTAGAGCGCAAGTGGAAATGGGAATGCTAAAAGCGCTAAAAGCGGATAAAACCAAGCGGTGGCGCGGCCTCCCAAGTCGATCGACATGCACAGAAGGACAATCGATAAGACCATACCCACTGGCGTGATGCGACTAACCGTCCGGTTTCGACCGCGATTCAGGATCCCGCGGCCAACCCAGCCTATAGAGACAGCAACGGCCCCGACAACATACTTGGTGAATTCATGGGAAGTGAAGTCGTGGAAACGGAAGTTGGGGAAGCTCTTCCAGAAAATCAACATGATCATGGCGATTTGCATTCCCAAGACCAGGAGGAAATCTGATGACAGCCTCTTCCAATTCATCAGGACTCCTTGCGGGCCCGCCTAGCTGGCCGGGTTGGCGGGCTGTGCGGCGCTGGAGACGTTGGATTTGGAGGGCGCGGTAGCTGGCTTGGTCGCGGGCTGGTTGGGGCCGGCGGGGGCGTATTTGCTGGCGCACTTGGCCTGGAGGACGGAGGCGTGGAAGACGCCGTCGCGGCCGTAGGAGCCCTCGGCTAATGCCTGGGAGTCGTCTTTGAAGGTGTCTGGTGGCGGCTCGGAGCCTTTGTAGCTGATTTTGAGGAGCTTGCCGGTGCCGGCCTTGGGGTTGTGGCTCTCAAACTCGTTCATGACGAAGTCGACGTGGGGGCCGTTGTGCTCAATGGAGCCGGGGACGACGAAGCCCTCGACGCGGAGCTGGGAGTGGTAGGCGTTGTCGCCCATCTTGCCGAGTTCGGCGATGGTGACATAGTAGCTCTTGTTGGCGCCGTAGCCGGAGAACGCAAGCCAGACGATGGTGCCGACGATGACAACAGCCGCAATCCCGACCCGGCCAGCCGTACTCCCAATCCGCACGGCGGCCGCGATCACGGCAGCCACAATTCCGATTTTCAAGATACTTGGGGAAGTTTTCATGGCGCACCTTTTCAACCTCTAACGATACGAGGGTAAGGGGGCGGGGTCAACCACCTTAGGAAGGATGTGTGATTTGGGTCACACCCCGGCGGGGCGGATTCCGGGAAGAAACCGGTTGGCGAGCGTGGTTGTCATGGGCTGGAAACTCCTTAAAATCGATACGGTTATTCTCTGTGCATTGCGTAGGCGGTCTGGGCGGGCAGGAAGACGCGTACGGTGGTTCCGTGGCTTTCGGGTTCGCAGTTGCTTTCGATGCTGATGGTGCCGCCGTGGCCTTCAACGAACTGCCTGGAGATGAACAATCCGATGCCGGTACCGACCGTGGAACGAGTGGTGAAGAATGCTTCGAATACCCTGGGCAGGATTTCGGATGCGATCCCCACGCCATTATCCGCAACGGCGAGAATGACTCCTTCAGACGGAAGGTCGGTGTCACTTACGGAAATTGAAAGATTGCCGCCGGCGGACATTGCATAGATCGAATTCATGATGAGATTCGAAATCACCTGCATCATTTCGCCACGGCGCAGCATGACTTTCCTGGAAGATTCGAGTGATTGCTTTACGTTGATATTGGCCGCTATGCAACGTGGCTCGTACATCGTGATGGCCTGCTCAGCGATGTCGCAGAGGCTGGTGTAGCGTGCGGATGCGTTCTCGCGGTAGTAGCCGAGCGTTTGCTTGGCGATATGCGAGACTCGCGCCAACTGGCTTTCAGCAGACGCAAGGTAATTGATTCCCTCGGATGTGGCGACCAGAGGGCGGAGAAGGAAGAGAAGGTTGACAACAGCCTCAAGCGGGTTGTTGATCTCATGCGCGATGGTGGCGGCCATGCGGCCTGTCGCGGCAATCTTTTCAGCTTGCAGGAGGGACTGCTCGATTCGTTTGCGTGCGGATATGTCGCGGAGAATTTTGGATGCGCCAATGACGCGGCCTTCCGCGTCCCTGATGGGAGAGATGGTGAGGGAGACATCGATCAATCGGCCATCTTTGGTCAGGCGGATCGTGTCGAAGTGCTCCACCCGCCTGCCTGCTTGTATGTTCTCGAGGATTGTCTTCTCGTCGGAATGAAGGTGCTCAGGGATCAGCTTGAGAATCGATTGGCCGATCATTTCCTCCGCAGGGTAACCGAAGACACGAGTTGCAGCGGGATTCCAGCTTTTAACGATTCCATTCAGATCCTTGCTGACGATCACATCGTCGGACGAGTCGACAATGGCCGCGAGTTCGGCGAGGTATTTGGCGCTTTCCTGCAACGCCTCTTCGGTTTTCCGAATATCTGTTATGTCGCGGACTGTACCCAGAATTCTGGCTTTGGAAGTGTCCGGCTCGGATTGGAGATTTCCGTTGATTTCGATGCGGCGAATGGCTCCATCCGGGAGATAGATCGAGCCTTCAAAGTGCAATGGTTCGCCCTTTTCCAAAGTACGCTGGAAGGCCTGCCGGAAATGGTCGATTGAATCGGGATGGATGCCGTTGCGCAGAAACTCTTCTCCCGTGAGCGGGCCCTGTTCGCGAGCCCGACCGAAGATTTGGTACATACGATCGTTTTCCCAACTCGCGATGTCCTGGGTCGTGTCCCAGACAAAGACGCCCAGTTTTGCGACCTCGGTGGCAAGCTTGAGCCTGGTTTCGCTCTCGCGCAGGCGCTGGGCTCCCACGACGGTTGTGGTCATGTTGCGGAAAGCGTCGTAAACGCCTGCGATCCGACCGTTTTCAAAGACGGGAATGAGGGAGTAGCTCCAGTAGTGGTCCTCAAGCACTCCGTTCATGACGATGGGGATGAACATGTTGTCACGGACAGCCGTTTCGCCTCTGTAGAGGCAGGCTTCGAGATCGCCGCCCACCAGATCCCATGCCTCATGAAACACTTTGCGATATAGACCTCCGAGGGCTGCGGGGTGCTTGGTTGTGAGGGTAGAAATGGCGGCGTCGTTGTAAAGAAATACCATCTCCGGACCCCAGGAGAGGATGGTGGGAAAAGGGGAATGGAGCATGAGGTTTACGCTTGCAATGAGAGTCTCAGACCAATGTTCAATTGGCCCCAGCGGAGTCTTTGACCAGTCGAAGGCACGAATGCGACCAGCCATTTCACCGCTTCCGGTAATCAGCGTGCTGGCGGGTTCAGAGACGGCTGTTTTGTTCATGAGATGGCAGTTAAAGCGTGGATATTCCGCGGTTCTAGTTCTATGATGCTACTCCAGCCTCAATTGAAGCCTGTTGGACATGCCACGCGATGTCTTGAATTGGACACGCGAAGTACATACCGCCGTTGGGCCTCCGGGCTGAAGGCAAAAGGACTTAGCCCGAATTGAGGGTTATGTGCAGGTTTCGCTTCAGTTTGCGGAAGCGAGGGTTTGAGCGGCGCGGTCCAGGGCCTGGGTTAAGACGACTAGCTGCTGCGCGGCACGGGTGGTGTCTTTGGCGTCGATGGACTCATTGACGCCGGGGATGACGACGGCGGCGTAGCCGGTGTACTCACCGGGCGCGTAGATGGTGTGGCGGTACCAGGGACGATTGGGGAGTCCGGCATCGGAGATGAGCGCGGTTTCAGTTTGGCGCAGGGCCTGATTCAGTTTGGCGAGGTCGCCGGTGGGCGCGGACTGGAGGGCGTGCATTTTTTGGGCGGCCGCCGTGAGGCGCGCGGAAGCGGCGAGGACGGGGGCAAAGTCGAGGCCGCTGAGATGCGCGTCGGACGCTTTCCGTTTGGCGGCGCTGATGTAGGAATCGATCTGATAGGCGTAGGTGACGTAGTCGTAGGGCAGGACATCAGTGTCTGCCATGCGCAGGGCTTCAAGGCCGAGGACGCGGGCCATCTCCTGGAGATAAACGAAATGGGGATCGGCGTTCTGAACATACCAGGCGTAGTTGTCGAAGACGGAGTGATAGACGCCATAGGGACCGCCGGAGCTGATGTCTGTGGAGGGGACGCCGATGTGCTGGAGGAACGGGGTGAAGTCAGAACCGGAGCCGAGGTCGCCGACGTGGACATCCGGCTCGGTCTCGGGAGGGGCGTTGGAGGCGCGGTGCTCGTTGGCTTCCGGGCGGGCATTCTTCCACTGTTGGTAGACGGTTCCGCTGATGGGACTGGGGACGTCGTGGGTGAGCTCGCGAATGAACTGCTTGAGAGAGGGAACGGCGGCGGCGGAGAAGTCTGGGCCGGCGACGGCTACGTCGGTGTTGAAGTAGGCGACGGCGCGTTCGAGGGATTTGGCGTGCTGCTCGACCCACTCGGTTGAGCCGATGAGGCCTTCTTCCTCGGCATCCCAACTGCCGAAGACGATGGTGCGTTTGGGACGCCATCCCTGCTTGAGAAGTGCACCGATGCCGTGGACGGTTTCAAGCATGGCTGCAGTTCCGCTGTTGGGATCGACTGCGCCGTAGACCCACGCGTCACGATGATTGCCGACCACGACCCAGTCGTCTGGATAATCTGAACCCTTGATGGTTCCGATGACGTCCCAGATGGTTCGGCGCTGATAGTCCTGCTGCGAGATGAGATGGGCGGAGACGCCGCCGGGGCCTACGTGGTAGCGGAAGCCGAGCGCGCCCTGCCAGCCCTGGGGCACGCCGGGACCTTTGAGTGCCTGCAGGATGGGCTGAGCGTCGTAATAGCTGATGGGCATGGAAACGATGTGGGGCTGATTGCCTTCAGGGGAGATGCGGGCGGAGTCTGGCAGGTCTGGCGTGGAGGCCACGCCGGGGGTTTCAGGATCGCCGGGATATTTGAAGAGATATTGGACGGAGCCGCGCTGGATTCCGGTTTCAGGACGCCAGGGGCCGATGGGCCAGGCATCGCCTTTGTAGAAGCCGTCGTCTTGCGGATCAGAGTAGATGAGGACGCCTGCGGCACCGCGCTGCTCGGCGAGATAAACCTTGACGCCGCGGAAGTTGGAGCCATAGCGGCAGAGGATGATTTTGCCGTGGAGATCAATATGCATGGAGGCAAGCTGGTCGAAGTCTTCAAGGCGGCCGTAGTTGGCGTAGACCACATCGCCGGTGACGTCGCCGGAGCCGGAAGAGCCGTTGAAGGGCATGACGACGCGGGGATCGTCCTGATAGGGGTCGTTGTCGACATGCTCACGGGCGGGGCCGGAGATGAGGAGTTTTCCGGTGGAATCCGTTGCATCAAAGTGGACGACTTTGGGCTGATTCATGAGCACGCGGTAGGGAACGATTTCTGTCTCGAGGCCGGCGGCGCGAAATTTCTCGGCAACGTATTCGGCGGTCTTATGGTCTTCAGGCGAGGAGGCGATGTGTGGCTCGGCGGTTAGGGTTTTGAGGTGCTGGCCGGCGAGTTTGGCGTCAGGGATGGCGAGGAACTTTTCTTCGATTTTGGACTCGGCGGAGAAGTCGGTGTAGCCGAAGACAGCGGGTGTGGCGGAGGTCTGCGCATGGAGCGGGCCCGTCGACGAGGCCAGGAGCGCGGATGTGGCGAGAAGCGAAACGCGGAGCGATTTGCGCAGATTAGTCATTGGCATCCTTGATTGCGGAGTATCGGTTACTCGATGTTTGCTTTGGTATAGAAATCTACTAGATTTCCGTCTGGGTCACGAAAGTAAATGGAGCGAGTGCCCCAGGGCTGCGTAGTGGGAGGCTTGACCCAGGTAGTCACAATCGGGCTAAGTCGACGGTATTCCCGATCGACGTCGTCGACTTTGAACTCAAGGATCACGCTCTTGTTTTTTGCGGCTTCGGCGGAGCCGGGGATGTATTTTTCCTGCGCCTCCGCGGAGAAGATTGCGAGCACTCCTCTGGCGGATGGGAACTCGACATACGATGGTCCGGAGCGCACGGCTTTGGTGGCGAGGACTTGCTCGTAGAAGGCGACGAGGCGGTCGAGGTCGCTGGTAATGAGGCAGGTGTTTGTGAGAGTGGGGCGGGCTGTGGCTTGCCGGTTGATTGAGGCGACAGGTACGGTGCGAAGGCTATAGCTGCAAGCGCGAAGAGTAAGGTGAGCGGCTTGTGTGTGGTCATGAGCAGAACCCTTTATCAATTTGCTGATGGCCGTTCTATGGTGTCGACGATAAGCGCTTCAACGGGGCCGCGGGTGGCTTCGAGTTTGAGGCCAAGCTGCTGCTGAAGGGCTGTGAAGAGCGGCGGGCTGGGTGCGTCCGCGGAGGCGATGGGGACTTCGCCGCCAAATTGCGTTTCGTCGGGCGCCCACTCGAGATCGAAATCGAATCGACCGGTGAGGCCGGTTTTGTCGACGACGGGGCGGTCAAGCATGGCGCGCTGCATGAGGATGGCAAGGTCGCTCATGGATACGTTGCGCGCGGGGAGCACCATGCGCTGGGGGTAGACGGTGCTGATGAGTTGCGGGGGATCGTCTGGCGCCATGGTGCTGGGCTTGAGTTTGGGGCCCCCTCTGGCGAGTTCAAGCTGGTAGATGGAGAACTCTTTTTGTTCGCGATGAAAGACGAGCTTGAAGCGGTCGGCAAGGAGCGTGCGGAGCATGGACATTTGCTCGTCGTGATTGGGGCGCAGGTCGCCCGGAGTGATGGCAACAATGTCGTAGTGGTCGGACGCGATCCAGGCTGGTCCGCCAGAGATGGTTTTGGGACTGAGATTGTATGCGGCAGCGATGAGCAGCTTCAGGGTGTAGTTCTTGCCGATGAAGCGGTTGACGCCTTGCATGATGAGGTATCGGCCGGCTTTGGGATCGTTCTCGACAGGCTTGATAGTGGCTACTTCAAAGGCGTCGAATTTTGGGCGAGGCGTGGACAGCGAGGGTGGGGTTTGCGCAAGGATGGCGGATGCGGAAAGAGCCAGGGCTGCTGTTGCGATTTGCCGGAGCATGGGGCACCTCACGGGGCGACACGCGAATAATTCCACAGCTTACACTAAGCTCAGGGGGTCGTGGCTCTGAGCGAATTTCGCGATGTGCATGAGGAGGCCATGGGCCCAACGCCTGAGGAGACTGCGGCGGTGCAGCAGGCGATGGCCGATGTGGAGGCTGACCGGTTTCCGCAGGTGGTGCGCGCGCTGAGGAACCCGAACTTCCGGCTGTTCTGGAGCGGGAATTTTCTATCGAACATTGGCACCTGGATGCAGAATGTGGCGCAGGGCTGGCTGGTGCTTGTGCTCAGTGGAAATTCCGCTTTCTGGTTGGGCGTGGTGGGATTTGTGGGGTCGATTCCATTTCTGTTCTTCACACTTTTTGGCGGAGTGATTGCGGATCGTGTGGATAAGCGCCGCCTGCTGCTGGTGACGCAGACCGTGATGATGCTGCTGGCGTTTCTGCTGGCCACGCTTGCATGGCTGAAGGTGATTACGGTGTGGGAGGTGGCGGCCATTGCGTTTTGCAACGGCGTGGCCATGGCGATGAATGCACCCAGCTACCAGGCGCTGGTGCCGAGGCTGGTGAAGCGCGAAGACCTGACCAACGCGATTGCGCTGAACTCCGCACAGTTCAACATGTCGCGTATTCTGGGGCCAACTTTGGGCGGGTACGCGATGGTTCTGTTGGGGGTGGCTGGGAACTTTTTTCTCAACGGGCTGAGCTTTCTCGCCGTTCTGTTTGCGCTGACACGGATTGACTATCCGGAAGAGATTCCCGCGCGGCACGAGAGCATGTTGTCGAGCTTGCGCGGCGGGTTTGCGTATCTGAATAGCGAGCCGCAAATGCGGGTTCTGATCGGGATGACGGCGGCGGTGAGCCTGCTGGGTTTGCCGTTCCTCACGTTCATTCCGTATTTCGCGAAGATTCAGTTGCATGCCGGGGAGAGTGGCCTTGGATGGCTGCTGGCGGCGTCCGGTTCGGGGGCAGTGTTGGGCGCGATGACGGTCGCCGTGCTGGGCGTTATACGGCGCCGTGGGGTGGTGCTGACAGTTACCGGGATCGTGTTTTTCCTGGCTATCATCGCCTTCAGCTTTTCGCAGATCTTCGTGCTGTCGTTGTGCCTGGCGTTCTTCGAGGGTTGCAGCGGGATACTGATGATCTCGTGTTTCAATGTTTCGATTCAGCACCTATCGAGCGATGAAATGCGCGGACGGATCATGAGTATCTACACAACCAGCTTTCTGGGATTGCCGCCGTTGGGTTCGCTGCTGGCTGGTGAACTCTCACGGCATATACCGACAGGCCAAGCGCTTGCGATGATGGCGGGTCTGGCGACGCTGGCGTTTCTGGGGTTCTTCGCGTTTTCGCCGGCGCTGCGGGAGTTGGATTAAGCACCTACAGTGCGGCCAACGCCACCTGCAGTGGGGCTGGGAGCTCACGGGAGGCTCGCACGGGCTACTGCTTCCCGCCTTTGCGCCAGAAAGAAGGCGCAAAAACGGGGCACGGGGCTTTACGACGATCCCACTCATCGCACGATGGAACTGTGCGATGAATGGGGCACAGCGCTGCCTCAGCTCTAGACGCCGATGGGTTCAGCTTCTTGTTTGCGCAGGGCGGCGAGGCGCGTTGTCTCGAGTTCGCCGCGATAGAACATGTTGAAGGTGTCGAAGGGGATGAGGCGCTTGCCGTCAGGATGCGCGATGTGGATGCAGGTCTTCTTGACGCTGCGTACGTCGAAGGCTTCGGCATCGATGAATTGCACGATGAGAATGCGGAAGAGGTTCTTGTAGCCAAGGTCTTTGGGGATGAGGACCTTGGGCAGGCAGCAGAGCAACTCCTTTAGCGTAGAGGCCTGCGAACTGGGCGAATGATTGGTGGCAAAGAGCTTGAAGATGTGATCGCGCAGGCCGGCTTCCTGCTCGTAGATGATGGTGTTCTTTGCGCCATCGATGAGGACTTCAGGCGGGACCATGCCGGTGAGGGGAACGGTTTTTCCGGCGAGCTTGAGGGCGTAGGCCATGGCGAGCGAGTCTGGATGGCAGGGGACGGGGATGAGATCTTCAGGGCGAAACACGCTGGTCTGTTCGAGGATGCGGCGGCGGACTTCGGTGAGCGTGAGGCGATGCTGTGCGGAATCGAAGCCCTGGACGCGGCCGGCCTGCTGGACGGGCTGGAATGTTACGCCGCGAACGCAGGGCTGCTTGAGTGCGAAGTCGACGATGGAGCCGAGTTCGGTGTCGTTGACGCCGCGGGCGACGGTGACGACTAACGTGGTGGAGATGCCGAGTTTGTTGAGGCGCTCAAGGGCTTTCTCACGAATGCTGCGCATGTCCGCGCCGCGCAATTGCATGAGGGGGGCGCGCTGAAGCGAATCGAATTGGAGATAGATTTCGAACTGCGGCATGAAGTCCGCGAGGCGCTTGGCGAAGTCTTCGTCCTGGGCGATACGGATGCCGTTGGTGTTGACCATGAGATGACGGATGGGGCGCTCCTTGCACATTTCAAGGATGCGAAAGAAGTCGGGATGAAGTGTGGGCTCGCCGCCTGATATCTGGACTACGTCGGGGTGTTTCTCGTTGCGCACTACGCAGTCGAGCATGGCGGCGACTTGCGGGAGAGAACGAAATTCAGTGCGGTGCTGGCCGCTGCCGGCGTAGCAGATGGGACAGGTGAGATTGCAGGCGTCGCAGATTTCGACGAGGGTGAGACAACTGTGCTGCTCGTGGTCGGGGCAGAGGCCGCAATCGTAGGGACAGCCATATTTTATGGGGGTGTTGTAGACCATGGGCTGCTCGGGTGTCTTGATGAAGACTTCGCGGGAGCGGCGGTAGTAGTCGATGTCGTCTGCGACGAGGACGCGGGCGTGGCCGTGCTGGGGGCAGCGCTTGAGCATCCAGACTTTGTTGTCTTCGAAGACGATTTTGGCGTCGACGCGGCGGTAGCAGATGGAACAGATGGAGATGGCGATGTCGTAAAAGAGGTAGGGGCGGAGTTTATCGGTCATTTTTTACTTGCCTCGATTTCTTCCTGCTGGAACTGATTCCTGGATGCCACCAGATTGCAAGAACAACGATCAGCGCGAGTGTAACGAAGCATAAGAAACACTGCCAGACCATTAAGTTGAGGTCCCACATGGGGTCGTCGTAGCCCTTTGGAGTCGACGTGCCCAGCGCATTCGTAATTGTTCCGGTGGAGAAGCAGAGTCCGATTTGTAGAGTGAGCAACACTGCCAGTAGCGTGATTGTCTTTGCCTGTCCACTTTTATGCTTCCACCAGATTCGTAATTTCATAAGCGCTTATTCGGCGATTCCGTTTCGTGGAATGGGTATGTGCTCAGTTTTTCAGTCATGGGTTTTCTCCGTGAGTTTGTTTCTGCGATATAGCCAAAGGATGAACCAAACCACGCAGGTGAGGAACATGACGGCGAGGTTCCAGGCGCATAGGCTTAGCTGTCCGACAAGCAGGCTGAAGGTGCCCCAGCCTTCGCCTGCGGGAACGTGGTGCGCGGTATCCCAGCGCTGCGCGAGCGATGGAGTGGCTGCAATAAGGATGAGTTGGAAGACCAGCAGCGCCGCAAGCACCAGAAGGACTTTTACCGGGCCGCTTCGCTGTTTCCACCAACTCTTCATGTTGAACTGAACTCCGGCGCTTGGTGTGGGCGTATGCAATGCAGACTATTCCTGTTTATCGATGTTTGTATCATCTGCTTTGTGATGGCGATTTTCGGGTTGTGACACTTTCTCGGTGAGGTTCAACGGCCTCTGTGGGTCATCCGTGCCGCCGCTGGACAAAGTGCTGGAAACGATGGCGGTAATTATCCAGGCGACGAGGGTCAAGATCAAGCAGGCTGCTGAGAGCACCATGATGACGAGTGACGGACCGTCGAGGATGCCGACGCCGAACTCTTCGGTGCTCTTGCCGATGCCGTTGGCGGCAAGCAAATAATCGATCCCGCAGAGGCCCACGCCGACTAAGAAGGCGACAGCGAAGATTACTACGATTTTTCCAAATGGAAAGCGGTTAACGGGCGACATACTCGCGGGGCTCCTTTCTTATGAACGGCTAGTGTTGTTGGCGGTCTGCTCCGCGCCGGGTGATGATCTGAATGAGCCAGATGGGGAAAAGGATCAGGATGCCGAGCGCTGAGATCGGCACAAGGACCGCGCCGAGACCGCCGAGAGCCGAGAGAGGCATCATCAGGACCGTAAAAACTGTACTCGGATGGGAGTGGCTCCTGATCGAGTCAAGCGCGAATATTGTTACGAGTGAAACGCCGCACAGCCCTGTTCCAATTCCGAAGCCAACCACAGATAGGATCAGCAGTGCGCTGACTGTGTTGCGATCACGCCCGAAGAGCTTCATACTGCTCCTTTTGCCAGCTGAGCCAGTCTGCGGTAAGAAGCGCGAGCCCGGCCAGACAAGCCCATTGGATCAGATTCAGACCATACATCAGGGGCTGGGGCTTGATGAAATCAATGGCGAAGCGCCAGGCGAGATAACCGCCGAGAAAGATGCGGAAGCGGGCACCTTCAGGGAGTTTGACGCGGGTGCTGACGGCGAATCCTAACACGATGAGGAAAAGGATCTCATAGACCTGCACGGGATGGCGGCCGATGCCGTCGCCGAGATCGACGGCCCAGGGCAGGGTAGTAGGCTTTCCGTAGGTATCGTCGGCGAGGCCGGCGATGAGGCAGCCGATGCGGCCGATGGCGATGCCGACGCACAAGGGGAGAGCGAAGAGGTCGCCGGTGCGACGGTGAATTTTGTTGAGGCGTTTGATGATTTCAACGCCGAGCCATCCGCCCAAGAGGCCTCCGACGATGGTTTTGCCACCGGGGGAGAGAAGCAGGGCGAGGATTCGGCCTTGGTGCCATGCTTGCACTACTGTGGGCCACTGCTCGGCGAGGCCGAGCAGACGGGCGCCGATGATTGCGCCGACGGCGGCTGCGGCGAGAACTGTCCAGCGCTGGGGTTCGGCGACGACGTCTCCCTGGCGTCTGCGGAGGCGGCGGAAGACCGCGTAGCCTGCGGCGTAGGCGAGGATCTCAAATACCGGATGCCAGACTGGGTGGGAGCCGATGGGGATCATTCACGAAGTATAGCTATTGCGTCGCCGGCAGTCCCCGGTCCTCGAGCGCGAGGGACCAGAGGCACCCGTTGATTTACATAGCCGCACCGGTTTGGGGTTAGGCGCTAAGGCGTGACAGGAGTTTGCGCGACCGGTTGGGCGCAGTGAGCGCAACGCTTGGCGGCCAGGGGGATGTCGCTCAGGCACTCAGGGCAGGGGCGGGTGGATGGTGGTGGGGGCGGAGCGGGAGGTGAGAATCTCTTGAGTAGATACTGCATAGGCAACACGATTCCGAAATAGATAGCGCCTGCGTTGAGTACGAAGCTAATGAGCGCGTTGAGGAACTTGCCGATGTGAATCTCACCTGGCGGAATGTAATTCGCAGGGGGATGCGCTGGAGGTGGCACCGGATTGAGTACCGGCACGTGGACCACCAAGGAGGAAAAGTCTGGCGCGCCGACGAGAGCGGAGATCGTAGGGGTGATGACATCGGCGGTGACGGATGCCGTGATGGCACCGAAGGACGCGCCGATGATGACGGCTACGGCCAGGTCGACTACGTTGCCACGCAGAATAAAGTCTCTGAAACCTTTAAGCATTTTGTCCTCCAACTGCTTGAGATCAAAGCGTATTTGATCGGGTTGGCGCGCCTGGGATTCTCGCGCGGTTTGCCCCAATGGTACACGGGAGCGGTTTGCCGGGGAAGTGGTTCTCCGGGCATGCCGCTGACGGAACTAGGGATAGATGCAGAGGACCAGGACCAGGGCAAGGATCATGAGTTCGGAGTAAAGCAGAATGAGAACGCCGGCATGGTAGAGGCTCCATTTGCGGCGGAGACAGCGCGCGGTGTCGACCATGCCCCATGCGGCGGCGAAGGCTACGAGAATCTGCCAGCGTGAGCCGTGGAGGGCGCGGATGTCGGGAAATCCGGCAAGGCGAAGGCTGATGGCGAATGCGAACAGCGAGAGTGCGATGCCGCGGATGAGCGAGCGCTGACGGAGGCGAAAGATGGGAGTGCGGGGAAGCACCGGTGTGGTGATTGTAGTTGGGAAGGGCAAGGGGTCCCTTTATTTGGCGGCCAGTTCCATCTCCTTGAGCGACTCGGTGTATGGCCCGCGGAGGACACCGCGTTCGGTAATGATGGCGGTTACATATTTTGACGGAGTTACATCGAAGGCCGGGTTGCAGATGCCAACGCCATACGGGGTGAGTTGCCTGCCGCCGTGGTGGGTGACTTCGATTTGCGGGCGCTCTTCGATGGGGATGGCTTCGCCGGTTTTGGTGGCGAGGTCGATGGTGGACCAAGGGGCGGCGACGTAGAACGGGATGCCGTGCTCCCTGGCGAGAATGGCTACGTTGTAGGTGCCAATTTTGTTGGCGACGTCTCCGTTGGCGGCGATGCGGTCTGCACCGACCACGACGGCCTGGATGCGGCCGGCGCGCATGAGGCTGGCGGCCATGTTGTCGCAGATAACGGTGGTGGGGATGCCGTCGGCCATGAGCTCCCAGGCCGTGAGGCGCGCGCCTTGCAGGAAGGGACGGGTTTCATCGGCGTAGACGTGAATGCTTTTGCCCTGCTCGACTGCGGAACGGATGACGCCGAGCGCGGTGCCGTAGCCGCAGGTGGCGAGGGCGCCGGCGTTGCAATGGGTTAAGACACCGCCTTCTTCAGGCAGCAACGCGCCGCCGAATGCGCCCATGGTTTTGCAGGCGGCGATGTCTTCCGAGTACATGGCGTGGGCTTCGGCGAGGATTCTTTGCTGAACCTCGACGAGGGTTGCGCCGGATGCCTGCAGATTCGCGAAGAGGTGCTTCATGCGGTCGATGGCCCAGAAGAGATTGACGGCGGTGGGGCGGGTGGAGGCCAAGCGGGCGCAGATGGTGTCGAACTCGGGCCCGAATTCCTCGGTGGTGGCGGCCTTGGTGTTGAGTGCGCCGAGGGCAACGCCGTAAGCGGCGGAGACACCGATGGCGGGCGCGCCCCGGACGACCATGGTGACGATGACGTCGGCCACTTGCTGATAGGTGGTGGCAAGGACGTAGCTCTCTTCGAGGGGGAGTTTGGTTTGGTCGATGAAACTTACGCCGTCGGGGGTCCAGGTCAGGGTGGGAATCATGCTTCTTTAGTGTAAATGCAGGAAACAGGTATCGCTGAAAAGCTGGGGTTGAGGTAATGTTTAAAGCCGTGATTGGTTCCAACAAGAAGCTATAAGAAGCAGGTCCTTCGACTCGCTGCGCTCGCTCAGAATGACAGATATTTGTAAGAAGCTATACGAGCTATAGATAGCGGTCACTCGTAGCGGAGGGCTTCGGCGGGGAGGACTCTGGCGGCGGTGGAGGAGGGATAGAGCGTGGCCAGGAGCGAGATGCTGATAGAGACGGCGGAGACGATTACCGCATCGATGGGGCGGGGAGCGAAGGGCAACGTGTCAATGGAGTAGACCGAGGCGGAGAGCTTGATGAAGTGATAGTGGCCGCCGGCCCATGCGCCGAGATAGCCGAGGGTGAGCCCGATGGCTGTGCCGATGATGCTGATGAGGAAGCCCTGCAGGAGGAAGATGCGGCGGATTTGAGCGGGCTCGACGCCATAACTCATCATGACGGCGATGTCGCGGGTCTTCTCCATGACCATCATGGTGAGAGCGATGAGGATGTTGAGCGCGGCAACGATGACGATGAGTGTGATGATGATGAAGGTGACGACCTGCTCCTCTTTGAGGGCGCGGAATAGCTCTTGATTCTGCTCCATCCAGTTGGAGGTCATGAAGCCGGGGCCGGCGGCCTGCTCGAGGGCGCGGGCGACTTCTGGGGCGCGATCGGGGTCGTCGATTTTGAAGCTGATGACGGAGAGCAGGTCGGGCTCGTCGAAGAGGGTTTGCGCGTCGGCGAGGCTGAGGAAGCCCATCTGCATGTCGTACTGGTAGAAGCCGGAGTGGAAGATGCCGGCGAGGCGGAAGGGCTGGTACTTGGGGATGGTGCCGAAGGGACTCATTTCGCCCTGGGGGCTGATGACCATGACGGTGTCGCCGACGGATGCGCCGACGGTGTCCGCGAGATCGCTGCCGAGAATGATGGGAGGCCGCTGCTGATTGCGGGCGTTGATGGTGCTGCTGTGGGGCTGGAGGGTACCGACGGAACCGGGCGTGGCGGTGTTGAGAATGTCGCTCACGGTGGCTTCTTCATCGGGGAGGATGCCTTCAATGAGCGCGCCGCCGTCGCGGGCTCCGCGGGTGACGAGGACTTGTTCGTAGAGGCCGGGTGAGGCGGCGGTGACGTGGGGGACTTTGCGGAGCTTTTCGAGCAAGGGGCGCCAGTTGCGGATGCCGTCGCCCTTGATGCGCATGAGCTGCACATGAGCGCTGGAGCCGAGGAGGCGGTCCTGGAGGTCGCGCTTCATGCCGTTGGTGATGGCGAGGGCGATGATGAGGGCGGCGACTCCGGCGGCGACTCCGGCGATGGAGATGGCGGTGACGACGCCGACCACGGCCTGGCGGCGCTTGGCCTTGAGGTAACGCGTGGCTAGGAAGAGCTCAAATCGCATGGGAAAGGCCGACATTCGCCGAAATCAATTTGGAAATAAGAAAACAAATGTTAGGAACGTAGATGAAATAACAACAAGCACGGTTGCAATCTGGAGAATCCAACTGCGGTTGCCGCGAGCCCGAAAGCCGTAAATCATGGCAATAAGATTGGCAACTTCAGCAACGAGAATCAGAGTGAGAAAAGCATGCCAGTGCTCATCCCAGAAACCTAACACGAGCAATGGCTCATCGATGCTCTTGAACGCAACTCCCAGCGCAATGCAAAGATAGTAAATTGCGCAACCGATCCCTAAAAACACTCGTGACCGAATCATTCGCTTCCCGCCGTCGGTCAGTATCCCATCTAGGGACTCCGTCTTTGTAAAACCTGTGCAAACCCAAAGGGCCGCGGTGGCAAGGAAGGTCAACGGCCATACGTAAAGGAACCCAACGTCATTCGACAACCCAAATCCGCTTCCCATCTTTACCTCCGATGACCCCTCAGGACGGAATCGATTGTCGAACTTAGCAGAGGCTAAAGCCCAACTCATTCTCTGATCAATATCGGCCCGGCTGAAGCCGTGCCCTTGTTACAAAACGTGCCTGAAATGAGTTCTTGTTGGCTGTACGCGGTTATTTTGTTGCGGCGTGGACCACGGTTTTGGCGGCGCCTATGTTGTCGTGGCGATCATAGACGCGGACGGTGATGAGGTGTTCGGTGGATTTGTTCTCGGGTGGGATGGGCACCAGGAAATCGTAGTGCTCGTGACGGGAGTCGGATAGATTGCCGACGGGGGCGACGAACTGCCAGGGGCCGGCGTCGAGGGAGTACTCGGCGTGAGCGACGGGCGAGAAGGCGTCTTCAGCATCAAAGAGCGCGTGAATAGCTGGGGTGCAGGGCTTGCCTTTGGCACAGGTGGAGTCGAGGGTCGCAGTGAGGCCGGTGACGGTGGGCGGGGTGGTGTCGACTTCAAAGCGCTCGCTTTCTTTGAAGCCGGTGAGGGCGTCGCCGGGGGTGTGCGAGGGCGCGTCGGAGGCGACGACCTTGAGCTGGTAACCGCCGTCGGGAATAAGGGCGGCGTCGAAGCTGTAGGCCTTTTCGGTGATGTTGTCTTTTAACAGACGCCAGACTTTTTCGCCGTCGCCGCGCAGATAGAGGGAGTAAGTCAGATCGTCGCCATCGTCGTCGTGGGCGGCCCAGCGGACGGAGATGGCGGTGCGGTCCTTGATGGCGGGCAGGGGGTTGGCGGGTCCGCCATCGCTGTAGACGACAGTGACGCCTGTGGAGGATGCGGGGAAGGAAATGGTGGTTTGGGGCGCGACGCCGACCTGCTGGGGTTGCGGAGTGATGCGGACGCCAGGGACAACGATGAGGTCGTCGACCACAGGGGCGGAGTTGACGGGAAGGTAGTTGACGCCGATGGCGCCGACGGTTGCACCGTCGGAGAGTACGGCTTTCCATTGCAGGAAACGGCCGGGGGGCGACGCGACCATGTCCTGTTTGAGGGGCTGCCAGTCTGACCAGCCGCGGACGGGCTGCTCGACGTTGCCGGAGCGGGTGAAGAGTTGAAAGCCGGTGGAACCGGGTTCGACTTCGATGCGGCCGAAACGGGCGAAGGCGCCGGCATCGAGGACGTCGCTGGCGTACTCGTGGTCTGGCGAAGTTCCGAGGCGAATGAGTTTGCCGGTGTTACCGGTGCCGATGAGGATGTCGCCGCTACCGGAGGGCGGGGTCATGGTGAGTCCCTGCTGGGCGTCGAGGTGGGCGATATCGGCGTAGCTGCCGTCGTCGGCTATGCGGTAGACGTGGCCGCGATTGCCGGTGAGTGCGAGAAGACCGTCGGGGCGGGCGGCGAGGGCGTAGACGATGTCTTCTTTGCCGGACCAGAGCTTGCGGGGCGCCTGGCCTTCAGTGATGGCGTAGACCTCAGTGCCGTCAGGGAGGGCGGTGCTGTTGTTGGCGGCCTGCAGGGATCCTGGCTGCACCACGGTGATGGTGATGGTGGCGTTACCCTGCAAGGGAAGCGGGGGCAGGGGATTGTGGCTCTTGTCGCCGACGCTGGCGGCGTAGATGGTTCCGTTGGCGGCGACGGCGACGGAGGTGATTTCGCGGCGGGGGGCCTGGAAGAGAACGTATCCTTTGCCGTCAGGGCTGATGCGATAGACGAGGCCGGAGCCGTCAGAGCCGGCGATGAGGTTGCCTTTGCTGTCCCATGCGAGCGAGCGGATGTGTTCTTCGTCGGATTTGAAGAACTCTTCGGGCTGAGCGTTGGGCTGGGCGGGGTCAACACGGTAGATGGCGGCGGGGCCTCCGGTGGCGATGTAGAGGCGGCCTTTGGGGTCGAAGGTCAGGTCCCAGATGTAATGGGATTTTGTTTCGGACTTTTCGGAGGCGTCGGATGGTTTTGCGGCGGTCTTCTCAGGAGGCGCGGATTTAGGGGCGTTCAGTTTGGCGGCGTCGAAGAGCAGCGTGGCGGTGCTTTCGTCCTGCTTTGCGGTAGCGTCGGGATGAAGACGGTAGACCTTGCCGCTGGGGAGCGTGGCGACGTAGAGCGAGCCATCGGGACCGAGGCGGACGACCTGAGCGCTGAGGTCGGCAGTCTCAAAGAGCGTGAAGGGCTTGGCGTCTTTGCCGATGCGGAGGACCGAGGCGGGCGAGGCTGTGCCGACATAGGCTGTGCCCTGCGCGTCGACGGCGACGGACCAGACGAAGGTGGATGGGGTGGTGAGGATCTCAGTGGTGGCGGGGCCTTGAAGCAGGTGGCCGTCGCTGGTGAGGGCGACGCCTTTGGGCGTGCCTTTCTCAAACTCCTCGATGCGCGACTGGGTCCACAGGCGGGTGCCCTGCGCGAGGACGGGCGCGGTGATGGCAGCGGTTGCGAGCGCTGCCGCGAGGACGAGAAGAACGGATGGGAAAACTCTGGGGCGAGGGTTGCTCAAGAAAACAAACATGCTGCCGTTGAGTCTACTAAAGATGGGTGGTGGAAGAGTGGGCATTTTGGGGTAATGACTCTGGCCGACCTGAGTTCCGGGGATGAATCCCCGGCCTACGATGGCCCTGTGGCGGAGTGGGTGATTTGCGGTGGGGTCATCGCCGGGGAAAAATCTGCGGCCTACAATGGGCGTCAGGGAGCGGGCGGATGAAGGTGCTGGTGGCAATCGTGATGCTGGGATGGCCGGTTGCGATGGCGGTTTCACAAGGGGTTCAAGCGCCGCCGGCGGCGCAGTTGCGGACGGAGACGAACGTGGTTGTGGTTCCCGCGCTAGTGAGCACGGCGGGCGGGCAGCCGGTGTTTACGCTGACTGCTGCGGACTTCAAGATTACCGACAATGGAGTTGAGCAGAAACTCACTCTGGATGAGGAGACGGGCGGCGAACCGCTGGCCCTGGTGGTTGCGGTGGAGACAGGCGGCGGAGGGGCGCGGAAGCTCGGGAGCTACGGCAATTTGAGCGCGCTGCTTGGGGCCGTGGTGGGTGCGGTTCCGCACCGGATTGCGGTGGTGAGCTTTGATGGCGCGCCGACGCTGGTGGAGGATTTTACGCCAGATGTGGATGCGGCGGCGGGGACGATTCACGACCTTCAGCCGGGGGACAAAGGGGCGGCGATTCTGGATGGGCTGAAGTTCTCGGTGGATTTGCTGCGCAAGCAGCCGGCGAGCTGGCGGCGGGCGATTCTGCTGATCAGCGAGACGAATGATCGCAGCAGCCAGACAGGGATGGATGATGCGCTGCGGGCGATCAGCGATACGAACACGGCGATCTACAGCTTGGCTTTTTCGACGGGCAAGTCGGAGGCGGGACATTACGGGGCGCGCGAGCTGCCGTTCAGCAAGGGCGAGAGCGGGATCAAGCTGGAAAATGGGAGGCCCAACCCTCCGCATGGTTGCATGGGCGATGATCCTGAAGATCCGGATGAGGCACGGAACAAGGCGGTGCGGGCATACGATTGCATGACGCAGCTCGCTCCTCCGCTGGCGCTGGCGAAGATGGCGGCGATTGCGATGACGGATGGGCTGCAGCGCAATGTGCCGGAGACGGTGGCGGAGGTTACAGGGGGCGAGTACTTCAAGTTTGAGGATGCACGTGGGCTCGAACGGGATTTGGTGGAGATATCAAACCATGTGCCGAATCGCTATATGCTGAGCTTTCATCCGGAGTCGCCGCGTGGGGGATATCACGTGGTTGCGTTGAGCCTGCGGGATAGGCCGGGACTGCGGGTTAGGGCGCGGACCGGGTATTGGGTGGATGGGGCGCAGTAATAATTTGCTGGGCATCTGGCGTACTGCTTCCCGCCCTTGCGACAATAGAAAGTCGCAAGAACGGGGCACGGTGCCTCTGTGGCTGGTCGGGACCGTGAGGCTCCGTTAGCTTCCGCGGTGGAACTGGATGATTCTCCGGCGGTCGCGTTTGGAGGGGCGGTGCTCGGGAATGGGCGCGAATTCCTGCATGGCTTTGCGCTCGGCGGCGAGTTTGAGGCGCGCTTCCTTGCTGGAGTCGGTTTCGCGATAGAGGGTTTGCGCGACTGCGGCGGGGCCGCGAGTTTCGCTGAGGAGAAGCACTTCAATCTGGAAGATCCCGCCTTCATTTGTGATTTGGAGCAGGTCGCCGATGCGGACATCGCGGGCGGGCTTGGCGGTGACGCTGTTGGAAAGGGTGCGGCCCATGTCGCAGGCCTTGGAGGCGAGGGCGCGGGTTTTGAAAAAGCGCGCAGCCCAGAGCCATTTATCGATGCGGACGGAGGTCATGGATTCAGTTTCCTACATCAGACCCGCGACTGTGGAAGGCAGGGGATATGGGCGAGCGTCATTCTGGGAGCGCATCGACCCTTCCAAGGATTTCAAGCATTGCCGCGCGATATCGCTGTTGGCCGCAAGCAGATTCTCAATGACAGCCTTGAGTTTCGCCGAGCCTGCCGCTTCATCCTTACCGGCCATTTTGCATACAGCTTCCTGCTTTGACTCTGGCAGATTCTGTAATACATGCAAGGTCTCGTCGGAGTGGCTTTCGAGCAGATCTGCATAGAAATAGCCGATTTCGCTTACGGCCTCGGCTCCCGAATCCGCGGCCTGGAGCAATTGGTTCAGGAGCCCGGAATCTCCGCGCCAGTAAAGGGCCTCAAGGAAAAAGGAAAGGTTACTATCTTGGCAAACATCTGTGATGGCGGGTTTGTCCGGTGATGAAAGGCAGACTTCAAGGAGGTCTGAAAGGTAATCTCGGTTCTTTGCGTAATCGATATCAAAGATGGCGAGTGTAAATGCATTTCTTACCGCGTCCTCTCCCCAAGAGTTCACCTGTTTCTTTTTTAAAACCTCAACGGCTGATTCAGGAGCAGTGGTGTGTTGAACTGCCTGTTCGATGCAAGGCTCGCAGGTATCTGTATCAAAATCGATGAAGCTAACCCACCTGCCGGTCGGGAGTGCTGCAGCATTTTGTTGCCTTTCAATCCAAAAGGCTGGGTAGGCAATTCCGAGAGCCCAAGTGCCTTTCTCAACCTGCGCCGGATAAATGCCGTTAAAGTCGAAAACGTGCCCGCTGCATTGGATGTGGGCGGATATATTGGCCTTGCGTCTTGTTTGAGCGGATTCGTAGAGTTTCTCAACTTTTTCCGAGACGACAAAGCCTTCGTTTACATGCTCTGTGGGAATAATGTGGCCATCAATTCGGATCTCGACACTCAGGCCTTCGCACGGTTTGGGTTCTCCGTCGACGGTGAGCGTGATTTTGATGATGGACTTAGGCGTCGCGCTCCGCGCGGGCACAGTGGCGGCGAGCAGGAAAACGGAGATCGTGAAGGCCGTTCGTCTCACCCACAGGACTTTACGCCGCACGGGCGAGGGAATCAAGAGTAGGAGAGAGTTTGGGCCGACAAATAGGCAGGTGGATTAGGATTCCGGCTCGACCTTCCATACATAAAGGTGCTCTTCGTCACTCGAGGTGGCTACTTCAATGCCCTTTTGGCGAGTGGCGCGATTGAGGGCGGAGCGGATGTTCTCCTTGGAGTCAGGGAGTGCGGAAAGAGGGATCTTGAGCGCCGTGCCCGCGACGAGCTGGTCGATGTCGCTTAGCAGTTGGGTGACGATCTTTTTATGCTTACCATCCCTGCCCTTGGGGACGTCGAGCTGGAGAATGGATTGGAACTTCATGGGCGCCCCATTGGTATCTGGATTGGTTGCCATTGCTTGAGTCCCCCTTTTAGATCCAAGGCTGAAGTCTAATCGAGCAAGGAACCGTGCGCTTAACGTATGGCTAAACTGACGTAAAGCTATCCTTCGATTGAAATCATACTAAGAGGGAACGGAATTGGCAAGGTCTTCATGCAGAAATCATCCACACGCGCGGTAGACTTTTCAATCGCCTAATTAGTGGTATAAGTGCCAGATTATAAAGATTTAAGGCGAATCAAAAAGAGTTTCCCCGTATGGCGAAAGGGCTGGTACGTTGATGTTAAGAGGTTCTGTTTCCGGCGGCGCGTAATGCGGCTTCCCCCCGGAAAAGCTCTCCTGGCAAGCGCAGAAGCGAAAACATTGCCCCTCGACAGCCGAAGGGCTTTCGCAAGTCAGGAGGAAGACATGAGAGAACCTTGTTTTAGAAAGAAAGAATCAGATCCGCCAGTATGCGGCGTGCACGATGCCGTTCTTGTGGAGAAGATGGTATCAATCGATGAATACAACCGCGCACTTGGAATGGTCTCGTGTTTGATCTGCCCGACTTCCCAGTGCGTGGTTCGAGAAACAAGAAAGACATGATCGCGGAAATCAAGCTGGCAGACAAATCAGATTTTGCAGGAGCGTATCAAAAATGAGTCAACCGAAGAATTTTCAAACGGTGTCGATTAAAGATATACCGGTGTCGGAAGCGCTTAAAGAAGCGATCGCAAATCGTCCGGTGGTGCTGGTGGTTGATGATGAGTCGGTGATTGCGGACACGCTTGCGGAGATTCTTAACCGGAAGGGTTATGCGGCGATACCGACCTATGATGCGGAGGAGGCGCTGGAGACAGCCCTTGTAATGCCGCCTGAGTTGCTGCTGACGGATGTGGTTCTTCCGGGGATGAGCGGGATTGAGTTGGCGATCCGGGTGAAGCGGATTTTTCCGGATTGCAAGATTCTGTTGTTTTCAGGGCAGGCGGCAACGACGGAGATGCTGACGTCGGCAAACCGGGCAGGGCATCGCTTTGATTTGCTGACCAAGCCGATCCACCCGAACGATTTGCTTTCACATGTTTCGGCGAGTTTGAAGACGCGGCCCGCGCAAACAAGGGTTGCGACGGTTTCGTAGGAAGTTTTATGTGGAGAAGACGGGCGCGCCCAGGATGGGCGCACTCTTACGGGTGCAAGTCCCGTCACAAGCTGGTCACAGTGAGTGAAGTGAAGCGCAACTGCATAAGGGTGACCGAGTGTGGGGAGGAAGCGTGGATCGAAACTGCGGGCCGATGAACAAGAACCGGATAGAAGGCGTTTTCG
>JBEKUP010000050.1:0-40210 GCA_049514915.1 Occallatibacter sp. | reverse complement strand
CCTGAGAAGAAGCATCAGTCTCCTCATCCAATAGAAAATCGTTGACGGGTTCTAGCCTGTCTTCAACTAGACTCTCCAACAAACCTGGGTTGATGCTTGTAGAAGAATATCCGTGCTTCACTCTCCACGAAAGGCTACTGAGCCAATCAGTCTGCTCTCCGACCTTCTCGACCAAGCGATCATGCTTGATGAGATACCAAGAGCCATTATGTGGAAATGCCATCCAGATGTCTTTGTCGCAATACTTCTGGTCGATCGTCAGTCTTGATTTCAACTGTAC
This sequence comes from Occallatibacter sp., assembly GCA_049514915.1. Lineage (GTDB taxonomy): Bacteria > Acidobacteriota > Terriglobia > Terriglobales > Acidobacteriaceae > Telmatobacter. The sequence continues at coordinate 39,930 of JBEKUP010000050.1, read as the reverse complement.
CTTCAATGTGGTCGTGCCGTTTATGTGGTAAGCAAGGAAATCCGCCCCTTGCCAATCATCGGCCAATTTGATGCAGTTAAAGCCATAGTCAGCAAGTGCAGCTGCGATCTTCTGAAAATTGAATAGTTCCTTTTGTTTGGCCTTGAGGCTGCCATAGCGGATCTTTTCAAAGTGGGAACAGTTTTCGGTCACGTCTTCCCCCTGTCGAATCGTGGCGACATCTGCGATTGAGTGCCTATGTATTATATGCAAGCATGGGGCATAGCGAGGAGCGGCTGTGGCATGAGTGCCATTTGCTCCGTGTTTCCAAAATCGCTAAGTCAAGTTCAACATAGACTTCGGACACAACGGGGCCAATTCCTCTATTTCTCATTCATGCCACTTCCCAATGGCTGCGAACGGTGGTAGCGTACCAATGGGAGAATCGTTCCAGCGATCCTGGCGACAAGCCAGTTCGCAATCAAAGGCAAGAAGAAGGGTCGGCGCGAGCTGGCCCTTTTTCTTGGTGGAGACAATCCATGCCGAAAGGGCCGTTTCATCCCTCGGAGTTTGTGCCGACGAAGTTCTCGACGGCGCAAGACAAAGCCGACTTCGGAAATGCGTTTCTGCACTTCATCGAATCAGAGTGGGCAAGAGCCGCCTTCTCCAAGAACTTCTACAACCGCCTCTCGATGTGCTTCTCTCACATAGCTCATTACGATGCCGCGGGATTCTATGAAACCTGGTTCACATCGGATGCCGACCGACTACGCTTCTTGCGCCACACGCTCGCCTGGCCTTGCTGGGGCGATCCGGAGCACACCTTTTGCGATGTCGAGCGCGCCATCCAGCAAGAGATACGGAAGCGCAACTATCTCGCAAGTTACGAACTGCGAGCCGCCGAGGCCGTGCGTTCCTCTGAAATGGAGATCCTCAAGAGGCTTGAGGCGAAGTATCGATCGGTTCCAGATCAAGCGCCGACTGAGGATTTGGGACGACAGGTTCTACCAGGATCCACACCGGAAATCGCAATCAACAGGGTGCCGGTGCAAGCCAGCCTCTTCTGATCAAAACACTGATTCAACTTGAATCTGTAAACAAGGAGATGAATCGCAATGGCCAGTCTCAAAGCAGAAGTTCTGTTGCGTGAGTTCAATTACAACGGTGTCCGCATTCCTGATCCGGCGCCCCAGATGAGCGTTGAGCAGGTTCGTGACCTGCTAACGCCAACTTATCCGGAGATCGCGACCGCAACCCTCACCGGCCCGGAGGACACTGGGACCACGCTGCGCTACACCTTCAGCCGGGCCATCGGGTCGAAGGGGTGAGCCGTGGTCACGCCCGCAACGTCGCAGGGAGAACTGGTGGCATTGTTTCTCAAGAAGGCCGCAGAGCCGCCACCGGAGGCCAATCTCATCCTTGCGAGGCATCTCCAATCGAGAGAATCCCGCGACCTCGAACACGCCGTCGCAGAGGCCGTCCGGCAGTATGTGGCTCCGGGGAACTACCGGCTTCCAACCCCGCCGGAGTTGCTTCCCCCTTTGGGGTAGCGACACTTGCTCCAGCCTTTGGCCAGGCATTGCCATCGCTTGCCGACGTTCGCGCTGAGTACAGCCACGAGGTCAACGCCGAGCTGGTCTATGAACTTTGCGCCGCCCTGGTGCGCGAGGGACTGGGAACTGCAGAGACCTGGAAGCAATCTAAAGGCAACGCGCTCGCATTTGCCCAGCACGCCATGATGAGCGGCATTGGCCCTGAGCGCGGCGATCTGCTGCAACGCAATGTCGAATATCACCTTGAAGTGAGCGATCAACTCAGCCGCGCAGGCAACGATGTCGTGCTTGAAGACGGGCAACTCGTTGTAACCATCGAGTGTGGTGGATCGGGCTATTTCAAGATCGGACCGGCGCTCGATGCGCTGGAGGCGGAAGCGGAGGGGCTGGGCGCGGCGTTCTATTGGGCTCTGACCTTGGCACTCTATCGAGTGATGCGGATCTACAACCACGACGATGCGGTGATGTACGAGGAGCGGATGCGCGACTATGCCGCCGAGGACGATGAAGAGAACCGCGGCCAGTATGAGTTTCCCGAAGTCGAAAAGGCATTGCCGGAGTATATCCGGAAGACGCTGAAGCACGAAAGCTCGGATTGGAAGATGTGTGACCGGGATCTGCTACGCAGGTTTCGCAACGGAAAGTTCGGTTCGTGGTTCGAGAAATTGCGGCTCATTCAGCGACTCGCGCGGCTTCCTCTCAAGCAGTCACGGGAGTGCCTCGAACTCGGCTACTACGAGGATCCTCCCTTGCCGTCATTGCTTGTTGCATTCAAAGAGCACGACGCCATCACCGCATGCTTCGACGAAGAGGGTCAGTACATGATGGAAGGAACTGCCGAGCCAACCCTGTGCGTCGTCTTTTCGCCACGCAAGCCGGATGAAGTCCGGCACGCACTGCGGATCGTTGATCGCTTTATTGCGATTAACTGCGCGCTATTTGAATTGGTTGAAGAAATTCAGGGCTGGGAGAAATGCGATGCAGGCACATCTATCGATCGGGGAGAACCATCGCTTCGAGTTGCATGAGGCTCTGCTGATTTATCGCGACCGGCAAAGCAGTTTCATCACCCGCCACGACGTAACCGCCCACAAGGACGCGCCACCCACTCTCGGCCCGGCTCAGCCGCTTACTGTGGCATTCATCGAATCTCTGGTTCGATCCCTCAGCGGCAGTTTGCAGGCCGAAGTTCTACCGGCCAAGGTACTTGCCAAGGCAGACCGCATGATCGTCTGGTGGACTCCTGCACGGCGCCGCCAGATGTTCTACGAGAACTCCGAAGGCAAGGCCGCGGAGCTGAACGGCCGCATCTTCCCTCAGCCTCCTCTAGTGTGGAAGGTATTGAATGGAGAACTCATCATTCGGGCGCTTACGGAGAACAAGCGGCCGGAAGGTTCAACGAAACTGGCCGTCGCGCCTTTCTGGAATCTCTCGGACGACGGGCGCGTCTGCACCGGCACCATGCGACGCCCGGACAGCGAGTCTGTTGCGTCAATTCCGGCCTGGGAGCGCGGCTTCTACGAGAGCGCATTCACCCACGCCAACGTTGGCCGACTGACGCGCCATGAAGGCGGATTCGATGGGCTGTGGAGTGGACTGACTGGGAAGCGCCAGACCTTCCCATTCGAAACACTCGTCGCCCTTCCGCAGACGCTCACGGAGTTCGTGCTCGGGGAGAGAGGCTGATATGCGCATCGAGCACGCGCTTCCAAGCGATCTCGTGGGCCAAAAGCCGGTGCGCGTTCTGGTTGTCGGCGCAGGCGGAACCGGTAGCGCCATCGTTATGGGCCTACCCTATCTCGACCAGGCGATGCGGGTCTGGGGCAGGTTATCCGGGCTCGAAGTGGTCATGATGGACGCCGATGCCGTCTCAGAGACGAACTGTGTGCGCCAGCCATTCTCAGTCTCCGACATCGGGCAGAACAAGGCGATCGTGCTGATCAATCGCATCAACCTCTTCTGGGGAACGCAGTGGCGGGCTGAGCCGACAAACTTCGACGAACGAACGCTAGAGCGGATCAATGACAGGTCTGTCGATCTACTCATAGGCTGTGTAGACACACGCGCGGCGCGAAACATCATCGCGAGGGCGCTGACCAAAGCACGATGCCGCGCAGCGTATTGGCTCGATCTCGGCAACAACGCGGCCACCGGCCAATTCGTTCTCGGCCAGCCGTTGAATGCGCGCAATCGTAGAAAGGCCGCCCGACTTCGAACCGTGAGCGAGTTGTATCCAGAGATCATCGACGCTGATGCTGGTGAAGACCCGCTGCCCAGTTGTTCCGCTGTCGAGGCATTGGACCGCCAGGAACCCTTCATCAACCAGACTTTGGCGTCGAGCGCGTTGGCGATGCTGGCGCGGCTCTTTCGTTACGGAAAGCTCTCGCACCATGGCGGGTTTTTCAACGCTGAAAGAGGAGCCATCAGTCCGTTGCCAGTCGATCCTCAACTCTGGTCGAAGACGCGGCGACGCTCTCTGCGACCATGATCCAGAAATCAAATTTCATCAGGAGTAAAACTATGTTCAAAGAACTTGTACCAGTCCTGCGGGATCGCGCGGTATTGCTGACAGTCACGCTTGTCGATGCAGATCATGTTCGAGTGAACATTGTGCCGAAGAAACTCAAAGACGGCGACAATGACGCTCTCACCACGCCACTGAGCGTCACCGGCACGGCCGAGGACCTCGACGCCGAGTTGTCCCCTACCATCATCGGCTTCGTCGGCTCCCATCTCCAGATGAAGAATACCCTGGAGAAGGCTAAGGCCGAAATGGATGCGGCTTCCAAGGCTGCCCAGGCAGAGGCGCGTGCGAAGCCGAAAACTGCGACAAGGTCAGTACCGGCGAAGACGGAAATCACTCAGAATGCTCCCTCCGCCAAGCCTGCCGAGCCAGCGCTGCAGAAGCCTGCAAGCCTCTTCGATATGCCGACACTGGCGACTACTCCCACCGCCGCGCCAGCCGAACCGGAAGATGACCCCGGATTTGCAGAAATCGACGATGACGAGGAACCGGAAGAATTCGAAGGACTGGATGATGCAGCCTGACTGCCGTCATTCCTTTCTTCAAGACGGATTCGGGTGGCCAGCCACATGTCCGAAGGCTGTGTGAAAATGCCGATAGCGCTCCTCTTGAGCGCAATGGGCTGTTTGCGTAAACCCAGAATTATGTGGAAGATGATCAGCGGAGCCTTGGCGACTCCCCAAGGACTGATTCGAGATCGGTCGGACTGAAACGCGTAGAATCTACGCGCGGGGATGGTCAACTTCTCCCAATGCCACAAACTTGAGGAAACGCTCTCCGAACTCGATGGCTGTGAAAACGCACAATGCAGTGCGCGCATGAATTGCTTTGCACACACCTGCTCGACTCACCGGCTTGGTTTCCAGACCGCCTCCCACGCTGCGAACTCACTCGGCCGGATCTGGTAGCGAGCAAAATTCCCTTCGTGCAGGCTCAGAAGCTCGGCCTCAGCCATCTCCCTGAAGCGCTCGCGCTCGCCTGCTGCAATATCCTCCTCGGCCCGGAGAGCAATGCGAGCGGCCGCCGCCTTTCTATCCATGGGTCCACGCACTACCTCGGAGACGATTTGCCGCAGAGCCGCGCTGTGCTTGAACCGGAAGGGGTCAGGCTCGCCGAGCGACTGCCGAACGGCGGCGTATTGCGCTGCCGAGCGCCCATAGGCCCAGATGAAGACATCCTTCAGCAGATCGACTTCATTCCGTTCGTACACACTCAGAATTGCGTCTGTATAGAGCGATTGCGGGACATCGGTGAAGGAGAGTGGCGACAGATTGCGCTTGATGAACGGAATATTGGCGGCCAGACGGGAGACGCGCTTGTTGACGTCATCGAAGGGTTGCAGATACGGCAACTGCGCCATGATGAAGAACGCCTGCTCGAATGGATCGTCGATTGCCGCGGCCGTTGCCAGGATCTGGTTGAAACACTCCTCGATTAGCTGTGGCACTTCGAGCGGGTGAAAGGTCGATCTCTCGATTCCGACTGCAATGTGCCTTAGACGTCCAGCCGCACCCTCATCCTGCAACAGGTTTTGCGCGAGGATTCCATGCAGATTGAGGATGGTGTAGCGGTTGAAACCGATCTCATCTGCAGCGTTAACCAGAAACTCGATCGCATCCTTGTGGTTCACGATCATCTGCGCTTCCTGCCGATCGCGGCCTTGCGCTTCTTCCCCGAACTCAATGAGGCGTTTGGTATCGAGCAGGGAATACGTATTTCCCTCAAGGCGGCTTGAGTTCCACGACAAATCGATCAGCAGCCGGCTGAGAACCTGTTTTGCGTAGGTGCCTGCGGCCACTGCTGTAAAATTTGGCTTGCCAATCTGGGCAAGTCGGGCGCGTTCGGTCGGCGAAAGATAAAAGCTGACATTCGGACGGTACGAATCGAGAAATTGACGGTTGTAGCCTGCGGGCTTACGCGCCGCGAGGGGCTGACTGAGATAACGGCGGATCGCAGCGCTTGTTGGAGAAAGAGGAATGACAGCCTCTTCCGCCCCAGCCCGTGCTGCGGGAGAGGCTGCAACCTGCGCTTGCTGTGTAACCGGTAGACAGTATTTAGCCGCACGGCCCTCACCTTGTTTTGCGAGGCGCCCAGCATCGACCAGATACTTGAGCCGAAATTGCAGTGTGCGCAAGGCGAGCTTCGGCGTCAGCGTCTCCGCGATGGCAGCCCGGCTTGCACCTCCGGGATGGCGCTCGACGGCGCCAAGGATCGCTGCGAGAGCCTCTTCCGGTATGCGTTTGGGCACGAAATCGCTCCTCTTCATTGCGCGAAAGTGGTATACGCGCAGTATATTCTTCTTTCGCGCAACAATAAAGCAAATAGAGCAAAATTTGGTTGCGCGAAACTAATCGCGCAACGTCCCCGGAAAACCCTGCCCGATAGCCGCTCCACCTCGAGCCGACGGAGCTCAACCGGAGATTATTAGAAACGACCTGCCCATCTTCACATCCGAACTCGCATTTCTCCTGAGGTAAACCCAAATGAAACCATCCAAGCTTTACGAGGCGCTTCATGCGCTGATCGGCGAACGTGTGCCACTGCATATCTGGGGCGGGTGCGGCGTCGGAAAATCGCAGATTGTCGCCCAGGTTGCGGACGATCTCGACTTTGAGTTCCTTGACGTTCGCGCCGTCCAACTCGACCCGGTTGATCTGCGGGGGTTGCCCAGAATCAAAGCAGACCAGACCGAATGGGTACCGCCCCGGTTCCTTCCAACTGCCGGAAAGGGCATTCTCTTTCTCGATGAGTTGACCTCGGCGCCACAGATGACGCAGGCCGGTTGCTACCAGTTGATGCTCGACCGCAAGCTGGGAGAATACATGCTCCCAGACGGCTGGGTGGTCATCGCCGCCGGCAACCCGGCATCGGAGCGGGGTGTGCATTTTTCGATGCCGCGGCCTCTCAGAAATCGCTTTGTCCATCTCGAACTTGAAGCCGACTTGAACGACTGGTGCAAGTGGGCCGTGGGCGCCGGTGTGCGGCCGGAGATCATCGCATTTCTGCGCTTCAAGCCGGACCTGCTGCATACGGCAGATGCGACTTCGGATGCCAATGCCTGGCCCACTCCCCGATCCTGGGAGATGGCCTCCAATGTCCTGCGCGGCATTGCCAACCGGCAGAAGACAACTTTCCTTTCTGGCGCGAGCGAGTTCGAGGCGCAGTTGCTCGACGGCACGGTTGGGACTGCCGCTTCTGCGGAGTTGATTGCATTCCTGCGGCTCTTCCGGCAGTTGCCGTCGATCGATGAGATCCTCCTCAACCCGGAGACTGCGCCGCTTCCGGCAGAGACCTCGGCCCAGATCGCTATCGCCACGGCGCTGGGCCGGGTCATGACGGACAACTCTGTGGCCAGAGGCCTCAAGTATCTGGAACGTATGCCGACCGAGATGCGCGTCCTGGCCATGCGCGACGCTGCGGCGCGGGACACCGCCATCACCCACACTCCTGAGTTCGTTCGCTTCGGAGTAGATCACCGGGAGGTAGTGCAATGATCACCGAACGCGCGATGCTCGCAGCCGTCCACATCAGCATCTGGACGGCCGTCAAACACGACCGCAAGATCAGCCGCGACGTTGCCGACCAGCACGGAGCGCACCAGGGCGCGGGCCGCTACAACAAGCAGTTGCTACGCGGCGCCGACAAGCTCGATGAGTTGCGCACGCTCGCAGGGCAGGTGCGGCAGTACTTTTACAAAATCACGCTGCCTTGGTCCGATGAAGGCTTTCGCCTGCTGCCGTCGAACCTCTACTTCGACCTGACGGCACGGATGCGCGAGTTCGAGGCCAGCTTCGAGCAAAGCGTGGAGAGCTTCCTTCAGGTTTACCCCCAGTACATTGAGCAGGTACGGCCGGAGTTGAATGGCCTGTTTCGAGAGGAAGATTACCCAGCCGTCGACAAGCTGCGCAAGAAGTTCGGCGTGAAGCTTGAGATCCTGCCCATCCCGACCGGCACTGACTTCCGCGTCCAGATGTCGGCCGAGGAACAGGCGCGCGTGGCCCGCGAGATCGATGCCAATGTCCGCGAGTCCCTGACACGTGGAACCGAAGATCTCTGGAAGCGAATGAGGGAAGTGGTTTCGCATATGGTAGACCGGCTGAAAGAGCCGGAGTCGCGCTTCCACGCCACTTTGGTTACGAATGTCTTCGATCTGGTGGAACTGCTGCCTCGGCTCAACGTCAATGGCGACTCCGAACTGAATAGGCTTGCCGATCAGATCAGGCAGCGGCTGTGCGGCTTCACGGCCCAGGATCTCAAGAAACACGACCTGCTGCGCGTGGCGACGGCGACGGATGCCGCCGAGATCGTCGCTGAGATTGACAGCGTTCTGCGCAATCGCGAAACCGGCGCTCCGGTCGAGACCGAGCAGAATCCGTCGGTAGAGAACATTCTGGCCCATATGTCTGCGTATATGGAGGCGCCCGCGGCGATATGACACAAGATATGCCAGTGGCCGTTCGCATCCGGAATGCTCGCACGGCCCTTCTATTGGATCACCCATTTTTCGGGGCGCTGTTGTTTCATCTGAAGGGACGCGAGAGCCGTTCGATTTCAACCATGGCAACTGACGGTGCATCCCTCTACTACAACCCTGATTTCGTCGATACACTGAATTCGGCTACCTTGGCCGGGGTGTTGGCCCATGAGGTCATGCACCCTGCGCTTCAGCACCACTTGCGGCGATGCGGCCGCGATTTAAAGCGGTGGAATGTGGCGTGCGATCATGCGATCAACCCGCTCTTGCTCGACGCAGGTCTGAGTCTGCCAGAAGGGGTGCTTGTAGATAACCGATTCCGTGGGATGAGCGCGGAGCGGATCTATAACCTCATCGAAGATGAACAAGATCGAGACTCGCCTGGCGAGCAGTCGTCAGGCGACGATCAACCCGCCGATGGGACACCTTCCGAGAACGCGGGTCTTGAACCAGAGGAGAAAGAAGCGGATGGTAAACCCTATGCTCCGTTAACGCCTGGCGGCATCGGGCAAGTGATCGATGCTAATAAGCAGGAGGACGGCGAAGCCAGCACGCTGGCGGAGCAGGCTCGCGAGTGGCAGATCGCCGTCGAGCAAGCTCAAAGCGTGGCGAGGCTGGCCGGAAAGATGCCTGCGGGTGCTGTCCGGACTCTTGAAGCCGCACAGGCTGCCAAGGTGGATTGGAGGGAACTGCTCCGCCGCGCGTGGTCAGATACCATCCCTGCCGATTACAGTTGGACGCGTCCGAACCGCCGCCACGTCTGGTCCGGGCTTTATCTGCCTGGTGTCACGTGTGAAGGTGTTGGCGAAATCGCCATTGCAGTCGATTGCTCCGGATCGGTGAGCGCCCGCCAGTTGGGACTCTTCGAGGCGGAAATCAGCTCTATCTTGGCTGGGCAGAGACCGCGCCAGGTGCATGTCCTCTATTTCGACGCCGAGGTGCATAGGGTCGATACCTACCAAGAGGGAGAGACGATTGCCCTGACACCAGTCGGCGGAGGAGGAACGGATTTTAGTCCCTGCTTCGATTGGCTTCGGGAACGGGGAATTGTCCCGCAAACGCTGGTCTTCCTCACCGATCTGTGCGGCAGCTTCCCGAACGATACACCGCCGTATCCAGTGATTTGGGCGTCCACTGAAAATCGGAGAACGCCCTTCGGGCAGGTTGTTTGCATGGAAGGAGCCTGAAGTGGCCCTTTCCAAAGGTGCGAGCTGGCTCATGTCAATTGTCCGAATAGTCTCTCCATCACTTCGTCGAGCGAGCCAAGTGACTCGAAATGGCCACGAGCGACAATCCGATGGTCCAGTCGGTCTGCTTTCTTGCCTTTGGCGTTTGCCTTCGTATGCTTGGCAACTTTCATGTTCCTTATGTCGGGCAGCCGGTCCCCGGGAGGACCACCGAACCAGCGGTAGGAGTGAAGATCCAGATCTTTAGTGACAAAGATCCAAATGATGCAGCCGCTTGGCTTGTCCATCAGCTTGAGGCTCGCTTTGATACCGGCTGCCTTGCCGTTGACCATCGTAGTTTTGAATTGAATGTGCCTGACGATCTTCTGGTAACTCATCACCAGGTCATAGCCGCCGGCATCGAATTCGGAGCGCAACACTTCTACATCGGTCACGCCGCGCTGCCACAGCCATCGCAAGGCATCGCCCACGAACACGTGCTCGACAATCCGTTCACGCAGTGTCGAGTGGAGGTAGTGCGAATTCTCCTCGTGCGCTTCGATGTCCATCTTTGCCCCTCCCGAACCTACCTTAATGGTTGCGTCCTCGCCGAACTGAATGCCCTGTCACCACAAGGGGAACACCTTTGTTCGCTACTGACTTCTCATAAATCTTAACGACAGCAGATTCTACTGCCTCCTCTGTCAGCCGAAGTTCGTGAAGCCGAGAACGCTCCTTTACAATTTCCCTGATTCTGTTTCTTTCGTCTTCTTGGATCTGGTTGTAGTCGGTTTCAACTCGCTTGCGCCTCCCATCAGCTGCGATCCGGGCTGCCTCCTGAGCAAGCCTCCCACACTTTGCACATTCTCCCAATATTCCGTGCGAACAAGGCTTCGCTCTTGGTGACCGACCAAGCCGCCCGAATAGATGATCCAGCAATCCAATGACAACAATAATCAAAACGCAAATGAGAATGTTGGCCATTGCTGCGGAGGATACATATCCGCTCGTGATGGGTCAGTGCCAGGCACCACATAACCTGGGGGAAAGCTCTATAATCCGCTTCTCAGTTCCTTCACCATTGATTGGTGATTGGAGGCAGGATCGAACTACTGACCTACGAGTTATGAAAACTCCCATGACTAATACAATCAACTACTTACATATCTCCGTGGAGAGGGAGAATACGCCTAAATACGTGTAAAACGAGCCAATTGCGGGGGCAATCACGGGGGCAGGAATGCAGTTGGAGAATTCATTCGATCTTGTGTCGAAGACGGAGCGGGGTCCTGGTGAACGGCGCAAGTCGCAGTTAGCTTCGGATTCGGTGCCACCAGCTAGTAGTCTTCGTTCGCGTGCGCGGCAAAATGATCTGCGATCTCCCCAAAAAATGACCCCACGCCTTCCGCGTACTGCTTGAGCAGATCTTCGGATACGAAGACATCGTCGCCTGCAAGCGGCGCAGCTACAGTCTTGTTGAGAGAGTATTCCCGAAAGTCTATCTCTGGAAAGCACCTCACCAATGATGGGTCATAAAACAGCTCGGGGCGTCTCGCTTTGAGTGGAAGACTAGACTTTCCCTCGCCGTGTTTTACTGTGTTTGCCAAGAGTCTGAGTTCATCTATTAGCGGCCAAGTTGGAAGAGTTCTGATGTCAAAGTGCAGATGAAGGCTATACCACTTCGCCACTACATCGAGATTCGTATCCTTTGGAGGCCGGACTCTGAACCCACCATCGTGGCACAGTGACGCGAGTTGTTGCTCTGTCAAATGGAATAGACCCGCCACAAGCAGATTTAGCATAGTTTGGTGCAAGGACCGCATCATTTCGTACCAACCTATCGCCTGATCTTGCGCGTCTTCCGCGAATCCGGACACATCACCGTCGCAATCATCGCCCACGGGCTGAGAGATCATCATCTGGTAATACTCATGCCCGACCTGCGTAGCTCGCTCATTTAGATTGGCGAACTGTGGCACGACGTCCCGAAAGATATACTCCCGGAATGCCCTGATCGGTCGGGTCACTCGATGCCTCACTTGAGAATTGAGGTAGCCACCTGTCACTCGTCGTTACCTCTGGACGCAATGTAATGACGCATATTGTCCGCCATGAAGAAGGCGATGACTGCGATTCCCAAGATTAGAACTACGCACACTATGGCCCTGGTCCAAAAGTGAAACCCTTTCATGCGACTTGCTACCGTAATCCCCACCCAACCGCTTCCATATACTATGGCAAGCATCGCAACAAAGCCGGACATGTCCTTTACGAACTTCAGTTGCAGGAGAAGCAGCGGAACGGCCACGGCAGCGAGGGCCAGTGCAACTGCGCGGATAGATTCCCACACGGTCTTGGTTACAACGCCTTCAGCTTGAGGGGCTTCAAGATCCAACGAAATTTGACCATTGGGTGCTTTTCGACTGCGTCCGGCAGGGCCAGATTTGAGTTGTGGCTGCCTCTCAACACTTCCCCCGACCTTCCTTACAGCCATCGCACACTCCTAATTGTTCTACTTCCCAGCCTTCCTCGTTGCAGCCCAACGCGCCTTGGCCACTGCTACGATCCTGTCATTCGATCCCCAACCGCTTATATATCAATCGAAATCCGGCTGACCTTGACTGCAAGGCTGTACTCGAATAGAAGCACATCGGAAACTTCCGAAGCTGCATCGCGGAGTTCCCGGCTAATCTCTGAAGCAACAATGAAGATTCTCGCCAGTTTGACACCGAATCGCTTCTTGATTCTGGCGCGATAATAAAGGGCTTGGCCGACCGTTCTTTCATGGCCTCTGCTGACCTTTAGTTCGATAACCACTGGCACACCGCCTTGGTCTTTGGCAAGGATGTCAATCCTCCGGGTCGGCCCTTGCTCGTCTAACTGGAACTCCACTGCGTCTCCGTTTTCCACGGGCCACAATGAAAGACCTGGCTCAAGAATGCCCAGATTCTCAGCGAGGTAGTCACGAAGTTGTTCTTCGAGAGCGAACTCCGAGCCAGCTTCAATTTCGTTTTCAGTCGTGTTGTTGTTTGGCAGAGAACCGCTTTCGCCAGCCCTTTCGTACTTTGAAAAGATTAGGTCATATCGGTTGAGCTTTTTCTTGCCTGAAGGCGTTAAACCGAATGGCCAGGTAGTTTCAATGAATTGTTTCAGCAGATCATTTTTGCGCAGTAAGGCAACGATCTTTGCGCGTCGGAGACTCGTTGTGTAGGAGCCGAGCCGTTCGGGACTTTTCCTGATTTCAGTGGCTTCCGTCTCGAGGCCATTAGTCGCGAGGAATGAATAGGCCAACCTCAGGGGTAGCGATTCAAAATCGGGCTCTTGTGTCGGCGCTGTTGCCATCCTCAACTCCCAAACCAGTCAATTATGAAGACATAGGATTTGTTGGAATCGCAGCTGACAGCTTCTCTGCTCGCCAGACCTGCCATCATACGAATCCAGTCAGATTTGATGTGGATCAAGTGTAACGCCTCCAACCTAACCATTGAGATATAAATGACGGTTTCTGCGGCCGGTGGACACCCTTCACTTCTTGTTCGCCTAGAATTGTCGGCATGGTGAACTTGATCGACCTGCACCGGGTGTACATATCCTTTCAGGACCGATATGGCTGGCACTGCCTGTTCCTTGAGTTGGTACATATAAGTCACAGGTGAAGGGTGCGGGCGGGAGATGATTTTCCAAATCATTGTTGGACTCTACATATGCTACGTATACTGCTACTGAATCCGTTTCTAAATTCTGGAGTGCACGGACTTGGCTTGGCGATTCCGAAAATCGGCGCGCTTACCGCTCGGCTTTCGAGTGAATGCATCGAAAAGCGGCCTAGGGTTCTCATGGGGAATTCGCGGTTTTCGTATCGGGCGCGACGCCAAGGGGCGCACCGTCCGCACCCTCTCAATACCCGGCACGGGGGTTTTCAACCGGCAGGTGATCTCCACCGCCCGCTCCCGCGCAACCTTCGTCACCGTCAATTCTCGCGGAGTGGGCTACCAACGGCGTGCAGAGAATATCGAGCCGGGCCTGCAACCTCAAAACGATCCGCAGTTCCAAATGGACTCGGTATTCCAGGTTCCTGTATCTGAGCTGACCGCCTCGAACCAGAATGAATTCGTTGCCCGGCTGAACGACAACGTTTCGGCTTTCAATCCCGGCCCCGTTCTAATCATTCTTTCCGTGTTTGCGTTTTTGCTTGTATCGATCAATCTCATCCTCGGAGTAGTACTGTTCTTCCTTGGCCTTGGTCTGGGTATATTTGTATCGATGCGTTTTGCGGAAAGCCATACCGACGAGATCAACTTCTCTTTGGATCAGGAATCGGCGGAGCAATTCAGAGCCAGGCAGCAGGCGCTCTCGGTACTCGCGTCATGCGCGAGGATCTGGGTCGTCAATACTAGCGCGGCGAACGCTGACGCGAAGAGAAATGCGGGAGCTTACATGCTAATCTCTCGCGGGCTGGCTGCTGTCGGGAATCTTCCCACCAAGGTTTTCAAGTGCTCCCTGCCAATCACTTCGATCAGAGCCAACAACATCGTGCTCCACTTCCTGCCTGACCAGATACTGATTTATACGGGCCGATATGGGTCTATCTCCTATGCGCAACTCTTCATCGAGATGCGGTCAACCCGCTTCTCGGAAACGGAGCCGATCCCCAGCGACAGCCGGAGAATCGACACAACCTGGCAATATGTCAACAAGAGCGGGGGACCGGATCGAAGGTTCAACAGCAATAGGCAAATACCGGTTCTTGAATACGGAGAGGTTACTTTCCGCTCCGCGACGGGGCTTCGGATGATTCTTCAGACGTCGAACGGCGAGAAGGCGAAGGCGTTCACAGAACAGTTTTCAGCCGTCCGTCAAAGTAATACAGTGCCGCCCGTCCATGCGTCTGTCCCGCCACCGGAATCGTTCCCAATCCCAGCCCCTTTTCCCATCCCAATCCCTCAGACACCGCCTAATCCAGTCGAGACGCCGCTCTCTCCTCTACGGCTCAATCTGCAGCGAGAGCTTCACCCTACAACATCAAACGAATTGACCTTGAGTTCGCTAAAGGAAGTGAGCAAGAGCTTCATAGACGGAATCGTAGAATTGCTCAAAACTGAAATGCGTGAGTCACGACAATCAAGTATGGCTCGGGATTTCTTCGAGCAGGACTTGCGAGCAGTTATCATCCATTTCGGATGTTCTGACGGGAAGATTTCGCGAGATGCCGCGCAACTGTATTTGGATTTGTTTAGTCAATTGCATCCCAGGACCTATTCGGGATTGTCACTGGACAACTCGATTAATATGCTTCAGCAGATCGGTCAGAAAAATCCAGACATCTATCTTGGGGATCCAGTGAGGCCCTACACGCTGGCGTTCATTGAGAGTTTCGACGCGTCACATGGAACGAATTTCAAGAAGCCTACTTGTGACTTTCTCGTGGCTATTGCCATTTTCGCATCGGCAGTAGACGGAAGAATATCTGATGATCGGACAGCGGCCATCGCACAGCTTAAGGCCACGATTGAACAGCAAAGTTAGCTGTGAATAGTTCACATTCGGTTGTGATGATCCGTGCTTAGACCTCCGGCATTGCGTTATCCTGTGGGTTCGCTATCCTCTGGGCAGACAGCCGCAGACGGTTCTGCGGGGCGAGCTACGGACTTGATCCACACATGGTAAAACAAGTGAGCGGAAAACCCCACGCAGAAACAGTGAGAAATTCTTACGATTTACAGGGAATTTGGCTGCATCTTGAGGCGATCGAGAAGGTAATATTTTTCGCTCAGAACCGCTCCAGATCATAGCAGCGAGGTTCCGCGCGAGCCTAGTCCTGGCGCATCCGTCTGCAGATCGCGCCCAAGGTTAGCGCTGGCGATCAATGTGCTCGCGCCGCGCGAAATAATGTGCCCACCTTTTTGGGACATAATTCGCTTCAGCCCGGAGTGCGGCACACAACAGGCATATTGTTGGGGTGCCGAGGAAATCGGATGCGCCTCTCGACGAATTCGAAAACTAGATCGAGAATCATGGCTCAGCGTCTGCCGCATTGATCCAACAATTCCAACCCTTGACTCCGCGCAGCCCAGGGCGGCTTCTATGGACGCGGAACGAGCCTTGAAACTGGAGGTCGGCAATCTGTAGCGGACGGGATAGGAGTTGTGGGACGCGGCACCCTATCCGATCAAGTGCAATCGGCCCCAAGGTAAGTACCTTGGAGCCGACTCAACAACGAAGACTGCGGAAAAAGGAATCTGGAACGAAACAGATCGCAAGGTGTTTCCCTTCCGGCCGTCAAGCGGTTTGGAAGTCGCCGTGAGAATAGCACACTCGATGTGATTATGAATGTGATGCGGCTGCCGGGTAGTGGGTGCAGTTTTAGATTCGAGAACAGCGTCTGATCGGATTTCAGGGAGGTTTCCATGGCATCAATTGCCCAAGAGCATTCATTGTTTGAGATTGACGAGGAACTCGACGCGCTTCTCGACGAGATCGAGGACGAGATTGAAAATCGCGGCGAAGCGTCGGTCGAGGTGGTAGAGCGCTTTCAGCAATTCTGCGAGGCCCACGGCGAAAAAGCAGACCGCATCGGGCGCTTCCTTCGCATGATGGAAGCTCGGGTCCAGTACTGCCGGAGTGAAGCAGGTCGGCTACAAGACCGTGCGCGCACTTGTGATCGCAAAGTTACCCAGACCAAGAACATCGTTATGTATTACCTCAAGAGCCGCGAACTCAAAAAGATTGAGGGGCGGGAGTTCACCCTGCGGATCCAGAAGAACAGCCAAGACTCGGTGCGGTTCACGGATGAGGCGCAAGTACCTATGTGTTTCAGGAACATCGAGGCACGCATTGACGGGCAGCTCTGGGAGAAGATCGTCTCTTCCGTATCCAGCGAGTTGCAACAGCTCCTCGTTCCCTGTGTCCGAGATGCTGCGCCGAGCTCCGAGGCGATCAAACAAGCCATTCAAAGCCAAATCACAGTACCCGGAGCCGAAGTCTACCGCGGCGACCATCTGCGCGTTGCGTGAAGGCCGCTTTGCGAGACGATTCTGCCCCCAATTTGCACCCAAACTATGGTGTTCGCCGTAAACTCCGCCATCGATGTCTTTACATCACATTCGCGATAAGATGGAAGCAACTCAAGTTTAATGAAAAGAAGCCCATTCGATGCGTACTTATGGTACACGGTCTTCGCTCGTAACCTCTGTCATTGTGGCCTTTGTTTGCAGCATGTTGGCGGTTGATGGCGCCCATGGGCAGGAGCCAGTTTGGCCTCTCGTCGGGCCTGCGTTTCAGGCCTCGGCAGCCGATGTGCAGAAGGCTGCCGCTCAGATCACCCCTGAGAAGTTCATGGATGCGACCGTCCTCTTTGAGCGAGATAGTTACCGGATCGACGCCGAGGGCCGCGTCACTTATCGTCATTCGCTCACTTTCCGCATCGAGACACAGGCAGGCGTCGATAACTGGGCTAAGACCTCAGCCCACTACGCGCCCTGGCATCAGAACCAGCCGGATATACATGCCCGGGTGATTCTACCCGATGGGCGAGTCAGCCAACTCGATCCAAAGACTGTCATCGATGGTCCAGCATCCGACGATGACAACAGCGTCTACACCGATGATCGCATCCGCAAAGCCCCGCTTCCCGCGCTCGCCATCGGCGCCATTGTGGAAGAGGAGACCGTCACAGAGGACAAACAGCCTTTCTTTGTCGGTGGTGGCATCTATCGCGATCCCGCCTCCCGCAGTGTACCGATTGTGCGCTCGGAGCTTCTGATCGAAGCACCCAGCAAGCTCAAGCTGCAATATCGCGTGCATCATCTCGACACGGTAAAAGTCACCGATAGCGAACAAAACGGCATGCGCCATCTGCAATTCGTGCAAGGCTACCTGCCCGCGCGCGCCGACTCCGACATCGAGCTAAATACTCACGACGATCTCAACCCGATGATTGAGTTCTCCACGGGCGAGTCCTGGGCCGAAGTAGCCAATGCCTATCGGCAATTGGCTGAAGCGCACATCGATCCTGAAAAGGTGAAGTCGCTGCTTCCGTCCAACCTGCCCGCAGCACGTCTTGAGAAGATTCAGAGCTTGGTTTCGCGTCTGCACAAAGAGATTCGCTATACCGGACTTGAATTCGGCCAGGCAAGCTTGCAGCCGGCGATGGCAGCCGATGTCATCAAGCACCATTACGGCGACTGCAAAGACAAGGCAGCCGTGCTGGTTGCCATGTTGCGCGCCGTCGGCATTCCTGCAAGTATCGTGCTGCTTGACACCGGTCCAGGCAGTGACGTGACAGCGGAACTTTCCGGTATGAACCTGTTCGACCATGCGATTGTCTATGTGCAGGCAGACGACAAGGGGGCGCCACCTCTTTGGATTGACGCCACCGCCGAGTACACGCAAGTGGGTTGGCTGCCGCGAATGGACCAGGGCCGACAAGCACTCATCATCGCCGAAGGCACAACCTCATTGACAACCACGCCGGAGTTCAAGCCCGAAGATGATCATCTGACCGAGCTGCGAGAGGTGGAGATGGCGCCCTACGGCCCCGCGCACATCACCGAGACCTCGGTCTCCGAAGGCTCTGTCGATGCTGACTACCGCTCCGACTTCGGCGAAGCCGACACGCGCGAGAAGCGCAAAAGTCTGGAAGACTATGCGCGCGATCAGTACCTCGCCAAAGCACTCACGCGAGTCGACCGCGGTGATGGAAAGGACCTGACCAAGCCCTTCGTGCTCAAGTTGGAGATGGCCGAGGCCAAGCGCGGTAACACGCAAATTGAAGATGCCGCACTCGCCATTCCATTTTCCGGCATCTTCAATCGGCTCCCTGACTGGTTCAGCACGGACCCAAAACTCAAGGGCGAAAAGCTCACCCCGCAGAAGGAAGACGATCAGAAGCGAGCGGTCGCTGCGCGCGCCACGACGTATGATGTGCATCCCTTCCTCACCGAATGGCGCTATCGCATTACTCCTCCGGCAGGGTTTATCTTGCGCGCATTGCCAGAGGAGAAGAAAATTGAGATGGGTCCGGCAGTTCTGACGGAACACTACGAGCAGGATGCAAAAGGGATCATTACCGCCGATCTGCGTTTCAGCAGCGGCAAGCCGCACTATTCGGTAGATGAAGCTCTTGCTCTCCGCGATGCTGTGCTGGCCGCCTCCAAAGAGGACATGATCACGATCCTGTTCGATCAGGAGGGATCCAAACTAATAGCCGCGGGCAAGATTCGCGAGGCTCTCGCTGCCGACCGTGCGCTGATCGCACAACATCCCGCCCAGGCGCTTCAACACGCACAGATAGCCTATGCGCTGCTCAAAGCCGGCATGGGCGACCGGGCCCGCGCCGAGGCTCTGCGGGCAACAAGGTTGGATCCCAAATCGGCGGTCGCATTCAAAACCCTTGGCTGGGTCTGCGAGTTTAATGCCATGGGCATTCAGTACGGTCAAGGCTTTGATTGGGATTGCGCGGCCGCAGCTTACAAGAGGGCTCTTGAACTCGATCCGGACGACAGCAGCAACATCATCAATCTTGGACTGCTTGACGAGTACGACCACAACGGAAACCGCTACAGCCCACATGCAGCCCTGCCCGATGCCGTGCGCCTCTTCCGTTCGCTGCTCGACAAGGACAAGGATACTGGCGAGCAGTATCAGAACAATTTGCTCTACGACCTGCTCTACAGTAATCAGTACAAGGCGCTCTTAGAGGAGTTGGACAAGCTGCCTTCGTCGGTCAATCGCAATGCTCTCGGCATCTCTGCTACCGTCGCGATGGAAGGCGGACAAAAGGGTATCGCTGCCGGTATCGCGCGCGCAGATCATCTGACAGCCGGCGCCGATGGCCGCAGCGCTGCTCTTGCCGCAGCCGGTAATCAGCTCCTTTACTTGCGCATGTATCCCGAGGCGGCTGAGATGCTTTCAGCCAGCGCGGCGGGGCAAAGTGACTCTGCAGCCACGACTCAGCGTATCAGCGTCTTCCGTCAGCTCACCCGATGGGATGGCGGCTATCTTCCTTCGACCGATCCGCGCAGCGCGGTTCAGCACATGATGCTGGCCGTCATCGCTGGCCAACTGGATGAGAAGCTTGCCAACGAACTGCTCGCACGCCACGCCTACGGCTCCGCTCTCGAGTGGCAACGCAATCTCGAGAAGTCCGATCATACCCGCGGTATGTTGCATGACCTGGCAGCAAGCTCCGACCTGCCCGCCAACGCCTTGCTTGACCTGATAGCCGGCAATTTCAAATTCAGTGTTCAAGGCGACGATTCCAGCGGCTACAAGGTGACCATGCACAGCCTTGGGACCAAGGCACAGAATTTCTTTGTGGTGAAAGAAGATGGACATTTCAAGGTCGTCACCGACGGCACGACGCCATCTGAGGCAGGCAACGAAGCGCTCTATCTGTTAAGCATTGGCCATGACTCAGAGGCGCGGTCTCTGCTTGACTGGACGCGCGACCGCATGCACAAGGGCGGTGGCGATGACCCGCTCTCCGGGCCGCTGCTGCCCCGCTTCTGGACTGTCGGCGATGCCGCCGATCACAAGGCAATGGTGCGTGCTGCTGCTTCGCTGGTGGCAGATAATCCCGGCATCGGCGAGTTGCTACCCGCGCTCGAAGCAGAGATGAAGATTGCGACAAACGAACAAGAGCGCCTGAACCTTCAGTTGCTTCTGGGTGCTGGCTACAGGACCGTACAGGATGGCGCGGCTCTCAGATCCATCAGTTCTGAAGTTATTGCTAAATATCCAGATTCCTATGTGGCCATCGAACTTGTAGCCGATGCAGACGCGATGATGAAAGAGTGGACCAACTCGAACTTGATTCTTGCCTCGCAGCTTGACAAGCATCCCGACGATGAAACTCTGCTGCGCCTGAAGGCGCGTAGTGCCGAAGCGCAAGGGAACTTCGAGCTGGCTCGCACAACCCGCCAAAAGCTCTTCGATAATGGCAAAGCAACATCCAACGATTACAACGGATATGCCTGGACGGCGCTCTTCGATAACAAGATCGATGCCGAAGTCATCAAGGAAGCGCAACAGGCCAACGCGCTAACTCATAACGGCAGCTTTAATGAGATGCACACCCTGGCCTGCATCTATGCCAATCAGGGCCGAACCGTCGAAGCGCGCGATCTGCTGCTGAAAGCGATGGCAGAGGAACACCTCTCCGAGCCGAACTCCTCGGTCTGGTATGCGCTGGCCTCCATTTATGAACAATATGGTGTTACTGACGCGGCTATCGAAGCCTACCGCAAGGTTGAAAGGCCAGAAGGCCGAATTAACCCAACGAGTACTTGGGTACTCGCGCAGGCTCGTCTCAAGGCACTTGGCGCCAGTTAGCTGCCACTCAGATGGATGAAGAGGGATCTTGTTCGCTGGGCCTATCTTCGTGGCGGCGAACGAACTCATTTTTTAGAATCGCTTGGTTGGATCGAACTTCCTATTGTTGGGCATACTGGATTTTAAGTCCGCTGCGTCTGGTTGCAAATTACTGAAAAATAACACATTACAATTTGAAAATTGCGAAATGTGTAATTTTATGTGTAAATCATGCGACTTCGCTGGCGGGTTGCACATCTGTTGCGGCCGCATCGTTTCCCCGTTTTGTTCCGGCTCGGAGACGATATTGGCGCACTATCGATCAAGGTCCCAGGGGCGTTTGGAGATTAATCAAATTGCGCACGCACAACCGGCGCCCAACGAATGCATTGCCTTTTGGCAGCAGTTGACCGTCAAAGGAGCCGATTTCAAAGAAATGACCTATTGCAGTTGAGCCATTATCTTCCCTCGCAGCTCACTACTTGGATTCCTGTTGAGAGCTTCACGAAACCATTGGCGTGCATCTGCGCCGAAACCTTGCCTCTGAAGGGAAAGGCCGAGGTTGAATGCTGCGGCTACGTCACTTTTGTTGGCTTCAGCGGCGATTCGATAGCTTGATGCGGCTTGGCTCCAATTCCCCGAGTCGAAGTAGCACTGTCCCAGTTGGAACTGCATGAACGGGTAGGCGCCGTCGGATAGCCGCACCGCCTCCTGAGCGGCCGAGGTGCACTCAGAGTACCTCTGCATGTTTTCAAGAATCTGCGATTCCAGATGCATGCCATATGCATTTTGCGGATCTGCGGATATTGCTTCCTTTATGTATTCCAATGCAGATGGATATGCTCCTCGCGAGTCCAACACATCCGCCATATCCCGATAGACAACAGGAAGGGCCTGCTTAAAAAAATGCTCTGTGTCCTTGTTCGTGTTCTTGACGGAGCCTTCAACGCATTTTCTGCCATCAGCGAGAACATTAACTTGGTCTGTAACCTCCTGTTTGTAGCGATCCGCGGATGCATAGCAGGCGTCGTACGCATAGTAGTCGCCACCTGCCGCGGCCCTTTCGTATGCATCAGCGGCTGCGGAGAAGTCTTTTGCCTCTTCTCTACGGTCTCCCTCAATGTCCCAATCGTAGCCCGTCGGCTGATATTTTGCCGCATACTGGCGGAACCACCTTTCAGCTTCCTCCGGCTTCTTTGCTTTGGCGGTTTCGCCGATAAGATTCTTGTATGCGAGCTGAACAATATCTACGCCGCAGACCATGAGGTGCCCATTTGCAACGGGAGTCTGGATCATTGCAGCTTCGGAGTATGCACCCTCATTGTCCTTCACAGCGCCAAGAACAAAGCTTGCAAGCAGGTAATCCGTTCCTTTTGCAAGCTTTCTGGAGTCAGCCGCTTCCCGACCTGCGTCCTCGAAGAATTCTTTAGAGGCAGCCTTCGCATTCGCTTGCCCCGGACTGTCCTTTTCGCTGAAAAGCGATACCATGTATTCGTCTTGTGCGCGATCAAACAGAAGATAGGAAAGCAGTGCTCTGTGGCCGGCGGAGGGCTTTAACTGATTGAGCTTCTTCGCTGCTGCCATCCCGTCGTCACTGAATTCGAAGGACTTCGTCCCAAGGCAAGCTACGTCAGTTAATACCTCTTCACTGTTTGAATCCCGGAGAAGGTCGGCCATGATCTGTTTGATCCGATGGCCGAATTGCTGATAGTCGGAAGTGGGATCATTCGAGTATTCAAGGCGGCTTCTCTGGTCCTGCAATCCTTTTGCTTCGGCAACCGAAACCTTCGGGTCAATTCCGGAGGCTTTATGGATGCTATTCTCAATCAGCGCCTTGAGGTAAACAACTGGAACAGCAAAGTTGAGATTTTGCCCGTTTTCCAAAACCCCAACCGCAATGCCAACCACTTCTCCCTTTGCGTTCAAGATCGGTCCACCTGATGAGCCATGCGAGATTGGACTGGTGATTTGAATTAGGTCGCGATTGTCCTTCTTTCGCAGTCCGGAAACTATCCCTTGGCTTATGGTCTTTTCGAGGCCTTCAGGATTACCGATTGCAAAGATCTGCTCTCCGGGCGAAACTGCGGAGGTAGATAGGAGCAACGGTTTCGAAGTCAGGTCTGCATCTATGGTAAGAAGCGCCAGATCGTTTTCCTCGTCAGTACGGAGGACCTTAAGCGGAATACGGACAGGTCCTACCGAAAGAACTGGACTGCCGGCGTTAGCAACATGTGCGTTGGTCGCCAGCATGCGCGAGCCGACTAGAAACCCGCTTCCAAGGGCCGTTGGTGAACCGGAACTATCGTTAAGGTAGATCAGAAAGACAGAGTTCTGCGAGGAGTCGTAGACCTGCTTTGCAGTGTCCGTGGCTTGTCCAAACAGGCTAACAGAGGCAACCAAAAGGGTTCCCAAAACGAAGGCTCGCATGGAATAATCCCCAGTCTCAAATGATCTGTGCACTCAGTCTACCGCCATTTCGATGTGTGCGGAAAACAACTTTGAATGATGAACGGGTGGGTCGGAAGCCTGCCGGGGCTTAAATCTCGATGGTGAGCCTTGAGCTTTCAACCGGGGCTAAGGCCGAAAACGTGCGCCAGTATTTCGATTTTGAGAAGTTGTCGAATAAATCGTGATCGGAGCTTTAGCGTTTTCAGCCGAGTCTCGTGCTGGCCCAACTCCAAACAAGGCGCGAAGGATGGGATAGACAATAGTGTTGCTTGGCGCAAGTGGTAGCAAGGAAAAGGTGATGAATCCGGTAGTGATAACCGTCACCGACAGCCGCACTTACCAACGCCTAACACTCACGGCAGGCGGAGCTATGGTCGAAGCGAAATGTCAACCAACTCGGGTGCCACTCAGGAGGGGAAATGTCAGACTCAACCGAGAGCCGTAGAAGGTTCTTAAGGACCGCATTGGTTTCCGCTGGGGGCGTGGTTGGAACTCTTGCAGCATCAACGCTCGCGGCGGGACAGGGAGTCTGGATCGGGAAATCCCTAATGTCGTCAGGAGATTCAGAGGGCGCGGGGAGCTGCAGCTACGGATCAGATTGTGCTGGGGGCGACGGAAAGTGTAGCTACGGCTCAAATTGCGCGGGAGGGGGTGGAAAGTGCAGCTACGGTTCGAACTGCGGGGGCAGCGGCAGCGGAAAGTGCGGAAAGGCCTCAGATTGCACAGCAGGCGGGAGTGGAAAGTGTAGTTACGGTTCGGATTGCGCAGGGGGTGGCGGAGAGTGTAGCTATGGCTCAAATTGCACTGGCGGTGGTGGAAAGTGCAGCTATGGTTCAAACTGCGGCGGTAGCTAACGAATGGCTAATCATTTCGATTTCTTGAAGCTCTCCGACGAAGTCTTGTATGCCGAGAAAGGCGAAAAGCACCTCTTCCTTAGACCCTCCGGGCCTGATTGGATTGTGGTTAACCGCAACGGGGCTGTCTTGCTGTCGCGGTGCGACGGCAGTTCAACAATAGAAGACATCCTCGGGTCAATGTCGATCCCCGAAACTCTCCAACTTGAAACCGAAGTACTTTTTTCTGAGGCACAGAGTCGCGGCATTCTTGTGGACTCCGCTTCCCTGGAAGACGAAAATCCCGAGGTAGTGACCCGTGAAGATCAACGGCGAGATAAACCGTCTCTTGGCAGCATCTACTTAAAGTTGACCAATCAATGCAACTTAAGTTGCAACTACTGTTACGCCCAAAGTGGTAAGCCGTCTGACGTGCTTTCCCTTGAAGATTTGAAGGCGATAGCGGGTGGCGTTTCATCAATTTCACGATCTGTTGAATATGTTCTCTCCGGCGGGGAACCATTACTGAATCCATATACGCTCGACTTCGCGGAAATGGTTAAGGCGTCCGGCAATGTCGTGCAAATCCTCACCAATGGAACGCTGATTAACGAGAAGAACGCAGAGCGCATTAGTAAAGTCGCGGACATGGTCAAGATCAGCCTCGACGGCAGCAGCGAAGAGGTACATTCGGCGACGCGCGGTAAGAATAATTTTGAGAGGGTGATTCGAGCAATCGACCTCCTGGTTGGCCTTGAAACTAACGTTATCGTCGCCATGACCGTAACGAAGGAAAATCGGAGCGATATTCCAAAGATGGTTTCTCGTTTCGGCTCCCGTTTGGCGCTGCAACCGCTGTTCAAAGCGGGACGTGGTCAAGATAAGGTAGATCTTTCTCTAACTGGTCTTGAGTATTACGATGCCCTCGCATCTGTCGATGGCGTAGCTCCAATGGGGATGATTGCGAGGACGCTTGAATCAATCAGGGGACGGGGAGTTCGCCGATGCGCGTTAGCGGAACGCGAAATCAGCATTTCAGAGACCGGCGATGTCTATCCGTGCCAACTGCTCCATGCGGAGGAGTTTAAGGCCGGAAATATTCGAGAACGTTCCTTGACTGAAATCTACTACGAATCGCCAGTTCTCAAACGATTACGAAGCGTCAACGTCGACACGCTTAGCAAGTGCTCAGCTTGTCAGCTTCGCTATATTTGTGGCGGGGCTTGTAGGGCAAGGGATTTCTACGAAGTCGGGTCAATCGAGGAAGTCGGCGAATTTTGTGAATATGAAAGAGAGGCTTTCATTAACGGAATATTCGAGTCTGTAGAACTGAAGTCAGTTTAGACTACGGTGGGGACAAGTGGCTCATTTCCCCACGCGAGAAACAGGGTACCGCAGGCCCGGACTCTCGGACCACGGAGGGTCGCAAAGTAGTTGATGCCAACAAGCCAATGCGCGTTTCCACTTTTCGGCTGCGCTGCCACGTCTTCCACAGTGTCCAGAGATCGAAACTATAGTCAAATGAAACTGGCCTAAACGCCGATGCCGACTTCCATCCCTTGAGCGCGCGCAGGTTGCGGCGACTGTGCAATATCCTCTTCTACGGGAGAAATAGCTTTCTCCGGTTTATGCGCACTTTCGTGCGAGATGTCTCGACTGAGAGCTTCCTTCAGTGCGCTGCGATCATTCGTGAATATCTGCGCATCCCATTGGCCGCGTGATACCGAATCATAGGCCATGCGATTGTTTAGCAGATCCTTGACCCCGAGTTCTGTGTCAACGTGGATAAGAACGCGGTCAGCGGTTTGGCCCTGGCTCGAATAGCTCGTGACAGCATAACCCTGGTCGAAATGCGGATGACGCTGGGGGTCGAAACTCGTTTCGCGTCCATTGTCCAACTTGAGCGTCATGGCTCCATTTGGAGAGATGCCTTCGATGCTGCCAAGCTCTCGATTCGCAATCTTCAACTCCTGATTTGGCGCGGTGAACTCGATGCGGTCGCAAACTGACAAGCTGCGCGGCTCCTCGCCATAAACAGAGACACCCTACTGCTGGCTAGTATTGTAGGTACGCTCCGTGCCATCGGCCCGCACCACGGTGAACAGATTGTTGCGGGCATTGATCTCTTTCACACCCGCGTATTCGCTTCCGCATTCGGGTCTTGAGGCGCGCTCGCCGTCTTTGGGATTAATTAAATGGCGGATGAAAAGCAACTCACGCACAGCTAAAGAGCGTAGGTGGATACCCCAGTCAGGCCCGCCTCTGCACAATCACAGATTTCAGCGTCGGGCAGGCCAGCTTGTCTGAGATTTACGCAGATGAGCAGAGCAAAGCCAATCCGCTAGATTTGGCCGTCCACAGCGTACTTGTCCCATTCGACAGAACAGATCTCGCGGTCTATTAATTCTGGCAAGCTTGTTTCAATGTCATCTCCCAGCCAGCAAACGACGAGGCTTGACATGTCGTTACCGGGATCGGACACGAACTCGTAGCAGACCAAATGCACCATGAATGCATAGACGGGCAATTCTCCCTCTGGCACGGGCTTGACGAAAACACCGTTTGTTTTCCCCCACGGAAACTGCTCTCGCGTTCTCTCCGGAAGTCGCTCGATAATTTCGTCGCGAATATACTTTATGCTTCCTTCGATGAATTCGAGCGTTGAAGGGCTTATGTGACACCCCTGAACGGATACTTCGCGTCCGCAATTCAAGCGATACCTGAGGCGACGATAATATGGAGCATATTCGGTCTGAGCTGGAAGTCGCATCGTATGGATCGTCTCCTTTGACTCATATATATTCGGGGCCTGCGTGTTTTAGGTACCCTGCATTGCCGTCCCGTTTGCTGCCCTTGCCTTACCATCCGAACCTGAAGAGAGAGCTTCGATCAGTGACGGCCGCGCCTGTCCTGACTTATCTTCAAATCTACCATCCGTCCTCGCAGGATACATCTGGTGCCCCTCTCCGTGCGTCTGTGACCAAAGGTATCCGCCAGTGATCTCGTGGCGAAAGGTCTGGTCTTGGTTGATCCACCAATAGCGCATAAGCCCTATCTTCGGGACCGGCGGTCTTCGAGTCCGATGAACATATTGTGTAGCGTACCAATTGCGATGGCCATTGAAACCCGCGCAAAACCGCCATTCAGGATCCTAACGAAGCGAGTTTAATTACAGTCCGATCATGGTGTCTAAGGGAACACTCGCGCCAATCTTTTCTTGCTGGCAGCCCGGCTCGCTTACTAGACGAATGCGTATGTTATCGACTAACAAGGCCTCTACGCATAGAACTATCGCTCAATACGGAACTTCAGCGCCACGAGGAGGAGAAATGTTTCTGTGCCAGCCATTGCTAGACGTCCTCATCGGACGCGGAGTCGAAGACGTTGATTCCTTTGTCCAAACTCCATCCTGGAGCGCTCTTCCCGATCCGCTGTCGATCCCTGGCTTGGAGCAGGCCGTCGATCGAGTGTATAGAGGCATCCGGGCGAAGGAGAGAATCTCCATCCATGGCGACTATGACTGCGACGGCGTGCTTGGCACGCACATCCTGCGTAGCGTCCTTAGCAGCCTGGGAGCCGCGCCGAGAGCTTACCTCCCTCACCGCGATGAAGGTTACGGCTTGAGCGCAAATCAAGTCCATCGGCTCTCTCGCGCTGGCACAGATCTGCTGATAACTGTCGACAACGGCATCAATGCCTACCAATCAGTCCTGCTGGCGCAGAGGTTGGGCATTGACGTTCTTGTGATCGACCACCACCGTATTCAAGAGCGGGCCAAGACCCTCGCCGTTTGGTCTCCAGAGTTCTGTGGCGCCGGGCTTGCCGCCATCTTCGGATGGGCGTTGGCGAGCCGCGCCGGCTGGAAGGATGGGCGGGTGGAAGGTCTGCTGCGAGGTCTGAGCCAGTATGCAGCCATTGCATCGATTGCCGATTGTGTCCCGCTGGTCAATGGAACTAGGACGTTGGCAAGGCTCGGGCTGGGTCAACTGGCGCAGGCCAGGCACTGCGGATTACGGGAACTCGTGAGAGTCTCGTGCAACGATCCGGCACGGCCGGACTCGCACGACGTGGCATTCGGAGTCGCGCCTCGAATCAATGCTGCTGGACGCATGGAGCATCCGGCGCTGGCGCTGGCCGTCTTCGAAGCTGCTCAGGATGAAGAGGCCGCACGCAAAAGGGTCGAAACGCTCAACCAGCTGAACCTCGAGCGGCGAAGGCAGGTTGGCCTCGAATTCAAGAAGTTGACTGACTCCCTTCATCATCCAATCCCCGCCGCGCTTGCAGTCTATCGCGCGTCCTGCCCAAAAGGGATTGCCGGCCTGCTTGCCAGCAAATGTGTCGAACGGTTCTCCGTTCCCAGCATCGTTCTGGTTCCTTCGTCCACGCCGGGATTTGTCCAAGGATCGGGAAGAAGCGTGGCGGGCTTCGACATGGTGGAAGGTCTGCGCCCCTTCCAGAGATTCCTGACCCGATTCGGGGGCCACGCTCAGGCCGTCGGACTGACCATGCCACGCGCGCACGTTGGAGTCTTCGAAGAGGAGTTTGTCCGCTTGGTCGAATCGGCCGGGCTCAAGCCGGAGTCCGGCCTTCGGGCTGAGGCTGAGATCATCCTGCCGATGCTCGGAAGCCGCTTCAATGAACAGCTCTCTCAGCTTGAGCCATTCGGGGAGGGAAATCGCGCGCCGGTTTTCCTGCTTCGGATGGTCGAGATTCAGAGCGTCAAGAATAGATGGGTGCGCATCCGGCAGGGAGGGCGGAGCATGGAAGCACTCTCATGGGATGTTCCACTGAGCGAAGGCATGCGCGGAGATTGTCTGATTGAGTTTTACGGTAAGCGTAGGATTCTGCGTGAGTTTCGGGATCAGAGTGCTCCCGCCTCGCGGCCGGTTTGACAGAGGTTGGGTTTCGTGGGAAAACAAGCCCACAAGGAAGGAGAGAAAGGTATGCACTACCCAACCACAGATATGGATCAAATGATCGAACAGTTGAACCAGCTCCAGCTGCCGAGCTCTCTCATGGGGAGTTTTGACGCCTACCGGGAAGAGTCCGTAAAGTCCGCTGCCCAGGGTTTGAGCCCAGCGCAGTTGGCCTGGTTTCTTGATATGCTGAACCGCTTTCGCGGCCCCGACGACCACAAGGAGTCCCTGATCGATGTCTTCGATCCGGGAATGTACACTAGCAACCACCCGGCCTGGGACGCGGCGCCGGGAACGCGGATCGAACTGCCGGCTCTGACCTCTGAAGTCGCGAAGACGGTGGATCGGGATTCGGAGTTTGCGCAGATTGCCAGAGAGGAGGTGAGGAGCTTCCAAGATCAGACAAGCACCTATTCCGATGATGAGATTCTCGGCCTTGCGCAGATCGCGAGATCCGCGTTGGCCGATCAGAGCAAGGTCTTTCAGGGCCGCGAGGACGCAGTTCGCTATCTGGCTCTGAACGCTAGCGCTCAGCTTGAAGATCTCTGGGCCTGCGACGACGACGCGTGGAGGAAGGCGCCGGCGCGCCAGATCGAATTCGATGACATGGTGGCGCAACGAAAATCACAAATCCTCAGGATGGATCACGCTAAGCCGCATTTCAACGAGGCTGATTTCGCCTGCTATTCAGAGGATGAAATTCGCACCTTCGCATTTGATGCCCGCAATCTGTTTCTGACAGATCGTGCAAAGCATCTGGCCATCTGTACACGATGCCAGAATCGTCTCGAATACTGGGCCGATCTGGTCGAAAAGTTTGACCGTGCCACACCCCAGCGCAGCGACCGTGCGGACGCTTAAATTGCCAATTGAGAATTCGGTTGCTGTGGCGCGCGTAAATCTGTTTACACCAGAGTTGCTGGTTACAATGAAATGCCACCAGCCGTCGCAGGGCCATGGGGCAGCCATGCAAGACAGGGGTACAACTTGGCTTTGAATCCTGCTTTCTTCAGGACGTCCAAAGCGATAGTGCTGGCCAGGACTTCGATGTCTTTCTTGGTCGTCTTCGTCCCGCATTTCTGGCAGGTTGCGCCGTCAAAATCGTCCAGCGTCTTCGGCTTTGAATGGACTTTGAAGGTTCTGGCCCCGCAGTTCTTGCATACAAGCGGAATATCGCTCATGCCAGGAGTGTACGCCACCCCCTTTGCAAACTTTTTTGCTCTGTTTTTCACATTTGCAAGAGCGTAAAATCAGTGCATCTATTTCAGTTGCCAAAGAGGGACCGTGACTGAGGACAACCGCAAATCGCATCGTGCTCGGACTCAAGACTCGCTCACCACGCAACACCTCAAAGAAGCGGTAGAGCAAGAGGCGCTTACTTTGACCACCGGGCACATCCAAGAGATGCTGGTGGCAGAATCATTGACCACTGCTCATCTGAAGCAAACGCTACAAGGTGCGGAGAGGCAGAGTGTCCAGGTCAAGCCCCGCAGTACAGCATCGGGCGGAAAGCGCCCCATTTCATCAGCCAAGACGGAGAGCAAATGAGTGACAAGAAGGTAATGGCAAATGACAGTCTAACGACTTCGCATTTGCAGAGGACGCTGACAACCGCGCACTACAAACAGCAAGTCCAGAACCAACAATCGGGTCAAAGCCAAGGCCAAACCGGACAATCGGGGAACAGCGGGCCCCAATCCCCGAGTCAAGAGAAGTGAGGCTTGCAGACCTCTGACCAAATCGCACTTTTGGCTCTCATCGTTGCGATTCTCGCTCTTTTAGTTGCGATGTTGGCGATTTATAAGGGCAACAGAAACGCATCGGTTGCGACGCTTGTCACCCTCTATGAGGCATCCCGCCAAGCCTTTCAGAGGTTCCTCTCCGAGAAGACAGAGGACGCCAAGAGGTACGAACTGTGCGAGTTGATGAACCTTCTCGAAATTGCGGCCGCGATTTTGAACGAGCGGTCATTCGCAGGAGTGTCTAAAGAGATTCAGAGAGAGTATCTAAACGAGGTGCTCGAATTGCTCATCGGCGACAAATACGCACGCGAGACGATTGACAACATGCTGAGCGCCCCTACCACCTTTGCGCACATTCGCAAGTTCTACAGCGTAAAGCGGAGCCAACCATTGAGCGTGGTTACACCACGGCAGTGGTTTCAGCTTTGATCGAAGGGCACGCACACTCATGGTGGATGAACTTTGGCTAAGGGGCTTTCGGCATACCGTTAGTGATTTTCAGCGCAGACAGACGGGCAACGGCGACGTTGTCTCAATCAAGGTTCGCGTGGAGTCCGGCTGCTTTCATCGGGAACACTCGCCTGAAGCATACAAAATCGTTGACGCAAGACTCAGACGGCCGCCAGAACACACGGAGGTCATTGAACACGAAAGTGGCCCGGAGCTATTGCTCTACTTGGCCGTGACAGCGGGTGTCCTTTCACTGGCAAAGAGCGTGGTTGAGTTAGTCACGGAGGTATTCAAGGCACGCGCCGCGGGCATCAAAAAGGGTGACCACCCAAGGGACCCGCTAGTGCTCATTGTGCGCCGCATGGATGAGAAGAATCAGTACCGGGAAGACGTGATTCTCCGCATCGGGCACGATGACGCCATTGACTCAGGCGTAATCGAGAAGGAGCTAACGTCTGCAATCAAGGGCATCCTTAATCGGCGGTAACCTCCGGTGCTTAAAACGCGATTCCGAGTTAGACTAGATGGGAGAATCACACTGGAGGCAAACACAATGCCAATAATCGAGCCGTACATAATGGACCACAATGCGGGGCCGAGAAATTGCCAATACGAAATTGGCCCCGGCATAAACCAACACCCGGCGGAATTGATCCTTCATAGCGTAGATGGACGCCATGAGAAGTTTTTCTGCAAAAGGCACGCTGTCATGACGCTCTCGCACGACATGGATGGACTTGCAACAGCGGTAGTGGAGATTGCACTGGCGCTTGAGAATACCATTCAAGTGTAGCGGCCCACGGCTGAACTAGTGAACGGGACGCGATTGCGTAGACCCGGAGAGCAGAATCGCTCCATTGAGGCAAGATGTGAAGTTCACAGTTCCGGTTTCGTGTTCAGCTTGTGGGTGTGATTTCCGCGCCCTCGGATATGGACAGCTAACCTTCCCGCCAGCAACATGCACATGCGGGGCAACGATTCACGTTATTGACCCGTTGACGATTAGCATTGTCGGGGAGCGGCTTCTCTATCGCAGCCAAGCGGAATTGGAGAGCGGGGACTTCACGATGCCCATCATCTGTGGCGCGATGGCCGTGGAAACTGCGCTCACGCGTGTTTACTTGAAGTGGAGAGAAATTGAGCACGGCTACGGAACCGCGACGGATGCGGTCCGCGAAGCGTGGGTGCGAGACTACCGCAGAGGGACCAAGCCGGGCGGCTTTGCGAATTCCGCGAATTTTGTGTCGAACTATTTGATGGGTAAACCCTTCGATAGTTTGGTGGATGACTTAGCAGCACAGAGCAGAACGTCATTAGGTGTGCCGGTCATCGAAATGAAGTCGGCTCACATCAGCGCCGAACTATTCACGCGGCGAAACCAGATCATGCACTGGGGGAACGTGGAATACACAAAGCAGGACGCACAGAAAGCGTTCAATGCCGCGCAAACAGCCTTTGCAGTGGTCCGGGCGATGGACAAAGAGAAAGCCGATGCCGCGGACCGGAGAATGCGTGCGGAACTAGGGACCGCGCCGATCACATAGCGAGTGGGTCCTCCAGGCCGTAGAGCCGCTCAAGGTAATCCACGGAGTCATCCGGGCTGTGATGCCGTGTGCGGCTTTCCCACGAAGAGGCGTCCAACGAGCGCGTCAGGGCAGCACGAACCTTGCAAAGTGCTCTGTGTCCAAGCAGACTATACCCGACTTGAGGTAAAAACGTTCGCCGGAATACCGTCCATTCTTAGTGAAATGAATATCCAATTGACATTCCCTCCTGACATCTTGGGCTCTGCTTTGACACTTGGAGGTGTTAAAGAGTGAGCGGCGGCTCATTAGGTACAAGCGGGCTACACAGTTAGATCCTCGAAAGTCGCCTTCTCGACTATTTTCCGCTATCTCCGGGTTCCGAGAGGATTAACAGTTGCTCGGAAGTTATCGGTTGATCAACATACGCACGATTTTGGTGCGGATGAAGCTGCCTTCGTTGCAAACTCAACCCATGGAGGCGTCCGTTGTACCGGGTGGCGGCAGACCCACGCCGAGACTGGCGGCATAGCAATAGATCCGGTGGCGGAATTGAGTGTATTCAGCGCGAGACCTGAGGGAGGACCGCAGCTCTCTTCAGATTATTGAATTCTTAGCGGGTAGGAGTAGAAATCATCTTGGCCGTTGAGCTCGGTTAACAGCAAATAGTCTCCGGGCTTGATGCTCCTCAAATCCATGAAGAAGGCAACCGCTGTCCGGCCGTTGGTGAGAACTGCTTGTCCGCTGGTGCAGGCGAGGCGATTCTTTCCTCCCCGGTCAGCCGCGACCAGGATGCTGTACATCCCGGCCTCGCTGAAGCGCGGAAGAATCAGGTTAATATGCAGCAACGCGCGCGGCAGGATCAGCGGGGGTTTTTCCGGCTGCTCGCCGGCGCCGCGATACGTGCCATACTCGGTGAGATCCAGCGTGCGCTCGGTCAGGCTGGCTGGTGGATTAAGTTCGGCTGACTGAGGAGCCTGTTGAATGGCCTGGCGCTGATGGCGCCAGGATGTCCCAATTAGAAAACCAACCAAGAGTAAGGCCGCGCTCAAGGCCGCAGCTCCGGCCAACTTCGATCGCAAAGAACTTGCGGCAGATCGGGTGGCACGAAACTGAAGAAGACGCGGCATACAGTGGTTGCAGGAACTCACGTGCGCCACATCTGGATCGGAAAGTGCGAAACGATCCGGGTTCGCAGCATACGCCTGAAGAAATGAATCGTCCCGACACTGTGGAGTTCTCTCAGCGCTCGGTTGCCTATGGGCGTAGGCGGCAAGCTGATCGAGAAACCACTGCTCAGGAGTCTGCTTTTTGGTCACTGCCCCCTCTTCCCCCAAATCTATCGTTACCAGAAGAGCGGAAGAGAAGTCCACGAATTTCTGTGTGGAAAACACGCCGCACAGTGATGTGACTCGCGCCCAACTCTTCAGCAATCTGCCGCCAGCTGTGTCCCGCCAGACGCCAGTAGGCAATCTGTTGGGAGCGCTTACTCATCTTGTCCAAAACCTGCCGTACCAACGCGGCTTGCTCGGCTTCCGATCCAGATGCATGGCGTTGCGCCAATCGCTCGAGATCGTAAAGCGAGCCCCTGGCGATCTCCCGCTTGCTATTCAGGCGTTGTTTCGAAAGACGCTTGATGACGCTCAAGATGCGGTAGAAGATCTGTGCCGAGTTTCGCTCACGATTGAAGCGCTCATAGTAGCGCTCGGTGTTTTCGACCGCTTCATCCATCAGGTCGTAGGCGGAGTGAAGATCACGCAGGTAGCGAGTTGCACAGTAGACGGCGTAGGGCCAGGCGAGCGCGCAGGCGCGACGGAACAACTGGTCCACATCCGGGTCGGGAGAGCCCAGATACCAGTAGGTGCTGGCGGAGGGGGGAGGCCTCTGATCCATAACAACTCTGCATCGCCGGGTACTCGAACCTTGCGCGCCGACACCGTCCAAGCTGACGCCGCCGCACCCTATGCGTGCATTCTAGCCTGAAATCGCTTTACGGAACAAACTTTCTTCTCTTGACGTGAAACAAAACCATTTGCCAAATGCCTTATATGTATAGAGAGGTCTATTGCTCATCGCAACTCGATTGCACGACTTCTGCCTTTGGCTCGTCCGCAAAATAATTCGAGAAAAAGTTCTATCCCTCTCTTCATTTTTGCCCGAATGTGTGTATATGGAGGCAGAGGTGCGTGATGACTACTTCCCCCGACCACTCAAGTCCTAAGCGCCGAAGCTGGCGGCGATGGCCTCCAGAGGCGATTGCGCTGATTCAACAGAACAAGAACCCGGTTGCTCTCTGCGAGGAGCTTGCCTCGACTACGGGCAACGACAAGCGCGCGTGCTGGCGATTTCTCAATAAGCACGGGGTCAAACGCCCAGGCTCAGGATCTCGGCGGCGATTCGATCCTCGAACCGTGAATGCCCTGATCGATTATGTTTGCGATCACGGCGTGCAGGCCGCGGCCACCCGATTCGGCTACGACCCAAAGTCGCTGTATAACCTGTTGTATCGACAGGAACATACCAGACTCAGCAAAGACGCTATGAGCCTCCGGCAGATCTGCGAGCATCTCGGCGTGAAATACACGAGGGCGAGCGCCTGGATCGAGCAGGGCCTGCTGAAGGCGGAGCGGCAGGAATCGAGGGCCGGCCGGGTCAGTTATCTGATTGAATTTGAGGCTCTTCAGAAGTTCTGCAAGGAACACAAGGGCCTTCTGATCACCCGGCGAGTGTCGCCATCGAGAATCCGGTTTCTTGAGGAATATGTGTTTGCCCCGAAGCACGCCGAGCTGCTTCGGACTCGCGAAAGCAAACGAGAGGGCGAGGCATTCGAGCGTGGCGAATACCTGCAGGTCGCAGAACGGGCTCAGACGAGCGACTGAGCGTTGGGAGCGATTTCCATCCTGAACTGAGTTTACGGTGGTCGCGGGTATTCCTACCACCGTTCAACTAAGCCTCGCCAAAGTGAACCCACCTATCTTCGGGCAAGGCGCGAAGGAATGCCCCCACTTCTTCGAGCTGGTTGTGGTCTGCGGCCCATTGGATGTGCTCTTTTAACCGCTGTTGCTTCTCGATGGGCATGGTGCACTGCCAGGCGGCCAATATCAGCGGAGCCGATGGTTCCCAACCTCCGCTTAAGTTCTGCTGCCCATTTGCCAGCATACCGTGAAGATCAGCCCATTCTGGCGGCGCTGGTACCAATCGTTTGTTCTCCACACAGTATGCCCAAAGCAAATCAAAGGTTTCAGCATTTTGGCTGTCGGGACTCTCTTCCACAGCTTGACCTTCGCTGTCTTCAAGTAGGGGGTTGTCACTGTCAGTAATTTCTACTGTGTATTCGCCGGAAGCGCAGTCGATGTCGATGTTACGGTCTGGATAGTATCCGAGATCAGGCACCATCCACAGCTCATCCCAACGGTCGTTGTATTCAGTCCGTTCTCCAGGACTTGCGGACCACGACATCGTTGTGTAGGAGTCGCCCCCGATCGCTGGATCATGTTCATGGCCTCCGGATTCAATGCACAACTTGCCTTCATCAACTGATAGTGTCCACCACGACAAAGTCATGATCTCGGCGTATTTCATTCGAGTCGAGATGGTAGCGGAAGCCGTGACCCCATAAGTGACTTGGGGCAGTGTCAGAAGCACATGGTGCAGCTTGGCAACAGTGACCAACTGGGCTGGCCTGATCGTTCCGGGCGCACTCAACTTTCGCAGTAGGAGCCGCGCGGCTTCAACGATGTTCTGGTCCGTGTCGTTGAACTTGTAAGGCTCTGTCAATGGATGTCGCATTAATTCGTCACTCCGCCGAGGTCTCGGCATAAGAGCCGCTCTTTCGCAATCGATCCTTGAAACTCAGCGACTAGAAACGGAGAAATTCGGAGTTCATCTGGCGGCCCGCTGGTTGTTGTGATGAGGTACTGAAAAGGTGGGTCATCTCCCAGGCACTCGAATGAGCGAACGAGCCGGAAAAGGCGATGGTATATCGCCTCTCCAAGGTCAGCTTCCCTTGGGCTGTCATGTACAAGGAATGCAGGCAGCATCGAGTGCCCTTCGATGCTCATCAGCATTGCCGCCAGGTCAAATGCGATTGCTTTGAGAGATTCCATCGCCATGCCGCCGACTTCGACGTCAGCCTGAAGGCCTTGGCCAGACAACGCAAGGGAGGCACTCACCCGGCTCCCGAGAAGCCCTTTACACACATAAGAGAAAAGTTCCTCCATCCTCGATAACGTATTGTTATGGCGGTTTCTGAGCTTCGACTCCAGATTGGCAAGTTCATTGTCGCGGCCGACCAGTCCCTCCAGGGACTTCTTTGCGGTAGCAATGCTTGCTGATGCACGCTCCA
The DNA here is from genome assembly GCA_049514915.1 of Occallatibacter sp. GTDB lineage: Bacteria > Acidobacteriota > Terriglobia > Terriglobales > Acidobacteriaceae > Telmatobacter. The sequence goes on along the minus strand of JBEKUP010000050.1, from coordinate 2,667 downwards.
GTGCCGACACCTGCTCGACAAGCTGCTTCGCACTGAACCACTGCAGACGCATCCTGTTCCTGGCGTCCTCGATCTTGTTCACCAGCTCATCGATCTCCGCCGTGAGTTTGTCTTCGTGACGGCCAAGTTGCTCAAGTTGAGTTGTATGTTCTGCGGTCAAGGCACGGATTCTTGAAATGGCTTCATTGTGGGCTGCAGTTTGTGTGGCCAACCTCTGCTTCTCGTCGCTCACGCTACCCGGATCCCAAGAGTGATGGGACAGGCTACACCCCTCGGCAAGAGCCTCATCAATTGGCACGCTGCACACTGGACATACGGGGCCAAGCTGGGCTTTTAACGCCGCAGCGTCCAGGTTCGATCGCTCACCTCGAATTACTTTCAATTGTTCATCGTGAATCTGTTTGGTCGAGTCATACTTCTTGATCTCACTCTCAAGGACGGCCATTTCCTTGAGAATGCCTTCCCGTTCCTGCCGATGGGAAGCCAGTGACGCAATGTCTTCAGGGTTGTCCTGCCGCTCATTTGCCTTCAATTTGTTTTCGGCCTTTTCGCGAAATAGACCTACGCTCAACTCGCCACCAACTTCTGTCTCCGCGTCCACGGAAAGATCCTGAACCAGACTGGCCCGAAGTTGATCGCTTTGCCTTTGATAATAGGCAACGTCTCGTTCCAGAGAGCGCTTTGTCTCGGACAGATTCACGCGTTCGCCCTTAAGACGCATCTCCTCCTGTTCGATGATTCCGAGGAATGCTCGAACGACGATCAGAAGCTGCTCCTTGGTAGGACTGACCGCAATAGAACCGCTGTCTGCGCCGGCACTCCTGATCTCTCGACAGCCAGGCCAATGCGAATAGCCACGCGGCATTCAGGCTCTCACTTGGCAGGTAGCCGTCGATTCCTTTTGGAAAGAGCTGAGACTTCAACGCATCAAGCAATGGCTCGATGCTCCCGCCGGGCTCCTTCATGGGCGCCAAATCTTCGAGGTTTGCGTCTGCCCGCGCAATTTGTTTCCTTGTTTGGCCGATTGGCCGAATCACGGCCCATGGTTTTCCTTCAATAATGACTTCAGCACCGACGAGCCCGGCCGGTAGCAATTCCGTAATACTTCTCCGCTGTTCATCGCTTGAGAACGTATCTTCGCCCAGGCAATATCGCACCAGGCGGCAGAACAGAGTCTTACCGGCTCCATGACCACTCCCGGCATCACGACCGAGATCGGCCAATGCAGCGCCTGGGTCGGGCGACCAGATGATATTCAGGCCGCGCCGGAGGTGGATATCGCGGATGATCTCGCCCGGTTTCTCCCAGAGCACAATTCTGCGAACCCAAAAACGCGGCTCTCCCCGCGAGCCGTCAAGCTTGATCGTAACTTCCGCTTTAGGAAACAGCTCGCCTTGCTGTGCCATCCTCCACGCTCCGATTGAAGGCAATCAGTTTCTGCTCCACTCGCGCCGGGTCAATCGCGGACAGGAGTTGAACTGCGATAGCAGCTCGTCCGGTGATCCAGTCCTGGCTGGACGATGCGGGCATTTTGTCTCCCGCAGACCACTTTCCATCAGAGCCAACAACCAGCGCTCCAGAGCCTCGCAGTTGTCTGATTGCTTCTGCCCAAGGATAATCCACGCCATTCTTCTGGAACTGAGAAATCTGAACCAGGTTCCCTCTCACTGGGCGCGCATCCTGGCCGATGAGTCGCATCCACTGCTTCGCCTGTGCATCGTCCATGAATGCCGCGGCAAGGACGGGTTTGCGGACAAGGATCGCAGCGACGCGGACTCTCTCGGGGTCAAGCGTTTCACCAATGGTCTGCACGACATCAATCAATGAGAACAGAGCAACGTTTTGTGGAGTTACGCCAATTGGCGTCGCCCACGCATCATCTGGCAGTGTAGCGATGTTGCTGAATGCATCCTTGCTGACCGGCGCTACCTGGATGATTTCCTCTGGCCATGGATGAGCGACAGTAGCATCGGCGGCTGGAGGGGACAGACGGGTTTGGTAGGGGATGCCGGTGCGGGCAGCCTCCGCCATGGCGTCGTAGATTTCAAGGATTACGCGCTTGGTGCGGTAATCGCCGTTCCACTTGGCTTCATCCTTGCGCTTTACGATGGGGAAGGTGTCCATGATGTAGGCCACGGCGTCGCGGGGAGTGGGGAAGCTGGCCCTGAGCCGCGCAAGGTCTTCCGCAGTCTCGTTCTCGGCTGGGCGCCAGTCGCCATTTTCCTCGGCTGGCAGATAAAGGTGGAAAAAGGCGGCGTCCAACTCGCAGCGGAGTAGAAAGCGACGCTCATCATCCCAACGGAATGGTGGGCCGGAATACCCGCAATCGTGGGCGAAATATTTCAGATCCCAAGCTGTGTAGATGAGTTCCAGCACTCTCGGAAGAAGCCAATCGCAGAGCAGTTGCTGGTCACTCCAGGAACAATGCCCAAGAAACATCGATAGCGGAATTAAGGGAAGTTGTTTCCAAATCCCATGGTTTAGGTGAGTGCCTGTTACTTTCTGGCGGGCACAGTAGTCATATGGTAGAGAATTAACGGTGGAGCAAATCAGAATCGCGCCTCTCGCGTTGAGAGATTCAAGAAGAGATAATGTGTGGGCACATGGATAGTTCGGAATGACAGTGGCGATACTGGTTCTCTCGTTGGGCGCACCAGTGATGTCACG
>JBEKUP010000049.1:0-39614 GCA_049514915.1 Occallatibacter sp. | reverse complement strand
AAGGCGGTGGAAGCGGAGACGCACATGAATGCGGCAGTCGCAAAAGCCAGAAACTTTCGCCATCTGGAGTTCATAGAAATCCCCTTTCGAGAGATCTGCGGTAGGAGCTGCCTGCCGGCCATTCGATCATGCCAAAACAAATGCGGCCAACAATCAGTGCTGCAGCGCAGCCTGAAGCTTTTCCACTTCGGCGAGGCGTCGTGTTATGCGGAGCCTGTCGAGGCTGGTGTCAGCCACCAACTGAAGATAGTGCTTGTAATTGAGTGCTGCGTCAGCAAAGCGGAACTCGTCCTGGTAGAGGAAACCCAGTTCGCGATAGGCGAGCGCATACTGTGGGTTGCTCTCAATAGCGGCAAGAAAGGCCTTTTCCGCCTTCGCATGGTTTTCTTTGAGCATTGCCTGGCTCTCAGGGATTTTCAGCAACGCCTTTTGTTCCTCCTGCTCGCTCATCTTCAGAACTTTCCTACGCTGCATTGCCTCGCCTTCGGGAGTGAGTTCGTCGGGCGTAGGAACAGTTGTTTTGGCTCCGAGCGCGCGATAGGAGTCGCCAAGCAGCACCTGATACTCCGGGACGCCGGGGAATGCATCCACGAGCCGGGTGGCGCGGGCCACCGCGGTGCGCGGGCGACGGCTTTCGAGGTCGGTGTTGATATTGGAAACGATGGCCGGCGCAACGGCGGTGACGTAGTCCATCTTTGCTCCGACTCGTGCGCTCGCGGGAGTGTGGGCATCGGCAAAGGCAAGGGCTTCCTCTCGCCTTTTTGTCAGTTGCGGATGATCGTGGTAGAAGGCGGGCTGGGGTTCATACTCAAGTGTTCTGTCCTGGTCGAGCAGTTCGAAAGCGGCGGCCATGGCGTGAGGATTGTATCCGGCAACTGTCATGGCTGCGAGTCCGTCCTGGTCGGCCTGGCTCTCCAGTTCGCGTGAATAGCCGTAGACACTTTCCACCAGGAGGAGCGAGCTGACATTGGCGGCGGCCGTCGCGGCGAGCCAGGAGCCATAACCGCCGGGCACCCAAACAGTGGCTGCCGCAATGATCTCTGAAGCGACGGTCTTCTTGCGGATACTCCGGTTTTCAATATAAGGGTGCCTCTCGTAGATGTGCGCCGTTTCGTGGCCCAGAACTCCTGCCAGTTGCGCCTCGTTTTCCAGCAGAGCGAGAAGGCCTGTGGTGATGTACACCGAACCGTTGGGTAGGGCGAACGCGTTCACCATAGGGTCGCGGAGAACAAGGAAGCGATAGGTGACCTTTTCTGGTGCGGGCCGGTCGCCGAGGACGCGGTTTCCCGTCGAGTCGATAAATGCTTGCAGGTCGGGATCGTGAAGGACCAGACCTCTCCCTTCGTACTGGGCGTCGACGGCATCGGACTCGGCCCGAAGATTGTCATCAACTTTTGTGAACTGGAACGCAGCGCCGGGACCTTCGGAAACATGGATGTCGATAGGAGCGGACTGCGGCGGAGGAGATGGCTGCTGCGCTTCCAAAAACCCGACGATGACGAAGATGGAAATTGACGAGAGATTCCTGAACATCGGACACCTTGCGGTCGAGTACGAAGAATTGGGCTCAAGAGGCTCAGCACATTGTCCCTCAGTAAGGAAGCTTTATGCAATGCGTAGCCCCTTCCAATACAAGATGAGCCACAAGGATTAGTCCCACGCCGAGAAGTGGAAGCGAACGTCAGCATGGATCAAACAGAGATGCTGAGGTTCGCGGCGATTCGCCAGTTCGCCCGACAACAAATTACGCGCACCTTCCGTACCACCGGCCCGGTGCCCCGGTCCCTGCACTTGGGGACCGGGAAGCATGAATCCCGTGCAAGCCTCCCGCGCGCAAGTGCACAGCAAACAACATCGAAATAAATCATCATTTATCAATAGGTTAAGCCGTCAACTCCTGCAAAATCAGCGCGTTTCCCTACAAACTGGTCAGCTCGAAGCAGACTTTTTGCTCCAAACATCCAATTGTGGGCACACAAAACACATGTGCCCTCACTTTCTCCGGTCTGTTAGCGAGCAGAATCTAACCATATAAGCGAATGTTCCCACCCATTTGCGAACCCTGAAAGCAGACTTTTACCCTATGTAGCTCACCTTCTAGTTGAAGATTTAGAGGGTCGTTTGCGCTACAAAACTCCCAAAGCAACCAACTCGCTCCGCAACCCCTCAGCACCCTTGAACACGATCCCGTTCATCCCCACCCCCGTCGCTCCGGCCACGTTTTCCGGTCGGTCGTCAATGAACAAAACCCGCTCCGCCGGCCGTCCCAGAATGTCCAGCGCCCGCTTGTAAATCGCCGCGTCAGGCTTGCGCAAACCAAGGTAGCAAGAGCTCAGCGCCACATCGAAAACATTCCGCAATCCAAACTTCTGAAACCGGAATTCGTTCGTCTCCCGCGCCTCATTGTTCAGCGCGCCCACCAGGCAATTGCATGTAGTCGCAACGTCGTGCAACACACCCAGCGCCCCATCCGGAATCTCCTTAGACTGCGCACAAATCGCATCGTAGAATGCCGCCTTGGAAAAACTCCGTGGTTCATAAAACACAGTCAAATCAAGGTATTCAGCCACATTGATCGCATCCCGCTCCCACGCATCGTAGTGCGCCGCATGCAGAGCTTCGAACGTCGTCAGGTCGAGACTGAATTGCTTCGCAACCGCCGCGCGCTCGCGGTGGTCCCACCCGTTCGTAAGCAGAACTCCGCCCACGTCGAAGAGGATTACGTCGAAGGGGAACATCGGCGCCTCTCTTTCAACTCCCGCACAAAATCGCGCGCGAAGAATTTGTATTCTCGGAATCTACAACCGCGGTAGCACAGCCCTACGCCGGGCTATTCGAACCATCGCCACACATGTACTTCGCTTCAATCGCCAGCACCTTCCTGAACCGCCGCGCAAATCGCTCTTCCGTCCCAATGAACTTGGCGCCGATGAATGCATCCACAACTTCGTATGCCAGCGACGTCCCGATAATCCGCGCCCCCAGCACAATCACATTCATATCGTCATGCTCCACGCCCTGGTGAGCCGAGTACGTATCGTGGCACATCCCCGCCCGTATCCCCGGAATTTTATTGGAAGCCACGCACACTCCCACTCCGGACCCGCAGATTAAAATCCCTCGCGCCGCAACGCCTGCCTTTATAGCCTCGCCTACCTTCTCGGCAAAGTCAGGATAGTCATCGGGCAAGTCCCCGCGGTAAGCGCCAAGATCCACAACTTCATGGCCTGCCTTTGCCAAGTATCCGCGCACGTCTTCCTTGAGAGGAAACCCCGCATGATCCGCACTGATTACTAACTTCACGATAAGTTCCTTTCGGAATGATTGCTAGTGGTCAGTTATTAGTTGTCAGTCTTAAAGCCCGGCCTGAACAGCAAGCTCGAACCACAATTCCAATCGCTACGAACCCGCAGACTGATCACTGACAACTGACCACTGACAACTGTCAGCTGTCTTGTTACCTCACCAACTTCTTTGCACGCGCTGCCACATTCGCCGCACTGAATCCAAGTTTCTCAAGAACCACCGGTCCCGGCGCCGAAGCCCCAAACCGGTCAATTCCCAACACGTCTCCGTCCAGGCCCACATACTTCCACCAGCCCAGCGTCGCGCCCGCTTCCACAGCCAGCTTAGGCACATCCTTTGGCAGCACGCTCGCCTTGTACTCAGCCGTCTGTTCCTCGAAGATCTTCCAGCTGGGGAAGCTGACCACGCGCGCCCGAATTCCCTCAGTCGCCAGCAGCTTAGCAGCCGCTACCACAGGCTGCACTTCGGATCCTGTGCCAATGAGCACCACCTGCGGGTTCTCGACATCCTCCAGCACATACGCGCCATGGCTCACTCCACCAAGCACGTCCACGGTCGCCGCATCGATCACCGGCAAATCCTGGCGGCTCAGCGCAAACCAGGCGGGACCTTTGCGCTCCAGTGCCAGCCTCCATGCCGCAGCCGTTTCATTCGCGTCCGCAGGCCGGAAATCGGTCAGATTCGGAACTGCTCGCAGTGCCATCAGGTGCTCAATCGGCTGATGCGTCGGGCCGTCCTCGCCCAGCCCCACCGAGTCGTGCGTAAACACGAACAGCGACCGAATCTTCATCAGCGCCGCCAACCGAATTGCCGGCTTGCAATAATCCGAGAACGTGAAGAACGTCGAACCGAAGGGAATGAGACCTCCGTGCGCCGCCATTCCGTTTACTGCCGCGCACATCCCAAACTCGCGGACTCCAAAAAAAACGTTCCGCCCTGTTGGATCGACGTGGAAACTTGCACCCGGCTTGAAGATTGTCTTGGTGGATGCAGTCAGATCCGCAGCACCGCCAAAAAGCTCAGGAACCTTGTCGGCAATCGCATTCATCACCGCGCCACCCGCATTACGCGTGGCCTGGGGCTTGCCAGCTGGGAAGCTGGGTATCGCTTTCTCCCAATCGGGCTTGCGCACATCACTCTGTGTGCGCTCAAACTCCGCGGCCAGTTCGGGATTCGCGACTTTGTAGCGTTCAAATTTTTCGTTCCACTCCGCCTCGAGGCCAGCTCCGCGATCGACGGCCCTGCGCCAATTCTCAAGCGCCTCGTCGGGAACATAGAAGCTCTTATCCTCAGGAAATCCAAAGAACTTCTTCGTCTCCGCTACCGCTTCCGCGCCCAAGGCCTCGCCATGCACCTTGTTTGTTCCGGCCTTCGGGCTGCCGTACCCAATCACCGTCCGCACAGCGATGATCGACGGCCTCTCCGTCTCGGCCTTCGCATTTTCAATCGTCGCTTCAATGGCCTTCAAGTCATTGCCATCATGCACCCGCTGCACATGCCAGTGATAGGCCTTGAAGCGCTCCAGCACGTCGTCGTTGTAGCTCAGCTCCGTGGGCCCATCGAGCGAAATCAAATTGTCGTCGTACAGAATCGTCAGCTTGCCCAGCGCCAGAGTCCCCGCCAGAGCGCACGCCTCGTGGCTCACGCCCTCCATCAAGTCACCGTCACCGCATAGTGCATAGGTGTGATGGTTCACAACTTCGTATCCCGGCTTGTTGTAAATTGACGCCAGGTGCTTCTCCGCCATGGCCATGCCAACGGCCATTCCAATGCCCTGTCCCAGCGGTCCGGTAGTGACTTCCACGCCCTCCGTGTCGCCATACTCCGGATGCCCAGGCGTGAGCGACTCCCACTGGCGGAAGCTCTTCAAATCGTCGAGCGTAAGTTTGTATCCCGATAGGAAGAGCGACCCGTAAAGCAGCGCCGAAGCATGCCCGTTCGAGAGCACGAAGCGGTCCCTGTCCGCCCACTTCCAGTTCGAGGGGTTGTGCTTCATCAGCTTGTGGTACAGCAGATAGGCAATGGGCGCACAACCCAGCGGCGCGCCTGGGTGCCCGCTGTTGGCTTTTTGCACGGTATCTACGGCCAGTAAACGTAGCGTGTCAATCGACAATTGGTCGAGTGTCTTTGAATCGAGAGATCGTCCTGCCAGGCTCGAGGCCATAGTGATTTCAAATCCTTTCGCTGAGGCGCTTCGCGCGCCGGTCCATCCAATTAGGAATGTATTTCCCCAGTTCCCTCTTCGTCCGTTTCAACCTTCACGTCCACATTGTATCCAAGCCAGCTGTCCGCCTCCGTCCAGCGCAGCGTCCACCGCAATACTCCGCCGCCCTGGCCCGCCGGAATGTCGGCGCTGTGTCCCGTGCTTCCTAGGCTGCGGCTTGTCGTCATGTGCTTCGTATTCCAGCCGTCCGTGGTCCAGGTAACCTCGAACCGCTTCTCGTCCAGAATCCGTAGCGTGCTTCCCGCCGGAACGGTCTGGATTGGCCGGCGGAGCGAGTAAATCTCCAGCTTTCGCCGCCGCATGCGGCATTGGTGCTCGTCGCTTTCGGCGTCGCAGTAGCGTGCATAGACCGGGTCGATGCGGTCGAATACCTTGCCATCAACAGCAGAGCGCAGCAGCTTCAGATACTCAGCATGCGCCCACACCAGCGGCACCGCCGAGCCGGCCGGCTGGCCAATACGCACGCTTGCCTCCGGTATGTCCTTTTCGTCCCAAACCTGTTCAGGCATCATCTGCCCGCAGGTGGCAAACCGTTCATAGGTCTTGATCAGCTCGGAGATGTCCTTCCCCGCGGCCAGTTCGTAGTGCGCTCTCTCTCCCGTCAGCAGCGGCCACACGCGGCCCTTGCCCCAGCCCTGAAACGGACCACCGTCCACCCCGTTTCCATAGCCATCCCAGTTGTAGCGCAACCACCCGGGCCCCTGTGGCAGATTCCGCTTCAGCACGGCGTCCACCACCACCAGAGAGTCCACAATCAGCGGATCGTCCGCTCGCCGCACTCCATACCGAACCAGCTCCAGGAACCCCGCGTCGATAATCTCCCGCGCCTCAAACTCGTAGCGCGTCCCGGGCGGCCGGTTTGCAATCCTCACAGTCTCCTTGCCACAGCTCTCGTGCGCATACGCCTCGCCACACTCCGGCGGCCGAATGCGCATGTAGTGCCGTTTGATCAGCGGATGAAGCACCCCGTTGTTGGTCACTGTCCAGTCTTCCAGGTGTGCCGCAATCCAGTCGGAGAACTCCTCCAGGAATACAGCCAGCTCCATCGAGTCGTGATCCCGCGCAATCTCCGCGGCGCAAATCAGCCCGCCAATCACCGCCGCCAGCGTCGAGGGCGAGTAGCCCGAGTTTTCCTCCCAGCGCTCCTGCTGCGTGATGGGCGCGTGCCGCACCAGGAACCCCGCCGCCCGCTCCACAAACGGAAACATCTTCAACTCGCCCAGCGCATTTGCCTTCCAGAGCCGCCACGCCAGAATCAGGGGGAACGCCACCTCGTCCAGTTGCTGCCCCGTCCAATACGGCGTTCCGTCAATCCAGAAGTTCTGCGCAAATGCCCCGCTTGGCTGTTGCGTGCACGCCAGGTAAACAAGTGCACGGCGCGCTGTCTCCGCACGGCCGCAGGCCAGCAGGGCCGTCGCCGTCTGCACCATGTCCCGCGTCCATACCAAGTGGTAGCCGCCCAGATCATCGTCCCCTTTCACCTGGCCCCACGGAATCGACAACGAAGCCACAAACGCGCCGGAATACGTCTTATCCTCATGTGCCAGCAGGACGTTATGGCTTGTGCCCATTAGCTTGCCGCCATCGCTCGCCTTTGCTGCCAGAAACTCCGGATTCGCCGCCCGCTTCCACTGCGTAATGTAGCGTTCGCGAATTTCGACAAATGGAGTCGCCAGCGATCCGACCGTTTTCTGCGCCGCCGTATGATGACCCACGCCGATGCCGAACGCAACCGTAAACTCGAGCACCTCCTCCTTGCCCATCCCGTCCAGGTCCAGCTCGCCCATCACCGCAATGTTGCCATCCGTCGCCGAGCCAAACTCCCAATCCATGTGGAAGTTGTCCATCAGGTCGCGCCAACCGTCGCTCGCGCCCACAAATCCGCAGCTCACGCGCGAGAATCCGATCCCGGATCGACCGCAATGGGCTGCCATGGCCAGCGACCAATTGCTTTTCCACGCCAACAGCACCTTGCGCCCAGCAAGGTCCACCGCGCGCGCCGAGTTGCCCGCCCCGCCCCCATCCAAATGCGGCGCCAGCAGCGCATAAACCTTCAGCCGGGACAGCAGGTCCTTGTCTCCTTCGATGCGTACATGATTCAACACCACTGAGTGATGCGGGTCGCAGATGATCTCCTTCGTCAGCGTGTAACGGCCCTCCGGATCGACGTTCACGTAGCGGACGCCAAGCGCCTCGGGATGGATGTATTCGAATGTCGTCTTCAGATCGCGCTTCTCCTCATGGGCAAAGGTTTCTCCGTCCGTCACAAAGAACTCCATGTCCCGCACCTGCGCGCGGTCGATCGTCGGATGATAGACCTCGTTCAGGATCCCGTGGCTGCATGTAAACCAGATCCGGCTCGACGCGGCGTACGCCGTTCCCACCGCATCCTTCACGCTTGACGTCCACCGCGGCTCCATGCCGGGACCGCCGAAAGCCTCACCCTGCTGCTCAAGCCAACGGTACTGATCCGAACCTTGCTGCGCCTGTTCGCTCATCCTCGCTCGACCCGCTTCCTGTTCGGGAATTCAAAACTCCGCGCAGGATTCGGGGAAGCCGCGCGTCGTCGTCCATCTTAACGATGTTTGCCGATAGCTGAAAGTTTCGCTTACGCCTGGTTCTTTGTAGGCGCTCATTGATGTAATAGAAGCGCGTTCTCACATTCCCGCAACTTCCGCTCCGGCTCAGGCATCCATCCAAACATGCGGCGGCATCCCCGAATGTGAAGATTATGTTTCACAGTTTTGGTCCGCATCCCTTGTCCTTCTGACGCACAACCCGGGGCCCGGCCTACGCAGTACAATCCGAACGAGGAGAATTTCCCCTATGACTTACGAACTCGCACCGCTGCCTTACGATTACGCGGCTCTCGAACCTTTCATCGACGCCGAAACCATGCACCTCCATCACGACAAGCACCACCAGACCTACATCAACAATGTCAATGCCGCCCTGGCCAACCACCCCGATTTGGCTGCCAAGTCCGTCGATGATCTCGTCCGCGATCTTTCGCAGGTCCCCGAAGACATTCGAGGCGCGGTCCGCAACAACGGTGGAGGCCACTCTAATCACACCGCCTTTTGGAACCTGATGGGCCCTGTAGGCTCTGACGGCGTCGGTGGCGCACCATCCGGCCCCATTGCCGACCAGATCCGTTCCGATTTTGGCGACTTTGAAGTTTTCAAGAAGACATTCAACGAGACCACTGCCAAGCAGTTCGGCTCCGGCTGGGGCTGGCTGGTTTTCCAGGCTGGCAAGCTGAAGATCATTACCACCCCCAACCAGGACTCGCCTCTCACGCAGGGCCTCTACCCAATCCTCGGGAACGATGTCTGGGAGCATGCCTACTACCTCAAGTACCAGAACCAACGCCCCAAGTACCTAGAGGCCTGGTGGAACGTTGTCAACTGGCATGAAGTCAACAAGCGCTTCGCCACCGCTAAGGGCTAAACGAGAGAAGGCAATGAACAGTCGTCCAAACCATGGGTGCCTCGCGGGGCACTCATGTTCAGTTGGGTTCGTTGTTGCCGTTAGGGTTGGGAAGCAAAAACCTCACTCCTGCTCAATGGCTCCGGCTTATGTCTCTACCCGCCGCAACTACTCCTAGTGGACTGACGTCTAAGGAGATGTGATGATCGATCTACGCACCAGCAAGCTCGCTCTTTTCGCACTACTTCCCTTTTTTTCGTTCTCCGCTGTCGGCCAGTCCGGCAGCTTTATCGTCTCCCAGCATGGCCACTCGGTCGGCACCGCGACGGTCACTTTCGCCGGAACCTCCACTGGCTACGACACCACCACGATCATTCGTGTTTCCATGCAAGGCCTCGTCTACAACCTCTCGAAGACCGAGCAGCTCACCTCGGCCAATCGTCTCAAGCACGCCCAGTTGAGCGCCACGGTCAACAGCTCCGCCGTCAATGTCGCGGTTTCTTCGGATGCCGCCCAGTTCCTCCTCAACACCTCTGCCAACGGCCAAAGCACCACCAACCGGCTGCCTTTGCATCCCAATGCTGTCCTGCTGCCGGACTTCGACCCCGGCGCATTCGACACTCTCCTCGCCCTCGCCGCGGCTCACAACAATGCCGGCATCTGGGCCATCATCCCCAAGCAGGCCGGTTCCGAAACGCCGGTCACCCTGGCGACCTATGCCGACGAGCAGGGAACTCTCGATACAAAACCCATTGCCGTCCACCACATCGTGGCCACTATCGCCGGCGCCAAAACTGACCTCTTCGCTGGTCCACAAAACCAACTGCTCCAGGCCGAGCTCCCCCAGCAGGGCTTTGCTCTTGTCCGCAAGGGCTTCGTGCTCACACCGCCCGCCAAAGCCGGCGCTCCGCCCACCGGCACCCCGGCCGCGACACCCGCACCTCAAGCACCGTCCGCTGCCCCAATTCAGTAATTCCCTCGCCCGAGACGCGCTTCGGGTACAATTCCTTTTCTATGGACGAGCAGCCCCCCGCCCCCACGAAAACCGTCTCTGTCGAGTTTAGCCTCGCCTGGGGCGATGGCCAGATCATGGCCAGTGCCGAAGTGCCGGCCGGCCAAACCAACCTCACTCAGCTCCTGCCCATCCTGCAGGCCCTCGACAACTCCCTCGTCGGCGCTGCGACCTCGGAAGCGGTCGCTGCCGGTCGCTCCATCTCCTGCAAGGCCGGCTGCGGCGCTTGTTGCCGCCAGCTTGTGCCAATCAGCGTCTTCGAGGCTGAAGCCCTCACCACCTGGGTTCGCACTCTTCCCGAACCACAACAGCAGGAGATAGCCCAACGCTTCGATCAAACACTGCGGAAGCTCGCAGCCGGCGGCATCCTTGAGCGTCTTGTCGCTACCGGAAGTGAACTCTGGGATCCTGAGAATGAAGCCCACAAGAGCCTGTCCATCGAATACCACTACCAGCGTGTTCCCTGTCCGTTCCTGGTCGATGAGGCCTGCTCCATCCACCCTATCCGTCCGCTCATCTGCCGCGAATACCTCGTCACATCGTCGCCCGAACACTGCGTGGATCCAGCCACTCTCCAGACTGAAATGGTGCCCCTACCCATCCGCCTGATGCCCGCCCTCAACCAGATTGGAGCCGAGGTTGAGCACAACACGCGGGGTTGGATCCCGCTCGTCTTTCTCTTTGCATGGATGAAAGCCAACGCCCATCCAGGCGAAAAAATCTCTGGCACCGGCCCCGAAGTCCTCTACAAGTTCCTGAGCCGCATCCGCCACTCCGATGGAAACCTGGAATTGTCTGAAGAGCCTCCCACGTCCGACGGCGGAATAACTGACAGCTGATCATTGAGGACGGTTTCCTCCAGGCTGTCAGCGATTGGCTGTCATCTGCAATCTGTCATCTGGAAACTGCATCTCACGCGACCTTCCCCGTAGCCACCGCCGAGGCCCACGCCCACTGGAAGTTGAAGCCGCCCAGCCAGCCAGTAACATCCACCGCTTCTCCGATAAAGAACAGCCCGGGCACCATCCGCGCTTCCAACGTCCGCGCCTGCAACCCGGTGGTGTCCACGCCGCCGGCAGTCACTTCCGCTTTTGAGAATCCCTCTGTCCCCATCGGATGCAGCGCCCATGCGTGCAGCCTCCGCTCCCACGCCTCCAGCGCCGCATTCCCCCATCCCGCCGGCCCATCCGTCTCCACCAGAAATCCAGCCAAGCGCTGAGGCAAAACATCCCGCAGCGCCTGTTTCAGCGCTGCCGCATCTCGCCGTGCTCCCGGCGTTCGCAAAGCGGTCAGCAACTCCAATCCGGGCGCAAAATCCAACGTCAGCGGCTCCCCGGGCCGCCAGTATGACGAAGCTTGAAGCACCGCAGGCCCGCTTACCCCCCGATGCGTCACCAGCATCTTTTCTCTGAATTTCGCCGCACCCGCCTGTGCCACTACCTCCGCCGCAACGCCCGGGATTTCGGTCCACGCCGCTTCATCCCCGCCCAGCACCAGCGGGACCAGTGCCGGCCGCGGCGTAACCACCTTCAATCCAAACTGGGCGGCGAGCTCATACGCGAGCCCCGTCGCCCCCAGCTTCGGGATCGAGAGGCCACCGGTGGCCACCACCACCGACTCAGCCGCGAATTCCCCCGCAGAACACTCCACACGGAACCCGCCCGCCGCTTGCTGCTCGACTTGAATTCCGAGCGCATTAAGCGTCAACTCAACTCCACCCTGTTCGCATTCCGCTAGCAGCATCTCCACAATCGCACGCGCCGACCTATTGCAAAACAACTGCCCCAGAGTCTTCTCGTACCACGGAATCCCGTATCGCTCCACGAGCGCAATAAACTCGCGCGGCCCATATCCCGCCAGCGCCGACTTTGCAAAATGCCTGTTTTCAGAAATGAAGTTTTCCGGGCCACAGTGCAGATTCGTAAAATTGCACCGCCCGCCACCGGAAATCAGAATCTTCCGTCCCGCCTGCCCGCCATGCTCCAGCAGGGCCACGCGCCGCCCGCGCTGCCCCGCCGTCGCCGCACACATCAGCCCCGCCGCGCCCGCGCCCAGCACAATTACATCGAATTGGCGCAGTTCGCTGGGCATGCTGTCCCGATACGAATAGCTGCTCGCTCTATGCACGCCGGTTTGCGCTATTGCACCGTCAGCGTCAAAGTTTTAGTAGCCGTCGTCAACCCAGTCCCTGTAGCGGAGACCGTCAATGTGGACGTCACCGGAGTTGTGCTCCCTCCGCCTCCACCCCCGCCGCTACCTCCGCTCCCGCAGCCATTCGCTGCCGTCAGCAGCCCGACCGCCGCAATCACCCGCACAACCGTAATCCACCGCCTGCGCCGCCAACCGATGGGCAGCAACAGCAGGCAGGCCGCAAGCGCAATCAGCCCTCGTCCAACGCCGCCGCGCATTCCGGCAACGGTGCTGATCGTTTGCACCGTCACGCTTACCGGCGTCATGCTCGTCGCTGTGGTAATGTTTACCGGCGAAGGCACTGTGCACGTATCCCCTGTCGGCGCCCCGGTACACGTGAAAGTTACAGTTCCCGAGTAACTCGTCGACGTCAGCACAAGTTGATAAGTGGCCATCTGCCCTGCTGTCACCGTGGCCGATAAGGAGCCTCCCGCAGCAGCCGCGAGAGACACGGTAGGCTGCGCCGTCATCGCGCTCGCTTCGTTCGACTCTTCCCCCTGCCCAGCTGCGTTCACCGCGGCTACTTTGTAGTAATATTCCGTCCCCGCGCTTACTGACTTATCCGCATAACTCGTGGATGTTACTCCTGTCGCAAGAGGCGTTGCGGATTCCGCTCCCGCAGCCGTTCCTCGGAACACGTTGTAGCTCGTGATTGTCCCTGACGGCGCGGTCCAGGATAAGTCAATTTCCGAGCCGCCTTTTGCCGTCGCCGTCAACCCTGTCGGCGCTGTGGGAGGCGCCGGCACAATGGCGCTAACCTCCGTCGACACCGGACCCGTACCCGCCGAGTTAGTCGCTGCAACTGTGTAGTAGTACTCAGTACCGGCCGACACATTCATATCGGCGTAGTTCGCAACTGCGAGCCCGCTGGCCACGGGCGTCGTGGCTTCGCCTCCCGGTGCGGTTCCGCGATATACGTTGTAACCTCTGACAGCTCCTGCCGGAGCGGTCCACGAAAGGTTGATCTCCCCGCCGGAAACAGCCGCCATCAGGCCGGTAGGCGCTCCTGGCACAGTCGTCCCTGTGGATGCAATTTGCCCGTACACATATGAGTTCCCGCTGAACCCGACATACACCTTGCCAAAGTTGTCCTGGCTCGCCACCGTTACCCGAGGAACATCGTAGATTCCCGTCGGGTAATACGAGATGCGATTCCAACTCGCGCCCCCGTTTGTCGATTGGAAGATACCCCAGGACGGGCTGCTCGTCATCAACCCGTAAAAATACACACTGTAAGGCGCATCCCCCGCTTGTCCGCTTCCCGCGCCTATCGCAATCCGAATCGCGTGGCTGATTCCCGCAAGCTGCTGGAAAGTCTGTCCGCCGTCCGTCGAATGGAAAACTCCATGGGGAGAAGACCCCTGAAAACCATCGGCGTACCAAAGATCGTTCTGCATCTTGCTGTTCACAACAAGTTGGCCATCCCACGCCCAGTCAGGAAGATTTGCATTTGCCTGCCCCTGCCATGTCTGTCCCCCGTCGGTCGAGATATAAAGCAGGTAAGGCGCGTGTGTGAATTTCAGATAGAACTTGTCTACCGTAAATGGATCGGCTCTTAGTAGATGCTGCGCTAGTTGCGGATAAAGAAAGCTGTTGAAGTTCGTCGTATTAATGGTCATGCCATCCGAATTCAATGGGAACGACTGAGTCACATGCCAGGTAGTGCCGCCGTCCTGACTATACTGCGGTGCAAAATCGCTTGGCGGATAAATCACAATGTGGTCGCTCCCCAACGTCCTGGTACCCCGCACGCCCACCGCAATCATCCCCGCTGGAGTATCGCACTTGCTGCTTCCGCAGGTGTATTGAAGTGCCGGACCAAACCGTCTCCACGTCATGCCTCCATTAGTCGAGTAACCAGAGTAGTTAGTCCCGTTGGTATAAACATTGCTCGAAGTAATCGCGATATAACTTGGCACATCCGGCGCATAAGCCACACTCGTCCCCTGTGAAATAATCTCCTGCTGCAAGGGAATCTGTGTCGCGCTGAAGTTATCCGGGTCGGGTATATAAAAACCCGTGGTATCCATCGCGGCGGAAATGATAGTGTCCTTGCTGGCGGGCGGAACAACCATGTCCATGGAGACCAGTTCTTCAATGCCCGTCGACTCAATCGTCCACTTCGGCGGATTCGCGGCCGTCGCCGTGCTGGCGCTTGCGGCTGCGATCGACAGCGTTCCTTCCTGCCCGGTGGGCGTCCACAGATTGCCAGATGTGTCCAGCTTCAGCCCGCCATTGCTGTGCCATTCTCCGCCGCTCATGCCAACGGTCTGTGGCAACCATCCAAGGGTATTCGCATACTGTGGCGAGCCGAGGTTGATCCACGCAGCTCCGCCGTTATCTGACCGGGCCAGGCCCGTGTCCGCACCCATCGCATAGATTCGCTGCGCGTTCGTCGGGTCAACCACCACGCTGGTCAGCGCCTGCCCGATTGAGCCTTGCATTGAAACGCGCGCCCAGGTCCCCGACGTATATTTCCAATAAGCGCGAAGACCGCCATTGGTCGCGGAGTTCTCCACCACGTACAGCGCATCCGTGCCGTCGATGCTCGAACTGAGCGCCTGGCGGCTCAGGCTCTGCCCGCTTGCCGCGTCCGTCACACCAGTCGAGATATCCGTCCACGTTTGCCCGCCATCAGCGCTCTGGTAAACGTCGCCTCCCGCGTCGCCACTGTTGCGAATGCTTACGGCATAGATGGTCTTGCTCACAACCACGCCGTTCACCTTCACCGAACCCGGTCCTTTGGCAAACTGAACGTTGATGAACTCGATGTTAGCCGGCGGCATCGTGGCGCCACTCAGCGGATACTGCGTCCACGTCGTCCCATCGTCCAACGACCGCCATAGGCCCTGGCTGTCGCTTCCGTAATAGAGCACCGCCGTATTCGCTGGATCGATCGCGAGCTTCTCGCCATCCATGCGATTGGGCCCATTGGGATTGCCCAGGATCGCCACTGCCGACATATTCCCTGGCGTGAAGTTACTTCCCCCATCTACGCTCTTGTATATCTCCACATAATTCGTCGGTGTCTGTATGTCGGTGCTATGTTCGGTGGGAAATACCATGTAAACGACGTTGGTGTTTGTCGGATCGACAGCAATGCTATCCTCCCCGTAACTCGACGGAGCATCTGTCTCCGGAACCGATTGCACGCCCGATCCGTTTGCGTTCCTCACCCTCATGGGGTACCACTGCTGCGTCGTGTTATTCCAGCGGTAAGCATTTCCCACGTCGGTGCGCGCATAGCGAACCGTAGGATCCTGCGGATGCACAACCATACCTACTACCCATCCGCCACCACCGATGCGAACAGGCTGCCATAGATATTGCGAAGAGATATCCGTTTGCGCCGCGGCAACGGCCGAAGTTGTCAATGCGAGCGCGGCCACAAGAGGCAGCACATGAAGTGCTGACTTACGAAAGGGACGAGAAACCTTCCAACACAACTTCGTTTCTTTCATTGCGGCATCCAATAACGGCTTTAATTTGAGAACTCCGTATTGTAGACCGATGAATCAACGTTCGGCTCGCCGAGTGCCACCTTTTACGCGTCATCCCGGAACATCGGATGAGGAATCAGCCTTCGGTAATCCTCTTGATGCGCCCCATCCAGGCATGCCTCCACAATGCTCTTCCCGAGCGGATCGAGTTCCGGAACCATGAACTGTTTCAGCTCCCTGGCAAAAAACTCGCGCCACTGCCGCGCGCCTTCTTCATACACATCCATGCCGCCCTGGATCTGTTCTTCCACCGCAAGAAAAACACGTGGAATCATCGATCCCTCAATCCGCAGCTGATGGGGAATGTAGCCGAGCAGGGGGCAAATTGCCTCTCGTACCTGGTCGCGCCCAAACTTCGCGCTACCGCGCCGGGCAAGATACTCGCGGGAGATCCATTCCGCCATGAAACCAACTTTCCACGCGCCGATGTGCTGGTTTGGGAGCAGCACATAGCGCGTCTCCGGTGTCTCCACAATCTGGCGTAATAGCAGGTTCGCCTGGTCCACCCGCCGCCCCGTGGCAAACGCCCAGTACGATCCAACTCCTTCCGACTGCATTTCCACGCTTGTCTGCGTCTGAATGCTGGGGTTCGCGTGCCCCCGCGGCGCCACCAGCCGCCACAGCCACGCCAGCGCCGGGCTCAACACGTGAATCATCGCCAGAATTCCATACAATTGACTATCGCGGTGCGTCGGTGGGCACCTTACCCCAAAGCTCCGCACATCCACCCGCTGCGGACCATCGAGAATATCCTCGAGCATTCGTCTCGGCAAAATCACTCGCGGGTTGGGACATAGCTTCCCCGGCGCGTCTTCCACGTGTTCCCACGTCAAGCACGTCCCGCCCGGCACGATGTAGTGATTCAGAAAAATCAACGGCTCCGGCGGATCAATGCACAGCCGTTCCAGATTCGGTGCAGTCCCGTAGCTATGAATGTGGTCCACGCGCACAAACCATCCGTTTTCCGCATCCGCCACCGTGAGCCGCCCGCTCGTCCCCTGATTGGACGGATGCGCGCAAGCCATATCGTCTGCGATCGGGCGCAAATGGCAGGCCTCCGGCAGGTTCAGAGTCCGCTCTTCCTTCGTCACCACGTTGCGGCCAAGCAACAAGCGCCCATCCTCCATGCGGTGAATGTGCTCGGTCATCTCACTCTTGCCGCCGCCGCTCGCTCCCTCGTGCATAAGGATGAGCTGGTTCTCGTACGGCGTCACCACCGCAACCGCCGCGCAATGGTTCGTCGTCCAGCCCTCGCGCTCGCCCTTGTCCAGCAGCATGGAGTAGACGCCTTTCTTGGCGCTCGGCCCCGGATACAGGTTGTAGGCGAAGATCTCCTGGTGCGTCTCCTGCCTGTCGTGCACCACAACCTGCCGTCCGCCAAAATGCGTATGCCGGAACGGTGGCGCAACAAACAGCACTCCTCCCGTCACTTTGAAGTCCGCCGGCGTCTTGCTGCGTGGAATCATGCCCTGCAAATCCGCCAACGCCGCTGCAAAAAATGCGGCCTGTCGGGGAACAATCAGCAAGCTGCCGTAGCGCAGCGCATCTGTTCCCGCATAGAACGGCATCGCCACCAATTCCTGCGTCTTCAGCCAGGCCAGCGTCGCAGCCCGAGTCCGCTCAAAGGTCTCGCCAAACCGCTCTGCATAGGTGGGCTTGTCGGTCGGCCGCCCGTCTCCAATCACCATCGCATCCGGATCACGCCGCCGCATGGCGGGATCCGGAAAGTTGATCGCCAGGCCATTGCGCGCCTTGGTAATCACCGCTTCCACAATCCGCCCCACACCCGACGCTTGGAATAGCACCTCGTACTGTCCATGGTCGTCCCGGTTGCCAAGGCGCCAGTCCGTGTCGCCCGAACTACGGCCCAGCGCCCAGTCCAGCAGTTGCGAGCGCGTCTCTGGCGCCTGCACAAGCGGAGCCGTACCCAGCACCTCACGCACCGCCGGCGGCAGTTCCAGCTCCGCCCAGCAAGACTGAAAATCGACAACGCTCTCAACGTCTCTGGCGATTGCCATAGGATTTCTCGCTTTCTACAGGGAAGATATCGATTCAAACCCGATTTGAAGGCAAAAAAAGGACATATCTTTTATCGCATCCACCATGACACTTGGCAGTGCGTGTCGTCACATTCCTGAATCTCAGCCCACACCGCACTCTTCAAAAAAGCCCTTCTTAAACCAAATGCGGCCGCGTGGTTCCCCGGCGCACTTCTGCCGCTGGGTCCACGAGGCCGCTCAGTTATCGTCAAAATGTGCCGTGTCAGGTGCGACTCTTCGGCAGCCCTGAGCACCACTACTCGGATTCCCGGGTTCCGAAATCCACGCTGAATTCAGCTCCTTTCATCGCTCCCAATCACGGCCTCTCCGGAAATCGAAGCCGGAGACAAATGTGCCCGTATCATAAGTTGCCGAACTCCACGGCATGCTCAAAATAAAGTGAGCAAAGTGATCGCAGCTCGCGAAGTCGATCGTGAATGCAGCGCTGGCCGACCCGCTCGTCGCAATGTCCCCAAGCAAAACTGGGAAACTGCTCGGCGCAGTCACCACAGGATTGCATCGTCTGCCCGAATCCTGCAACAGCGTGAACCCGGTAATCTGCGTTGCATACGCTGGCCCCACGTCGCCATTCTTTGCGGTAATCGTCCACACCCGTGCATCCCTGTCGCCCGTCTTGCTTGAGATTTCAAACTTCAATCCGAAGCCGGGTAATTGCGTTGGGTCCACGATGCCCCAGTAAGCGGGTTTCGCCTGCAATCCCATGTTGAACGGCAATGGATAATCCGTGCGCGCCACCGGGAAGCCGTCCAGCCACGTATCGTCATCCGCCATGCCCCAGAAGGTGACACCGCTGAGTTTGCGCCGCTCGTGTCGGAACACGTCGAAGTACCGCTTGTACAGCCAACCCTGCTCCGCCAGAACCGACGGGGGAATGTTATTGCCGTAGTTCGACGTAGTATCTCCGGCGTTGTAGACGCTCATGTCCAGCTCGGTCACTTGTTGATCCATGCCAGGGAAATTCTCAGCAACGGTGTCGATCGCCGTGGCCATCGACTCGGGAGTCGGGTAATTGATCGCGTTATGCATCTCATGCCCGACCGCGTCGATCGGAACTCCCCGTTCACGAAGCTCGCGCACCACCTTCACCAGGCACTCCAGCCGTGTCGGATCGGTGGTGCTGTAGTCGTTGAGAAACAGCTTCGTTCCCGCCGGTGCAGACTGCCTGGCCGCTTTGAACGCGATATCCATGTAGCTCGCGCCTAATACCTGGTAGAACGGCCCGTGGTCCAGACAATCCGTCTGCGTCGGATCCAGTGGTTCGTTCACGACATCCCACGCATACACCTGCGAACCGTAGTGCTGCACTTCGCTCTGGATGTGCTCCTGGATGTTCGAGGTCACGAGCGCCTGGTTGGCGGCCGAGTTAGTCCCGTCCCCAAATGCGTACGCCGGCGTCTGTTCTCCCGTTGCCCACACCAGGTTCTGTCCGCGCACCCGCATGTTGGCGCACACAGCCTCGCCGACCTCCGCATCGCCGTTCCCATAGTTGTAGCTACCGAAGGAAGGCTCCACCGAACTCCATTTCAGGTCGTTCCCCGGCGTCATGCTGTCGAAGTGCATTGTCAGTAACTGCGCATGAGGTCCGGAAAGATCATTCGTATCCACCGCCGCGCCAATTGGGAAGAAATCGGCGTAGGTCTTGTAAATGGAAGGAATGTTGGTCTGGATTGTCGGTGGCGGAACATAACTGAGCTGGAAGTTGCCAAGGTAGAACGACACCAGGTCAGAACCCGAAGGAGGAACAGTTTGGAAGTACAGGTACGCCGATCCCTGGTCGTAGCCGCTCGACATGGTGTATCCGTTCACGCTGATCTGGTGCCAGTTACCATCCGCCTTGACAGTGACGCCCGGATACGGAGTTATGCTTGGGTAACTGGTAACTCCATCGAGTGTGGTCTGCAGGCTCATGTTAATCACGTGGCTTGAACCGTCTGCCGGCGTGAGAAGAACCCATCCGCTGATGTTATAGACCGAGCCCATGTACATCTTGTCGCTCACGCTGATCTGCGGTCCATCGTAGTTGGCTACACGGCCCGTAATCAGCAGGCTGCGCGCATCGCCGTTTGGATCTTCGACCGGCGGGGCAACATTGGTCAGCGTGGAAGCACCCGTACGCGAGCTCCAGCCATCCAGGCCGCCATCCGCAAAGGTAGTCGTGATGCCCGTGTTGTCCTGCTGGCTCGGGCTCAACGGCGCCGGCGATAACTCGCCAATCGTCACGTCGTCAATGTAGAACGAATCGGTCGCGCTGCTCGATTGTATATACAGTGTCAGGTTCGTCGGCGGTCCAGGTAAATTGCTGAAGGTGAAGGTTCCGCTCACCTTCGTCCACATCGCGCTTGAAAGCGCCCCGGAGGTCGCGATGTTGCTGTAATTTCCTCCGCTGGCGCAATCTGTCGTTTTGGTCGAGATAGTCGCCGTCGGATTCGTGCTGTCCGGCGCCGCCAGTAAAACATATGCCGTCACCTGGTAAGTAGCACCCGCAACCACGTTGGGCACGCTCAATAGATTGAGACTCGGTCCCATGTAGCCGGCCGTCCGGTTCGTCGTCAGCAGGGCGAGTGCATCTCCATGAGGATCAAGGACTGGCGGCGCCGTATTCGTCAGAGTTACCGAACCAAAGGGTGCCCATCCATCCAGACCACCATCGGAAAAGGTATACGCCGCAATCGGCGTCCCGCCCGGCGGTGGTGCCGTCTCGGTAATCACCACGTCATCCAGATAGAAGGATTGAGCGCTCGTCGCTCCAACGAGTTGCGCATAGAGTGTCAGCCCTGTTTCCGTGGTGCTGACCGTGTAACTTCCCCCGATCTGCGTCCATCCCGAATCCGTGACCCCCACCTCGTAATTCCCGACCGTGTCATAGCACGTTCCGCCGGAGCAGCTTGGGTCGCTGCGCTTGATGGTGAAGTTTGCGTTACTGGCGCTTTCGCCGCTGGTAAGCTGCACCCACCCAGTGATGGTGTACTTAGCCCCAGCCAGTAGAACCGTGTTCAGCGGAATCGAGGGCCCGCCGCTGCCACTGGAACTGGTGGTGGTCAGCAGGCTATACGACCCAACATAGGAAGCGGCGGTTGTGGCTACCGGCGTACTCGCGCCATTGAATGAAGTCCATCCATCGGCCGTTCCATCTTCAAAGCTGTAAGTAGCTACAACTTGCGCCGACAGGCCGGCACAGCAGAGTAGCACGAGAAGAGGGATCATGCGTGAAGGCACAACGATCCGCTTCAGGAATTGGACAAGAATGTGGTTCTTGGCTGAAAGAGACATGGCGGGGGCTCCTTGGCTCGCAGACTGTTACTCAGGCGCAGAACCGCGCCTGAGCCAGTCCGCCACAGCGTTGATGCGAGAACTAATTCGATTTACCTCGCGACCGCAACTATAAACCCGAAGTAGATTGGAGTGTCAAGAAATTTCATCGAGTATGTCGAATATTCATAGCCATCGCTCAATGTAATCGATCCAATAAGCTCTCTACGCCTGTCTCCAGAACCCCTTATGCACCATCGCCGCCTCGTCTTCAAGCAGCGGCCCTGCCACCACAATCGGCCTCTGTCCTCGCGCAAACACTTCGCGGCGCGGTAAATCCAGCGTCGGATTTTCTGCGTCATTCCCTGTAAACTGCAACAGTCCCGTTTCCGCCAGCGCAAAAACTACCCGGCCAATCCTCCAGCCTTTTGCGTCGCGATTCCCATTCGCCATTCCTTCCGTCCAACTCGCGGTAGACCATGCAGCGGGAACGGCAGCCCGCCGCGCCACGTATCTCTCAAAGCAAGCGGAAGCGCTCGCGCACTCGATCGGGGCCTGTTCGCAGATGAACACAGGGGTTCAAAATCGGACAGCCCTCCGCTCGCGGTCCTCGCCAGTCAAGGGTTTATCCCCAACCAACGACTGGCAATCGAGGCTCCCCGAAGTTCCAAAGTGATGGAAAGCCGATTGCTTAGCAAGTAGAGGTAGCTTTACCCGGAGGTCCGGTCGGAATGAAGCAGTTTGGGCCCTTTAGGCTCGACACGGTTAATCAATGTCTGCTCCACAATGGCGTCCCAGTGGCTCTTCCGCCCAAGCCGTTCGCGGTCCTGCGCTACCTCGTCGAGAATCCCGGGCGCCTCATTACCCACGACGAACTCCTCGATGCACTTTGGCCAGAGACCTACGTGCAGCCGCAGGTTCTGCGCACCTACATGCTTGAGCTCCGCAAGCTCCTCGGCGACGATGCCAGTCACCCAAGCTTCATTCAGACCCTCCCCAAACGCGGCTACTGCTTCGTCGCCCAGGTCGTCGAATGTACCGCAGCGCCCAACAAGCGTCCCGCCTCCTCCACACCGCAACAGGCTCATTCACCCTCCCGTGCAGCTTCAACCTTTGGCGCTCCCTCGATCATCGGGCGCGAAGACGAGCTAGCCCTCCTCACCGCGCAGTTGCAGGCCCTTACCCGCGGCGAGCGGCGCGTTGTCTTTGTCGCGGGCGAAGCAGGCATCGGCAAAACGGCCCTTGTCGATGCCTTTTGCCACCAAATCGCCTCATCCGGGGAAGCAATCATCGCCCGCGGCCAGTGCATTCAGGGCATCGGTGGCAAGGAAGAGTATTACCCCGTAATGGAGGCCCTCAGCCGGCTTTGCGCCTCGCCCTTTGGAGAAACCGCGGGCCGCATCCTTACCCGCATCGCGCCCGCTTGGCTCGCCAGCGGACACGAGCCGGAAAACGCACTCGCCTCCAACAGCCAACCCGCGCGTGAGCGCGGTCTCGGCGACCTCTGCGCTGCTCTCGAAGAGCTCAGCGCAGATTCGCCCCTCATTCTCATCTTCGAAGATCTCGACTGGGCCGACGATTCCACCCTCAATCTCATCTCTGCTCTCGCCCGTCGCCGTGCCCCCGCCAGCCTCATGGTGCTGGCCACCTATCGCTTTCGCAAATCGACCACAGAGCATTCCCTCAAACCGCTCAAGCAGGATCTGCTCATGCGCCGCCTCTGCATTGAGATTCAGCTCGCACCGCTCGCAAGAAAGTCAGTCACGGACCTCCTGCGACGCGAACTTCACCAGGAAATCCTACCAGAAGGCCTTGACGCCTTCGTTCACCAGCGATCCGAAGGCAATCCACTCTTTGTCATCGCCACCCTGCATCATCTCATCGCGCTACGCTTTCTGGTTCGCCAAGGCGCCGACACAGCAGTGCGTTGGGAGCGGCGCGCCCCCTTGCATGAAGTCGAAGCCGGCGTCCCCGACGCGCTTGCGCAAATGATCGAGCTTGAGATTGAACGCCTCACCCCCGCCGAACAGCACATGCTGGAAGCGGGCAGTCTGCTCAATGTCGCCTTTCCTGCGTGGGCCGTCGCTGCGGCTCTCGAAAAAGATTCGACCGAAATAGAGGAAGCCCTCGATGATCTTGCGCGACGGCTGTATTTCGTCGAGCGTGCAGGAGAAGATGAGCTTCCCGACGGCACCCGCTCGGCCTTCTATGTTTTTGCTCACGGTCTCTATCGCGAGGTGCTGGTCCAGCGACAACCGGAAGCCCGCCGCGCCCGGCGTCACATCCGCATGGCCGATTGCCTGGGCCGCCTCTTTGCCGGACGCGAATCGAGCGTCGCACGCGAAATGGCCATGCACTATGAGGCTGCCGGCGATTGGTCCCGGGCCGCCACTGCGCTGCATGCAGCCGCGCGCCACGCGCAAAATCGCCGTGCTGACCGAGACGCCGCGGAGTTACTGGAGCACGCCTTGTACCTCCTCGAGAATCTCAACCCGGTGAACCACCCACCGATCGCCCGGGACCTGTGCTCCGACCTCGCCGTCGTCCGTCGGCTCCTCGCGCAAGATTCCCTGTTCGAAGAAAGTCTCTCCGGGAAAGCTTGACAGTTTCTCCACGGGAACTTGACGACTTTAATTCCCGCCCGTCGCTAGAGTGGTTTTCGTAGCAGGAGGACATACCGATGAGAAACACCTTCTCCAAATTCATCCTGGCGCCGGCAATCATGGCGGCAGCCACGCTGGCCACGATCCCGGCCGTGGCAGAAACAGCCACCGTCACAGTCCCCTTCAATTTCTCAGTCGCAGGCCAAACCTTCCCCGCGGGCGTCTATTCCGTTCAGCATGATTCGGTTGGGGACATCGTCACCTTACAGTCTCAGCAGACCTCGCAGAGCTTTGCCTGGATCGCATCCCCAACCTCGGGTGCAAAAAGCACCTCGGTGAGTTTGAAGTTCGACCAGCAGGGTAATTCCTACACGCTGCACTCCGTCCAGGCTGGCGCGTTGGTCACCCCTACCCTCGACAAGAAGACCGCCGCTTCCGAGCGCATGAGCATCAACGCCGGTCAGTAACTCGGCTTCCGACTTCCGGCGCCCAATATTTCAGTCAGCCCTTCCCACAAAAGGAGGACATTGCCCAGGCAATGTCCTCCTTTTGTTGTCTGCGTCTTTTGCAGGATAGAAACATGGCTGTCAACATCCGTTAATGAGGAATGGCTAGTGTGGGAGTCGCTTCCCGTTTGCTCGCTCACCCCATGCGGACGAACCTCAAAACCTAACCCCAAAACTCTCCAGAGGATGGTCGGCCATGATACGCAAGATACTTCTCTCCGCAGCTGCGGCAGCAATGGCTCTCGCCATGGCTGGCTGCTCGAGTTCATCCAGCACCAGTACCCCTACCCCCACGCCGACTCCAACCGCCCCCACCACTGCGCTCGGCACGCCGGTTACCCCCATCCAGCACGTGATTGTCATCTTTGGGGAGAACATTTCCTACGACCACTACTACGGCACCTACCCCAAAATTGCTTATGCCGCCGCCAATCCAGCAAACGCGGGCGAGATCGATCAGACCAATTTCTCCGCCACCGCAACTGCGCCGGCCAACAACAACCTGGTCGCCCCTCTGAACCCCAGCACCTGGGCCGCGATTCCCAGCCCCACACTGCTCACCGCCAATCCCAATAGTGCCACCGGTTCGGGCGGGACATACAACGGTGCCAACGCCGTCAATCCCTTCCTGTTCTGGAACAATCAGGCCGCTACCGCCGATCAGAACCACTCCGCCGAACCCGAACAGGTTGCGTATGACAACGGCGCTGTGGATAAGTTCCCCGGATCGACTGGTTCCACAGCTTCGGTCCCGTCGCCGGTCGCTAGCGACAACTCGGCGGACCTCGGCAAGGCCCAAGTCATGGGATATTACGACGGCACCACCGTGACCGCGCTCTGGAACTATTCGCAGAGCTTTGCCATGAACGACAACGCCTACACCTCGCAATTTGGTCCTTCCACGCCGGGCGCCATCAATCTCATCTCCGGCCAGACCAACGGCTTGTCGGCGACGCTCAACCTCATCCCCGGAACCACGGGGGTCCAAAGCGGCCGCTGCACTCCAAGCGCTACCAACACCTGCACCACCAGCGCCGGTACTGCGGTTCCCGATGGCAATGGCGGTTTCACTCTCGTTGGCGACGCTGATCCGATCGGCGATGTCTGCTCCACCGGCACCGTCGAAGTCTCATTTGCCGGCAAGAACATCGGCGATCTGCTCAACGCTCAGAACGTGACCTGGGGATGGTTTCAGGGCGGATTCAATCTGGGCGCGCAGCCCAACCCCAATGGCAGCTACGGCTGCAACCGCAATACCCCCGGGACCCAGGGCAACTACGAAACGGATCCCGATTACATCCAGCACCACGAGCCCTTCCAGTACTACAAGACCACGCAGAACCTGAAGCATCTGCGCCCCAGCTCCGAGCTGGCAGTCGGCTACACGAATGAGCCGGGAACCACTACTCCCGACCCAGCCAACCACCAGTACGACACCAGCGACTTCTTCACCGCGTTGTCCCTCAACAACCTGCCCGCCGTGTCTTTCCTCAAGGCTCCGGGCTATGAAGATGGTCACCCCGGCTACTCTGACCCCATCGACGAACAGCGCTTCATCGTCCAGGTCGTCAATGCCGTCATGGGCTCGCCGGAATGGTCCTCCACCGCCATCATCATCACCTATGACGACTCCGATGGATGGTACGACCATCAGATGCCTCCCGTTGTCAACCCCTCCTCGTCCCCGCTTGTCGATGCGCTCGGTGGCACCGGCGTCTGTACCGGCGTCACTGGTGCAGCCTCTCAGCAGGGCATTGCCACCCTCACCACCCCGCTCCTCGGCAACGACGGCAATCCCGCCCTGGGCCGCTGCGGTTACGGAACCCGCATCCCCTTCGTCGTCATCTCTCCCTACGCCAAGACCAACTACATTGACCACACCCTCCTCGACCAGAGTTCCGTCATTCGCTTCATTGAAGACAACTGGCTCGGCGGGGAAAGAATCCAACCCGGCGGCTCCTACGACTCCATCGCCGGATCCATGGAGAACATGTTCACCTTCGCAGCTACTTCGCCTAACGCCAACGAAAGGATGCTTCTGCTCGATCCGGTCACTGGCAGAAAGTCTGGCCAGTAACAGCAAATTCAAACTGACCGGGTACTCTGAATTGGAGATCCAACGGGCTTCCGCCGATCTCCCGCGGCAATCCATCGCGCGGGCGCATCGGCGGAAACCCCACGCCTTTCATTGCCATACTCAGCCGGCTCTTTCATTCCATCGGAAACGACGATCACTCTTGCCTACGACGCGTAGAAAGCTACTCCTCGAAGCTGGCCGATGCGCCGCAGCCCTGGCCGCGTCCCAGATTGGCGCCCTCAAGGCTCTCCCCCTGCAGCAGCCGGCCAGTTCGGTTCACAATCATCAAACGTCCGGCATGGACCATCCAGGGCTGCAGCTCAAGGAAATCCCAGTCCATCGTCCCCTGCGCGTAGACCGCCTGGAACCATTCGTCGATCCCCTCCCCATTCCACCGGTGGCCAAACCTCTCGGCGTGCGTGCCGATCCCACGGGTAAATCCCCCCATCGCATCGACTTCTACCGGCTAACCATGCGCCAAGTGCCCACCCGCATCCATCGCGACGTCCCCCCCACCCCCATGTGGAGTTACGCCGAAACCGTTCCCGGTCCCACCATCGAAGCCCGCACCGACCACCCCATCCTCATCGAGTGGGTCAACGCCCTACCATCCGCCCACTTCTTGCCCATCGACCATACCCTCCACGGCGCAGCCTCCGATCAGCCGGAAGTTCGTACCGCCGTCCATGTTCACGGAGCCAAAGTTCCGCCCCAGTTCGACGGTTTCCCTGAAGACTGGCAGAGCCCCGGTCAGACCTACCAGGCCGTCTACCCGCTCAACCAGCAAGCCGCCACACTCTGGTATCACGATCACGCCATGGGCATCGAGCGCCTCAATCAATACGCCGGCCTATTTGGTTTTTTCCTCGTGCGCGACGAAGCGGAAGACAAACTCGCTCTCCCGAGCGGCAGATGCGAGGTCCCCCTCGCCTTTGCCGACCGCCTCTTCGCCGAAGACGGCTCCCTCTACTACCCTGACTCCGGCGATCCCGCCGCTCCCTGGATTCCCGAGCTTTACGGCGACGCAATGTTGGTCAACGGAAAGCTGACTCCCTTCCTTGAAGTGGAGCCGCGGCCCTATCGCTTCCGCATCCTGAACGCCGCCAACTCACGCACCTGGATCTTCGCTCTCTCCAACAGCCAAACCTTCCACCAGATCGGCTCTGATCAGGGCTTCCTGCCAACCCCCGTCCAGCTCAGCCAACTCCAGCTCTCCCCCGGCGAGCGCGCCGACATCGTGATTGATTTCTCCCCGGCGCACGGCCAGCTCCTCACACTCAACAATCAATCCTGGGAACTGATGCAGTTCCGCGTTGCAAGCCCGCAATCGGCGACTGCTCCCCTTTCCCTGGTCCCTCTTCCCTCGCTATTACGCTCCATTCAACCCATCCCCCAATCCGCCTCCGTTCGCACGCGCCTCATGATCCTGCGCGAGTACATGGACACCGCACCGAAACGCATGCTCATGCTCCTCAACGGAACCCGCTGGCATGAGCCCATCACCGAACGCCCCGAGCTCGATTCCGTCGAGATCTGGAGCTTCGCCAACACCACCGGCGACATTCATCCCATTCATCTCCACTTGGTCCGCTTCCAGGTTCTCGACCGTCAGAGCTTCAACGCCGACGAGTTTCTCCTGTCCGGGAAGCTAAACTACCGCGGAACTCCCGTCCCGCCCCCGTTGGGTGAGCGCGGCTGGAAAGACACTGTGCAAACCTATCCCGAGACCGTGACCCGCATCATTGTCCGTTTCGAGGGCTACGCCGGCCGATACGTCTGGCACTGCCATCTGCTTGAGCATGCCGCCAACGAGATGATGCGCCCCTTTGAAGTCATGCCGAAGGCCTGACCCGTCTGCGCCCCGAGCCCGAAATGGCGCGCAGCTCTACTCGCAGCGTCCGTTAATCACGGTCCTGAAGGTCAGCTTTTAATTGTCTGAGAAATTGGAGGCGCGGGTCGGGATCGAACCGACGCATAAAGGCTTTGCAGGCCTCCTATTTCTCCGCATAACTTTGTTTTGTCCGACCCTCTTAAAGACGCGCGGATATCCAACAACACCCAAGTGCGTCGGCTAGGTCCGGCGGCAATCCAGGTATTACTGCATTCCCGGGTCCTGCGCCGTTATCGGGAACGTGACTCAGGTGATCGTCTCCCCGCCTCAATTCGGGGCGAACACGCTTCGGTAAAGCAGGCGGGCGGAGTTTGGATGGTACGGAAGAGCGAGAGGTAAACGCATCCTCCTGCAATCGAAGCGGACCTGTGACCCACTTGGCGATCAGTCTGTTGTATATCGAATCTCGAGGCGACGAATCCTGACGCAGGAATAGGCCAGCACCACGGCAATGAAAATGAGGAGGCCGAGGGCAGCTGCCCAGGCGGGGACGGGTTCAGTCTGCACCGTCAACAGCGCAAAGATGCCGTCGCCCGGGACATTAATCGGCATGAGGTGACGCAGATAAGAAGCCACGCTAATCTTCTGCAGCAGCGACGGCATGATCGGATTGATAGCCTCCCAGCCGAGAAACAACATGGCGGCCGGCATGGGATTGCGAAACATCATGCTGAAGAGAAGGAAGACGGCCCCATATCCAAGACATGCGAGAACGACAATTGCAAGATATGCCTCGAGCTGGCTGAGGCCCGGTCCTCGGAAGATATAATCCTGTCCGGCCCCGCCGAATGCGGCATACATCAGGGCAAAGTCGGCGAGGATGGCAGTTCCAAACAAGAGGATTGAACTGATTGATCCGGCAACAAACTTGGACAGCAGAAGGACCTCGCGGCGAACCGGTGCCAGCAAATAGAAGTGCAGGCTGCGCTCCACCATCTCACCACGAATAAGACGCGAGAAGATGCCGAGGCAACCGAAGAACACGGCGAGGCGGAGGTAATAGAACTGTATGATGCCGGCCAGCACGCTTGTATCATCGGCGAGTTGGAAGTCGGGATGCCTGTCGAACAGCAGGTGAATGAGAATAATGAGAGCCGGCACGAAGGCGAGAAAATAGATCCAGCTTGCCTTCCACGAGAAAAGATTTCTGCGCACCTCGATGCGCACCAGCCTACGGCCTTGCACCCACCACAAGGCCCAGGGCTGCTCAAGAATTGAACGTAGAAGGGCGCCTGATCTTTGAGTCATCACGATGCACTCCCGTCTGAACCAATCAAGTACTGGTAGATGGCGCGGGTATCGTCGTCTGCGGGCGCAACCGCATCAATCTTCACCAAACCCTCAATGGCAATCAAGTTCAGCAGCCTGTAAAACTCGTCAATATCGCCGGTGCGCAGGAAGACGCCCTTTCCATCGGCATGAAGTCTTGCCTCCACGCAATGGTTGATTGAGAACATCCGAGAGGCCAGCAGTTCAGGATGGTCGCAGCGGATGAGCACCTGCATGGGCTTGTCGCGCACTTCCTGGCGCACCTGGTGGATGTTGCCTTCGGCCACCAGGTAACCGCCGGTGATGAGAACGACGCGGTCTGAGATTCTGTCTACTTCATCAAGGATGTGGCTGGAAATAACCAGGTGCATTCCCAGGCGGCTGAGTTCCTCGAACAGCGCGAGCGATTCAGCGCGAGCCATGGGGTCGAGCCCGTTGAGCGGCTCGTCCAGAACCAGGACCCGGGGGTGATGCGCGATGGCCTGGGCGAGCCGGATCTTTTGGCGCATGCCCTTGCTGTAACCAGCGATGCGCCTGATTGAGGCGTCTCCGAGCCGCACGCGTTCAATGGCTTCACGAGCCAATCGCATTGCGTCTGCCTCGCTCATCCCGTGGAGCAGGAGGCTGTCCATCAGAAAATCCCAACCGGTCAAGCCGCGCGGAAAGGAATCGAACTGGGCGCAGTAGCCTACCTCGCGAAAGAAGCGCGTGGCGTCTCCGGGCACCATGCCGAGCACTGAGACGTGTCCGCTGGAGGGCCGCACGAGGCCGGTCATGAGGTTCATCAGCGTGGTTTTGCCTGCCCCGTTGGGGCCCACCAGCGTGGTGACTCCGGGAGGAATGCTGAGCGACACGCGATTGACGCCCAGGACTTCCCCGTAGAACTTCGACACGTCTTCCAAAACGATGTGATCGCTCATCGAAGTCATCCTCTGACCACCTCGCGAGCGCGGATGCGCGCATTGAGCATGACCACGCAGACTAAGCAGATTGAAACCAGCATTGCCGCGATGGCTGTGTTGGGAAGCTCCCTGCCAAAGCGAATCGAATCCGGCACGCCCATCAACCGCGCCCAGAGCTGCGACATCATGACCGGCAGGTTGAGCAAGAATCCCCACTTTGTGCGCAGAATTGCACTGGCCACGCCGCCAACGCCGGCGGGAACAAGCACCGCGGCGAAGATGCTGCCGGTTGCCACCATTCTCCATTTGACCCACGACGACAGGGCCAGGCCAAGGACGGAGAGAAGGGAAATCCAGACGACGGACCCTGCTAGCAGTCCGACCGCTATGCGGAGATTGGCGCCAACCCACGGCTGCGGCGATGTGTATCCCTGGTAAGCGAACAGCAGCAGAGCTGGGATCCAGGTAACGATGGAGAGCGAGGAGAACAGCGCAATGAATTTTCCCAACACGTATCCGAAGCGCGAGATGGGATGGCTGAGCAGGATCGGCAGGGCATTATCGGCGAGGTCGAACGACACCAAACGGGGCGCGATCCATGCCGTGAGCACCAATGCAAGCCAGCTCTGAGAGACGAGAATCTTGAGGAAGAAGGAGGCGTCGATGTCCAGTTGCGCCGAGCCTCCGCGCAGGATGAGCGCCCTGGCGATAGGATTATTGGCGAGATAAATGCCAACCAGGTAAAGGACGATGGGAAGCATGGACGCGGCGAACAGAACCAAGGTGATTTTGGATGACCATGCCTCAGCAAGCGCGTAGCGCGCCAGCACGCGGATGCGCGACGGCAGGGAAGTAACAGGCCCGGTGTGGGCGCGATATTCGTGCTTAAAGACGGACAAGTTCCCCCCTTGCAGGATCATTCTCCATGGCGCGCAGGAAGATGTCTTCAAGCGAATCGCGCCGTCGATGAATGCGTCGAATCTCAATGTTATTTTCGGACGCTAGGACGTAGACGTCGCGCACATCGATGGTGTCGGGCATAACGAGCTTGACCCGTCCGTCAGGGAATGATGCGCACTCGCAGCCCAGCCCGCGCAAGCGTTCACAGAACTCTGTGGTCGAGCCCACGGTTTCCATCTCAATGAAGTTGCGGTTCGACCGGCGCTCTTCTTCAATGTTGCGCAACGCGGCCACACGGCCCTGTTTCAGGATCAGCACTTCATCGCAGGTCTCATCGATATCACGGAGCAAGTGGGAAGAGATGAGCAAACGAATGCTGCCCTCTTTGCGAATCTCCTGAATGGTCTGGATCATTCGCTGGCGAGCCATGGGATCGAGTCCGTTCGTAGGCTCGTCGAGGATGAGGAGGCGCGGACCGTGCGCGAGAGCCTGGGCCAGCTTAATGAGCTGTTTCATACCGAGCGAGTAGGTGCTGATCTTGCGGTAGCGGACCTCGCCCAGGCCGACGTAGAACAGCGCCTGGTGTGCGCGCTCAAGGGCTTCGCTCCGAGGCAGACCGGCAAGCTCCGCCATGAAGCGAACGAAGCGGACTCCGCTCATGTTGCCGATGAATGAATCGTTCTCGGGCATGTAGCCGATGCCCTGGCGAATGCGCGCCCTGTCACGGCGGGTATCAAGCCCGAAGACGCGCGCCGCGCCGCGAAGCGGCTCGTGAAAGCCGAGCAGAGTATTGATGAGTGTGGATTTTCCGGCACCGTTGGGTCCAAGCAGCCCGATGGCGTTTCCACGCAACTCGCCGCTGAGCCCGTCGAGGACGGTTCGTCCACCAAGTCGCACTTCAAGGCCATCAAGCTCAATCACGCTCACATCACTGTAGTACGGCCTTGCCGGCAATCTTGTTCCGTGAATCGAGAACAGCGGCCAGAGTGAGGAAATCGAATCCGAAGAGGCGGCTATCACTGGCGGCCTCTATGCGGTTTTCCTTACCCCATGCGCAAACCACGGTGGGGCGGGAATCGGCGGCCAGCTTGCGAATTGCATTCGCTGAATCACCACTGAATTGAGAAAGCAGCGGCGTGAGGACCGGGCTGAGGTTCTGATATGCGACCGCGGAGTAGTTTTCATTCTGATCGCGGGGAAGCAGCGCGCGGAAGGCCGCCGATTCGCCGAGCGAGTTTCCGCTCGCGTGAATCTGCAGCGCGTCCATCAGCAAGGCGCGCTGAGGCGCCACGATCATAAAGCCGTCGACAAACGTATAATCCGCCACAACGTTTCCGGTGGTAACGTCATGAACCGCGTAATATTGCTGCGAACCGGCGGTGCTTGTCTCGATGGCGATGGTATGCGCCTTGGTGCCCTGCGTCTGGTTATTTACCGCCTGCACGATTCGCTCAAGCGTATTCTCCAGTCGATCTGGGTTGTTCACTTCGATGACGAGTTTCCAGGACGGAGTGGGCAGGACCGGACCATCGAGAGCGATCAGAAAGTCGCCGCCCAGGTTGGCTATCAGGTCGTCGCGCAAGTTGATCTGGAGTTTGGAATCGATCTCACTCCAACTCACATTGGAGCCCTCGGATTGCGAGGCCATCTCCATGATGTCGTCAGCGATAGAAGCCGGATCCTTAGAGAGTGTTGCCACCACGACAGCAGCATTCGGGCTCACAAAATCCAGCGACCCAATGGGCGCAGGACTGCCCAGCCAGGAGGCCACCCGCTGCCGCGCACCTGAAAACTGCAGGTTCAGATGATTCTGCGGCACGCCGTTTGTTTCGCGATGCTCGGCAATCAGATATTGCAGGTCGCCAATGCCACTGTTTTCGAGAGCTTGTTCGCCGTGCGACGCCTGCGTGCCGTGGTTCATTCTGTTTTGCAACATGGCGTGCAGGTCGGCAGCAAGAATGATTCCGGCGCCGCGCTGGTAAGCCGCGGTGATCTGCTTGCCGAAGCCGCCCGCGGCGAATCCGCTGGCGCCCGCGTCGAGCTGCGCGTCAAACTGTTTTAAGGTCGCGATGCTGTTGGAGAACACCACCTCGTGTTCGCGTACGAGAGCATGACCTCCATGGACCGAGGTGGTGGTGCTTGCGCCCGCGAGCGACGCCTCATCCAGTACAACAAGTCCACTCGTTGGGCCGCCCGATGCGTTGGAGAATTGCTGCCGCAACTCGGCATCCAACCCGCTGCGCTGCACCTGGGCCAGAATGGCAAACCCGGGTTGATTCCCTTGTCCAGTCCCAACAATAACAACTTCGTCACCCAGATACTGGCTCACGTCGTGAATCTTCTCCACCAGCGAATTCAGATCCTGGGTTTTATCCTTCTGGCCGCGCGCCCACCACTGCTGTAGTTCGGGACTTTGGCTTAGCTGGTCCTGGAAGATGGCGTTGGCGTGGCTCAGGTAGTCACCCAGATTCGGAATGCTGATATAGAGCAGAGTATTGTCGGGCATGCGCGGCAGAAGGTCGCTGCTGTAACGCGACTGTGGAAACGGAATCTGCGCAATGAGATGCTGCACGTTGGCCAGTTGCGCCATGAGCCCGATGTACTTTTCGTGATCGGCACTCCAGGCAAACTCCTGATCGAGCGGCTCGGGAGCTAGATTGTCGCTGGTGGCCATCTGCTCGCCCGGAAGCAACAGCGCATGAATGCCGGAGTGGGCAACATCGACCGATCCCTGCAACACGGCAACGCGAGACCCCTTGATGCCCGAGTTGATAGAGAAGAGAGTTCCGGTAACGGCGACGCGGCAATCCGGAGTTCTAACATACAGATGCCCGGAAGCGCGATGCGCGGCCGTGACAATCAGCGCACCTTCATCGAGCGCAACGGTGGTGTTCTGCCCGCGCGCGCTCACGTCCAGAGTGCTGCGCTGATTCACTTCCACAACCGAGCCGTCGGCGAGCCGCAGGACGGCATGCGAATCTCCCGCGGTCCGCATGCGGTCTCCTTCAAGCAGCTTTGCGCCCGAGGCGAGCCGCGTATTTCCGGATGCGGAGATCAGGTAGGCAGCGCCGTCAATCGACTGAACCTCTGCGCGGACACCCGGAGGCACCTGCCAGTATGCTTTATAGACAAAGATTGCAGTAGTTAGCAGCGCGCAGGAAAGCGCAAGCGCCCATCCCCATGCATGAGGGTGCCTCTGCGGCGTGGACCGGACGCGCTCCTGTGAGGCAACACGAGGGCGTGCCCAGTCGACTGCCGTTTCTACCCCGCCTTCGCGGAAGTGCCGCAGACACAGACCGCACTCGCCGAGATGCGCCTGTACTAGTAGCGTCCGAGCTTCAGGGAGCGTGCCGGCGCGATAGGCGTCGAGAAGCTGCCGGATGTCGCCGCAGTTCTGAATCGCACCTGAGAAAACTTCGTGATTGATTTGAATGCCCAGTCGCTGCGCAGCCTTCGCGGCGGAGGCGGTTATGGCCTCAGTGTTTGGCACATCGGCCTGTAGCGCGTGCGTAGCTCTATCCAGGATGGATTTCTCTTCCTTTTTCATCGCGTCCCCCGTTGTAACTCGGTAAGTCGTTTCTTGAGCTTCGATCGCGCCTGGTGCAGGGTCACGGCTACAACCGCTGACGATGTGCCCATCAGTTTTGCGATCTCGCGGTTCTCCAGCTCTTCAAGGTAGCGCAGCGCAAACATCTCCGCGGCGCGCGGCGCCAGTTCTCCAATGGCCTGGCGTAAATGGCGGCCCAGCTCGCGGCTCGAAATCGTGGTCTCAGGAGATGCGGCCGGCTCCGTCGATACTATTGCGGCGGCGGACTCCAGAGGCTCAGTGGACGCAGCCTTGCGTCGCCGCAACAGGTCAAGTGCGCCATTGATGGCCGCGCGGTACAGATAGCTTCCGGCATTCGCCACGGCCGCCGTTTCACCCGAACCCAGGCGCAAAAAAACTCCCTGCGCAACATCTTCCGCATCGGACATATTTCCGGCGATGCGATAGGCCGACATCAGCACGCGCCGATAGTGCTCCGCGAAGAGGGACGACAGGCGGTCGTTGTGTTCTTCTACCGAAAGGATTGCGGCAGCAGCGCTCACGGATCCACTTCCTTGACTCTTCATGAGGATGACGCTCCAGCAGCGCAATTATTAATCGCGCTAATGCTCTTTACGGGGAAGCAGGGGGCGATGTTCCACGGCCGGAGATTGGGGACCGGCGGTATTGTTCGAGTCTTCTCTTGTCGTATTGGCGTGCGGAAACGGAAATTCAGTTTCCGTCGCAGGCTTCTCAAATGTCACCCAATCTCCTTTGCGCGTTTCCAGGTTGTTCTAGCCTGGGAACGTACATTGGCCTGTTAGCTTAAACCGCTGATATGGAGACACGCGAAACTGGTTGCGGAGAGGAGAATCGAACTTCTGATCTCTCGATTATCGATCGAGTGCTTTAAACCAACTAAGCTACTCCGCAATGGAGCCGAAAAGCGGAATCGAACCGCTGACCTCCTGCGTACCGGGCAGGCGCTCTTCCACCTGAGCTATTTCGGCCTTAACTTTGGCGCGGACAGCAGGACTCGAACCTGCGATGAACTGGGTGTAGACCAGCCGATTTAGCCGCTAATCTACGTCCGCAAGCCTGGTGCGCATGGGCAGACTTGAACTGCCATCTCGAGCTTCGGAGGCTTGTGCTCTTTCCGTTGAACTACACGCGCAAAACAACTATGGTCAACCCGCTACCAAACGATTCCCGCGTCGAACCGGGAACTATGCTTTAGGAGAGCATCGTAATGTCCAGTTCCACCACAGGTTGATGGAGAGCCTACCCGGAATCCAACCGGGATTCGCGTTTTAGAAGAACGCAGTCTTGTGCGTTAGACGATAGGCTCATGGTCAGGGGTCCCATCGGTGCCCAGCGGGCGCCCACTTCGTCGATGGGATGACATGGTGGGTCCGGTGAGATTTGAACTAACGTCTCTTCGCTTAAAAGGCGAGTGCAGATATCCGCTATGCGACGAACCCAAAATGGTGAGCGCGGCTGGATTTGAACCAGCGTCATCCTGCTTAAGAGGCAGGTATAATCAGCCGCTATACGACGCGCTCATGGTGTACGTGGCGGGTGTCGAACCCGCAGTCTGTCTCTTATAAGGAGACGGCTACATACCAACTAGCAGCTACACGTACATGGCGCCAGCGGCTGAATTCGAATCAGCTACAACAGGGTTATGAGACCTGCGCAATATCCACTTCTGCTTCGCTGGCAAAAGATCGGCGAGGGTGGCGGGCATCGAACCCGCTTCATTCGGCTTTGGAGACCGACGTTCTACCAGTCTGAACTTCACCCTCATTGTCAAAGACCAATAAAAAACCCGGCGCTAGGCCGGGTCCGGTGCAAATACAGATACACTCAGACCCTCAACACACGACTCCCCAAATGACCCGCTTGGTCATTCGGGCTATCTCGTGTTTGAGGATCTGCTGCATAAGTCACACTCTCGAGTTTCAGATTACATCGGTTTGTGATGCGTTGCAATTCAATCCCTATATTCAATCCTTGTATGGATCGAATTCTCTTGCTGAAGCCATCGCTACACCAACGGGCGTCAGGCGATGAAGGATACGAACGGAATCCGAGACCGAAGAGAGAACTTCGTCAAGGCGCTTGTAGCAATCGGGAGACTCGTCGAGTCCACCGCCACGCAGTTCGATGCCGGAGCGATCTATCCAGGTGCGCATCATCTCCTGGGTAACCTTTCCGGCACGCTTGCACGCGCCGGTTTTGCGATCGTAGACACCTGCGGCTTCCTTACGACCCATAGCGCGGCCTGCACCGTGGACGGTTGAGTAGAGACTATACTTGGCATTCTCATTCTCCATGCCTTCAAGGATTACGGACTGCTCGCCCATGGAACCACCAACGAATCCCTTCTCTCCGGGAAATGCCGGTGTAGCGCCCTTACGAACAACCCACAACATCTCATCGCTATGCTTCTCGTGCCAAGCAAAGTTATGATGGTTGTGAATCACCTCCACAACTTCTGCCCCGAGGATCTTTGCAACGCGATCGCAAACCCAGTCACGGCCAGCGTATGCATAAGCGCCGGCCAGTTGCATGGCCAACAGATACTGTGCGCCAAGATCGCTGTTCACGTCCAGAACACACGGCTCAACGTCCATGCCATCTTTTGCGCCGGCTGCGTTGAGAAACCACGTTGCCACTCCGTGGCCGAAGCCGCGAGACCCAAAATGCACCCCGATCCAGACTCGATCCTCCTCGTCCGTAAAGATGTCGACATAGTGGTTGCCAGATCCGACGGTCCCGAGCTGTGCAGCGGCCTTCTGGTAAAGAGGACGAGTTGCTTCGAGATTCCAACCGTCTAGCGTTTCATCGAGCACGCCACTGTCCACGCGTTCTGCATTCTTGCGGCCGACTCCGAAGCTGATCACGTTCGAGACTTTGTCCATGATGCGACCGATGTTCGGACGCAAATCAGCACCCGTCATATCAAGGCGCACAGCCTTGTTGCCGCAACCGATGTCATATCCGACACCAGTGGGGCTGATCGCGTTTCGATAAGCTACGACGCCACCAATCGGCACTCCGTAACCGAGATGGTTATCAGGCATCAAGGCAACCTTGTCCGCGGTCTTCGCGCACGTGCGTATCTGTTTCAGCGTCTTTTCGTCCGCTTCACCAAACACAGGTATGGTTCCATCGATCAACTGCATTCGCGTTCCTCTTTCTTGAGTGGAGCACCTGGCAGGACTCGAACCTGCATAGAGGCTATTCACCTCAACCCGCGTTCGTAGCGCGGCGGCTAATCCAGTTCACACCACAGGTGCTCAACGTATGGTCTGCGCGGAGAGATTTGAACTCCCGTCATCTCGCTCCCAGGGCGAGTGCCTCAAGCCAGGCTAGGCTACGCGCAGATAACTTGGTGACTTCGGCGGATTTCGAGACCGCGACGCTCACGCCTTCAACGTGACGCTCTGCCATCTGAGCTACGAAGCCAGAAACTGGTGGACCTGGAGAATGTCGAAATCTGACCTCCGCATTGCAAGTGCGGCGCTCTGCCAACTGAGATACAGGCCCACGTAAAACTTGGAGGGAAAGGAGGGAGTCGAACCCTCTAGAACGTGATCCACAATCACGCGCCGCGCCGTTTGGCTTCAATCCCCGTTGAGTTACGTCATGTTATGGAGCCCGCAGAGGTACTCGAAACCTCACTCC
Source organism: Occallatibacter sp. (assembly GCA_049514915.1). Classification (GTDB taxonomy): domain Bacteria; phylum Acidobacteriota; class Terriglobia; order Terriglobales; family Acidobacteriaceae; genus Telmatobacter. Next base: position 1,280 of record JBEKUP010000049.1, on the reverse strand, counting down.
GCGGTTTACAACACCGCTGCTCTGCCGCTTGAGCTATACCGGCCCACATTCATCCGCGAACGGCAAAGCGCCGGTCGCCATCGGAGTCGGCGTACAAGTACCGGCTCCACTCGTTTACTTCCAGACCCATCGACCGCAGAATGAATCTGCCAGTATGAACACTTGCCGGCAACGGTCTGCGCAACAGTGGCATTCCGGCCTCTTCCGACGTTCTATCAGCCTTGCGGTGGTTGTCCTTTCGGCAACATGCCACAAGGTTTTCCCAGGAGTTTTTACCACCCTGCGATCTGGGAATAACATGGTCGAGAGTCAAGTCACTTCCATGAGACTTTTCACCGCAATACTGGCAGCGGCACGCGTCCCTTACAAGAATGTTGCGGCGCGTGGTGATCTGCAGGCGAACGGGAACATGCCTGTACATCACCAATCGAATAACGCTCGGCAAGTAAATGCCCGGATAAATCAACTTACTCGTGGCTAACTCCACCGTCGCCTTTCCCGTGGTCACAAGCTTCAGGGCACGCATGGCCGGAATGATGCGAAGAGCCTCATAGGATGCATTCAGTTGTAGAACAGGTCTTCGCATCAAACTCATTGCCATCCTCCTTGTGAACTTCTCTGGAGCCCCATTGACGCCTCGAACGCCAATCTTGTGATTACGAAACACATGCTCTTCCGGTTGAGCTAATGGGGCGTTGCGTCAAGCATTTCTTCCCTTCAAAACTGGAGCGGTGAGCGAGACTCGAACTTGCGTGTGCGGTTTGGAAGACCGCCGTACTTGCCGCTGTACGATCACCGCCTAGGCACTCCAACGAAATGAACCCACCGCTGGGCACTTCCAACTGTTGGCTCTCGGAGGGGGAGTCGAACCCAATCCGTATGAGGCTTCAAAGGCCCCTGGCTTACCATTAGCCGATCCGAGAACGAATGCAATGCTGGCTCCCGGCGAGGGATTCTAACCCCATCAGCACATTCAGAGCGTGCGGTCCTCACAGTTGAACGAACCGGGAACAACTTACAAACCTCTGGCTCCGAGAGTCGGATTCGAACTGACATCTCGCTTCTTAACAGGAAGCCGCTCTACCTTTGAGCTATCTCGGAGTAATGCGAACTTACGCAAGCCCGCGCACCGCTGATCTAACTCAAATCAGCGCCATAAATCGGCATAGGGGGGAGAGTCACCTCTCCTCCCCTGCCACACCACCCGGCATGCGGGTCCGCACCGGGCGGTTCGAGAAGTTGAGGTTTACCCCGTGCTCCTTGTGTGAGGGCGCGGGCGT
>JBEKUP010000048.1:0-39943 GCA_049514915.1 Occallatibacter sp. | reverse complement strand
TGTCACTTCCGACGCAAACGCATTGAGCTGATCCACCATCGTGTTGATGGTGTTCTTCAATTCCAATATCTCGCCGCGCACATCGACAGTAATTTTGCGCGAAAAATCTCCTTTCGCAACGGCCGTAGTGACCTCGGCAATGTTGCGGACCTGCGCCGTCAGATTGCCGGCCATGGAGTTGACCGAATCGGTGAGGTCTCTCCAGACACCTGCGACGCCTTTCACATCGGCCTGGCCGCCCAGCTTGCCTTCGGTCCCCACTTCGCGCGCCACGCGTGTCACTTCCGATGCGAACGCATTGAGCTGGTCCACCATCGTGTTGATGGTGTTCTTCAGCTCCAGAATTTCGCCCTTCACGTCGACGGTAATTTTGCGCGACAAATCGCCGCGAGCAACGGCCGTAGTCACCTCAGCGATGTTCCTGACCTGCGCAGTCAGGTTGCCGGCCATCGAGTTTACCGAGTCGGTAAGATCCTTCCATGTTCCGGCCACTCCGGGCACGTTGGCCTGGCCGCCAAGGCGACCCTCCGTGCCGACTTCGCGCGCGACGCGCGTCACTTCGCCCGCGAATCGGTTGAGCTGATCCACCATGGTATTGAGCGTTTCTTTAAGCTGCAGGATTTCTCCGCGGACGTCCACCGTGATCTTGCGGGAAAGATCGCCGTTCGCAATAGCCGTCGCCACTTCGGCAATGTTGCGCACCTGTCCCGTCAAATTGCCGGCCATGAAGTTTACGTTGTCGGTTAGGTCCTTCCAGGTTCCAGCAACGCCGGGGACATTCGCCTGACCTCCGAGTTTCCCCTCTGTACCCACTTCGCGAGCCACGCGCGTCACTTCGCCGGCAAACGCGTTCAATTGGTCCACCATGGTGTTGATGGTGTCTTTCAGTTCCAAGATTTCGCCCTTCACGTCAACGGTAATCTTGCGTGACAAATCGCCGCGGGCCACGGCCGTTGTCACTTCCGCAATGTTTCTCACTTGCGCCGTCAGGTTGCCCGCCATCGCGTTCACTGAGTCGGTAAGATCCTTCCAGGTTCCCGCTACGCCGGGCACAACAGCTTGCCCGCCCAGTTTTCCGTCGGTACCCACCTCGCGAGCCACGCGCGTCACTTCAGAAGCGAACGAACGCAACTGGTCGACCATCGTGTTGATGGCCTCTTTCAACTGCAGAATTTCGCCTCGCACGTCCACCGTGATCTTGCGCGAAAGATCGCCGCTCGCCACAGCCGTCGCCACTTCCGCGATATTTCTCACCTGGCCCGTCAAGTTGCTGGCCATGGAGTTCACGGAGTCCGTCAAATCCTTCCAGGTTCCCGCCACCCCGGGAACTTGCGCTTGTCCGCCCAACTTTCCATCGGTACCCACTTCGCGCGCCACGCGGGTGACTTCTGCCGTGAAGACTCCGAGCTGCTGAATCATGGTGTTGACGATATTCGCGGAACGCAGAAACTCGCCTTCCAGGGGGCGCCCGTCAACATCGAGCCGAACCGTCTGAGTGAGATTGCCTTGCGCGACAGCGGCAATTGCCCGGGTAACTTCTGTGGTGGGGCGGAGCAGATCCTCCACCAGCGTGTTGACTGAGACCTCCATGTCGTCCCATGCCCCTCGGCGTTCATCCACGCGGATGCGCTCCCGGGTCTTGCCTTCTTTTCCAACCGCCTGACCAACACGCTTCAATTCAAATGCCATCCGCTCGTTGGCGGTCACAATCTCGTTAAAGTTGTCGGCGATTTTGCCCGGAAGTCCGGTCCATGAGACAGGAAGACGAACGCTGAAATCACCATTCTTCATCGTCTGCAGGCTTTGAAGGATGGAAACAAGGTAGCCGTCCACCGGCTGATCTGGAGTGTCTATTTTGGGGTCTTCCACTGTGCTTTTCCCGTTGCCGGCTTGCTGAACCGAGATCTCCATGGGTAGGAACAACTCCTGCGAGGAAGTACAAGGCGACCAATACGATCAGTGAATGGGCTTCAAAAAAGGACGCTGTCGGTGGTCTGCGATGTGTAGAGGCGTTTGAATAGATGCAGGAACCAGAAATTTGGTTGTCGGCGACCGAAATATCGCTTTAGTGAACGAGAAAACTGGGTGTTTCCCCCTTCCCGGCGGATGAATTGCCATTGGATTCTCCGCGATTGGGGACTCAAAAATGTCCGGAGTTGTATAGACACTGTGGATTCCATCGAATCACTGAGGACCGTGGGCATCAGTATAAGCGTTGTTGATTCAAATATTTATGGAGGCCTTCAGAGCATGGAAAGTTCCGCTGTTGGAATGACCGGGCGCGGCGATCCAGATGTGAAAGGTGTAGCGCAAGATGCTCATTGGATTGAGCGGGACCAAAGGCTGCGAGTCGCCATTCATTTTTGTGCGGAGTTGGGAAGCGATTGCCTGAGTTCGCCCATGCCACTCCATGGATCTTTTTGAAGACGCTTCTTCCACTTCAAGAATTCGGACACGAGAAAATGAGGTCTCTCCTCCATCTTCAGCTCCTCCCATCTCAAAGGAAGAGCCACGGGCATGCCCGAGCGTGCGCGCGGGGAATATGGTGCAATTGAAGTGGCTCCTCGCTCATTACGAAGATAGTCAAGATATATCTTGCCCTTCCGTGCCGCTTTGGTCATGCGTGTCAGATACAGACCCGGCGCATCCTTCTCCATGGCAAGCACCAGGTTGTGCGCAAACTCTTTCACGACCGGCCATGGATTCGAGGCACGGATCGGAGCGACAATATGCAGACCATTGCCTCCCGTTATCTTCAGAAAACTCTCCAGGCCGTGTTTCTTCAGGCGCTCTCTCACTTCAGCGGCGGCCGTGGAGAGTGTCTTCCAGTCAATTGCAGAGTCCGGGTCGAGATCGAAGATCAGCCGGTCCGGTTTTTCGATGGCCGCGTTGCGCGACCCCCACGGGTGCAGCTCAAGTACGCCCAGTTGGGCCAGTTCGACAAGAGCCTTGGATGTGGAGATCGTGATATAAGGCTCAGGCGTCCCAGTTTTTTTGTCGACAATCTCGATGCTGCCGATATCGGCGGGCAGCATGGCGTTCTTGTGCTTCTGGTAGAAGCATGCCTTCCCCGTGCCGTCGATGCACCGAACCAGCGTCAGCGGTCGACCCTCGATATAAGGCAGCATGTAGCTCGCAACTTCCAGGTAGTAGTGGGCCACGCTATCCTTTGTCAGCCCCGACTCCACATCCAACACCTTATCTGGGTGGGTAAGGTGAATGGGCAAAGATCCAGTCGAGCTGCCCCCCGCCTGAGAATTGCGTCTCGCGGCAATTGTCTTCGGCTTGTGCGTTGCGGATGCATCAGCCGACATATCGCTCTCCGCTTCCGCAGCGCGATCTTCTGCTACCTCTCGCTGCACCGATTTTGCCGGCTTGTCTTCGCGAAGCCCTTTGAAGGCCGCTTGCCTCACAAGATTGTCCGCGGTCCATGTGGCAAAAGATATTTGCGCGACCAGTTCAGGCTTTACCCAGTGTGCGCCCCGGCCGGCACTTGCGGGAATCTCATCGAATGGCGACTCCTTACGAATAAGCTTCTCAAGACGCTCGCGCATCATGCGGTGTGTCTTCTGTGTAAAGCCCGTGCCGCTGCGTCCGGCATAGACAAGTTTTCCTCCGCGATAATACCCCAATATCAGCGCGCCCACTCCGCGAGTTCCATTAGACGGAAGCGTGAACCCACCAATCACAAGCTCCTGCTCGCGATAGCACTTCAGCTTCAACCAGGAGCTTTCGCGTCCCGATGAATAGCGAGACTGCGCCAGTTTTGAAACAATCCCTTCTGCACTCAGCTTGCATGCGTGCTTGAATACCGCACTGGCTCCGCCCTCAAGATGCTCACTCAGCCGAAGGGCCCCGTCTGCTGAAGAGCCGGCAAGCAATCTGGTCAGAATCGATTTTCTTTCCGCCAAGGGAATACCTCTAAGATTGCGTCCGTCGAGGTGAAGGAGATCAAATACGAAATAGGTCAGAGCGCTTTCGGCGCCATCTTGAAAAGCAGCCTGTAGATCCGCAAAACTTGTCGTCCCATCCTTCGCCAGCACTACCACTTCGCCATCGAGAAGAGCGCTCGTCACCGGCAGAGCGGCGACGGCTTCGGCAACCGGCTTCATCCGATGCGTCCAGTCAAGCCCGGTGCGCGTAAGCAGTTGCACCGTTGCTTTCTCTTGTTTTTGCTGTACGCGCGCTTGAATTCGATAGCCGTCCAGCTTCAACTCGTGAATCCAGCTGTCGCCTGCTGGCGGAGTCTTTGCCAGAGTTGCAAGTTGCGGCGCAATAAACTCTGGCAGATCCTCGCGGGGAGCATTTATCTCCTGGATTATGGATTGCCGTGTTGCTGTTATGCGAGTCGGCTTTCTCGCCTTCGAAGGCTTCTTCTCCTCGCGAGCGGAGGCTTCACCCGCCGCGGAATTCCACACTCGATCCTTTGCCTCCGCAATCGCTTCCATATTGCGACCGGACGCGACACTGTCCGGCGCTTCCTCTGTTATAGCTTCGTGGTTCACACCCCGCTCTTCCGCATCGTGCTCTTTGATCAGGAGCCAATTTGGCTTGCTCTCGTTTGCGGCTCGACCCGCCATGCGAATAAGAGCCCAGTTCCCCTTCAGCTTTTCGCCGTGCAGCGCGAACTTCAGGCTGCCTTTCTTGAGGCCCTCCCCAACGTCTCCATGCGGCTCCCACGTCCCGCGGTCCCATAGCATCACAGTCCCGCCGCCATATTGGCCTTTCGGGATGATCCCTTCGAACCCTCCGTACTCCAGGGGATGGTCCTCAACCTGTACGGCAAGGCGCTTATCTCCCGGAAAGTAGCTCGGCCCTTTCGTCACGGCCCAGCTCTTTAGGACTCCATTCCATCCCAGCCGAAAATCGTAATGAAGCCGGGTAGCTGCGTGCTTCTGAACGACAAACGGTAACTTCGCAGACTTATTTGTGTTGTGCTTCCCTGAGGAGCGGCCGCTCGGCTCGGATGTAACATTGAAGTCCCGCATCGAACGATAGCGCGCTAACTGCCTCGTTGCGGTGCTCGATGGTTTCTTCGGCGGACTTTTTCGTTTCGTGGCCATCGAAATTGGCTCAGGCTGATTTTCGCCGCTTCTCCGCGGCTTTGGCGTGCGACTGGATCAGCCTCGGTCCCGGTTTCTCCTTAGCCGCACTCACTCCCGCCCGCGCCACAGGCTTCTTTTTCTCTGGCGGCTCCTTCACACTGCGCCGAAGAGCATCCATCAGGTCAATCACCTTGCCGCGTGGCGCTGCTTGCTGTTTCGGCAGTGGGATGTGCTTCAACTTCGCATCCACCAGTTCACGCAACGCGACCTCGTAATCGTCCGTGAATTTGCTGGGATCGAACACCTTCGTCTTTCGCTTGATCAGTTCCTTGGCCAATGCGAGTTGATCTTCATCCACTTTCCCCATCTTCACTTCGGAGAAGTATTGCGCAGCGTTACGCATCTCCTCCTCATAGCGCAGGAAGTATCCCATCAGCCCGGCAAGCTTTGCATCGGATGGCGCTGCTATTGCAATCAGATGCTCCCGGCCTCCAACAGCAATCTTGCCGAGCCCTGCTTTTCCTGTTTGCTGCAAGGCCTTATGCACCACGGCAAATGCATCTGCCTGTGCATCGTCTTCCGGCAACACGAAATAAGGTTTCTCAAAGAAGGCCGGATCAAGCTCCTCCATATCGACAAACTGCTGAAGCTCGATTGCACTCTTTGAGGCAATGCGCAGTTCTGCAATCTCCGACGGTTCTATTTGTATATATTCTCCCTTGCTGTATTCATAGCCTTTGACAATGTCGTCGTTCTCAACCGGCTCCTCGTCGGCGGACACCTTTTGATGGCGTACACGCTCGCCCGTCTTTCGGCTAATTTGGTGAAAGTGTATCTCGCTCTTTGCCTCTACGGCCGGAAAGAGCTTTACGCCAAATGACACCAAAGAAATCTGGATGTGGCCTGACCAGAATGGACGCGCCATACACAATGCTCCCTGGTCAAGTCAGATGCTTCATCCGATTGAGAGTTGCCCTGTTGCCGGTCGCTATAAGACCCTTGGCGAATCGTAAAGCCGATCCCGCCACACCTGCTCATATCTAGGAAACCCGAGTTGCAAAACCAGCGTCCTAAGACCTCGGAGGATTTCGCCATGATACGAAAACTAAAATCCGGTCAATTCCGCCTCTATTCGCGTAAGAAGGATCCTTCCACAGGAAAGCGCCGCAACCTGGGCACCTTCGAGAGTATCGAGAAGGCAAAACAGCACGAGCGCGATGTTCAATATTTCAAGCGGCATTGACGCAAAAACGAGAGGAGATCGCCCATTTGCATTAAAGCAAACCATCTCAACTCGTAGTGCATCCTAGGCGAATGATGCAGACAGATTCGTCTATTCCGCTCAAGAATTTCGGCAAAACCGGCGTTCGCATATCCGCTTTGGGACTGGGAGGCCATCATCTCGGCGCCGCCCAAGATGAGCGGACAGCCATATCTATCGTTCACCGCGCCCTCGAAGGGGGCGTCACCTTTTTTGATTGCTGTTGGGAATACAACCGCGGCAAATCCGAAGACTGGCTAGGCAAGGGGTCAAGGGTTCTCGCGACAAAGTGTTTCTGATGACCAAGGTCTGTACTCACGGGCGCGATGCTTCGCTCGCCATGGAGATGCTCGAGCAGAGCCTTCGCCGCTTGCAGACCGACCACCTCGATGTCTGGCAGGTACATGAAGTGATCTACTACAACGACCCCGAAAAAGCCTATGACACGGATAGAGTCCTCGAAGCCCTTCGAGCCGCCAAGCAGCAGGACAAAGTCCGATTCGTCGGGTTTGCCGGCCACAAGAATCCGTCCATTCATCTTGACATGCTGTCACGTGGTTTCCCATTCGACACTGTCCAGATGCCCATCAATCCGTTTGATCCAGGCTTCCGCTCCTTCGAACGCGAAGTGCTGCCTGTCGCTGTTCAAAAGGGTATGGCAGTGTTCTCAACGAAGAGTATGGGTGGGTCAGGGGAGCCCATTGTGCAAGGCGCGCTCACGCCGACTGAAGCGCTCTCTTATGCCATAAGCGTCCCTGGTGTATCAACCACCATTTCCGGTATGGACTCAATGGCTGTGCTCGACCAGAACCTGCAGATCCTCCACAGTTTTCAGCCTCTCAGCCAACAGCAAATGGAAGAACTCCGGGCGCATGGACGCAGATTCAACGACGGCCGTTATGAGCTATTCAAGAGCACCGTGAAATACGACGGAGACATCGGAAGGGAGCAGCACCACTATCCCACTCCCGCCGAACTTCCGGCCTGACCGGCGCGCGTGCGCTCTGCCAGGCCGCGGAGAAGGGAACTGGGTCAACAGGAGTTGAAATGGCGACCGCGAAGAAGGCAACGGCGACGAAGAAATGGGTCAGCAAAGTAAACACAGTTTCCACCTATCCACCCGAAGGATTGTTCACCAGGGATCCTGAAACCATCGCCCGCCAACTGGCGTCAAAAAAGGTGTCCCCGAAGGGACCCGTATCCGGGATGAGGATGCTCACCTACTTCATCAACCGGGCAGGGAAGGGCCTCAGCGAATCGAGAAGGGCCGAGCTTGAAAAAGCAAAGCACCTTCTCTCGGAAAGAATTCAAAAAGCCCGCGAAAAACAGAAGGAAAGCAAAGACAAGTGAGTGTTTCATATGGCATGCAACGAGAACATAACCAACCCGCCCGACCCTTCAGCAACTGTGGATGACATTTCCGCGACGAGGTGCGAGTGGACATGGACACGCCGCGATTTCATGGTGGGCACAGGAGCCGCGCTCGGGATTGCCGCCGCCGGCTCAACTGCTCCCGCTCTGGCACAATCGGAAAAGCCGGTCGCCGCAGCGAAAATGCACTCCATTCGTATCGACATCAACGGCGAACCGAAGCAACTTGAAATCGATCCTCGCACTTCACTGCTTGACCTGCTTCGCGAACACTTCCACCTGACCGGGACCAAGAAGGGATGCGACCATGGCCAGTGCGGCGCGTGCACGGTGCTGCTGGATGGCCGCCGCATCAACAGCTGCCTCGCTCTCGCTATTACTTGCGACGGACAACGTGTCACCACCATTGAGGGCATCGCTCACGAGGGCCGGCTTCATCCCGTGCAACAGGCGTTCCTTGACAACGATGGATTCCAGTGCGGTTATTGCACACCCGGGCAAATCATCTCCGCCGTTGCATTACTCGACGAAGCAAGCCGGGGGACAGCCAGCTTTGTTACGCCAGACCTGCGAAGCACCCATAACTTCGAACTCACTGATAGCGAGATTCGTGAGCGGATGAGTGGCAACATCTGCCGCTGCGGCGCCTATCCCGGCATTGTCGCGGCAGTGCGCCAGGCCCACGATTCCACTGCAAATCGCGCCGCGGCCACGATGCACGGAGACGATCATGCAACCATTTGACTATCAGCGCGCCAGCGACCCCGAGGCCGCAGTCAACGCCATCGCGAGGGAGCCTCACGCCAAGTTCCTCGCCGGCGGCACCAACCTTGTTGACCTGATGAAACAGCATGTCGAGATACCTGCACAGCTCATCGACATTGATCGAATCGGCCTGACGAAGATTGAGGAACTTCCGGATGGCGGTTTACGTCTCGGCGCATTGGCACGCAATTCCGATACCGCCGATCATCCACTGGTTCGCCAACGTTACCCCATGCTCGCTCAGGCCATTTACTCCGGAGCTTCTCCGCAGTTGCGTAACCGCGCCACCAACGGCGGCAATCTCATGCAACGGACACGCTGTTACTACTTCTACGAACCTGCTTTCGCGCAGTGCAACAAGCGCAAACCAGGCTCAGGCTGCGGTGCCATTGATGGGTACAATCGCATCCACGCTATTCTAGGCGCCAGTCCGGAGTGCATTGCGACGCACCCATCCGACATGTGTGTCGCGCTCGCGGCTTTGGGCGCCCAGGTCCGGGTGCGCAGTCAACGGGGCGAACGCATCATTCCATTCTCCGACTTTCATCGCCTCCCAGGCAGCCAATCCGAAATCGATACGAACCTCCGCCCAGACGAACTCATTCTCTCGATCGATCTCCCGAAGGGCCCCTACGCGGAGCACTCCGCCTACGCGAAAGTGCGCGACCGCGCCAGTTATGCTTTTGCGCTCGTCTCCGCGGCCGCCGCGCTCGAACTCGAGAACGGCATCATCCGCAGCGCGCGACTTGCCCTCGGCGGCGTTGCACATAAGCCATGGCGTTCAGAGAAGGCTGAAGCGCTCCTTGCCGGGAAGAAGCCCGGCAGGGAAGCGTGGCTCGCCGCCGGGGATGAAATCCTCATCGGTGCAAAAGGCTATGAGCACAACGCATTCAAAATTGCCATGGCGCGACAAACCATCGTGCGTGCATTCACTCTTGCCGCAGGAAACGGAGATCAGGCATGACCGCAATCGGTGATCCACTCATTCGCGTCGACGGCCACGCCAAAGTTACAGGCGCCGCAAAATATGCAGCCGAGTTTGACATCCCGAACATTGCGCATGCGGTAATGGTCACCAGCACCATTCCCAATGGCCGTATCACCAGCATGATTACTGTGAAGGCTCAGAGCGCACCCGGAGTGGTCATCGTCATGACTCCCGCGAATGCTCCCAAGCTTCCACAGGGCGGCAAGGCCGGAGTCAATCCCCCTGCCGGCCGCGTTCTTTCTCTGTTGCAGGACAACACGGTTCTTTACAACAATCAGCCCATCGCCGTTGTGGTGGCCGAGACTCTAGACCAGGCCCTCTACGCTGCCTCGCTCATCGACGTGAAATACCAGGAGGATACCCCAAAGCTCGATTTCGAAGCAGGCATGCCGGCCGCGCACCCCGGCAGCCATGGCAAGGATCCTGCCGACGTCTCCGAAGGCCAGCTCAACCAGGCGCTGGCGGCAGCAGAAGTCAAGCTCGACGAGATCTACACCACGCCCATTCAGAACCACAATCCGATGGAGCCGCACGCCACCATCGCTCAATGGGATGGCGACAAGCTAACCCTTCACGATGCGACTCAGTATATCTCCGGCGTGAAGCAGACCGTGGCCAAGGCGCTTGGCATCCCTCAAGAAGACGTGCACACCATCTGCCCCTTCACAGGCGGAGGATTCGGCTGCAAAGGCTCGACGTGGTCGCATGTCGTTCTCGCGGCCATGGCTGCCAAAGTCGCGCAGCGACCAGTGAAGCTGGCCCTCGAGCGCCCGCAGATGTTCGGTCCCGTCGGTGCGCGTCCCCGCACCCATCAGCGCATTGTGCTGGCCGCCAAACGCGATGGCACGCTCACCGCCATCGCGCATCACGTGCACAGTCATACATCTGTCTTCGAGGACTTCACCGAACCTTCGTCCGTGCAGACTCGAATGCTGTACGAGAGCCCGTCCATCTCCACATCGCAGCGCCTGGTGTCGCTCAACCTGGGTACGCCCACTTTCCAGCGCGCGCCCGGTGAATCCACGGGCACATTTGCCCTTGAGATCGCGATGGACGAACTTGCTTGCAAGCTGAACATCGATCCCATCGAGCTACGCTTGAAGAACTACGCCGAGAAAGATCCGACGTCCAAAAAGCCCTTCTCAAGCAAGCACCTTCGTGAGTGCTATCAGCAAGGAGTGGAACATTTCGGCTGGTCAAAACGCAATCCTGCGCCGCGCTCCATAAAGCGCAATGGTGAGCTCATCGGCCTGGGCGTGGCGACTGCAACCTATCCAGCCAATCGCTCCACCGCGAATGCGCGAGTGCAGTTCGAACCCTCGGGCCGAGTCGCCGTTGCCTCCGGTTCGCAGGAGCTAGGCACCGGCATGTATACCATCATGGCCCAGGTCGCGGCCGCCACGCTCAAGCTGCCTGTCGACATCGTCGATGCCAGGCTCGGCGACTCCACCCTTCCCAAAGCTCCTGTCTCCGGCGGTTCGCAATCCGCGGCCAGCGTAACACCGGCGGTTCAGGCTGCCGCAAAAGAAGCGCAGCTCACTCTGCTCACCGCGGCCTCAAACGATGCGCGGGGCCCTTTTGCCGGAACGCAACCCGATCAGCTGGTTTTCGAAAACGGCATGATCCGCAAGAAAGGCAGCTCCGGCACAGGAGAACACTTCAAGGACTTTCTTGCGCGCAACGGCAACAACCCCATCGGCGCCAACGCATCTGCTGAAAAGGACCAGGACGCCGAGCAGTATTCAACGCACTCATGGGGCGCGGTCTTTGCTGAGGTTGGCGTCGATGAGCTGACCGGCATGGTCCACGTCCATCGAATTGTAGGTGTCTACGATGTCGGTACGCTGCTTAACCAGCGCACCGGCAAGAGCCAGCTTATCGGCGGCATCGTATGGGGCATAGGCCTGGCGCTCCATGAGGAGACACACTTTGATACCCGGCATGGCCGTCCGATCAACAACAATCTTGCCGAGTATCACGTGCCGGTGAACGCGGACATAGGCGAGATAGAGGTTTATTCTCTCGATATCCCTGATACAAAATTCAATCCACTCGGCGCGCGCGGAATTGGAGAAATCGGCATCACTGGGACTGGGGCAGCCATCGCCAATGCAATCTATCACGCTACTGGCAAACGCCTGCGCAACGCACCCATCACGCCTGAGATGCTTATCGGCTAGAGAAGAATTGGAGTGGTCTGGGTTCTCGGTCTCTGCCTGTGAATCGAACTTCGTGTCCAATCAGAATGACCGATTGCCCGCCGGATTCATGCATTAAGGTCTCAAATTCGACGAAGTTCCGGGGACCCCACACCCAGCCATAGGGCGCGGATCGCATACCATCAGAGAATCAGGGGTGCAGCAATCGATGAATTTCGATCTCGAACGGGGGCCTGCCGGCCAAGCCTACAAACTGCTGGTGGGCCTGGTGGCGCCACGGCCCATTGCACTGATTACCAGCATGGATGAAGAGGGCCGGCTGAATGCCGCTCCCTTCAGCGCCTACAACTACCTTTGCACCGACCCACCCATCATCGGCGTGGGCGTAACCAACCGGCCGGCCCAGCCATTTGTTCCCAAGGACACAGCTCGCAACATTCGGCGAACCGGCGAATTTGTGGTCAACATCGTTACAGAGGACATCGCTGAAAAGATGAACATCTGCGCAACCGATTTCCCGTCGGAGATGAGCGAGGTGGAGTTGGCCGGGTTCAGCACCACGCCGTCGCAGGAAGTGAAGCCGCCACGGTTGGCCGAGGCACATGCTGCGCTCGAGTGCCGCGAGTATACAACCATGGAGATCGGCCACTCCCGGATCATTTTGGGACGAGTTGTCGCCATTTACGTTGAGGACCGGTACGTGGACCCAGCGGGGCCCTACATCAAAGCCGACGAGTTGCATGCGATTGGCCGCATGAACGGGTTGGGAAACTATGTGCGCACGCGCGACGCGTTCATAACCATTCCACGCATCTCGTATGAGGAGTGGGAGAGCGGGAAGCGATCAACGATTGAGCCTGCAAGGTAAGGTAACTGCTCCGCATGCCAGAAATGCTATGGCTTGGCAGCGACACGGACAGCAACACTCCAACTACATTGCGGCGACGAAATCCGGAAGAACTTCCCCAGCGCTCTGCTGCAGGAGTTGTGTCATGCGGGCCGCCATTCCGGTATACATGGATGCAGCGCGGTACGCATTCACGTTGATCGCGGCGTTGACGTGGCTGAAAACATACCGTACGAGGGCCGTCAACACGCAGATGCGAATTTGTATGGCGTCGTTGCGCAGGATCTCAAGCAGCTCATGGTCCACGGTGTCGCAGTTGCGGGCAGCGTAGTCTGCCATCTCAACCATGACGCCGGCGTTTTGGAACATTGCCCAAAGGCCATAGGCGCCGCGAATGCGGCTCCAGGTTTCACTTGGCGTTGCGTCGAGCCCCTCTCTCCAGAGAAAGTGCTGGGTCAGCTCGCGTGCGCTCCAGTCGGAGCGCAACCGGGCCACAAGCGAGTCCCAGGTCTGCGCCTTCCTGCGCCGCGCGGCGGCTCTCCAGCAAACAAAGCACACCACCACAGCCGCGAAAACTGCACTCTCTAACAGGGGGAGGATCATCGCTTTCTCCTTGCACGAACATGCGGACGGCGTTCAATTCTTCGGCTTGGCCCGGATAGGTTTTCCCGAGCCAAGCCGCCATGGAGAGTACCCACGTAATCCGTATGTTGGTAACCTAAAGTAACTCCTTTGCCTGGTCAATGGTACTTTTGGGTCAAATCAGGGCGCATCCAGCACCCATAACACCCATTGCTTTCAAGGTCTCACACGCTCGACCACCTCGCGGGGCAGAGCACCGCCAAATCTGGTACCCGGACATTTCACGGGTGGAAACTGCGTTTCCCCGCTGTTTCCAATAGCTTGCAACTATGCTCAACCTGTTTCATTTTCGGGTCTGCCCAGTGGTGCGCTTGGGCGTGTATGATTCGTGCGCCGCGTCCCCTGCGCCTGCAACTGCGCGGTATTTCCCTCCTGGAGGACACTTTAATGGCGACAGCTACGGCAGTGCATCCGGGCAAGCTCAGCGACCGCGTGAGCTTTCGTCCGCGTTATGGCAACTACATTGGCGGCAAGTGGGTTGAGCCCGCATCCGGCCAATATTTTGAGAATGTAACCCCGGTTACAGGAAAGACCTTCTGCGAGATTCCGCGTTCCGGTGCAAAAGACATCGAACTGGCGCTGGACGCGGCGCATGCGGCGCGCGCGAGTTGGGGCCACACCAGTCCCACGCATCGCGCTAACCTTATGATCCAGATTGCCCAGCGGATGGAAGACAATCTCGATCTGCTCGCGTTGGCTGAAACCTGGGACAACGGAAAGCCGATTCGCGAAACGACCGCGGCGGACATTCCGCTGGCCATCGATCACTGGCGCTACTTTGCGGGATGCCTACGCGCCCAGGAAGGCACAATCTCGGAGATCGACCAGGACACCGTCGCGTATCACTTCCATGAACCGCTCGGAGTGGTTGGGCAGATCATTCCCTGGAACTTCCCCATTCTTATGGCCACCTGGAAGCTGGCGCCCGCCATCGCAGCAGGGAACTGCGTAGTTCTAAAACCGGCCGAGCAGACCCCGGCCAGCATCCTCGTCTGGGCGGAGCTGGTCGCCGACCTGCTGCCTCCCGGCGTCCTTAATATTGTCAACGGATTTGGTCTGGAGGCAGGTAAGCCCCTGGCTTCCAGCTCGCGCGTGGCTAAGATAGCTTTCACCGGCGAAACCACGACCGGTCGCCTCATCATGCAATACGCCAGCCAGAACCTGATTCCCGTTACGCTGGAACTGGGCGGCAAGTCCCCCAACATTTTCTTCGCGGATGTCCTCCAGGAAGACGACGACTTCTTTGACAAGGCCATTGAAGGCTTCGTCATGTTCGCGCTCAACCAGGGCGAAGTCTGTACGTGTCCCAGCCGGGCTCTGATTCAGGAAAGCATTTACGACCGCTTTATGGAACGCGCCCTCAAGCGGGTGGCGGCCATCAAGCAGGCCAATCCGCTGGAAAGCGACACGATGATCGGCGCGCAGGCCTCCAGTGAGCAGCTGGAAAAAATCCTGAGCTACATCGACATCGGCCATAAGGAAGGGGCCGAGTTGCTGACCGGCGGCAGCCGCGCGCACTTGGGAGGCGAGCTGGAAGGCGGCTTCTACGTGCAGCCCACAGTCTTCCGCGGGCATAACCGCATGCGGATTTTCCAGGAGGAAATCTTTGGACCCGTGGTCTCAGTGACCACCTTTAAGACCGAGGATGAAGCGCTGGAGATCGCCAACGATACGCTGTACGGTCTTGGAGCCGGCCTGTGGACTCGCGATGTAAATCGCTGCCACCGTCTGGGACGCGGCATCCAGGCCGGGCGCGTGTGGATCAACTGCTACCATGCCTATCCAGCCCACGCGGCTTTTGGTGGCTACAAGCAATCCGGCATTGGCCGCGAGACGCACAGCATGATGCTCGACCACTATCAGCAAACCAAAAACCTGCTGGTAAGCTACAGCCCCAGGAAGCTCGGCTTCTTTTAGCCACAGGGAACAGGGAATAGACAGACCATCCAGGCCGATGCCCCAGGTCCAAAAACTTAGACTTGGGGCAACCGGCTTGGGCGATTGGTTCAGACGCTGCGGTCGGCTTCGGCATCTCAACCTGATGAGGTGACAAGCATGGCCGATGCAACCAAGCGAGTGAACATTGAACGGGATCCCGCTCCTGAAGAAGAAACCAAAGAGGGTGTGGTGAACGATTCATTGGGAACCGTTGACCCAGCCGACGCCACCGGACTGGATGAAAATAGGCCGGTTGACGAAAAGAGCGGCATGAAAAGCTCTGAAGACAGCTAGAACGGGGACGCGATGGCCGAACAACTCCCACAGCAAGTTATGGCAACCGATCTCGCCATTCACCTGATTCGTGTTCTGCGCCAGAAGCATGGGCCGCTTATGTTTCACCAATCAGGTGGCTGCTGCGATGGCAGCTCCCCTATGTGTTATCCCCGCGGCGAGTTCATGACCGGCGACTCCGACGTGCAGTTGGGCGAAGTGGATGGCGAGCCTTTCTATATGAGCAAGAGCCAGTTTGAGTATTGGAAACACACCCAACTTACGCTTGACGTCGTGCCAGGCCGAGGCGGCATGTTCTCGCTGGACAATGGCGAGGGCGTGCGCTTCCTCATCCGCTCGCGCATCTTCGATGACGAAGAAATCCGCAATCTGCGCGAAGCTGGACGCATCTAATTACAGCAGTTACTTCTACCCCACCCCTTTGGAGCGTCATGAAAGAGGTTGTGATTGTTTCCGCAGCCCGCACTGCGGTCGGCAAATTCCAGGGATCGCTCCAGTCGTTTTCCGGTCCGCAGTTGGGTGCGCTTGTCGTTCGCGAGGCGGTGCGCCGTGCCGGTCTCGAAGGCTTTCAGGCAGGCGAGAAGAATCTTGCAGCGGATGCTCCAGCCTACCCACAATTCATTGATGAGTGCATCATGGGCTGCGTCCTCCAGGCTGGACTCGGGCAGAATCCGGCCCGCCAGGCTGCCATATACGCAGGGCTTTCGCCGCAGGCCGGCGCATTCACCATTAACCAGGTTTGCGGATCGGGCCTGAAGTCCGTAGCGCTGGCAGCGCAGGCTATCCAGACCGGAAACGCCGAAGTCGTCGTGGCCGGCGGCATGGAGTCCATGACCAACGCACCGTATCTGCTGCCGCAGGCGCGCGCAGGATATCGCATGGGCAACGGAGCGCTTGTGGATGCGATGATTCAAGACGGCCTTTGGGAGGCGTACAAGGGCTTTCACATGGGGGTAGGGGCGGAGATGATTGCCGCGAAATACGGCATTACACGCGAGGAACAGGATGAGTTCGCGGTCGAGTCGCACCGGCGCGCAGCGGCGGCCTCTGCGCAGGGTCTTTTTCGCAGTGAGATTTTGCCCGTAGAGATTCCGCCAGCGAAGAAGGGTGCGGCTCCACGCATCTTCGACGCCGACGAATCCATCCGCCCCGAAACTACAACAGAAGTCCTGTCAGGCCTCAAGCCCGCGTTTCAAAAACATGGGTCGGTTACCGCAGGCAATTCTCCCGGCGTGAGCGATGGCGCGGCGGCGCTGGTTGTCACCAGCGAAGAGCGTGCGCAGGCGCTCGGTCTCAAGCCGCTCGCCGTGATTCGCGCCCAGTCCACCAGCGGCGTCGAGCCGGAGTGGTTCGGTCTTGCTCCCATTGCGGCCGTACGCAAGGTTGCGGCTCGCGCCGGATGGTCCCTCGACGATGTGGACCTGTTCGAGCTGAACGAGGCGTTCAGCGTCCAGGCGCTCGCCGTGAACCGGGACCTCGGCCTCGATCCTGCCAAGGTAAATATTCACGGCGGTTCAGTGGCCATTGGACACCCCATTGGCGCCAGTGGAGCGCGGGTATTGGTCACGCTTCTTTACGCATTGCAGGAGCGCGGCAAGTCGAAGGGGGTCGCGGCACTTTGCCTCGGCGGCGGCAACGCAGTGGCCCTGGCTGTGGAACGTCTCTGAACAGAGATCCGCTCGCCTCCCTGGTCATATTCGACTGTCCGAAATCGAACACTACCCCTCCGGAAGCGGTCACTGTAGCCGGCATTTTGGTAAGTCGATCTCCAGCCAAGTGATTTATTTTCAGCACCCCACAGCTAAATTCCTTTTGGCAAGGCAAGTGCTATATCCAGGATGTCATGGATATAGCCCGCCCGGATTTAAAGAAGAAGAAAACTCGGCAACTCGTCATTTACGCTGCCGTCGGAGTGGTTGTGTTAGCGGCTCTCGCAGTCGGCGTTTCCCGGCTCAAGCCCGCCGCACCCACGGTAGATCGCTCGACCATCTGGCCAGACACGGTCAAGCGTGGAGACTTGACCATCCAGGTGCGTGGGTCGACCGGCAGCCTGGTGCCGCGGGAAGACTCGATCGAGCTGATTCCCGCACAGACTGATGCCACCGTAGTGCGCATCATCGCCTTGCCCGGAGCCACTGTCACGCCGGACACAGTCGTGATGGACATGAGCGATCCGCAACTTGAGCAAGAGCTGCTCAGCGCGCAATCGGCCCTCAAGGGTGCGGAGGCCGACTACAAGAGCCTCCAGGCCACGCTCGAAAGCACCCTGATGGATAAGAAAATCGCCGCGGCGCAGGTCAACGCCTCCTATGCTACGGACCTGCGCCAGGCGCAAACGGATGAGCAGCTCTACAAGCTGGGTGTGGTTTCCGGCGTGGTCGCAGGCGCGTCGAAGAATGCCGCTGACCAGTTGACCGCGCAGAAAAAGCTCTCCGAAGAACAACTCGATGTAAACGCGAAGGCAATCGAAGTCCAGCTGGCATCCGCGCAGACCAAAGTCGAGCAGGCGAAGGCCCAGCTCGATCTCTATCAGAAGCAAGCGGACGCCCTTCACGTGAGGGCCGGAATCTCCGGCGTCCTGGCGCAGCTGCCAGTCCCATTGCAGGTGGGCCAGCACGTCACGGCGGGAACCTCGGTCGCCAAGGTGATTCAGAAAGACAAGCTGAAGGCCGCCCTGCAGATTGCCGAGACTCAGGCGCGTGACATCCAGCTCGGCCAGCCCGCTTCCATCGACACCCATAACGGAATTATTCCCGGCCACGTTTCCAGAATTGATCCATCCGTATTGAACGGAACGGTCACCGTTGACGTAGCTCTTGATGGGCCCTTACCGCCGGGGGCACGACCTGACCTCAGCGTGGATGGAACCATCAACCTGGCAATGTTGAAGGATGTTCTGCAAGTAGGCCGGCCGGCTCTGGGCAATGAAAACACTACCCTGAGCCTGTTCAAGGAAGACCCCGACGGCAAAGGCGCTGTGCGTGTACCAGTGAAAGTAGGCCGCGCCTCGGTCAACAGCATTCAGGTGCTGGAAGGATTGAAGGAGGGCGATGTTGTGATCCTCTCCGACATGTCGCATGAAGATGGCGTGGACCGCATCCGGCTCGAATAGGACAGCGGTCAGAGACAATGGCCTCTTCCAACTGGAAGCTGACGACTAAGAACTCTTAACTCTGAACTAAGAACTGACTACAACTACGAAGGGGGACAGGATGGCGAACGACAAGCTGATTGAAATTGAGGACCTCACCAAGGTCTTCTACACCGACGAAGTGGAGACGCATGCGCTCTCCGGCATTCACCTCACCATCGAGCGTGGCGAATACGTGGCCATGTCGGGCCCGTCGGGCTGCGGCAAATCCACGCTGCTCTCCATTCTGGGCCTGCTGGATACTCCGACAGGCGGCAAGTACCTGCTGAACAACAAGCCGGTGGAGAGCCTCAGCTTCGGCGACCGCTCGCGCATCCGCAACCAGGAAATCGGCTTCATCTTCCAGAGCTTCAACCTCATCGGTGATCTCACGGTTGAAGAGAACGTTGAACTGCCCCTCACTTATCGCGCCGGCATGCCGTCCGCCGAGCGCAAGGGCCGCGTGAAGGAAGCCCTGGAACGCGTGAACATGGCGCACCGTATGAAGCATTATCCCGCCCAGCTCTCCGGCGGTCAGCAGCAGCGTGTGGCTGTGGCCCGCGCGCTCGCTGGTTCACCCTCCGTCCTGCTGGCTGACGAGCCTACCGGCAACCTGGACTCGAAGAACGGCGAAGCCGTGATGCATCTCCTTGCCGATCTCCATCGCGAAGGCTCAACCATCTGCATGGTGACCCACGATCCCCGCTTTGCCAAGCACGCCCAGCGCGAAGTGCACTTGTTTGATGGGAAGGTGGTCTCGGAAGACGAGCTCAAAAAGCTCACCGAAGAAGTGGAGGCGTAGCCATGCCGTTCCGCAACTTGCTTCAGGACATGCGCTATGCGCTGCGGCAGTTGCGGCGCGCTCCCGGCTTCGCGTTTACCGTCGTACTCACCCTTGCCCTCAGTGTGGGCGTGGCCACTGCTGTCTTCTGCGTCATCGAGGCAGTCATTCTGCGCCCACTTCCTTTTGCGAATCCCGACAAGATTGTCTTTGTATCGGCTACCGCGCGTGCCGGATACAATCAACCCTCTTCATGGGCGAGCTATCAGGACGAGGTCGCGCATTTGCGCACGTTCTCGGCCCTTGCAGGCTTCAGCGACTATAGAAAGATCACACTCGACGCACCCTCCACAGGCCCAACGTCTATCGATAGCGTCCGCTCAACGGACAATTTCTTCCAGGTCTTCGGCGTCAATCCGCTGCTGGGTCGCACCTTCCTGCCCGGCGAACAGCAGGAAGGCAAGAACGAAATTGTTGTCCTCAGTTATGAGGCTTGGCAGAAGTTCTTCAATGGCGACCGTTCCGTGCTTGGCAAATCGGTTCGGCTCGATGGCCGCGCATTTACTGTCATCGGTGTCATGCCTGTCGGGTTCCGCTATCCACTCAATCAGCACAGTGCGGTGTACATTCCACGCCTGCTTGACCAGAGCTGGATGAACAACCGGGGCGCGCATTGGCTGCGCACCGTAGGCCGCCTCAAAGATGGTGTAACAATCGACCAGGCGCAAGCCGACCTCACGCACGTTTTCAACGACATCGGCAAGGCTTACCCTGACACGGATGGTGGACGGGTGGTGCATGCAGTGCCGCTGGCCGAGAGCGTCACCGGCAAAACAAAGGGTCCACTCTGGACCCTGCTGGGCGCGGTGCTCGCTGTCCTTGCCATCGGATGCGTAAATATTGCGGGTCTATTGCTTGCGCGCGGAGTCAAGCGCGAACGCGAGATGGGCGTGCGTGTGGCCATCGGCGCGGGCCGTCGGCGCTTGCTCGGGCAGATGCTTACTGAAGGTGTGCTCCTCGCCGCCCTGGGGGCGGCGGGCGGCGTGTTGGTGGCTTCGTCCCTGCTCGAACTCATGCGCACATTTCTGATGAAGGCCCTTGCGCGCGGCGCCGATATTCAAATGAACTGGACGGTGCTGGCTGCGTCCATAGCTGTTGCCGTAGTTGCGAGCCTAGCCGCTGCGCTCTATCCTGCGCTACGCCTTTCCTGCGTAGATCCCAATCGTTCGCTCAAAGCAGGCGGCGCAGCAGGCACACAACGCGCCCAGACTCGCCTTCGCTCGGGTTTCGTCATCGGGCAAGTCGCACTCACGCTTGTCCTCCTGGTTGTCTCCGGCTTGCTCATGCGCGTTGTCACACGTTTCCTCAACACCCCGCTGGGTTTCGATCCAGCGCACATTCTTTCAGTCAAAATCGGACTTTCTCCCGCGCGATACCAGGGCCGCAACATGGTTCTGGAGTTCTATCGTCCCCTCGAAGAGCGCATCAGCCACTTGCCCGGAGTTCAGGCAGCGGGCTTCATCAGCCTGCTGCCCATTGAAAGCTGGGGCAACAACAGCGATGTGCATATCGCCGGCCAGCCTCCTTACCCGAAAAACCAGGAAATGCTGGCGGAAACCCGATTCATCAGCCCCGGCTATCTCGACACAATGGGAATCGCACTGCATCGAGGACGCAGGCTCGCTCCAAGCCTCGACCCATTCGACAATAAGGCCGGCACCGTCCTGGTCAACGATGCATTCGTCAGCAAGTTCATTCCAGCTGGCCTCGATCCCACAACGCAGCGCAGCGACGACAGCGCGAAAGAAGAAGAGTGGACGCGCATTGTCGGAGTGACCGGCAATATCCGCCAAGACATCTACGAGCCGCCCCTGGCAGAGCGTGACTGGCTCATCGATGAGATCATGCCCAAAGACCAGCCAGACATCCTGGCGAACATGGTCCTCGTGGTGCGCACTTCGGGCGACCCCAGGCAAGTGATTCCCGCCGCGCGTTCCATCGTTCACGAACTCGATCCCACGGTCCCGTTCGACGAGCCCCGCACCATGTCTGAAGTTGTCGCGGAGACGTTGGCGTTCGAGCGGATGGAGAGCTGGCTCTTTGGAGTTTTTGCATCGCTGGCATTGGCTCTGGCGCTGGTGGGTCTGTACGGGCTCGTTAGTCATGAAGTCGAGCAGGCAAGGCGCGACATCGGAGTCCGCATGGCCCTCGGCGCCACGCGCAATCGCATTCTCGGTATGGTGCTCTCGCGGGTGACATGGATGCTTGCTGCGGGTGCTGGGGCAGGACTTGTGCTTACCGTCGCCGCGCGCAAGCTTATCGACATCGTCATCTACGTCGAGCCGCAAAAGGAGGCTGGTGGGTTCCTCATCGTGGCAATGGCGCTGATCGCTGCAGGCATGTTTGCTGCGCTGATTCCGGCCCTTCGCGCAGCTTCCATTGAACCCATGCAGGCGCTGAGAAGCGAGTAGTTCCAGCGCGCAATGACGGCTTTCTCGTCACCAGCGCCGACGCACCAGGAGAACGAACGCGATGAACCAACTGCTTCAGGACATTCGCTACACGCTGCGCCAGTTACGCAAAGCGCCTGGCTTCACGCTCACGGTAATCATCACTCTGGCCCTCGGCATCGGCGCCAACACCGCGATCTTCACTCTTGTGCACGGCATCCTGATGAGCTCTTTGCCCGTGGCCAACCCGGCGCAACTCTACCGTGTCGGCCACACAAACGATTGCTGCGTCGAGGGAGGCTTTCCGGACAGTGACACCGGAGACTTCTCCATTTTCTCCTACGATCTCTACCAATACCTGCGCAGCAATACACCGGAGTTCGAGCAGTTGGCCGCGGTGCAGTCATGGCAGGGCCAATGGGCAGTACGCCACGGGCAGGAGGCGGCCAAATCCCTGCACGGCGAATTTGTCTCAGGAAACTACTTTTCCACGCTGGGCCTCGGAGCGTTCGCCGGTCGCGTCTTCGCCGATGCCGACGACACACCCAACGCCCCGCCCTCGACCGTGCTGAGTTACCAGTCGTGGCAGGGCGACTTCGCTGGCGACCCGTCCATTGTGGGTTCCACCATCTACATTCAGGCGCGCCCCTTTACAGTTGTCGGCATTGCTCCGCGCGGTTTCTATGGCGACCGCATTACCGACACGCCGCCTGATTTCTATATGCCGCTCAACACTGAACCCTATGTTCATGGGGACAGCGCCATACTTCATCATCCCGATTCCCACTGGCTCTATCCCCTGGGCAGAGTCCGGGCAGGGACCAACATCGGCGGATTACAAACAAGAATTTCTACAACGCTGCGGCAGTGGCTCTCGACCCGCTCAGCGTATACCGCCAATGGCGGATCGGCGATTATTCCCAAGATGCACATCGTTCTTTCTCCGGGAGGCGGGGGAATCCAGACCCTGCAACAGCAGACCAGTAAGGGCCTGACGATGCTCATGATTCTCTCCTCGGTTGTGCTGCTCATCGCCTGCGCCAACATTGCCAACCTCATGCTTGCCCGCAGTACCGGACGACGCTCGGAGATCGCGGTCCGCATGGCACTCGGCGCAGGCCGCCGCCGCGTCACGCGCCAACTTCTCACCGAGAGCATTCTTCTCGGCGTTATGGGCGGCCTCGCCGGGCTTGGCGTCGCCTATGCTGGCTCGCAGGCCATTCTTGCCCTTGCCTTTCCGGACGCGCGCAACATGCCCGTCAGCTCCAGTCCGTCTCTGCCCGTCCTTGGCTTTGCATTCGTGGTCTCGCTTCTGACCGGCATCCTGTTCGGAGCGGGCCCCGCTTGGTTATCGTCCCGCGCGCAACCGGCCGAAGTGCTGCGCGGCGCCAACCGCTCCACCCGCGACCGTTCTTCAATTCCGCAAAAGGCTCTTGTCGTTTTTCAAGCCGCGCTCTCGCTGGTTCTGCTCGCCGGCGCCATCCTGATGACCAAATCACTGGTCAATCTCGTACACCAGGACTTGGGGCTAGTCTCCACCAATCGCTATGTGCTGCACCTTGATCCGGCCGGAGCAGGCTATACGATCGATCGCCTGCCCGCGCTCTACCGCCAAATCGAGGACCGCTTCTCCGCAATCCCCGGCGTTACCCATGTAGGCATGGCGCTCTACAGCCCGCTCGAAGGGGGCGGATGGGGTGAGTGCGTCATCCAGCAGGGCCATGGGGCTCCACACCAGGGCGAAAAATGCGGCTCAAGATGGGACCGTGTTAGCACACAGTTCCTTGACTCCATCGGCGTACCCATTGTTCGTGGCCGCGGATTCTCCGCGCAGGACACTGCAACCTCTCCTCAGGTGGTCGTAGTCAATGAGACCTTTGTGAAGCACTTCTTCCCCAAAATCGTTGGTGTCTTCCGTGACTTCAAATTCGAAGACCCTCATGCTGAAGTCCGGCCCGTTTATCTGCGCCCCCTCAGTCAGTTCTACACAGGCTATAAAGAGGCGGACATGCGCGGCACTGAGACACAGTCCATGTTCATCAGCTCGATTGTGCTTTCATTCAACGTGCAGCAGCCGAATGCGAGCGCGTTGATCCGGCAGGCGCTTGCCGCAGTCGATCCAAACCTGACCGTCGTCGACCTGCGCACCTTCGACTCGCAGATCGCCGGCAACATGATCCAGGAAAAGATCATCGCGCAGCTCACAAGCCTTTTCGGCATCCTGTCGCTCATTCTTGCATCGGTGGGACTTTACGGCGTGATGTCCTATTTTGTGGCTCGCCGCACCAGCGAAATCGGCATTCGCATGGCGCTGGGCGCAACCCGATCGAGCGTGGTCAGTATGGTCATGCGCGGCGTGCTCTGGCAGGTTGTCATCGGCCTCGTTCTGGGCATTCCCGCTTCGTTGTATGCCGGCTACCTGATGAAGAGCCTGCTATACGGCGTGGGCAGTTACGACCCATGGGCGATGGTAGGCGCGCCCTTCATGATTGTCCTGTGCGCCACAGCGGCCGGATTCATCCCGGCACGCCGCGCGGCTTCCATTGAACCCATGCGAGCGTTGCGCACCGAATAGTTATTTCCCTGGAGAAGAGACGACACATGAATACGCTGCTGCAGAACATCCGTTACGCGCTTCGCCAATTGCGTAAGTCTCCCGCCTTCACGCTTACGGTAATCGTTACGCTCGCACTCGGAATCGGCGCCAACGCTGCTGTCTTCACTCTCTTCGATCAGGTACTGCTGCGCATGTTGCCCGTCGAGAAACCAAAGGAGTTGGTGCGCTTCGTTTGGAATGGCGGGTTCAGCGGCTCCATGAGTAGCTTTGGCGGAGATTCGGCCGACCACCACAATTATTTCTCCTATCCCATGTACAAAGACCTCCGCGACCAGAACCAGGTCTTTGCGGGTTTGATTGCCGCGGACAAGACGCAGGTGGGCGTTTCGTGGCACAACTCGGCGGAGAGCAAAGACGGGGAAGTAGTTTCGGGAAATTATTTTCAAGTGCTCGGATTGAAGCCGGCCTTGGGTCGGTTGCTGACGCCGCAGGACGATACGGCCAAGAACGCCAACCCCCTGGTGGTTCTTAGCTACAACTACTGGAAGACGCGCTTCGCTGCTTCGCACGACGTCATCGGCCAGACTGTCCTCATCAACGGCCATCCCTTCACGATTCTTGGTGTTGCTCCTGACAATTTTGATTCCGCGATCGGCGGATACAAGCCGGGTGTGTTTGTCCCCATGAGCATGGTTGAAGTGGCGATGCCGTGGATGGCGCCGCGCGACGACTTGAACAACCATCAATCGGCGTGGCTCACCATGGTGGGGCGGCTCAAGCCGGGCGTTTCCATCACCCAGGCGGAGGCCAGCATGGGACCGCTCTGGCATACCCTGCGCACCAATGAATTCGCCCTCTACAAGTCGCATTCAGAGAGGTTCAGGCGGAGCTTTATAGACAACTCGCACCTCAAGGTCGTTGACGATTCCAACGGGTTCAATCCGGGCCGCATCGACTTGCAGAAGCCGCTTATCATTCTCATGAGCATGGCCGGCCTGCTCGTGGCGATGTGCGCCATCAATGTCGCAACGCTGCTGCTGCTTCGGGCCGCTGGACGGGTGCGCGAAATCTCCATGCGCTATGCACTGGGTGCAAAACGTGGCCAGATTGTGTCGCAGTTGTTGGTGGAGGGCGGGCTTCTTGGAATCGCCGGAGCGGCCGCTGGGATTGCGCTTGCCCCGGTTGTTGCTACCACGCTGGTCCGTATCATGACCAGCTCCGACCCCGGTACTGAACCCTACTCTACATCCATCGATGCGCGCGTTCTGTTTTTCACTTTAGGCATATCGCTTCTGGTCAGCCTGATGTTCAGCATCGCCCCGGTTCTGCATTTCCTCAGCCCCAATCTTGCCGGTGCGTTGCGTCAGAACTCAGGAACCGCATCAAAAGGCTCACAGCGATTCCGCAAGCTTGCCGTTGGTATACAGATCGTCCTCAGTGTGATTCTTCTAGGTGGAGCAGGCCTCTTTGTGCGCACCTTCGACAATCTTCGACATGAGCGGGTCGGCTTTGAAACCGCGAACGTCGCAACCTTTGAACTCGATCCCACCGGCTCCGGTTACGGCGAAAATCGTACAGCGCAAATCGTCATCAACTCGCTGGACGCACTCCGCGCCATCCCCGGCGTCTTATCTGTTGCTGCAACCACCGACCCCGAGCTTGCAGGAGACGACACCACTTCGAACTTTTCCGTACAGGGCTATAAGGCCTCGGAAGAGGAAAACATGAACTTCGAGCAGCCCAGGATCACCCCCGGCTACTTCGCCACGCTGCGCCAGCCGCTACTTGTCGGCAGGGAATTTACGCCGGCTGATGTGATGGGCCAGCCAAATGTTGCCGTGGTGAACCTGACGTTTGCCAAGCGATTCTTTGGCACGCCGCAAAACGCAATCGGCCACACCATTGGGGCCGGCGGCGGCGACGATGTCAAGTTTGACACCACCATCGTCGGCGTCGTTGGCGACATCAAGCACTCCGATCTGCGTACACCCCTTGGTGGTGCCGTCTATGAGCCCTATCTCCAGGAGAAACATCCGACCGGAGTAGTTGTCTATCTGCACACTTCGCAGGCGCCGGAGACGGTTGAGCAGGCCATTCGCCAGGCCATCCATCAGCAGGATGCCACGCTGGTGGTGGACGGCCTGCGCACCATGGATGAGCAGGTGAGCCGCAGTGCATCGGACGAAAGCGCACTCGCCTTTCTCGCTGTTGGATTTTCCATACTGGCCATGGTGCTGGCAGCCGTCGGGTTCTACGGTGTCCTGGCCTACTCCACCGAGCAGCGCACGCGCGAAATAGGTGTGCGCCTCGCATTGGGCTCGCAGCGCCGGGCCGTGGTCGTCCTCGTTGTTCGCGAGATGGGAATAATCGCGGGCGCCGCCACGATCATCGCGCTCCCATCTGTCGTGGCCTTGGCTCGCCTGTTCAAGAGCCAGCTTTTCGGCGTTACCACGTTCGATCCTGTCACGCTGGCCGGATCCGTAATCCTGACTGCTGTGATGGTCGCGCTCGCTGCAGCGTTACCCGCGCACCGTGCGGCAACAGTTGAGCCCATGCGAGCATTGAGAACCGAGTAGGCGTAAAGGAGATTCGCGATGCAGTCGACCCTTCAAAATCTTCGCTATGCTCTGCGCCAGTTGCTCAAGTCGCCGGGCTTTACCCTCACCGCTGTCCTTACGCTGGCGCTTGGCATCGGCGCCAACACCGCCATTTTCACAGTTGTCTATGCCACGCTGCTTGCGCCCATGCCTTACCCTCAGCCGGACCAGCTCGTCATGGTCTGGTCGAAGATTCAGGGCAGTCGAAACGGCATCGCAGCACAGGACTTCGTGGATTGGAAGACACGCAACACAGCCTTTCAGGATATCAACGCGTTCACCGGGGGCGCATTCAATCTGGCCACCAAGGAGCAGCCGGAATTCCTTCAGGGCCAGTTCACCACCCCCGGAATGTATCGGATGATGGGTAACAAGTTCCTGTATGGCCGCGATTTCCTGCCCGAAGAAGGAACCCTCGGCAAGGAGCATGAAGTCATCCTGATCAACAAGCTCTGGAGGCGTCTCGGCTCCGATCCCAACATCGTTGGCAAGACGATTCAACTCGACGGCACCGCCTACACGGTTGTCGGTGTCCTCGCGGCGGGCCAGCCCGACCGGCTCGACCAATGGCTTATTGTGCCCCTCGCATTCAAGCCCGAGCAACTCAATCACGACTTCCACTGGCTGCTTGCCATGGGTCGCCTTAAGCCCGGCGTCACCATTCAGCAGGCACAGGCCAACATGGACGCTGTAACGGCGGGCATCGCCAGTCAATTTCCCAAGAGCAACAAGGGTTGGGGCGCATCGGTTGAGCCGCTGCACAACGACTTCCTGCCCAAGGAAGAGATCAAGATCCTGTGGATCTTGCTCGGCGCCGTGGGCTTTGTGCTGCTGATCGCCTGCGTCAACGTCGCCAACCTTCTTCTCGCCAGGGGAGCCACGCGGCAACGGGAAGTAGCTGTCCGCACCGCGCTCGGCGCATCGCGCAAAATTATCTTCACCCAGTTCGTCACTGAAAATCTGCTGCTCGCTCTGATCGGAGGCCTGTGCGGAATCGGCGTCGGCCTGCTCTCGATCAAAGGCCTTCAAGTCCTAATGCCCGAGGGCACCCTACCCTCCGAGGCGGATCTCACGCTCAACCTTCCCATCCTCCTGTTCTCGCTCGCCGCTTCCACGTTCTCCGGCCTGCTATTCGGCTGCGCCCCGGCCTGGTACGCGACCAGGGTCGACCCTGCCGACGCGCTAAAAGAAGGTGGACGCAGTGGCACCGGTGCGGGACGACAGCGCCTGCGCCGTCTGCTGGTCATCGGCGAATTCGCACTTTCGCTTGCGCTGCTTACCGGCGCTGGGCTCGCTATTCACAGCTTCTGGAATCTCACCAACGTGGATCTCGGAACCAGCACCACGAACATTCAAACCTTCTCGCTTCCTGTGCCCGACGCGCGCCCCAAAGACCCGGCGCGGATCAACGCTTACTATCAACAGATGATTTCCAGCATCAAGGCTGTTCCCGGCGTAATGGACGCAGCGGTCTCGGTGGGCCTGCCTCTTGAGGGGTCGGGCTTCGGCATGCCGTTTACCATTGCAGGACAGCCAGAGTTCGCCGATCCCTCGCAGCGCCCAAGCGCAGGCTTTGACATGGTCACGGCAGACTACTTCAAGACGTACGGCATTCCGGTCCTTCGCGGCCGCGCCTTCACTGAGCAGGATACCGCCGCGAATGTCCACGTCGTCATGGTCAACAAGAAATTCGCCGATAAATTCTTTCCCGGCAAAAACCCCCTTGAGCAACGCATCAATGTTGAGGAGCTCATTCCCGGGGTCACCAAGCTCGGTCCCTATGTCACCTGGCAAATCGTTGGCGTATTTAATAATGTCCGCGCCGGCGATTTCCGCGACAACCGGGCCGAGATCGTAATTCCGTTCGCGCAGATTCCGTGGCCCAGCGCCAACATCGGCGTGCACACCGCAGGCGATCCAGCGACTGTGTTTAAAAGCATCGCCGCCGCCGTCCATTCTGTTGACCCGCAAATCGCTCTTGCCGAGCCCAACACACTGGAAGAGGTGAAGCACCGCAACCTGGGCGGCGACCGATTCATCATGACGCTGTTGGGCTGCTTTGGCGGTCTTGCCTTGCTGCTGGCCGCAGTCGGTATTTACGGAGTGATGTCCTTCACGGTCGCCCAACGGGAACATGAGATCGGCCTGCGCATGGCCCTTGGAGCCAGCCGCGGCAACATCCTCAAGTTGGTACTCAAAGAAGCGCTGGTGCTGGCCGGTATCGGCCTCGGCTTGGGGCTTATTGGCGCATTCTTCGTCGGCCGGGCCATGCAGAGCGCACTGTTCGGCGTGGGTTCGCTCGACTATGCCGCCATTTCAGGCGTCTCCCTCGTCCTGCTCAGTGCCTCCATGATTGCAAGCTGGCTGCCGGCACGCCGAGCCGCGTCCGTTCAACCCATGCATGCTTTGAGGGCAGATTGAACGAGACGGACTGATTTTGGAATGAGTATGCAATTGCGAGAAAGGAGCTTTCCAATGCAATCGGTTCTACAGGATTTACGCTATGCGTTGAGAAGGTTGCGTATGTCGCCGGGATTCACATTCACCGCGGTGACCGTGCTGGCGTTGGGCATCGGAGCTAACATCGCCGTCTTTACCATTCTTAACGGTATATTCTTCCGTCCGTTGCCCTATGCGCATTCCGATCGCATTGTGACGGTCGAGCTGGTCAGCCCCATGCCCTACTTCAGCATGACCTATGCGAACATGCTGCAACTGCGCGATGCTGGCGGGCGCGGTTTCCAAATGGGAGCTGTACTGGGCGGCTCAAGGGCCAGCATCGTCGGCCCTGGCGGACGCTTGCAGGTGAAACGCTCCGAAGTCGATGAGAATCTCCTGCCGATGCTGGGTGTCCAGCCCATTCTGGGCCGTGTGTTCCGTGCTGAAGAAACCGAACCCGGCCGCAACCACGTTCTACTTTTGGGCGAAGACGTGTGGCGCAAGCTCTACTTGAGCGATCCGCAGATCGTGGGCAAAACGTTGACCATTCGTGGCGATGCCTACACGATTCTCGGTGTCATGCCGCGCACCTTTGCGTTTCCATTCGACGATGGTCCGCTACAAATCTGGTCCCCAGCCGAGATTCCTTCCGCTGCTCGCTCGGCGATGAGCGGCGCTGCGGCAAAATTCCCCTATAGCGTTGTTTATGCGCGCCTGCCTCATGGCATGACGCAGGCCCAGCTGGCCGACGCTTTGAACCGCGCGCAATCATTAATTGCCAACGAGGTTCCCAAGGACGATCAACAGTGGCCTACTCGAGTGAAGGTCAACGGCTACCAGGACTCGCTGAACGCCGAGGCGCGCAAGCCTCTCTTTCTGCTTGCCGGAGTGGTCTTTGGAATCTGGGCACTCGCCTGCCTCAACGTCACCAGTCTCATGCTGGCCCGCGCTGTCTCGCGCATGCGCGAGCAGGCAGTTCGCTCCGCATTAGGTGCCAGCCGCATGCGCTTGCTGCAACAGTCTGTTGTTGAAAGCCTGCTCTTGAGCAGCATTGGTGCGTTGACCGGAATGCTTCTCGGCCAATCCATCATCAAGTTACTGTGGCATCAGATCAACCGCAACCTGCCTCTCACTGCTGCCATTCATGTGGACTGGCGTGTGATGGTTGCATTAGCCGGGCTCACCATCCTCACCGCCTGCATCACTGGGATCATTCCGGCGCTGCGCGCTACACGGCGCAATGTGCAGGAGTCACTGACTGGAGTTAACAGTACCGCCTCAGCAGGCCAGAATCGGACGAGGGAGATTCTGGTTGTTGCGCAGCTTGCGCTCACGCTTGTTTTCCTCGTGGGAGCAGGACTGTTTCTGCGCACCATCCATGCACTGCGCCAGGTGCCGCTCGGCTTTTCGCAGCAGAATGTGCTCACGGGCGGAATCATTCTCAATGGCTCATCAAGCGAAGAGCCGAAAGACCCGCTTCAGCAGACCAATGTTGTCAGGACCAAGTACCTTCCGCTGCTGGAACGCCTGCGCGCCATTCCCGGCGTGAGTGTGGCTGCACTCAGTTCAGTGCTTCCCCTGCGGGCTGAGTTTGCGGTCACCATCATCACCAATCTCGATCACAAAGATGTTGCATTCTCGAAGCTGCCGCGAGCCGATGGCCGACTGGCCTCGGCGGGCCTCGTCGATGCAATGGGAATCCCCATGCGCCGCGGGCGCTTCTTTACCGAAGACGACACTGCCAGCGCTCCCCCTGTCGTGGTTGTCAATCAGGCGTTTGCCGATAAGTATCTGTCCGGTCAAGATGCTGTTGGGCACATTCTGTCGATGGGCAAGAAAGGTCGATTCAATGAAATGCGGATCGTAGGCGTCATCGGGGATGTCAAGCAGTCTAAGGTCACGGAGGCCACCAAGCCAGAGATTTATTTCTGCCTGGCGCAGGTCGAACCGGGAACGCCGCTCTACGGCATCGCGACTGCCTTCATTCAAGTGGCGATTCGTGGCGCGGTTCCCGCCGATTCCTTGCGCGCTCAGTTCGACAAGGTGTTGCATGAGGTAGCTCCCGACGCCACAACTACCGATGTGAAAACCATCCACGAAGCAGTTGAAGATTCCTTTGGCAGCCAGAAGCTTATCAGCCATCTTCTGGAAGCCTTCGGTGGCCTCGCGTTGATGATCGCGTCTGTGGGTCTGTATGGGTTGCTATCCTTCACTGTGGCCCAGCGTACGCGCGAAATCGGATTGCGTATTGCACTCGGCGCTCCGCAGGCAAACATTCTGTCGCTCGTCCTTCGGCGCGCATTGTTGCTGTCTGTCATTGGATTGGCTACCGGCAGTGTGCTGGCTTGGTTTGCCGTGCGAGTCACCAGCGGCTATATCTATGGAGTCGACGCCCACGACGCATTCACGTTTACGGCGGTCGTTGCAATCCTTGGCTCTGCCTCTTTCCTGGCCGCATGGCTGCCGGCGCGCCGCGCCGCCGCTGTCGACCCCACAATCGCTTTGAGATCGGAGTAACACCATGATCGAACTGAAAAACGTAGAACGCAGTTACAAAACCGGCCACACCGAAACCTGGGTGCTGCGCCGTGTTGGACTCACCATTAAAGAGGGCGAGTTCGTCACCGTCATGGGGCCATCCGGGGCCGGGAAGTCCTCGCTCCTGAATGTCCTTGCTCTCCTCGATGATGGCTGGCTCGGCGAATACTGGTTCGACGAAACCCCCGCCCACAAGCTGAATCGGAAGCAACGCGCCGACCTTGCTCGCCAGCGCATTGGCATGGTCTTTCAGAGTTATCACTTACTTGACGACCTTACCGTTGCCGAAAACATCGACTTACCCTTGAGTTACAAGAACCTGCCTGCCAAAGAGAGGCAGGCCATGGTTGCCGATATCCTCGATCGTTTTCAGATTGTTGCCAAGAAAGATCTCTTTCCTTCGCAGCTTTCCGGCGGCCAGCAGCAACTTGTCGGCATTGCACGCGCCGTGGTTCACGCCCCCGCGCTGCTGCTTGCCGACGAGCCCACCGGCAACCTGCACTCAACGCAGGCCCGCGAAATCATGGAGCTCTTCTGCCAGCTCAACAGCCAGGGCACAACCATTGTGCAGGTAACACATTCTGAAGAAAACGCGCGCTACGGCAAGCGCATCCTAGAGTTGCGCGATGGCTGGCTCACACGCGATGAGGCCCTTGAGCCCAGGGTAACGGAGGTCGGCGCAAAGTGAACCAGGTTAAGTCCATTTCGGCTGGCGGAATAAAGTCCGCAGCTGTCATTCTCCTTTTGCAGGCGAACCTTGCGTTGGCCACACTGCCGGCTGCCGCTCAGCAGTCTCAATCCCCGGCGCCGTCCTCGCAGACCGTGCCCGAGGCTCCTGCACCCACCACGACCGGTGCAACAACACCGCCTCCTTCGCTGGCGCAACAAGCCCAGCAGGTCAAGCAGGAGGCGTTTGCTCCACCCACATCGTTTCACGTGGAAATGCCTCGCTCGCGCAATCCGCTTGCTCCGTATATCCCCAGCACCGCACCTGAGCTGAACATGAATAACTCGCCGCGCCTCGAGAACTTGATCCGCGACGGAAAGATCTATCTCTCATTGCACGATGCAATCGCAGTGGCCATCGAAAACAACCTCGACCTGGCCTACTTCCGCTATAACTTCCCCATCGCTCAAACCGATATCCTGCGCACCAAATCGGGCGCGTCGGCCAACGGCGTCAACACCGCGATCGTTCAGTCGACGCAGGGTGGTTTTGCTTCAAGTGGTGGCGGAGGTGGGGGCGGCGGAGCCGGATTCTCCGCCGGCAATGGCGGCATCGTTACATCCACTCTCGGCGCCGGTACACAGGTTTCGTCCTTCGATCCCTACCTCACCTTCATGGGCTACGTTGATCACACCGTCATTCAGGAACCCAACGAGTTCCTGACCGGTGTGCCGGTTCTGAAGACCAACACCATCGAGGTCGTGTCGAGCTACTCCCAGTCGTTCCCAATCGGCACGGGCATCCAGGTTAACTATCTTGGCCAGCGTGTCGCCAACAACAGCCCTGAGTACGCCATCAATCCCACCCTCTACTCAAATTTTCAGGTGCTGATCCAACAGCCCATTCTGGCCGGCTTCGGTATCGCCACCAACGAGCGCTTTATCCGCATCGCCAAGCGCAACTCTCAGATTACCGACCTTGCTTTCAAAGCTCAGGTCATCGCTACCGTGACCCAGGTGGAGAATATCTACTGGGATCTTGTGAATGCCTACGAGGCCGAGCAAATCAGCGAGCGCTCGCTCGGTTTCGCCAACAAGAACCTATCCGACGATCAGAAGCAGCTTGAGCTCCAGGCCATCCCCGCGATGCAGGTGATGACCGATCAGTCTGCCGTGGCAACCGCCGAAGGCACCCTCACTGTGGCACGTGCGAGCCTCCGATTGAACGAGCTGCTGATGAAGAACGC
Source organism: Occallatibacter sp. (assembly GCA_049514915.1). GTDB lineage: Bacteria > Acidobacteriota > Terriglobia > Terriglobales > Acidobacteriaceae > Telmatobacter. The sequence continues at coordinate 6,228 of JBEKUP010000048.1, read as the reverse complement.
GCTCACCAAGGTCGACGATCCAACCATCGATGAGATGCCGGTGATCCCGCTTGACCTGCACGGTGAGCCCGACCCGAATGCCGACAAGGCCATCGACGCTCTCATCGACACGGCCGAGAAGAAGCGGCCCGAGGTTGCCATTTACAAGATGCAGGCTGAAGTGCAGAAGCAGTCTCTTAAGGACATCAACAGCGAGCTTCTGCCGACTCTCAACATGTATGGCCTCTACGCCGGCGCCGGCACTGCTGGTCCCAAGAACTCCGATTGCGACCTCGGCGCGCAGGAATGCTCCACCAATCTGCCCACGGGGTTTCCCAGCATGCTTGAGAACACCTTCAACTACTCGTCCCCGGAATACCGGGTCGGGGTGACGCTTTCCATCAACCTGCGCAACCGCCAGGCCAAGGCCGATCAGTTCCGCGCCGTGTTGCAGTACCGCCAGAGTCAGATCTCCTCTGAGCAGCAGCAGAAAACGATCCTCTTCGACGTACGCAACTCGAAGTTTGCTCTGGAGCAGGCTCAGGCACAGGTTGATTCCGCTCAGAAGGCACGCGATCTTGCCCAGAAGTTCTTCGACATCACGAAACAGGAGCAAACGCTTGGCGCGAAATCCGGACTCGATACCCTGAACGCGGAAAGCGCGCTCGCCCTGGCCGATGAGGCTTTGGACACTGCGCAGACCAACTACGAGAAGAAAAAAGTCGATATCGATCGCGCCACCGGTGAAACGCTGGAACGCACAGGGGTATCCATCGACGACGCAAAAGCGGGGGTGGTCGCGCGTGTGCCATAAAATCGCACTAGACCCAATAGGAGCCCCGAGCGCCGCTGTCTCAGAAATGAACGCAGAACTGAACAAGAACCCGAGCGCAGGACAATCCTCAACATGACCGACTCTCGCAAGCATGAGAATATTCGCGTTCTGGTCGCCGACGATCAACCCTCGATCCTTGAGGCTGTCGAACTTCTTCTCGCTCCGCAGGGAATTGCAGTGGACTGCGTCCGTTCTCCCCGCCTGCTTCTCGAAGCGCTGGGGCAAAACGACTACGACGTCCTGCTCATCGACCTCAACTACACCCGCGACACCACATCCGGCCAGGAAGGTCTGGATTTGCTGGCGCGCATCCAGGAGTTCGATTCGCGCCTGCCCGTCATCGTCATGACCGCGTGGGGCAACATCGATCTCGCCGTCGAATCGATCAAGCGCGGCGCCCGCGACTTTGTGCAAAAGCCATGGGAGAACGAGCGGCTCCTCTCACTCATCAGGGTTCATGCCGAGCTGCATTCCGCCCTGCGACGCGCTCGCCATCTTGAGCTGGAAAACCGCCTCCTGCGCGCCGAAGGCATGCCGGAGTTTATTGCCGGCGCGCCATCCATGCAGCCAGTCCTCGAACTCATTGCGCAGGTTGGGCCGTCCGATGCCAACGTGCTCATCACCGGCGAGCACGGCACCGGCAAGGAGATCGTCGCCAAGCTGCTGCATGCGGCCTCACCTCGCTCGCGGATGGCGATGGTCGCCGTCAACGCCGGAGGATTGCCCGAAGGCACATTCGAAAGCGAAATCTTCGGCCACGTCAAAGGCGCATTCACTGACGCGCGCACGGATCGCATCGGCCGGTTCGAACTGGCCAACGGCGGCACGCTCTTCCTCGACGAAATTGCCAACGTACCAATCCGCCAGCAAGCCAAGCTGCTCCGTGTTCTGGAGACCGGCGAACTGGAGCGCGTTGGCTCGTCGCAAACCCGCCGCGTCGATGTGCGCATCCTCTCCGCCACCAACGCCCTGTTGCAGGAGGAGGCCAAGGCAGGCAACTTCCGCGAAGATCTCCTCTTCCGCATCAACACTGTCGAGATTCATCTTCCAGCGCTTCGCGAGCGCAGGGAAGATATTCCGCTGCTCGCCGCGCACTTCCTTGGCCGGAACCGTACCCGCTATCGCAAACAGGTCAGCAGTTTCTCTCCTGCGGCGATGCGCCACATGCTCCAGTACCCCTGGCCCGGCAATGTGCGCGAACTCGAGCACACCGTGGAACGCGCAGTGCTCCTGTGCCGCGGTGAGGAAGTAGAGCCCGGCAACCTCATCATTGCAGGCACGCGCTCTTCTCCCGAGTCTTTTGAAAACATGAGCATCGATGAGGTCGAAGCCCTGCTCATCCGTAAGGTCATGCGCCGCTGCGACGGCAACATATCCCAGGCCGCTGAATCGCTTGGGCTCAGCCGTGCCGCACTCTATCGCCGCATCGAAAAATATGGACTCTAAGAAGCTCGTCCGCAGGCGACGACGTTCGGCCGTCCGCCGGGCGTGGCTTTACTGCCTGTTCCTGGCGCTGCCGGCGCTCATCTTCGCGGCCATTTTTCTTTACGAGCGTGACTTCACGCTGGCCCCGTCCATGCTGATCCTCGGCTGTCTTTCGATCTACCTCGCGCTGGTTGCCGCCGCTCTCATTGAGGGCATGGTCCGCCCGCTGCAGACACTCTCCAACGTCGTCTCGTCGCTGCGGGAGGGGGACTACTCGTTTCGCGCTCGCGGAGCCGCATCCCGCGACGCGATCGGCGAACTGGCTGCCGAGGTGAACGCGCTCGCTGATTTGCTGCAGAAGCAACGGGTGCGGTCGCTGGAAGCAACGGCCCTGCTGGGTCGCATTCTCGAAGTCATGCACGCTCCCCTGTTTGCCTTCGACCGCGAGAACTTGCTCCAGTTGGTGAACAACGCCGGACTCCGGCTGCTCGGGCTGCCCTATGCTCGCTGCTTCGGCCGCACCGCGCGCGAACTCAACCTGGAAGACCTCTTGCAATCACCGGATCAATCCGTTCATTCCTTCGGGTCACAGTCCACCCGCTGGTTGCTGCGCAAAGCCGTCTTCCGGCAAGACGGCGCACCCCACACGCTTCTTCTGCTGGCGGACGTGAGCCTGCCCCTGCAGGAAGAAGAACAGGCCGCCTGGAAGCGCCTGATCCGCGTCCTCGGCCATGAGTTATCGAATTCCCTGGCTCCCATCAAGTCCATTGCAGGAAGCCTCCTGGCGCGCGTCGGCCAGATCGGCAAATCCGAGACCGAAGACGATTCGGCTATGCGGGATTTTCGTCGTGGACTAGGAGTGATTGAGAGCCGTGCCGATTCTCTTCATCGCTTCGTGCAATCGTACCGTCTTCTCGCCCAATTGCCACCCCCGCACCTCAAGCCCGTCCCCATCCAACCTCTGCTTGAGCGGGTCGCCCATCTTGAGCAGCGCCTCCCCGTCGAACTTGAATCTGGCCCCCCAGTGACCCTGCTTGCCGATTCCGACCAGTTGGAGCAGATGTTCATCAACCTGCTCGCCAACGCTGTCGATGCCTCGCTTGCAAATGGATCGCACCCCGTTCGTGCCACCTGGCAGCGCGTCGACTCCAGCCTCGTCGTCATCATTGAAGACCGAGGCATGGGCATCGCCAACACGGAGAACCTCTTCGTCCCCTTCTACACAACCAAGCCCGCCGGAAGCGGTGTGGGGCTGGCGCTCGCGCAGCAAATCGCGCGCGCACACGGCGGAGAAATCCGCCTGCTCAATCGAGAAGACGGCGAGGGTGCCCGTGCCACGGTCCGCCTGCCGCTCATGCAGAATTAACATAATTAGGGAATTGCAACAAAAGGCCCGGCGTAACCTGTCCTACTTTTACTTTATTGCTAAACCGCCCATATCCCTGGCTTCAATCTCGGTCGCCATCACGCAGTTCCTACCGTTCTTCTTGGCCTTGTAAAGGGCTGCGTCGGCGGCCTGAATCATGGCCTCGTGGTCGGCAGGAAAGCCGGACGCCACGCCGAAGCTTGCCGTCACTTGCAGGGCGAGCTCCCCATCCATGATGCGTGCCGCTTGCACAGCCATTCGGAGCTGCTCTGCCCGAAGCCGCGCGCCCACGAAACTCGAACCAGGCAAAATTACCATCAATTCCTCACCACCGTAACGGCCTACCCAATCGTAGTTGCGCACTGCTCGCAGGAAAATCGTGCTGATCTCCTTGAGCACCAGGTCTCCGGCAGGGTGGCCGAACGTGTCATTCACGGTCTTGAAGTGATCAAGATCCACCAGGATCACGGTCAGCGGCGTTCGATCGCGTTGCGACCGATCCACTTCCTGCCGCAGCCGCTCCATGATGATGCGGTGGTTCCACAGGCCTGTGAGCTCGTCGCGCTCCGCATACTGGCGCATCTTCTCCTGGGTGCGCATCAGTTCGGCTTTCTCGTGCTCCAGGTCCTCGGTACGCTTCTTTACGGCCACCTCCAGTTGCTGCTTCTGGTGCAGCAGGCGTTGGATGCGTCTCCGCCAGACCAGTACCACGCACACGCCGGCAACCAGCGCCAGGGCCAGTCGCAGGATCGCACTTTGCCACCAGCGCGGAGTAATGCTAAAAGCAATTGCGGAGACCGGGCTGACGAGTTCGCCGGAGTCATCTACAGTTGTCACTTCAAAGCGGTAAGAGCCGGGATCGAGACGCGCATAGCGTACCGTTCGCTGCCCCGTGTCCACCCACTCCGATTCAAGTCCCTCCAGCCTGTAGCGGAAGTGTATGTGACGGGTTTCGCGGAAGCTCAGTGAAGCAATTGAAATGGTGAGTGGCTCCGCGTTCCACTCAACATTGTCTCCCTGGGCAATGATCTTATCGCCGAATGCTGCCAACGAGATGACCGGAGCCTGCCGTATTCCGGTGAAGGAGTCCTGTGGATTCAAGGAATGAGCCAACCCCCCTGAAGTGCCAATCCACAGGCTGCCATCCGGATCTTCGGAAAGGGCGAAGGCATCCAGGTCATTCCAAATCAGGCCATCATCCTGGGTAAAGCTGCGCCAGTGGTGACCGTTGTATACCGTCAGGCCGGCGTCCTGGCCCACCCAAACCCATCCGCGGTGGTCCACCAGCAATGAAACCACCTGGTCCGACACGAGGTGCGCTCGCTGTATGTGCTCGGATTCCACGATTCGATTGCCTACGACCCGCAGCCGCATCAATCCTGCAAATGCACCCGTTGCCCACAGGTTTCCCTCGTGGTCGGCTGCCACATGAAACGGATTGACGCCGGAGAGTCCGGCGTCGATGCGGTGCCAGCCGCTCCCATCAAGCCGAAACAGGCCTTCATCTGAAGCGGCCCACAGGCGTTTTTCGTTGTCCAGGCTCAGGTCGGAAAAGCGCCTCCTTGGGTCGGCCATCGCCATGTCGTCCACCAGTCGCGGTGTCCGATCTCTCCCAATGGCATCCACCACGTATAGGCCCGCCCCGGTCGCCACCCAGATGTGGTCGCCTTCGCTCAGTATCCGGTAGACCTCCGGCACCTTCCATTGAGCGCCCACAAGCGTTTTCGGGTCGATCCTCGCCAGGCTCCCAACCGCGCTACCCATCCAGATTGCGCCATCCGCGCTCTCCGCCAGAGAGACCGCGCGTGCCGTCTGGATGCCTGCCCCGTGCCATGCCGTGGCAGTCTGTTCTCCAGCGGGAATCGAATCGAGACCAGACTCAGTGCCCACCCATAGCCGCCCAGTCCGGTCGCGGAGCGCGGCCCAGACAATGTCGTCACTCAGGCCGTCCGCTACAGTGAACCCCTCCCAACAGTCCTGGCCCACCCAGCGCTTCAATCCATGGCCTACCTCGCCCATCCAGATCGAGCCCTCCCGGTCCACGAACAGGGCGGAAATGTCATTGCGGGTCAGGCCATTGGCTGCGGTTACCATGCGCCAGCGGCCATTCTCCCAGAGTCCTAAAGACGGGCCCTGAGAGCCCACGATTCGTCCCCTGGCATCTTCCACCAGCGCGGCATATGGAACGTAGGTCGTGGTTCCAGGCAGGTCATGCAGTTCAAATCGGTCCTCTGCGGAGATGAGTTCACCCACATGGGCCGCGCCCCGCATCCACAGGTGGCCGTTCCGCGCAAGCAATAGGTGATACCAAGGACCGTCGGGAAGATGGAGTGTCGAGCCAACGTGCGTAGTCTTTCCGCCCTCCAGCCGGCAAAGATCCAGGTCGCAGCCGTACCAAAGCACTCCTCCGTGGCCGGTGTGTCCCGATCCCTGGGCAGGTTCGGGCTCATACTGCAGGCTCCAAATCGCCTTGCCCTCCAGGTGCATTGCCTCCGCCGCCCAGCGTTCCGGTTCCACATGGCGCAATAAGAACGCCCCGCTCCGGTCTGCGGTGATCACCTCATCCCCGGATACGGCCGTGAAGACTGTCCCGATCCTGTGTGAGAACTGATTGAATGGTGCA
>JBEKUP010000047.1:0-40746 GCA_049514915.1 Occallatibacter sp. | reverse complement strand
CATCCGCCCCGGATCCCCTGTCGAGGATTCCCAATGGCGGGCCGTGAGTGATCAACACATCTGTCCCGTCGGGAATCCGGTCATATAACCTCTGAAGCTCCTCGGGAGTGCTGGGCCCAAATCCGCCCCGGTCATTCGGGGTAATCGAAAATCCCCATATCTTGAGCCCTGCCACTTCAATTCCCTCGTTGATAAGCACGACTGCACCTGTTATTTGATCGCACCACTTCGAACTGATAGCTCCGAATGTGGAACAGGATGTCGCCAGGGGTAGAGACAGCGTGGCGACCGCCTGAGCGAATCTCTCGAAACGGGTGAAGCTCCGCGGGCCGTGGAGATCCAAAAAGTTTGTCCCACCCATCGGACCCGAATCCAACGACGCAGGAAAGGCCCGCCTCAATGTCCCGAAACTCAACGGCGCGGATGAGTCCGGAAAGACCTGCGCAGAACGAGCGTAGTAGCGCATGGGCGTCCGGGTCCTCGCGAATGCACACGACGAGAAAAATAGCGGCGAGCGTACCGTCGCACTGTTGCGCGGCGAGGCAATGCGGCACAACATTTCGGTCCGGACAGAACTGGCAGCCGATCTTCCTCACATCGTCGGAGATCGAGTGCAATTGCAACAGGTCGCGATGAACCTAATCGTCAACAGCATCGAAGCGATGAAAGACGTTGATCGAATACGAGAAGTGGTTATCAAGTCGCAGCGAACTGAAAACGAGCAGGTTCTTGTGTCGGTCAGTGATACCGGCATTGGACTTCCGCTGCAGTTCGCGGAACAGATATTCGATCCGTTCTTTACAACAAAACCCCACGGCACCGGCATGGGGCTACGCATCAGCCGGACAATTATCGAGTCCCATCGTGGGCGCTTGTGGGCGGAGACCGCCGCTGAGAGCGGCGCAACTTTTCACTTATACCTGCCCGCGATTGCGGACGGTCGTTAATCATTGAGCTGTCAGCTCGTTTCCTGTCGCGATTGGAGCCGCGAGCTTGTTCAAGTGCTGACGGCCAACAATCCTTCAAACAGAAACGCGATCGGCCTAATTACCTCCACAGACTCCGCAGAGACGCGCAAAGAATACCAGGCCGCAGGAATCCGGGAACAGGTGATGCGTAGCTTCACTACCGACGTCTACAACCCATTTGACATGTCGCTCACTCGCCCTACCATCGAAATCCTGATCGAATATGGGCTCGGTGTCTGCGTTCTGACCAAAGGCGGCACACAGGCTCTGACAGACCGCTACGATCGATCAATACGGGAAGCAGGCTCGCACTATTCATGAGCAGATTCGTCAATCGTTTGCACGATGGGACGATCACTGCGCCTTGATCTTGCTGGCGATCTCTTTAGTGGATTTTCGCGAGACGTCTGCTTGTTTGGCGTAGCGGGGCCAGTCGGCCACTGCCCTTTTAACCTCCGCCAGAATCGATGGCGAGTTCTTTAACCCATGCTGTTTTCCCAATGCCAGAAGTTGGGCCGTGCCGGGATTCTTTCCCTCGCCCATGACCAACATGCTTTGCTCGCCGCCCGGGCCATAAGAAAAGACCAAGTCATAGGCGGGCGACAGGGTCCACTCGTTTTTGTCGTTGAGAAGGAACGAGAAGTTCTTCACGTGATCGTCTCGATTATGGGCAAGGACGTTGAAGCAGGCCAGCGCATAGGCTTTTTCGGCATCATTGATATTCCTGGTCAACGCCCGGGTCACGCGGAGAACCATCTCGTAGTCGACGCTTGGACTGCGATGATCGGCATGTATCAGGCCACCAAGGCTATGCATATGGATGCGGGCGTCGCCTTCTCGATCGAAGCGCTTCGTCCCAAAGTATTTATTCCTTTTCGTGCAGAAAAGGTGGGTTTCAGACATCTCGATCCCTGCATCCATTGCCATCAAGCTGTAAGCGTATTCGATAGCGCCCACATCCCGCGCGTCTTGCGAAGAGGGGAACTTGATCATCCAGTGAGCGAAGCCAGGTTGCAACTCCTGCTTGCCGTGAATGATCTCTTTCTTGTCGGCGCTCACCTGCGCCACGATCTTAGGACGAGCGCCTGAAGAAGAGCCATTGAGCCGCAGCAACTCTTCGAACACCTCTTCATTTGCCCCAGCCAGCACCGCCGCAGATTCCTCGGCGAGTTTGTCGAGCGCCAGCGGAGCATTGTCGGTATTGTTTGGTCCCAGTTCTGGCTCGTAACTGAGGGCGCCCATGCCGTGCCGTCCGACATAGGCCAGCCTGTCGAGCGGGTTCAATTGGCCGCGACTAATACCATGCTTTTCCACCATGCGGTCAAGTAAAAGCCGGCCCCATCCGTCAGGCAGGCTATCGTTGAATACGCCGAACAGGCCGTCGAAGATCATGGTATCGGCAACGGCCACGCCAGGTCGGAGCGGAAGTTTGATCGGCGATATCTCGGTGCCTGAAGCGATGAACGAGGCGTCGTACTCGAAAAGCACCTGCCTGTCCTTGAACGCGAGACGCCCCACCTTGCGGCGCTGATTTCGCGCGTCCAAATAGAGTGTAATCAACTCTGTGGGGCTATATGCCATGGGCGCGTCCCATTCTACCCGTCGCTCTGCTTCGCAAGTTCGGCTTGGCTAGCAAAGCGTCCAGCGATTGAGCTGCGGAGATTGGCTGATTTTCCACAGCCAGCTTGTCAAAATCGTCGAGGCAATTCAGCACCAAGGCAAGATCCAGAAGCGAATCCAACGCGATCAATCCTTCGCGCTCAAATCGCTTGAGTGAACTCAAGGTCACGCCGGAGCGCGCCGCAAGTTCTATCTGCGTGAGGTTCATGGCGAGACGCCGGTCCCTGAACCGCTCGGCAATTCCGGTCTGGACCTCTCGCACCGTCTTGAGATAAATAGTCAATATATTGACCCCTCAAACTCATTTTACATCTTAGTGGCTAATATATGGACTGCAACGTTTCAGACAGGATCGAATTCTGGCTGCTCGAAGTGTGACCCGTAGGCACTCGAGCTGAGAATCCTGATTGGGATGATCAGGACCAGGAAGCAGAGAAATTCACTTCGCAACCGGGAGAGTTCGCTCCTGGGTGAGAGGGTGAGTCACGGAACACATTTGATAGCATTTATGATGGTATCTGCGTTTACGTTCCATCTAATCTATTGATTCTAAACATGTATTGGCTCCTCAGGTAGTCCCTCACCGGCGGCCGGATCCGGGTCCGGCATTGGGCGCTCTTCAGGTGACATTCGATCTGTTTAGGCCGAATGAAACGAAGACGGCGGTCAAAGGTTTGTCTGGCGTTGTCGATCAGCCGTCGATCATTGTGGAGGTTTTTCTGAATTCTTCGCCCGGCCCTCAGCGTTCGAACTTGAGCGCGAGCAATGCCCCAAGGCGTCCGAATTGTGTTTCACGGCAGCAACGCCACGCCAGTACCCGCGTTACAAAAGGCCAAATCGCAGTTGATTGCGCTTCCCGGTTGCAGAAGTACAGACCAATACGGTCGTCATCGGCCCAACCAGCGCTCTGGCAACGGTACGGTCGCAGATGGCAAGCAGTACGTCGAGCGTACCTCGTCAAGCATTCTCTGTGCGTCAATCCAAGTAATCGGCATGAAGGCATTGTCACGCTGGCGACAGACGTCGGCCATCTTTGACCCGTGCAAGCCAAACGACGAGCGCTTCTGGGACGGCTCTAACTGGCATTCGCTGTGCCATGTGTGCCACAGCTGCAAGACAGCGACAGACGACGGCAGCGTCGGTCATTGGAGATAGATTGGCCCGGCGCCCGGTAAGCCCGATTGAAATTATCTCGACGATGCGGCGCCGGACCAGCATGAAGTGAGATTTCTGCGTCTGCAGAATACGAAAATCAGGTTAAGAATGAGAACCGCCCTAGAATCGAAATGAGCCTAGACCTTTGCTTTCTTAAAGAAGGCTCTCTTAACGAAGCGGGAATTGCTATGGTTTTCGCCCTCACTTGCAGTTGAAGTTCCGCTCATCTTCGCTATCTCCGCTCCCTTTGTACTGGGCGTGTTTAGGATAGGCGCAAAGCGGACGGCTGCGTCCAGGGAACGCCTGTCCTGTCGCGATCACTTCATCAGGCGCGGTTCCCTTCTCCACCCAGTTCACGACGGCACCCAACATGTTGAAATGGTCGAGCGCTGGGCCGCCACCGCAGTGGGCCATTCCCGGTACCAGGAAAAGCCGGCTCCATTCCGCCACCTTGTCGGCTCCCCCGTTTGCCGGACCCAATGATTGGTAGTAACCGAGCGTGTCGAGCGGCGAGAACCACGGATCACTGTCGCCATGAAAGAAGATAAGCTTGCCGCCACTACCCGAGAAGGTCGATAAATTTGTTGACGCGGGCTCCACAAGCGGATCGCTTGCATGTAGCGCCTCCTTGTCGACGTCGATCTCCGTTGCCGTTGGATATGGCCCAAAGAGTCCGTTCTTACCCATTGCCAGCAACCCCGGCACAAAGCCTGTGGCAGCAATGCCCGCATCATATAAGAAGCCTGGATAGACTTGGGTTCCGTATTTGTTCTTCGGTCCCGCAAACGCCTTCTTGATAGCTCCAACTTTTTCCGGTGCAATGCACCCCCCGTTCTGGCCGGCTTTGCACGCCAGGACAGCGGGATCGAAGTCGCATCCCATCGGATCAAAGATCATCCCATCCGCAACGCCATCTCGTGCATCGCAGGTATTCATCAGCGAATCCATGAACAGCTTTCGTTCGCTTGTGGAGAGGAATTTCTCAATCTGCGGCTTGCCCGTCTCATCTTTAGGCGCTGCTTGGTTGTAGGCCACCGGTATCCACTTGCTTATTGCGATGTTTGATAGTCCGGTGCGCATTGCTGGATCACCAGAGACGATCCCATTGAATACCGTGGGATAGCGCTGCGAAAGAATCATCCCTTCGCGCCCGCCGGTCGAGCAGCCAACGAAATAGGAGTACGACGCTGGCTTCGCATAATAATGCGCGATGATCTGCTTTGCCACTCCCGCGACTTCGGCGTTGCCCTGGAAGGCAAAATCCAGGGAAGCCTGTTGATCGCGCATGAATGAGAAATCAAACCCGCCACTTTTGGCCTTGTGTCCGGTGTCCGTGCTCGCCACCGCGAATCCTTGCACGAGTGCCGGCTTCTCGCCGGAATACGAAGCGCCAACTGGATAGGCGACCGTGCCATTACCGCCGCCTCCGCCCTGCATCATGAAGTCGCCGTTCCAGGCATCCTTTTCCGGCAGCGTAACCGCGAACCCGATCCCAAACTCCTCGCCATCTGCACCCTTGCGACGATGCATAACACCGTCTACGCGACAATGAGCAGGCAACGGACCAATGCTCGGAGCGCCGGGATAAGGAGGCAAGATTGAGGTTCCTGCTGGAACAGGTGCTCCTTTCAAAACCTCAACGCCGTCAATCTTCAGATTGACGAGGTCTGCGCAGGACCCCGCCGACTCTGCTCGCGCGACAGCAGCAATGCACATCGGGATCATCGCGAGCAGGAACAGGTTCGATTTCTTCATAGCGGCTTTCCTTCTCAATGAAGTCCACCAATTTCAGCATTGGCCTGGGTGAATGTGAGTCTTCACCCTTCCAGGCAAGCGCTAACCCTGGCTCTGCTTCTTCGGGCTCTGCAATTGCCAGTACACGGAGTATCGCTGATCGTCAATTTCATACACAGGCATCACTGGGTGCTTTCCGCTCTCCCCCGCTGAGGTGAAGCGCAGATTCTCTTTCGAGTCGACTGCAATCCACTGTTCTGTTTTGCCTTCTGGCTCTGCGGCGACTTTCGGCAATGGGTCTGCGGCAGGCAGGTTCTTAGGCACAGTGTTTCCGCTGTGGATAATGCGGAATGATTCGTCGGTTGGAGCTGCGCCAAGATCGGCCGCGAGTACGAGCGGCCCGTAGAAGGCGGCAGTGATAGAGTCATCGCCTGGCAGCGGCTCCTGACGAAGCTCCATTGGCAAGCTGATAGCAATTGTGTCCCCGTCCTGCCATGTCCTTCGAATAGCCAGGTACGATCCAGGATCGGCCATCACTTCGGTTGGTCGCCCGTTAATCTTCACGTGCGCATCTTCGGTCGTCCAATGGGGAATGCGCAGGTGGATAGTGCGTGCGGCGGGACGCGTGGATTTTATTTTGAGCGTCGTGCCTTGCTCCCGTGGGAACTGAGTGGCCTGCTCGACGACGAGTCCTTCTTCTTTCCAATCGAGCGTGGAGGCGACGAATTGATTGACGTAAAGGTCGCCACCGCGGCGGAAATAGATCGAGTCACCAAACTTGGCAAATTCTTCGGCCCCGGTGCCGGTGCAGCACCAGAACGATTCCTCGGGAGAATTGTATGCGCGCCAGTAGCCAGCAGCGAGTGGGAAGAAATACTGCTTGAGGCCCTGCGCGTCTTGCGTACCGAGCCGGCAGTTGAAAAGGGCGCGCTCGTACGCATCCATCCAGCGCGCTTCGGCGGTCCAACTGAAGACGTATCGCTGGAGTTTCATCAGGTTGTAAGCCACGCAGCACTCCGCATTCGTCCATCCCAAGGTGCCATTGAGCTGGTCCGCGGCAGTGGTCCAGTGTTCGTCAAGACTCGTGTTGCCGATTGAGTAGTTGCGGGCAGCGAGAACTTCAGTGAGGAAGTATTCGGCAATCGCGCGATAGCGGCGGTCGCCCGTGACCTCGTACATACGAGCCGCGCCAATGATCTTGGGAACGTGCGTGTTTGCGTGCAGACCCTGAAGTTCATCGCGACGCGAGGCGAGAGGATCAAGAAAGCCAGGCTGCTCGAAAAGGCGGGCAGCGTCGATGTAGCGGTCCTTTTTCGTGACTGCGGCCAGATTCACCAACACTTCGTTCATGCCACCATATTCGGTGCGCAACATGCGGAGGCGTTGGTCAATGCTGAAGATGCCCATGAATTCCTGCGCCCATTGCCCCATTCCCTCGGCCACCTTGAGCGCGTCTGCATTGCCGGCCAGGAGATACATGTCGAGCAGGCCCGCCATAATCTTGTGATACGTGTAGAAGGGTGCCCAAACTGGCTTGCCTTGCGCCAGGTGTTCGAAAAGCTCGCTTGGATATGCGCTCAGATAACCGGTTCCGATCTTCTGCTGGCATGCCGCGAGGCCGGCGACAAGTTGATCCCCGCGATTTTTCAATTCGGTATTTGCAGAACCCGCGTAAGCCAGCGCTGAGGCTGAAAGAAAGTGCCCGCCGGCGAAATGGCCGCGCAGCTCGCAGGTCGGATCTTCCCAACCTCTGTACGGCGCGGCCTCTGAAGATATGCCGGCGGTGATGCGGAATGTGTGCAGGAGCCGGTCAACCGGGAGCGAGTCGAGGTAACGTGCGTTGATCTCCTCCTGCTCGCGGAATATGCCGGGCGACAGGCGAACCGAGGCAAGTGGGAACGGCTCGAGCTTACCCGTGGGGTGTTCGGAATTCTCGGCAGACAAAGCCCGAGCGGCGACCGAAGAGCCAAACAGGCAGAGGCTGGCAGCGCCCGCAGACGTCTTGAGAAAGGTGCGACGAGATCTATCCATCATGGCGATGCTCCTACCCATTTTGCTATTGGCAATCTGACTTGAAGCAGAGATTCTTGCTGAAGAACGGCATCACGTGATTCTGAAAGCGATCTGCGACGGCGCTGGTGTGCGTGCCGGGATAGATCTCGAAGCTGTTCGCAATTCCGTACGCGTCGAAGACATCATGCAGCTTGCCGGCATCAATGCGCAAGCCGTCCTGATCGCCTACGTCCATCGCGATCGCGCGATACTGCTTCAGATTTCCGATGTACTGGTGGACGAAGACCAGGGGCGCATTCGCCGTGTACTTTGCCTGGACCTCCGGTACCGGAACACCGTCTTTTGTGGGAAGATCGAAATAAAGCGGTGGGTTTTTCGGATCGGGAGCCCATGCCGCAGCAGTCGCGAACTGCGCAGCTCCGAATCCGGGCGATGCCGCAGCCAGTTCGGAAGGAGACTTAGCGGCGTCAACCTTCTTCTCGTTGGCAATTGCCATTTCTTTCATACGGTCCGAGGGACCGGGCCCGCCGGCGCCCATCGGCGACATACAGCAGGGGCTCATAATGTACAACGCTCCGAAGACATCGGAGTGCTTCATCCCGATCCGCGAAGCTCCGTAGCCGCCCATCGAGTGACCTACCAGGCCACGGCTGGTGCGCTCCGGAATGGTGCGGTAGTGTGCATCCATGTATGCAACCACATCGTGCGAAATGTACCGTTCGAAGTCGCCCGTTGTCACGGAACTCGAATACATCGATCCGTTGTAGATCGTCTTGGAATCTGGCAGCACGACGATCATCTCCTGCGACCCTTTTGCGAATGCGCCCTCGATCGTCTGCGGCACATGAATCTCGTGCGACCACTGCTCGGCGCCAATAGAGTAGCCATGCAGCGCGTAGACAACCGGGTAGCGCCTCTTCTTGTCCTTCTCGTAACTAGCCGGCAGGAACACAATCGCATCGCGGTCAACAGCATCACCTTCCAGGTTGCCTTCGAGCGCGTCGCCATGAATCTTGATGCGCTCCACCGCAACCGGCCTCGCGCCCGGAACCGGATCGGGCACAATCGTCTGCACCTGAGCTGTGAGTACTACTCCCGGCGCCATAAACAAGGCAATTGCGCAGGGAATGAAGAGCTTGTCTAGTTTCATCTGGACCCTTTCGACAATTCGGTTATTGCACAGGATATGAATAGATGTTGACACTAAACGGGCGCACGGTAATGGTATCGGGTAACGCGCCCAGCGTCTGTTCTTCCACCTGAACTTCAGGCTTCTTGTCCACTTGCACCGTTGCGTTGATGGAGTCCGGAGCCATGCGATAAAGTTTTCCCGCGCCCGCGAGCTTCGCTCCGCTGATCACGATCCTGATGCTTTGTTCGGAGTCGGATGGATTGAGCACTGCCATGGCGAGGGTCTTGCGATCTTCACTCAGCGCGGCGCTCAGATCCAGCGGATAAGTGTCGCTCCCGGGATTCACCGCAGGTTGATCGCCCCCCGCGGGAAACGTCGGCTTCGGCTGCGGCGAGTCTCCCGTCACCTCTACGGGGACAGTGCCAAAGTGATCTCGGTACATCTTGAAGAGCATTCCAGTGGGGTTCAATATGGATTCGGTGCGGTTGGAACTCATCGTTGCCGTCGCGAAGGTGAGAGCTCCCAACTGAAAAACATCGGAGTGGCGAAACATCTCGTGAAAGGCCCATGCGTACGCGGGCACGGTTTTATAAGAGTTCGGCACCCCGCCAAAGTAGGCCCACTCATCTATGGCGATGGGAACAGGCTTCGCGCGGAGCGCAGGAATGCGCTTCAGATATTCCTCGTAGTGCTCATATTTAGCGCGGACCTGGACTGCCGGCGCGCGTTGCCACTCTATGAACGACAGAGGAGGATCGATAGGTACCTTCTTCTGCAGCTTCATGTCGGTATGTTGCGTGCCGGACGCGTAGTAATGCTCGCTCACCATGTCGATGTTGTCGAGACAATTGAGCAGCATTTGACCGGTCCAGTCGGCTGCCGAAAGATAGTCGGGAACATACTGGCCGTTGATGCGTCTGGCTTGGTCCGCACCCTCCATCACATCTGGCATGGCGCCGCCAGCGATGAGCTTGATGGACGGATCGACTTTCTTCATTTCCCTTGCGAAGAGATTGTGCTTCAACTCAAATTGCGGAAGCGACATGGAGCCCATCTGGTAGTCACCCCATGGCTCGTTGCCGACACCCCATAGCTTCACATTGTAGGGCTGTGGATGTCCGTTTGCGGCGCGCCATTTGCCCATGGGCGTGCTGGCGGCTCCGTTGGTGTATTCGACCAGTTCGCGCGCAGACCATGCATCTCCAAAGCCCGCATTGACAGTGATGTAAGGATCGACACCGAGCAACCGGCATAGTGTGAGGAACTCATCAGTGCCAACGTCGTTCGGCTGCACCGCGTGCCACACGGGATCGAAGATCGGCGGGCGCTTGTCGATATCGCCCACACCGTAGCGCCACTCATAAGAGGAGACGAAATTGCCGCCCGGAAAACGGAGAACGCCAAAGCGCAATTGCTTCAACGCGGCAATGACCTCCGGGCGAAAACCTTCCATGTTGTCGGCCGGCATCAGTGAGATCGTACCAACATGAAAGGAGCCAGTTCCGGTACCAGTTATTTCGAGAGTTGCGTCATCGGTGTCGGCTGCGGCAGTGTAGCGAAGCGGGAACCTCCGGTAAGCCGCGCCAAGCGTATGCAGGGTAACGGTCTGACGATCGGCGGCTTCCTTACCCCAGCTGAGCGTCACTTTGACCACCGCGCCTGGGGAGCCGGCCAGCACGATGCGCCCCGAATAGGACTTGCCTTTGCGAACTGCGATACCCGATTGGCTGATACCGTGCGGCTCTTTTGCATCGAGCTTGACCAACGGTGTATGGTCCCCGGTATAAGCCGCGTTGGTGTCCATGATGACGACCCCGTCGCCCCCTCTGGGAGCCCACCAACGCGTAGGAATGCGATTGAAGCGCGGATTCCCACCCGCATTGCCCATCACCGGCGGTGGCGTGGGCGCGTTAGCGGCCACCGGGTAATAGAACTTCCGATCCACGAGCATCTCAGACCACACGCCGGTGTTTACGATATCACCGCCGTGCTCGAGGAACTGACCATAGATGTACTTCGAGATGGGCGCGCCAGTCTTGGTCGTGTCGATAGTGGCATTGACCGTGGGTGCCTGTGACAGTACGGGACCCGGCGAGGTTGACAAAGAAACAAAGAGAAATCCGAGAGTCAATGAGAGTGTCTTTGGGGCTACGATCTTTTTGAACGAGTGCATGACAGCATATTCTCCGGCTCGTGGCTACTGTTCGATCGAAACAACTGTGACTGATCTTGGTTCAACAGTCAGCGAGATCTTGCCTTCCTGTAGCTTCACTGCTGTCTGCTTCGGCCTAACTGTATCCGGGGATTCGAATGTATTGATACCGTCGACTGTGGGGGCAGTTAATGTTTCTGCCCTGGCTGACTTTGCCTTGAAGCCGGTCACATCTGCATCAATGGCGACGGGGGTTTCCGCGTCGATGTTGGTGATTTCAATCAATAGCCTTCCGTCCGATGCTTTCGCGGCTATGGCGTCGACGCGCGGCAAGGATACGCCACCGTGTATGTAGGAACCCGCATCAAAGGCAACTGGAATGAAGGTAGCGTCCTGAAATGGGACATACATCTTGAAGACGTAGTAGGTTGGCGTGAGAACCATCTTTTCCTTGTCCGTAAGGATCATCGCCTGAAGCACATTAATCATCTGAGCAATGTTAGCCATGCGGACACGGTCGGCGTGACGGGCGAAGATGTTCAGATTGAGCGAGGCGAGAATGGCATCTCGAACGCTGTTCTGCTGAACCAGAAATGCGGGATTTGAGCCGGGCAGCGGAGCGTGCCAGGCACCCCACTCATCCACGCTCAAAGTCACTTTCTTCTCTGGGTCATATTTGTCCACTACAGCCTCCTGCTTTCGCAGGAACTCGTCCATAAAAAGTGTCGATTTAAGACTCTTCGCATAGTCGTCCAGTCCGAAATTCTCGGAGGGCGTTGATGGTGGCCAGCCGTTGGGAACGGTATACCAGTGCAGCGAGACACCATTGATGTCCCAGGCCCACGTGTGCTTCTTCCAGGCTTTCATCACGGCGTCAGTCCACTCGGTGTCCGGCGTGCCAGGACCCACGGCAATCTTCAGCATCTGGTCCTTGCCCCGCTGCGCAGGATTCATGTTGAGCACAAAACGGCTGTACACCTTCATCAGGCTCACATAGTAGCCGGGAGTCATCGCGCCGCCGCAGTCCCAGCTTTCGTTACCGATGCCCAGGAATCCCACTTTGTAGGGTTCGGGATGACCATTTGCCGCACGCTCCTTGGCAAGTGCTGTGGGCGCTGCGGCGGTCATATACTCAAGCCACTCGGCGGCCTCTTGCGGCGTACCGGACCCGAGATTGATGGACACATAAGGTGTACTGCCGATCTGCTGTATGAAATCCATGAACTCATCGGTGCCGAAGGCATTCGTATCGATCACGTCACCCCATGCCGAGTTCACGGTAGCGGGCCGCTGGTCGCGCGGCCCGATCCCCTTGCGCCAGTGATACTGGTCGGCGAAGCATCCTCCCGGCCAGCGGACATTCGGCACTTTCAGTTCCCTGAGAGCGGAAACGACGTCATTTCGGATGCCTCGGGTATTTGGGATCGGCGAATCCGGACCAACCCAGATGCCCTCGTACAGCCCATGTCCCAGATTCTCGGCGAACTGGCCGAAAAGGTTGCGGTCGATCTTCGCTCCGGTCTTGGAAGCATCGATGGACAAATGAGCTGTTTCTGCCGCCAAAAGAGGCACAGACGAGACCAGAAAAAGCAGACTGACTCGAACGACGAACCGTGTACCAGCGCCAAACTTCACGACGACCTCCGTGGGAGAGCGCCGCGCGTTGGCCGCCAGCGACCTTCTCCGCTCCGAGCGACGGTCCCAATAACGGACAATTAGCGTAAACGTTCTCTGGAATCCGGACTATACAGAAGCGTTGGTGCAGTGAGCAAGCGATAAATCGATGTACTTGAGGAAAAAATGGACTATCCTTCGACTGCCTCAATCGCGTACTATGCCGCTGTCCGGGAAAACAGGCGACGATTGGCCGCATAAGTCGCGTGATACAGAAAACGATTCCTGGCTGCGCACCCGGTCATGGTTGGGCCAGACTAACAGGCCGATCTTCGCGGCAAGCGTTCCGCGGTCGGGGTGCGAGATGGAGAGAATTGAATGAAGAGACTTGCAATTGCACTTTTCTTGCTTTCGAGCTACTGCAGTTCACAAACTCCCGGTGAGTTCCTGCCTGCTTCCACCAATGTGTGGGGCGCGGAATACCCCCGTGTAGATGCCAAGGGCCAAGCCGAGTTCCGCATCAAAGCCCCGAACGCCACCGCTGTGAGACTCAACTTCTGGAGTAATCCGAAGCTGGACATGGTGAAGGGCTCCGACGGATTCTGGACGGCCACCACTCCACCCCTTGTTCCCGGATTCCACTATTACAACTTTGTCATCGACGGAGTGGACGTGAACGATGCGGGAAGCCACGCTTTCTATGGCGGCGGCAGGGACGCAAGCGGCATCGAGATCCCCGAACCAGGGGCCACCTACTATCTTCCGCAGGATGTTCCTCACGGCGCCGTGAGGGAGATCTGGTATTTCTCCAAGATTACCGGGAACTGGAGGCATGCCCTCATCTATCTGCCGCCTGGATACGACACGCAGACCAAAATGCGCTACCCAGCTCTTTATCTTCAGCACGGTGGCGGCGAAGATGAAACGGGCTGGATCAAGCAAGGCCATGCCAACTTCATCCTTGACAACCTGATCGCCGGCGGAATCTCGAAGCCCATGATCATTGTGATGGCCTACGGCTATGCGCGGCGCGCCGGTCATGTTGACCCGGACCTGACAGGAAAGCCCTTCGGGTCACCCGAGATGATGAAGGCCATGCAGGAAATGTCGCTAACCTTTGAAGACGATCTGACCCAGGCCCTGATTCCGTTCATTGACTCAAACTTCCGGACCGTTGCCGATCGTGAGCATCGCGCCATGGCCGGACTCTCCATGGGCGGCATGCAGACCTTCCAGGTCACATTCGATCACCTCGACCTGTTCTCCTACATTGGCGGCTTCAGCGGCGCCGGCGGAATGATGATGATGCGCAGTGCAGAGAAGCCCGATCTTAAGACCGCCTTCAATGGCGCTCTCGCTGATCCTGCGGCCTTTGCTACCAAGGTTCACCTGCTCTGGATCGGCGTGGGAACCGAAGAACCGGTTCAGATGCACGCCGGCATCGTCAAACTGCACGACGCTTTCACAGAGGCCAACGTCAAGCACGTCTTCTATGAGTCGCCAGGAACCTCGCATGAGTGGCAAACGTGGCGCCGCGACCTGAAAGACTTCGCACCCAGGCTCTTCCAGTAAGCAATTTGCCCGGAGGGCGAGTCGGACACAGGGCGCCCACCGTGACTAGCAATTTCCATATTGATCGTCAAGTGGACTTACCCGAGTAGCGTTAGCAAGAAACAACCTGGGTGATCGTGACTCAACAATCGAAAAGGAGAACGCAATGAACAAACTTCGCAACACAGTGGCTTTTACAATAGTGGCCACGGGACTTGCCCTGACAGCATGGGCCGCCGATTTGACCGGTCAATGGAAGGCAACATTCGACACGCAGATAGGTGAGCAGCATTACACCTACACCTTCAAGGTCGACGGCGAAAAGCTCACCGGCACGGCGAAGAACGACCGCGGAACCACCGATATCACCAACGGCGCCATCAAAGGCGATCAGATTTCATTTGATGAAAGCCTGGACTTCAACGGCCAGACTATTCCGATCAAGTACACGGGCAGGGTCTCCGGCGACACGATCAAGCTCCACCGGAAGGTGGGCGACTTTGCTGAAGAAGACCTCGTCGCGAATCGAGTCAAGTGACCGCGGCAAGGCCAAAGGGGGATTCGTGCGCAGACGAGATTTCTGCAGACTACTTGCCATCACTGCGGCGGGGAGAGTGGTTCCCTCCCACGCACAGGATGGCATTCCGGCCTTGCCGAGCGGGTTCAACCGGTACACGCAGGACTACGCTCAGTTTTGCGCATTACCGCCGGACAGAAGAGTCTTCTTCAAATTCAAAGATGGAAAGATTGTCGAAGAACGGCTGGACGAAGCGTCATGGCAACCGCCGGCCTGGAATTACAATCCCACCGCGCAAGACATCGCGAGCGGAATGTGGGACGATGTGCCCCTGGAGTCGCCCATCCCCAATCTCGCGGGCGATGGTCCGTTCAAACCCACATGGGATTCACTGCTCGGCTATGAAGCGCCCGATTGGTACCAGGACGCCAAGTTCGGCATCTGGGCTCACTGGAGCCCGCAGTGCGTGGCCGAAGCCGGGGATTGGTACGCACGCAATATGTATATCGAAGATCAGAGGCAATACAAATTTCAACTCGATCATTATGGGCCGCCATCAAGATTTGGGTACAAGGATCTTTGCGCACAGTGGACTCTATTGAACTGGAATCCGGACGAGTTGATTACACGCTACAAGAACGCCGGCGCGAAGATCTTCATCGCGTTGGCCAATCACCATGACGGTTTCGACGCTTGGGACTCTAAGCATCAGCCGTGGAATGCCGCCATAATCGGTCCCCATCGCGACGTCATCGGTACATGGGCCGCGGCGGCGCGAAATCAAGGTCTGCGGTTCGGTGTAACGGTGCATCAGGCGCGCAACTGGTGGTGGTTACAGCCTTCGCATGGGGCAGCCAAGACCGGACCACAAGCCGGCGTTCCCTATGATGGCCGTCTTACACAAGCCGACGGGACGGACCAGTGGTGGCAGGGTCTGGATCCGCAGCGGCTTTATGGCGTAAAGCACCCTGCTGAGGCCTTGCCCGATACATCCTATGTAAAGAACTTCTACGACCGCACCCGCGATCTCATCGACCAGCACAATCCCGATCTGCTTTACTTCGACGATTCGCTGCTGCCACTGGGATGGGGCGGGATGAATATCGGCGCATACTTCTATAACAAGAACCTGAAGACACACGGCGGCAAGATGGAAGCCGTCTTGAACAGCAAGGATGTTCCAGACCGGTTGGTCAAAGCTGTTGTTGCGGATTGCGAGCGAGGGCTGACGGCCGAGATCAAAAATCATCCCTGGCAGTCGGAGACCTGCATCGGCGCTTGGCACTATCTTCGCTACCTCTACGACAAGCCGGGTGAATATGGCGGGTATCTGCCTCCGCGCGATGTCATCCATTGGCTGATTGACACCGTGAGCAAGAATGGCACTTTCATTCTCAACGTCCCCGGCCGTCCTGACGGAACGATTGACAGCAAGGAAATCGCCGTGCTCGACGGCATTACATCATGGATGCAGACCAACGGTGAGGCTATCTATGACACTCGGCCGTGGACTATCTACGGAGAAGGACCCAATAGCGTGAAGGCAGGTTCCTTCCAGGGTGAAAGCGTGAGCAAACTGGGAGAGAAGGATATCCGCTTCACACGCAATAAAGCGAAAACAGCGATCTACGCCCTCGTCCTCGGCTGGCCGACAACGCCGTTTTCCATCCAATCTTTGGGATTCTCAGCGTCAACTAATCCTGGAAAAGTTGCGAAGCTGGAACTTCTTGGAACCGGCCAGGGAGTCAATTGGACGCAGTATACCGATGGTCTGCGGGTGGAGCTTCCGACCTCGTATAAACCGGCTGTTGATTATGCAGCGGTGCTTAAGGTGACGTTGGCTTGAGCGAGCGTACGCTGCGCCAGATTGATCGATTATGGAAGCTCGGTCAATTGCTGAAGCGTTCTTGCACACGTGGAGCGGTGATCTTGGCCGCCCCACACATACTTTAGAACCCGGAATCCCAATCGCATCTTTTGTTAGTTGACCGTGCAGGCTGTTCCATTGAGCGAGAAGGCCGCAGGAATAGCGTTGGTTGTGCTGTTCCACGTTCCATTGAAGCCGAATCCGGTGTAGCTTCCACCTGCGGGGATGTTCTCCCACGTCTGGCCGGCTTGTTCACTCACCGTCACGTTCGTGCCGCTTTGCGCTGCGGTTCCATTCCATGAACTGCTGATGGTCTGCCCGTTGGCAAAACTCCAGGTCAGCACCCAGTTACTCAACGTGGTGCTCCCTCCATTGATGATCGTGACGCTGGCTCCGAAGTTACTGGAGTTTTGCGGCGAGATCGTATAGTCAACTGTGCAGGCAGAACCGCCTTCGCTGCCAGTGGTGACATCAAGCGTGAAGGTAGTGCTTGCCGTCGTGCTTCCCGAGGTTCCGGTCACAGTCACGGTGAAGGCGCCCGTGGTTGCCGTGCTGCTGGCCGTGAGCGTGAGCACGCTGGAGGTTGTGGAGGAAGTTGGACTGAACGCAGCCGTTACGCCGCTCGGTAGTCCGGTCGCGGTAAATGCTACGGTGCCGGTGAATCCGCCCGTATCCGCAACCGTGATCGTGTCGGTTCCGCTCGCGCCCTGCTTGACGCTCAGAGTCGATACGGAAGGGCTAAGAGTAAAGCCAGCCGACGACCCGCTTACCGTGACGGTGAACATCTGTGTGCTCTTGCACGAACTGGTATTCGTATACGTGGCCACATAGTTGTTGACGCCCGTGCTCAGCGGAATGCTGTTGATCTGACGCGAGGTGGATGTGTATCCGTTGGGGCCGCTCCAACTCCATGATCCGCCGCTGGCCGGTTGCGGGCCCAGGTCGACCGCCGTGGTTGTCGAACCCACGCTCACCGAGGATTCCTGCGTCCAGGTTGAGCCTCCATTCACTGAGATATAAGGCACGATCGTAGCGGGCGTACAAACACCGCTTGTCACCGTTAGCGAGACCGTGGTGCTGGCTGTCGTGCTGCCGGAGGTTCCAGTAATCGTCACTGTGACCGGTCCACCAATCGTTGCTGTGCTGCTGACTGTCAGCGTGAGCACGCTGGAAGTCGTAGACGATGTTGGACTGAACGAAGCCGTCACGCCGCTGGGAAGTCCTGTTGCGGCAAACGAAACACTGCTACTGAATCCGTTCTCGGGCGTCACGGTAACTGTGTCGGTTGCGCTGCTACCCTGCGTTACGGAGAGCGTCGAAGCCGAAGACGAAAGCGCGAAGCTGGATGTCGCGGTGTTTGCTTTTGAGGTCGCCAGGCCAAGTTGCCAGGGAATCATGCCGTACGAATCATTCGCATACGCCGTGGGATTGGCGCCCTGGTAGAGAAATACAAGGTTGTCCGGGTTTACCGAATCGGTTTGGTCATCGCCGTCGATGAGCATCCCGCCACTGCTGAAGGAAGTGGTCCAGGCGCTGACGCCGCTATTGAAGGTGACGTTGTCCTCTCCCAAAAATGGCGTCGAAAAGTTGTCAGTATTGCCCAGCGCCTGCCACGTCCCGCCAAGGTTGCTGGCCCACAAGGCTCGGAAGTAGCGCTGGCCGCTGGGCCCCAGACACTCTACGTTTGCCAGATACTCGCCGGTTCCTTCGACCGTATAGACATTGTCGGCCTCGAATAGGTTGAACTCAGTACTCGAATAGACGATCACGGGAGTGTTGAAACCATTAGGGAAGTCGCCTATCGGGGTAGAGGCGCGATAGAAGTTTCCGTTATCGCCGGCAAAGAACAGGTAGCAATTCTCGGAATCGCAAATGACCCAGAAGTCGATCCAGGCGCTAACCGACGCGGGCATGGAAGCATAGAAATTCGTCGGAGTGGTCCAGTTCTGGGGCTGGGTAGGATCGCTGTTGGTGGAATACTGCGGCTGGCCGCTCTGGAAGATCAGGTACCACTTGTTTTGAGGGGCAAAATAGAAGACTTGCGGCGCCGTGTGATAGCCGCTGAAGCCCGGTGTGTTGTCCATGAAGTAGGGCGTCGCGGTGGAGGCATCGCTCCAGTCGGAGGCAACATTAAGGTACTCCATGTTATAACTTCCGGAACTGTTCACGTCGGAGGCGTAGATGACCCACCGGCCGTTAAAAAGGACAGCCGATGGATCCTTGACCGCGATGATGTTGTGCGTGGAGTCGGACTTCGCGCTGATGATCGGACCAGTCGATGTCCATGAATACGAGGTTGGAATGCTTTGTGCGAGCGCCGATGCTCCGAAACCGCTGAGAGAGAGCAAGCCGCAGAGTGCGATTGTAAGCTGAGCGAGAGGCTTCATGGTGAGGCTCCTGGAAACGAGACGGAGCAGATCATGAGATCCGCTCCGCCACCTTACGGTTGTGGCAACTATTTCGTTGCGCAAGTTGTTAGTTAACCGTGCAGGCTGTTCCATTCAGCGAGAAGGCCGCAGGAACAGCGTTGGTTATGCCGTTCCACGTTCCGTTGAAGCCGAACCCGGAGTAGCTTCCACTCGCAGGAATGTTCTCCCACGATTGGCCGGATTGTTCACTCACCGTCACATTCGCGCCGCTTTGTGTTGCCGCTCCATTCCATGAACTGGCGATGGTCTGTCCGTTCGCGAAAGTCCAGGTCAACACCCAGTTACTTAGCGTGGTCGTTCCACCGTTCTTGATGGTGATGCTCGCTCCGAATTGGCTCGAGTTTTGCGGCGAAATCGTGTAGTCCACTGTGCACGCGCCTCCGCCGCTGGAACCAACTGCAAGAGTGAAGGTGGTGCTTGCCGTCGTGCTCCCAGAGGTCCCGGTGATGGTCACCGTGAAGGCCCCGGTGGTGGCCGTGCTGCCGGCCGTCAGAGTGAGCACACTGGAAGTAGCAGAAGAGGTCGGGCTGAACGAAGCAGTTACGCCGCTGGGAAGGCCGGTTGCCGCAAACGCAACGCTCCCGGTGAATCCGCCGGTATCCGTCACCGTGATTGTGTCGGTTCCAGTTGCCCCCTGGTTAACAGATAAAGAGGGCGCTGAAGGGTTGAGAGAGAAACCCGACGTCGTCTTCGCATTCACTGTGAGCGCGATGGTGGTGCTTGCCGTCGTGCTGCCGGAGGTACCAGTGATCATGATCGTAACCGGTCCGCCGGTTGTAGCGGTGCTGCTGGCTGTCAGCGTGAGAACGCTGGAAGTTGCCGAAGACGTCGGGCTGAACGAAGCCGTTACGCCGCTGGGAAGGCCCGTCGCCGCAAACGAGACACTTCCAGCGAATCCGTTTTCGGGCGTCACAGTTACACTGTCGGTCGCGGTGCTGCCCTGTGTTACAGAGAGCGTCGAAGCCGAAGGAGACAGTGTAAAGCCGGGTGTGCCGGCGGAGCCCGTTCCAACAAAAGTGGTGATGCTCTGCCCCGGCAGCGAGTAGGTGAATGTATCGTTCGACACGCTGACTGCGCTGAGCTCCGCCAACTGGTTGGAAGCCGAAGTCTGATACGGCGTTACCGAGGTCAATGTCGCACCCGTGATCGGAAATGAAATGTCAGAGGAGCCGCTGTTCGCGTTGACCGCCACAATTACGTAATTGTTATTCCCCTTGTAGGAGGTGACGTAGACCCCGGAAGTTGGATTGTTGTTAGCTCCGGTCATTACATAACCCGGTCTCACGAACTTCGAGTACTGGCCCAGAGCATAGGCATAGTAATTCGGGCTATTTCCGTTCAACAACAGAGGTGTCCACCAATAGACATAGGCGTTGTACTGAGCCACAGCCATCGACTGGTGATAGAGCTCGGCTGCCGAAATGGCATCGCTGATAGTCGGCTGGGCGGAGGATCCGGCCGCCGGCGTATAGGTGGTTTCGGTCATCCATACATCTTTGCCATGATTCTTGGCATTGGTGTAATAGAACGGATTTACTCCGTACGTGTGACCGGCCACGATCGATACAAAGCCAACCGCATTGGCATCGTCCAGCGTAGGATCGGACTCATCCAGATTGAAACTATCCGACTCCGGCATCATGAGCTTCGTGTTGATCTTGCCGCCTTCCTGCGCTATCCACGCATCCATCTGCGCGCCCGTGTACCCGCAAGACTCGTAGTCAGGAAGGAAATCCGGCTCATTCTGCACAGAGATGGCGTAGAGATTCACTCCGCCGGCCTTCTCATAAGCAATGAATTCGTTCAGATAGTTAGCGAAGTTGTCGTAGTCGGCCGTCAGCAGTGAACCATCGTCGACACTGCCATTACTCTTCCAGACGGCCGGTGGAGTCCAGGGGGTGGCGAAAACAATCACCTGCGAATTGATGGACTGCGCCTGTTGCGCATTGGACCGTTCAGTAGCCCAGTTCGAGCCCCCAGTGGTGGAGCTGGGATCGATACGGGATCGCAGGATCGTGAGTCCAATTTGTCCTGGGCCTGTACCAAAGAGGTTATTGGCCTGTGTCGAGTTCAGCACCGGCTGCCAAGCCGTCGAGGTACCGTATCCGCGGATCGTTTGGTACGTCGTATTGAAGTTGATGTCGGCTGCGGTTTGAGCGCTGGCCATGGCGGTAGGGATAAGCAGCGCCGATATCGCTGCAAGAACAGTTCTGATTTTCATGTTGGAGTTACTCCTTGTGCTGTGTGGTGGGGAGGAGGGCCAGACTGCACACAACCGTTCTTGTGCACAATTCGAGCGCGTGATGGATCTTCGCCAGGATGGTTGCTTATGCTCGTTGGCGCGACGAGGTGAATGAGCGATTAGTTATCTTCCCAGCATGCGCCGATCTCGCACTTATCGTCCTATTCCGGCACGCGAGCAGACCCTTGCGCCGTACGATTAAGCGAGAACAATGCAGGCTTGATGCTTAGCTTCTCCTTGACATCAAATAGCCCGATCGCAACACTCTCACCGAGTGCGCGTTGCGCAATAAGGTGACAGCATGCGCCCCTCTCTTTTAGTTAGGAGCGGTTACGCAAGCGCTAGCTGAACTCTCGAAGCTGGGCGCGCAGCCACGTCAGATAACGCTATTCCGTCAGTCCTTTCTCTTATTGATCGGAGCTCCCAGCGATGCAGGAACAGCTCTGTGTGCCTTGGCCCGGGACTGGGAGAAGTCCCTGGCGCAGGAGTCGGGTCAATGACCGGCCCGCGCGCCAGGGCGGGGATATCAGCGCGATCGATTAGAAATAAGCCTTCGCACCGAGTTGGAAGACCCGCGGATCAGCCACGGCTGTGATTGCTCCTGCGGTATTGTTATACGCGCTGGCACCGGTGCCGGGGGTGCCATTGAGGACCCCGGTATTTACTCCGGTGAATTGCGTATGGTTGAAGGTGTTGAAGGTCTCTGCCTTGAACTGGATTCCAGATTTTTCCTTGATGTGGAAGTCTTTGAACAAAGACAGGTTCCAGTTGTCGCGCCCGGGTCCCTTCACGCTGTTCTTCGGCGCATCGCCCCAGGTCAGCACAGCCGGCTGAGCGAACGCTCCCGCCGGGTTGAACCATTGGGCCGCAGTATGAGGATAGGTGACCTTCCCTACCGCGTCCGCATGGTTGTTGGTGTCGCCGCCGAAGCCTAGGGTTCCTTGATTGCCGGCGTTGATGCTCAATGGGTTTCCAGACTCCATGAGCGTCACGCCGGAGATCGTCCATCCGCCTAGCAGGCTGTTAGCGAGCCCGCGCGAATGCTGGAAGATCGGCAGGTCGTAATCGAAATTGACAACTCCGATATGCCTGCGATCAAAACCGGATGTCCCGAACGAGTAGCGCGGGTTCATCGGATCATCGATGTTGTTAAAGAGCTGTGCATCGATTACATCCCAGGTGTGCGAGTAGGTGTACGCTGCACCGAGCGACAGGTTCTTCCACGTGGTCGCCCGTAAGGTTCCTTGCAGCCCAGCGTAGTGAGCGTTTCCTTCATCTTCGACCAGGTTGATTCCGGCAAAGCCCACATACTGCCGATAGTAGTTGGCATTGGTCCCGGCGGCGCCGCCGCAAGCACTGCCGCAAACATTCGTGCGATCAGCAATATCGCTCGCCGGCAAAGTGTTGATGTCCTGTGTCTGCGACAGGTGATCGGAGTTATTGCCCACGTAACCAAGGGTCGCCACCATGTTGCTCCGCAGTTGTTGCTGGATCCCAAGGCTGTACTGATACACCATCGTGATCGGGAGAGTCTTCTCTACACCCGTGAAGCCTTGCGGAGTGGTGGGTGACTGTCCGGCGCTTGTACCATTTACCCAGCTTGTCGTGGGTGTATCCATGTATGGGGCATTGGTTGTGGCACTGTTGCTGAAGGGCACGTTTGCGCCCATGTTGTACTCTTCGTTGCCTGCATTGCGTTCGTAGAAGATCCCTGTCCCGACCCGTAGAACCGTCTTCCCATTTCCGAACATGTCATAGGCAAAGCCGATGCGCGGAGCGAAATTGGCATAGTGGTTGTCCGTCAGACCCTGCGGAATTCCGTTCCGTCCCGAAAGGCCAATCCCATTCAGATAGAACGGAACGTTCGAAAGTTTAATGCCCGGAACTGTGGTGAATCCCGGGCCATTGGTATTCAACGCTCCGCTAGTCGGAGAAGTGAACTGCGCAGCATTGGCCGGATTCCAAAGGTTGGGGTAGAAATTCGACATGCGGTCGTTGGTGTCAAACGCATGCGGCAGGGCTTCCCAACGGAGACCTAGATTGAGCGTCAGCCGATGGGAGATGCGCCAATCGTCTATAGCATAGGCGTCGATCGTATTAAACGAGATGGAGACTGAATCCTGCGTCTCCGCCTGGCCGAAATCGTTCGCATCGCCCAGCAGGAAGTCCGCAAGCCCGACGCCGGTGGCAGGGGTTGTGCAATTCGGAGGGCCGGAGCATCCGGTGGCTTCGCCGTAGAAATGGTAAGTTCCGGCGGTGTCCGTGAAGATCTCCTGGTTCTTATGCCCATGCAACCATCCAAAACCAAACTTGAAGTTGTGCGCGCCATGGATCCAGGAGAGATCGTCCTTCCACTGGTTACTGCGCCACGTATTGGTCCATGGCCAGTTCCCGTTGTCCATGCTTACACCGATCTGGCCGCCACTGAAATCGATTCCCGGAACCTTATCGATCGTGTTGGCCGAAGCAAAGAGCGGCGTCGTATTGAAACCGGTGGGTGTGTGCCAGGCGCCGGTATTGGTAATAAGAATGTTGTTGCCATTCTCGTTGTATGCAGCCTCATTCAGTAGATTCGGGCTGATGTTATATGTGGCATGGAGAACAGCAGCCCAGGAAGGAACGCTTTCAAGCGACCCGATCGTGGGATAAGTGTTTCCACTCCAGGCCACAGTGGGTGCTCCCTGACTGAGCGAATCGTAGATCAGGTGGCCGAAGATGGCGAATTTCTCGTTGAACTGATGATCGACGCGAGCGATCTCCTCTCGGTAATACGTGTCGGTGTTTGCCGCCGAAAAGAAGTACTTCCCATCGCTCGTGTTAGGCGGCAGCATATAACCGGCCGCAAGGTAGGCTTTGGCGCTTGGATCCACAAGATTCAGCGGAATGATGTTATTGGGGAAAGCCTGGCCGGGAGTTAGCCCATCGGCAGCGAACTTTGCGATCGCCGTCGGGTCCGTTGTCTTGGGAACATAGACGGCCCCCCCCGTTGGGACCTCGCCGGTCAGATTTGGAGAGTTGGTTACAGTCGTGCCGGAGGAGCCGAAGCCAAAATTTGCCGCCGTCGGCACCAGGTTGTGTATGCTGCCGCCGTTTATCTCCCTGCGCCACTCCATGTTATAGAAGAAGAATGTCTTGGGCCTACCGGACTTGAACTCCACTGGTCCGCCGCCATTGAATCCGAACGCGTTGTAACGGAGTTCCGGTTTTGTGGCAGGCGTGGCCTGTTTCGAGAAATAGGAGTAAGCGTCCAGGGCGTCGTTGCGGTCATACTCCCAGGCGCTAGCGTGGAACTTCTTTGTGCCACTTTTGACAGCCATGCTGATCATGCCGCCGGATGAGTTACCCAGGTCAGCAGCGTAGTTACTAGTCGAGACGGTAAATTCCTGGAGAGCATCCTGCGAAGGCGAAACCAGCAGAATGCCGCCACCGCCGCGATCATAAGCCTCACCACCATCGATGAGCCAGTTGTTGTCGTCTGACCGCATGCCATTGAACTGAATGGTCCTGTTCTGGAACTGTGCGCCGGGGGAATCGAAATCCGGCATATTGGATGCCGCACCGGGTACCAGGGTCGTTAGCTGGAGCACGTTGCGTCCGTTCGTGGCGAGATTTTCAATCTGATTGCTGCTGATTGTTTGGCTTACATCGTTTGTGTCCGCCTGAACTTGGATTGCGGCGGCCTCAACGGTGACGTTTTGCTCCGAACTACCGATTTGGAGCGAGGCGTCGATGCGAATCGTGTCACCAACGTTCAGTGTGACGTCCTTCCGCTCGTACGTTTTGAAGCCGGCGGCTTCTGCCTGGACCTGGTATTGTCCGATGGGAAGTTCGTGAGCGGCATAGTTACCAGTAGTGTTGGACGTTGTCGTATGGACAGATCCTGTGTCCAGATCCGTAATCGTGATTTTGGCGTTTTGTACAACGGCGCCCGAAGGGTCCGTGACCGTTCCTACAATGCTGGCGGTTTCCTGGCCATACGCTCCTGTGCCTAGCAAAACAAACCCGAGAATTAGCAATACGGGCACAATAAGAATGTGATAGATGCGTTTTCCAAATGTGAGCGCTTTCACTGTGTCCTCCTAAAATGCGGTTCTTGGTCAGAAGCTTCAAGACAACTACGCGCGCATGACGGCCCCCCCGACCGACGCGACGGATTCTGCTCTGGTGTTGTCTCAAGTTCTATTCTCATTACCGCCAGAACTTAATTAGCTAGAGTTACGCCTGTGAAGGGGATTCACGGTGTAACCACGTGGAATGCACCGTGAATCACGGGAAGAATAGACGAAGATCGCCGCCGCTCAGGTGTCATGCCATAATCCAGGGTGTCTTTCCAAAACCCATTTGCTGCTAGCGCATATGAATTGCACCCGGCGGCACGTCAAGCAATGTTCGTAAGGGCAGAGTGAGGAGAGTTAGCCGAGAAAGAGCCCACACCTGCGCTACAGAATCGAGCTGTAGGTCGCTGAAAGCAATGAGTTCAACCTACCCGCACCGGTTTTTTTCCGATTGTGTATAGATAGAAGGAGCAGAGATCGGCGTAAGGGATCCCATTCCCACGTGAAGCTAACGACGTTTTCTCTACTTCCCTTCGTCAATGACTTCTATGGCCCGTATTTCTGCGTAATTGACCCTCGGCGAGAACGACAGTAGTAATTTTCCTTGACCGTTGGGACGCAGGCCGTGGAATTCGCGAACTACAGGCTGAAATGCCCCAGACGCGGCTTGATTAATATCAAAATCGTGAAGCAGCATGACACCGTTGCAAGTGACGTCAAAGACTCTGCAACCCACGCCGTGGCAGTTTGCAGCCGGAATCGAAGGACTGAAGAACGAGTCGAGAAAATGGAGCTTTACTGTATAGCTTCCAGGTACGACGGGAATCGCGTAGCTGAAATTCCCGTGCCGCTCTCCGGTGTACAGGGCTGGAACTCTGGGTCCCGCCTCAGGATTATCGTACGTCCAGGAGCGCCCGTCGATGTAGTACTTGTCCCCACTCCACCGTTCGCCATTCGCATCTACAAAATCCGCTTGCCGAGCACTAATCCGGATCGGCTCAAGTTTTCCAGGTGTGCCAGGAGTTAGTTCCAGTGCACTCACAAATGCCCTTCCCCATAGCGTCCGGAAGACGAGGTGCACCTTGCCATCCGCCGCCGGACGCACATCTTTGAACACGCGAATGTCAACTGCCGCTGAACCCGCGTCGGAAATTGGATCGAAATCCACTAACAAAGGACGATCATTCAGGTCGACTTGAAAGTGGCGTTTATTTTGTGCGCTTTCCTTCTGGTCCACCTCGGGCTGCCTAAGAGGATCGGCGAAATAAAGCCTCAGTTCGTACACACCGGGAGATACCGGGATGTCGTAACGGAACTCACGCTGCGATTGCGGAACCATATTCCCGTCCGAAACCGCCTCTCGGATTGACTTGTATAAACCTTCGTCAGCCACCGGAGGGAAGAAATGCAGAGGTCCGGGCTTTGAAACGCCTCCTGTGTAGTAACGATCGGATTCCCACCGACGACCCCACAGGTCTACATAACTGGCGCCCGTGTGACCGGCGGCGATACGGATATCCCCGACGTTAGCGGCCAATGCGACTCGTCCACTCTTCGCTTGCGGCTCCGCCTCGTTTTGCGCTGGCTGGGAAACTGAAGCTATCGGAATGTCGTACGTTGGCAGAGTGGCGTGCCGCGACTCAAACCACCGGTAGCCAAGCCACGCGAATCCTAGACCGAACAGCACTGCCAACCCGATAAGAACATAGCTCAATCGGCGAGGTTTGGCCTTTGCTGGAAGAAGGACCACAGGCTGTGCTTGCGGTTCTTTGAAACGAGCCTCAAAGACAGGCAGGTATTGGCCCTTCGGAATCGTGATGATGACAGGCTCGTCCTTGCCCTCGTTGACGAAATGGTGCTCCAATTTCATTCGCAGCTGCCGGGCCTGCGATCGAACAATATTGTCATCATTTGGGTTGTAGCTCGGCTGTCGGCCAAAGACGTAAATTCCGATCTGCTGTTCAGTTGCCTCTTCGGATTTATCCTCGATCGCGCATCGACACACATGAAGAAAGAACGCTCGAAGGCGCGGCGATTTTTCAAAGGTGACGCTGGAGGCCACGCGGCTCACCAATTCCTCTCGCTGCCTCTCAACTTCGTTAAAGGCCTTCTTGGGGTGCATCACCGTGACAACTTCTAAACTCATTGGGGGAGCTCCGGTGCGTTCGGTTAGCATCCTAGATGCAAGTAAAGCGATTTGCAAGCGCCTGACGACCACACCTGCGAAGCACGTTTAAACTATTACTCTCTATCAAACTGGGGTCATTCACTGAGCAATCATGTCCTGAAAACTCGTAAGTGATAGGGGAAGCTGAATTCTGCCGGCGGTGGAGGCCGACTGGATATCTCGGGATGATCTCTCACAACGTCCGGTGGGCGTCGACACCTACAATAAACAATGCCCCTAGAAGCCGCCGGACATTCAACTTGTCTCCTGGTCCCTTCATTCCTCCGATAGCCCGAAGAATCTGACTCTTTTTTCCGGCCAACAGTTAAGTCCCGCTGAGAGCGGGTTCCGGCCTCACACTGTCAATCGCTCCTTCGCAGCGATCGAAACCCGGTACGATCTGGACCAGCGCTTGCGGCCGGTTGTCCGATATCGCCCTTTCCTTGAATGCGAGCTTGCTTCGGCTCCGTCTTCTGCGCTTGCCTTTGAAAGTTGTTTCTGCCCGGGGCCATAGAACTGACCCAATCGGTAAGCGTTTACCCACTGGCTCCTAAAGCGTCTCATCACAGACGAACAACTGAACACGCAAATACTATGCTCCCGGGGTAGCGAAAGAAAAGTGGTATTTTTTCCAAAGACTATATCGATTTATTAGATATATTCTCTAGTGATGATTACGACCCTTGATGAATGGCAAATCTTGCAAGCCGTCGTTCAGTTAGGCGGCTTCGCCCCGGCTGCGAAACAGCTGAATCGCTCGCAGTCGACCATTAGCTATGCGATCTCTCGACTTCAGGAACAGATTGGGATAAAGCTGTTTGAGCAGAAAGGGAGAAGAGCCCATTTGACGGAGGCGGGGCGCGTATTGCTTGCCGATGCCGAACCTCATTTGGCAGGATTTCATCAGCTCGAGCAGAGGGCTCTCTTACTCGCGTCGGGCGGCCAATCGGAGATCGCCCTGTCGATCGATAGCATATTCCCGAATGAGAGGCTCTTTGTCGCTCTTGCGGAATTCTCCCGGCGTTTTCCTTATGTCCATCAGAACCTCCGTCAGGCTCCCTTCCTCACGGCGGATTCCGAGTTTTCTGCACACAATGCTCATCTCTGTGTGGTTGGGCTCATGTCGCGCGAGTATTTCGTGAAGCCGATCCTCCATATCAGAATGAAAGCGATCGCCCACCGGGATCATCCACTTCATTCGCTTAAGCGTCAGGTCTCCCGCATCGACATGATGCGGCACATGCTCGTCGTGATTGAAGGAGGGGGCTCAAGCAACGCTAAACGCCAACCAAGTAGTCCGGCGCAGCGAGTCCTTCCCGTGGGTACGATCGAAACTGCGATCGATGCTGTTCGAAGCGGACTCTGCTTCGGTTGGCTGCCGGAATATCGCATTCAAGCATTTTTGGAAAGCGGCGAGTTTCTTGCGCTCCGCATGCCAGTTGGCGGCGCCAGAGAGGTGCGTCTTAATCTGGTCTGTAGGGATTCGAATCCAGGCAGCCGCGAGGTGAATGCTCTCGCCGAGTTGCTTGGCATGAATGCCGATGTACAAACCATTTGAAACCGTCTCTCCGGACGGAGCCCGATTTTGTGTCGCGAGCAACTCAGCTTTCATATCGACAAATTCGATAGCACACAAGCGATTTATTCGATTCGCTAGAACTTCTCCATGCCCCTCTTCGGGGCCAGCTTTTAGAGAACGTTTTCACAAACTCACGCTCTTGCCTTGAACTGTTTGTACGCTGAATCACTCGAAAAGGTAAGCTAGCGGGCAGAATCAAGCCTTAGGCACAACAGACTCTGTGTCGTCTTGTTCCCGCTCCTTTTCCTCGGGCCCTTCATCCCACCCCGCGTCAAAGACCTCGAAGCAATTGCGGCCGCGGTTCTTGGCTCGGTAGAGCGCGGCGTCAGCATGCTGCATCAACGATTCGGTATCCAACTCTCCGGCGAAGACCGTCCCAATTCCAACGCTTGCCGAAACCTCGATATCCATGCTGCCAAATCGGATGTTGCGCGACAATGAAGAGACCACGGTAGAAGCCACCAACTCCGCAGCGCGAGGATCGCGAATTTCGGGAAGGAGAACAACAAACTCGTCTCCTCCCAATCGAACAACATTGTCGGTGGTTCTCACCGCTTCCAGCAGCCTTTGTGCGGTCTCTCGGAGTACTTCATCGCCAGCCTGATGGCCGAAAGTATCATTGATGCCCTTGAAGTGATCCAGGTCCACCATCAGCAATGCCAGCCCGGTCTGATGGCGGCGGACGCTTTCTATAGCATCCCTCAGGCGGTCTTCAAGCACCAGGCGGGAAGCAAGGCCCGTCAAGCGATCGTGCTGCGCGAGATGACGAAACCTCTGTTCGCTTTCGCGGAGCTGAACTGCTTGCAGCTGGACCCTCTTTCGAAGAATCACCACCCAGCTCAGTATGCAGAGTGTAACGGTCAACGCAAAGCCGAGCAGGATGAGGGCATGAGCCGGAGTCCACCAGGAGGGGCGCTCCAGAACAGTTACGTCGGCCGGAGAGCGCATGAGCACTCGGAAAGACTTGGTCACCGCCACACCGGCGCGCACATTGTTCTGGACATCGATGCTGACTGAGCATATGCCGGTAACACGCAATCGGCTCCCGACGCCCCAGGCTCTAATGTCGGATCCTGCTAGGCTCCTGGGTAAGATCACGGGGAAGAGCGTATCGCCGGAGGAAAGCTGAAGGGTGGCCTCGGAAGAGGCCACATCGTAGCCGATCAACTTGCCTTCGACTTGAATCAGTTCGGAGCTGAATCCGCCACGCAGTATCATTTCAGCTGTCACCGGTTCTGGTGCAATTGGAAGGCCATAGCTGACGGTTCGGAAGACCGCGTCTTTGATGACCGGGGCGTTATTATCGGTCTCCACAAATCCGGCCAGGTCGACCAGGTTGCCGGCGGCGATAGGGGTAGTTTGACTCGTCTGTGCGCAGATTCCGCGCGTCGCGTCGCGGATGCAGAGCAAGGAACCAGGCCATTGCAGCGTAACCGTTCCCCGCAGGTGAATGCGATGGAAAGGATTGGAGAAATTCTCCCTGTATAACAATCTGCCGATGGGGATAGGCGAACGCGCAAAAAGATCCTTGGGAGCGGGTTCGACGACTTGCACTGCGGAGAGATTCGGCGCCTGGAGGTGGACGCCAATCATCTGGCCGTCGGAATTCGTCGTGGGCGCGGCGTTGGCCTGAATTCTGACTTGGGCATCAACCAGATCGGAGTACGTTGCACCCGGTGTCTTGATCATTGTCACGTCTATAGGCCCATCCAACATCTCCAGACGCAGCGTTACGCTGTTGGCATATTCAATAACGTGATGGACGGCGCCCTCTACCTCCACCCACTGCGCGTCCTCATCGCCCGTCTTGAGTTTGGCAAAGTTCACGCGAGGCGGGTTTGAGGGGAGAGGCTCGCGACCGAGGATGCGGATCTGGGGGTTGCCCACCACTGGACCAAAACCTCCGGGAGTGCTCACCCCTCGCACATCTACTAGAGCTCCTACAAAGAGCGGGTCGGCCGCATTGCAGGTTAGCTTGCAAATCATCTTGATAAAAACGCTTCCGGTGTCGTCGTGAACGAAGATGGCGGGCTGTCCGGTGCCGAAGTCCGGATCGAAGTAGGTGATTACCCCGCGCAGGTGGATGGGATAGGCACGTCTAGCTTGTTCGTCGGTTAGGCTGTGCGCTGCGCGAGCCGTGGTTAGCGTGGGCAGTTTGGCTTCCCGGGGCGGTGGAGTCACCGTTTGCGCCTGGCTTGCAAACGAGAGGCAAATGAAAAGCAATGCCGTATTGAAGGCAACCCAATGAAGAGGAAGCCCACGCTCCAGCGTTGCCGGTTTGCAGACTGAAACTGGCTGGATCCCCATGCGCCATATTGTGTTCAAATCCCTGCAACTCGAACCGTGGCAGTCTCCTTCACGAGCTGAAATCCCACGTGCCAAGGTAACCTGATTTCCTCGCTCCAAACAGTGCCATCTTGAAGTGGATCCCCAACGGACTTATCGACATCTAGAAGGGAAAAGTTCAGTCCCTTCGCGCTGCAAGGGTCACCCCGCGGAACCAGCCGAGATCGAAGTCCTGGTTCTGCCACATGAGTTAAGGCTCACCAGGCCAGAAACCCGCTCAAGAAAAACCGCAGAATGCGACGATGACGAGGCAAAGCCGATTCCAGATTTGAACGGAACGGCTAGAATTGATCTGACATTCCCGGAATTGCCGAGTAAAAGCCGAGGCTCTTAGGCCGGTGTCAAGGCTATACGACCGCGGAACGCGGCGCACGAAGCGCACCCTTGACACCGGCCGGGCCTCGGCTACGCTCTAGCTATCCGGGAACATCATCTATCCCATGGGGATTACTTCCCCGAACGAGGCTTGCCACCTGTCGGTAGAGGAGAATTCGATAAGCATTAATTATGTACGAGGATACAACGTCCTACAAAAGCCTGCGATTGCAAAAACTCATGTTATGAGAGTCCTCGCTCTGATGTTTCGGCCACACGAAGCATGGCCGGATTCCCCATCGACGAGCAGGCACGCACAATGCTTAAGTACTCTTAAGGCTGAGTCACAGAACAGAGCCCATGGTATTTCTGATGGTATCTTGACTCAATCAACGTCTAAATTATTGACTCTAAAAGAATACAGGCTCCTCAGGTAGGACTCGAACCTACAACCCTTCGGTTAAGAGCCGAATGCTTTCCTCTCACAAGCAACGTCAACAGTTTGCATACTGTATTTTCAGCCATTCTACCTTCTTTCATTGCTGCAGATTCCTAATTTAAAAATCGCTCCAGTCCATCCGTCCCAAGTTCTTCGCTCAGAAGTTGGGACTCTCCGTAGGTGAGTTCTAAAGGGACAACCACTACTCCATACACACGGGATAGATGGCGCTCCTCCGATGATTCCCAGTCCTCAATAGTCTTCTTGATTTGATCCAAGCTCTTATGAAAATCTTCCAATTCGAGCTGCAGGCAATCTCGGCAAAGCAGCGTGGCAATACATTCCGGAACCAGGCTCCTTGCATTGTTCGGCGCTAATTGAAGCGAAATCAGCCGGAATGAAGGATCTTTCGAGTCGCATCCGCAGCAGGTTTGAGCATCATCTTTCGTGAACATAGTTGCCATATTTCCTCCGATGGACGAATCCGCCGCAATGCAGCGGTGTCCGACATTCTGCATCTTGCAATGGAACCCAATCTCGGTCAAATTTGGAGAAGTAAAGTTGCTCTGACAGAGGGGAGGAGCCCCCACCGAGTACCGAACCAGGAAGGCGTTTCTGCGCTTTCATGGATGCCTTTTTCATAGAAAGCCGCCATCAATTTGACCGAGTTTCGGAGCTCAGCTAAACCTTTAGCACGAATTGGGGGACCGACTCCAAGGCTTCGAACCGGAGGGGAGCGAATCGCAAGCAGTGCGGTGATTTATGCCAAATGTGGAGATTGAGTACCGACATCATTGGAGTTCAAGCCGCAGCGCCGTGACAAGGAGTGCCAACCTCGAAGCTCACTTCCGATGAAACTCCTGAGATTCGAAGGTTTCGCTTTCTTACATGAAACCGTGCGAGTTGGCCCAACAACCAAAGAGGTGAACCATGCCGAGCGTTCCTATCAGAAATGCAGCAAGCCCAAACCCGTCTGACATGAAGAATGATGATCAGTCGTTTCCATCTTCCTCGCCCCAAGCCATCACGAGAGGGCTTTATCCCCATAAACCCGTGGGAACTGGTCAAAATGGAATCGCAAGCAACATCGAGGAGGTGACATTCTTGCGCCTGCCTGGAGTCAAGAAGATTACTGGTCTCTCAAAGTCCAGCCTCCACTCGCTGATTCAAGAGAAGAGTTTTCCCGCGCCTGTTCGGCTTGGAGCGCGCACAGTAGCGTGGGTAAGATCCGAGGTAAGGCAATGGCTTTAGAGCGCATACGTGCGTCACGGTAGGCCGCATAGCAGAAGGGCAAGCCGCCTACGCACGTTTCTCCATCTCGACGACTTCCCCGCCCGCACCGGACTTCAAGCGGTCCAGGTAATCACTCCAACGCTGCATCATCTGCTTGCGTTCCGGTAAAAACGCAGTACGGTTGTAAGCGCGCCCGTTCGGGTCTTTGACTTCGTGTGCAATCTGGTGTTCGAGCAGGTCAACTCGGAATTTCAATACTTCATCCCCGATGGTTTTAAATGACGCGCGAAAACCATGTCCAGTCATTACATCCGCGGGAATCCCCATTGTGCGAAGCGCAGCAAGCACGGCATTGTCTGACATTGGCCGTTTGGTGCTGCGCGCACCAGGAAACACATATTGACCTGCTCCGGTGAGTTGGTGCAGTTTGCGGAGAATCGCAGGAGCTTGTCGTGAAAGCGGAACGACATGATCCGGGTGCGTTTTGCTGGCAACAAAACGCCACTCTGCGTTGTGCAAATCGAAGTCTGTCCATTTCGCCTTCCTCAACTCCCCAGGACGAACAACAAAAAGAGGAGCAAGACGCAATGCACAACAAACCGTAAAAATGCCTTTGTAGCCATCCATCGTGCGGAGCAACTCGCCAAACTTCTGCGGGTCCGTAATCGCAGGAAAGTGGACCGTCTTTTTCTTCGGCGCCAGAGCCCTGCTTAGACCGGCAGCCGGATTCCGCTTGCACTTTCCGGCAGCAATAGCGAATGCGAAAATCTGTTCACAATCCTGCCGCGCGCGGCGAACAGTCTCGTGCACTCCTCGCGCTTCGATACGCCGAACGACACCCAACAGTTCGGGCGTTTCAATAGCTGTGATCGGGCGCCCGCCAAGGAACGGAAAAGTATCGCGCTCTAAACGGCTCAATATCCGCGCAGCGTGTTCTGGAACCAAACTTCGGATTGCTTTGCGTACCACTCGCGGCCGATCTTCTCGAAGGTATCCTCCGAACGCTCAGCGCGCACCAGTCTGTCCAATTTACGCTGTTGGGATGGGTCAATCCCATCGCTCAGGAGCTTGCGGGCCTCATCGCAGCGCGCTCGGGCTCCTTTCAAATTCGTCTCCGGGTAGACGCCGAGAGATAGCCGCTTCTCCTTCCCCGCATAGCGATACTTCAGACGCCTCCATCTTCTGCCTGTTTCAGAGATTTCAATGTAGAGGCCACGCGCGTCGTAGAGCGGGACATTCTTCCCCGGCTGGGGGCTTGACATTTTTGATTTGCAGTTTCGTAAGGGGCATTTCGGACCTCTCCGATGGGCTGGGGGCAACTCTTCGGTAGCTGCTCCGTCGTTGCCCCCAGATGCCTACGGCTGTCAACAAACTCTCTCGGACCTTTCTGGAACAGGTCTGCTGAGAATAAATGACTTAATGTTTTTTCCGGACGGTATTGGACTTCTTCGGAAGGCCTATTGGTAGCGCTAACGGCTACCGAATTCCCTGCCGGTCCCTCTGTTTCTACAAGGTTTACAGCTTGCCACATCGAATGGTTCCCCACCCGGTTCCCCAGGTGCCACGGGTTCGAAGGAACCGCTGGTCCGAAGCAGTCCCTGGAAGTCCAGAAACTCACTTCGAAGCCTCGCAATTCTCCTTCAGTTCCCGGCCCCTTGCCTGTACAACCTAGGAACGGAGCAACCAAATTGCAGTGATGTGGCGCTTCCATAGTAGGTATCGAAGCGATCGCATTCATGGAACTATGCTACGCCAGATCCCAGAGCATGCGCATTCACAGTTCTCGGAAGAAGATTCCGGAATTGGTTTCCCCAGTTCGGACAAAGGCTGGCCCCATAGAAGTGACAGATCCGGCCCGGCGTGAGAGGGACCTTCTCGCCAAAATCATCCAACTTGGCAGGCATTTTCTTTCGACCGATGCCTCGTATAACTTGTCAGCTCAAAAAGGAGTACCGAAGAATTTCAGGTCTTAGGCTCTTGCTGTGGTGAATTCGATGGCTTTGCCGATTACCTGCATTTCTTCACATCGATGGGAATTGCTACAAAACCGTCCAACAAATCACCGAAGTACCGATTGGCTACAACGCGGCTACCGACAGTCGTGTGCAGGGCGGTGCAATGTGCATCGAAAAGCTGGAGTGTGGGAAGTTCGGGGGCAAGTAGCTTTGGGCACGATTCTGGAGTTTGTAGCTTCGTAACTTGTCGACTTCGGTCGACACTCGCTCACGCTTCGGGACTTCATTGTCCGACGGCGCTCAATGTATGGGCGCCGTCGGACTTCTGTTAGAAACTGGCCGGATTATCCACCGAACACGCTCTTGCGATCAGAAGTTGATCTTTGCGGCGAGTTGAATCTCTCGCGAGATTCTTTGAAACGATGTCGGGGAGCCTGCCGAAGAGATGGTTCCGTAGGCTGAACCAGGAGTGATATTTGGCAGGAGCGCAGTGCTGCCCGTAGCAGGTATTGGGGCTGTTGCGGACGGATTGTTGAACTGCGGTGTGTTGAAGAGGTTGAAGAACTCCGCACGCAATTGCAAGGTCTTCGACTCAGTCAAGTGAGTGTTCTTGAAGATTGAAAAATCTATGTTCTTCGTACCCGGACCTTGAAGGATATTACGTCCGGAATCGCCCCACTGCCCGGTAACAAGGGGCGAGGTCGCGGGGGAGAGGGGGATGCTCACAAACGCTGAGGTATTAAACCATTCCGCGATCGAGCGCTTGCCGGACGGCAAAGACCCGTTGCCGTTGCCGGACACCAATTGTGCGCGTGGCGTAAGACCATCGCCCACTCCGCTTGATGAGGTTACGGAAAACGGCAAACCGTCGGAGTAATTCAGGATGGTGTTCAACTGCCATCCCCGAACAAAATGACCCAGCGTTCCCGTTCCCTTAAACGGAAGTTCATAATCCGCGCTGGCCACAAAGCGATTCGGGATATTCAAGTCTGAATCTCCGTAGTCGGCATGGATATTGTGGGGATTCAGAACGCTGCCTGGGCTGCCGGTGCCTTCGTCAAGAGAGTGACTATAGGAGTAAG
Source organism: Occallatibacter sp. (assembly GCA_049514915.1). GTDB lineage: Bacteria > Acidobacteriota > Terriglobia > Terriglobales > Acidobacteriaceae > Telmatobacter. Next base: position 4,581 of record JBEKUP010000047.1, on the reverse strand, counting down.
AGGCTAGAAAGCCCAATCCATGTGCGCGACGCTCGGCTGAGACTTGCAGAGCGTTGTAATTGGAGATCTGTCTGGTTTGCAGTTGGTTGATCTGCGAGAAGTAGGAATACGGCCGGGCCGTGGTGACATGCGTTGTGCCTGGCGAACCCGCGTTGATGTCTACCAGATTGTCCAAGTGAACGCCGCTTGTTCCTACATAAGTAACCTTGAGAACGGTAGAGTAGGGGATCTGGCGCTCGATGGTTGCGTGCCATTGCTCGCTGTAGGGCGTTTTAGCATTTGGATCGGTGGCCAAGAGAGGCAAGCCAACTGGCAGCGCACTGGCGGAGGTGACGGCGGCGTGAACAAAACCATCCGAGGCAAAGTTGAAAGCACTACCGTTAGGTGCTTTGGCTCCATAAGCGGTCGAGTTGTTAAATGCCCAGTAGTCCTCTCCAGGAGCGTTGACCGACATGCCGGACGAATTCGCAACGTTCGGCGCCGAGTAGTAAATGCCGTATCCCGCGTGGAAGACAGTCTTGTCGGTCAATTTAAAGGCAAATCCCACGCGAGGCGCGAAGTCCAGTTTGTTGTCGTTGACACCGCTTCTCGGAATGCCTTGCGTTCCAACCTGCTCCAAAGAAGTTGTCGAGATGGAAGGATCAAAGGCATACATCCTGTTGTTGACTTCAGTCCACGGCCAGCCAAGGAAGTTTTCATAGCGAACGCCCGCGTTGACTGTGAGCCTGTTGTTGACCTTGTAGTTGTCCTGCACGTAAAAAGCCAAGTCACTCTGCCGGAAGCCGCGCGTACCGTGCTGGTAAGCGTATGTTCCACTGACGGGTGCCCCAAAGAGCAGATCGGTCCACGCCAGTCCGCTGTATGATGTGCCGAAGGACATGGTGCCGTGCTCCGCTGAGGTCTGGAACATGTCGTACTGAAGGCGGACGAATTCACCACCGATATCCAGCGAGTGCTTGCCATGAACGAGATTGAAGTTGTCATCCAATTGATAATTGTTGGTTCCGATTTGCGTTGGGCTGTTCGCTGCATCTCCGAGTGCTGTATTGCCGGCAAACGTGAGTACCGGGAGCCCATCGGACAGAGGATCGCCGGGAACCTCAACGCCCGGAATCCCAAGTTGCGTGGGAAGATCCAATCCGGCGTCCTTGTTGGTAGCGATGACAAAGAAACGAGACCAGCCGAAGCGCACGGTGTTGAGCCTGGTTGGCGAGAAGATGTGCGTCTCGCTGAGCACAGCCTGATGCGCAGGGTCCGACGCAGGCCCGCTGATGACATCTCCCACCAATGGCCCAGGGAGAACGCCGGGAGAGATGATTGTGTCATGGGCCTGGCTATAGCGAAGGAAGTCGTTGTCATGCGCCGCAATCTGATGATCAACCCTCACGTCAAAAGCATTCTCCGTCAACGTCTTGACAGGGTTATAAAGAAGGTTGATGGCGGTCGTCGTACCCGGTATGTTAGGCGCCGCATACTTTTGATAGAAATTCAGGATGTTCGCGCCGGTTGAGTTGATGTTCGGGTCAGTCAAAGGAATGAAATTATTAACGTATGCGACTCCTGTCTTGGGGTTCTTGATTTTTTGCGCATAGGCGGAGAAGTCGTACCCGGTGCTGGTCAAATTGAAATCCGGTACGGTATCCACGTCCGTAAATCCCTGAACAAGCCGTTGGCCGGAGTAATCAGCAAAGAAAAAGGTCCTGGGATTGGCTTGCCGCAAGAAGAGGGGACCACCAAAAGTGCCGCCAAACTCGTTCAGCCGGAGAGGTGGCTTGCCTGCAGTGTCGAAGTAGTTTCTTGCATCAAGCGCCGAGTTGCGAAGAAACTCGAAGGCTTCGCCGTGAAAGTGGTCCGTGCCGGACTTGTAAACCAGGTTGATGGTGCCGCCGTTCCCGCGTCCGTAGCGCGCGTCGGCATCCGTGGTCTCTTCGGAAAACTCCTGGATGGCGTCAATAGGTGGGAAAATGATGACGCCGAGCCCATTGTGATTTTCGTTGTCGCCAATACCATCCAGAAGCAGGCGGTTCTCCTGATAGCGAAGGCCGGCGAAGGCATAGGACGACGGTCCGCGTTGTTGTACGTACGGAACATTTGCCAACTGAGTTTGCGCCGGTACAACACCCGCGCCCAGTCCCAGCAGTTCCGTGAAGTTGCGGCCATTCAGCGGCAGATCCTTGACAGCTTCCTCGGTGCGGAGGTTGCCGACGTTCGAACTCTCTGAATCTAACAGTTGACTTGTATCCTGGACCTCAATGGTCTCAGCAGTGGTGCCTACCGCCAGAGTTATATCGGCATTGACACGCTGACCGACTTCCAACCTGACATGCTCGGCCACCTTGCTAAAGCCGGGAGCCTCAACGACTACGTTGTAGTCGCCAGGATGCAGCGGCGGCGACACATAAATTCCTTGCGAATCGGAGCTTGTGTTGCTCTTTAGACCGGTATTGGTGTTAAGAACAATCACATGAGCGTTCGGGATCACCGCACCTGTGTTGTCCTTCACTTCGCCAGTGATGATTCCAGTTTCAACGATCTGCGCTTGTAGTGCCGAAGCAATCAGGACGAAAAACGCGACGGTCGACAGCCACGAAAGCTTTTGCTTCAGGAGAGTTTGAAATAAGAAATGAACAGCAGACATATGACCTCCAAGGATGCGATCCTTTTTGATTGCTCAAGAAAATGGCCCGTGCGATCCCCATATGGCAGCGCTGTGCGCGCAGGCGTACCTCTTCCCCAGTTGATGCGGCTCGCGTCGTGGGCAAGTGCATCTTGGGACCTTGCGATGTACGCCTGCGCGCACAGTGCTTCTACATCGACACTGCGCTCAGGACATGTGGTTGATGAGAAACCTCAGGCAGATGCTGACGATTTCAGTCGTGCCGTGACCTACACTTGTCACGGCTAGTCCGAACAGAATAATCAGGCCAAGGTTATCGTCAATTGTGAGAGGGAATACGCAGGATCAACAACACGAACACCAAGGGGTTGTTCTGGCAGCAGGCACTGGGAGTGCCGAGATCTGAATGAACTCCTGCATATGTCGTATTAGGACATAATGACGGAATGATGTCAAGAGCGACTATCGATTTCCATCGCAACCATGCCGATGACAAAATTGCCAGACTCTTACAGGGTATAAGTTTGCCATCGATTTAACGGTCACCCTCAATGGCGCTGGCGTAACCACTGATACGCTGCAAATCCAATGCCAGCCTGGGGGCCAATTCATTGAGTTCTCGCGCGTGATCAATCGAGAGTTTTCTCAAAACTTTCTTTCCTTTTGGCGTGATTTGCAGCAACACTCGCCGTAGATCGTCGGCGTCTGGCGCGCGCTGCAAGAACCCTTCGCGCACTGAGCGATTTACCAGTTCAACCACACTGTTATGGCGTAGCTTGAGTCGCTTTGCAGCGTATGCAATTGTTACCAGAGTACCCTCTTTTGCCCCTGCAACCTGAAGCAAAAGCTGATGCTGCTGCGGTTGGAGCCCGGCTGCTTCCGCAGCCTCCTCGCTGAAATGCAAGAACTTTCTCAGCTCAAAGCGAAACTCCGCCAAGCTCTCGAGGAGGGAGCTTGGATCGGACGAGGATGACGAGGATAGTTTGGTACCCACGCGTACATCGTATAAAGATAGAAATGAATATGCAAACTCGTAGATGCGACGCATCCGATGATGGACGTAGTGGGTCGCCGCCAAGCAGCCTGTATTGAAAATCCAACTCAACGCCTACAGCGCCACAGGTCGAGCTTGACATTTAACGGAGCGAACCTTACTCTCGGGGAGTGATCCACATCACATCCATCTCGTGTTGTCCGCCCGAGTCATCTGCATGGCGAACCGGGATGCGTCTCATCCACTAGGCCTTCATCGCAATCTGTGCGCGTGAAAAAAGGTCCGTTCGCCCGTCACCGGGAACAGACCTTTTTCGTTTATTCCCTTTGCTCTGGACATCGATGCATCTCGATGCGTCGCATTTCTTGGAAAGGATTCCGCACATGTTTAAGATAGTGGTCTTTGCGCTGCTCGCAACGGTTGCAGTTGCCCAGCAGGCGCCCTCTGCGGGGGTCGGAACCAACGGACCCACTCGTCAGGAACCGGCATACAAGGCAAAGAAACTTACCCGCGCGGAGTTCGACGCGCTGCTGACCCACCCGGAACAGATTCTCCTCATCGATGTCAGAAGGCCGGATGAGATTTCATCTATCGGCGGCTTTCCCGTCTATCTCAGTATTCAAATCGGGGATCTGAAAAACCATTTGAATGCCATCCCAAAAGGCCGAACCATCGTTACCATCTCCAATCACGCGTCACGGGCGGGTCTGGCAGCCGATCTTCTCACCGTCAATGGATTCAACGTGGCCGGAGCCGTGGGCGCACAAACCTATGAGTCAGACGGCGGAACGCTGCTTCGGGTTGCGCCGCCGAAGCCTGCCGCTAATTCCAAATCCAATTGAAAATAGGGAGAACCAAGGATCATGAAGATCCCTTCCTCGTTTCGTCGCTCATTCGCGCAGCTTGTCACAACGGCGTTGCTGCTTTTTGCCGGCCCATCATTGAGCAAGGCCCAGGGGCTATTGACCCA
>JBEKUP010000046.1:0-42646 GCA_049514915.1 Occallatibacter sp. | reverse complement strand
CGCAGAAGGCGCAGAAAGATGCGGCGCAGGGACAGACGGGGTTGTTTGGGCTTTTCGACGAGGGGCCGCGGGTGGGACAGGATGCGGACGAGCTGCCGAAGGTGGCGGACTGGGAGGAAGGCGAGCGGCTGGCGAATGAGAAGGAAGTGCTGGGCTTCTTTGTGTCAGGGCATCCGCTGGATAAATATGCGGAGAAGTTGCGGAATTTGTCGGGTGTGATTTCGACGGCTGAGGCGCTGGAACGGAAGCCGCCGGAGAAGCGGTGGGGATCGCAGGCGGACCCGGCGGACGAGATTCAAGTAGCGGGAATGATTCTGGGGCTGCGGGTGCAGAAGACCAAGCGCGAAGGGAAGCTGTATGCGCAGGGATGGCTTGAGGACGCGGCGGGGAAGATTGAGATTGTGTGCTTTCCGCGGGACTATGAGAAGCTGGCGGGACAGTTGAAGATGGAGTCCGCGGTGCTGATGCGGGGAACGCTGACGGGCGATGAGGAGTCGGCGCCGAAGATTTCAGTGAGCTCGATTCAATCGCTGGACGAGGTGCAGGTGAAGCTGCCGATGGGCGTGCGGATCCGGATCAACCTGGACCGGGCGACGGAGGAGATGTTTGCCGGGCTGAAGTTGGCGGCGGACGATGCGCCGGGACCGGGAAAGGTGATGCTGCATCTTGAGAAGAAGGGCGAGTGGGCGGTGATTCTGGAGCCGGAGGGGATGAGCGTGGCGGCGGATAAGGGATGGGTGGAGCGGGTGGAATTGTTGGTGGGCAAGGGGACGGTGCAGGCGGTGGGGTAGAGGCAGGGAATAGGGAATAAGGAATAGAGAATAGGGAATAGGGAGCTGTCCACAGTTTCACAGAATCACAGGGGCTGTGTTTCTTTGAGTTTTTGGATTGTAACTTATTTGGTTGTTATGCGTTAGTCGATCTCACAGTTTCACAGGCCGAAAACGCGATCGATGTTTTCATCAGCCATTTTATGGCTAAGCGTATTCGTTCCAAACATTTGCGTTGCCGGGAACTGATGAAAGCTGACCTTGAAGGGTTGGGAAACTCATGAAATCTACCCTCGGAAGGTTCGGCGATTGCGGGAATTCGACCTTTGAAGGTTCGGAAACCAATGAAAGACAGACCCTGGAATTCCTTGAAATCGGCTTATTGCTCGTATCTTCCACGAGATAAACGAGTTGTTCGTGCGCCCTTGCGTGCAGGTTGCCGGCGGATGCGGGCAAACAGGGCCGATACTCATGGTTTCCATTGGGCGATAAAGGCTCCGAGCAGCGGTTGACGCTGTCGCGGATGAATAGGGCGATGTTGCTCATAGGTTCACTGTTCTTATTGTGCGCCGGGGGAGGGTAATTCTCTGCAAAACTGCGAACCAAAAGAGGATTGGATGCGGTTTGGGCTTTTGTTGATCGAGGGTTGGTTCCGGATTGCCGGTCAACCAACCGGAATCGCTTAGACTGTCCCCATGACAGGATGGAGAGAACCGAAGGAACCCGCAGCTATCCCAAAATCCATTCGCTTACGCGAACGCGCCAATTCTCTGAAGGCACAGGCCGATGAATTACTGAGGAAAGCGGATACCCTCTTGGCAGAGGCCGAGCGTCTTGAGGCCAACGCGGCCCAAAAGAAAAGTGGGGTGCGACCCAGCGTGACAAGGACGAGAAATCCGATAACTTCCGGTTAGCCGGTGATACGCCAAGAACCGTCACCTCCAACGCCATGGCATATCATCTACCCTAACGAACATGGCACATCCCGACTTACAAGCGCTGGTCGATTCCCTCCTTCCATGGGCGCAATCGTTGCTTATCAAGCAAGGAGACTTCCATCCATTTGGAGCAATCATGGCTTCCGATGGTGGAATTCGATGGATCGAGGCAGATACGGGTGAGGACTTTCCACCAGGTCAGATTCCGATCGATATGATGACCGAATTAATCAAAGAAAAAGCAGCCTCTGATGAGACTCGCGCCGCAACGATCTGCTATGACGCTCGTACTATTCCACCGGGTTCGACGGTCAAAACTGATGTAATCAGTTTTAGTCTTGAACGTCTTTTGGGAGAATCGATTAGCGTATTTCTCCCCTACGAGAAACGGGACGATGGGGTAATTCAATACGGCGAGATATTCGTAACCGAAAAAACACGTCAATTCTTTTCCAACTCTCCCGCTGCCGACTGACGAATGTGTTCCGGGCGTATTGTTCCGGGCGTATTGTCGGCGATGCAGAAGTTTCGCCTAACCCGGGTACCGGCGGCCAGCTAGCGACCCAAATTTCCCCATCGTCGGTAATACAGGCGTAACTCGCGTCAACCTCTCACCAGAGTCAAAGTGAGAGGGTTTAAACTGAGCTGGATGCCCACTCAACATGAATGAAATTGCTCAGCTCCGCTCGACTATTCAGGGCCTTTACAAAACCTTCAATCGGTATCCCCGTCCGTCCGAGATTAAGTATTGCCCTTGCGGATGTACGAAACCCGAAGAGGTTCTGCCGCTTCTTGCTAGTCCTCTAGGCGACCTTGAATTCGATAGCCTTGGAAACTACTCCTTCAGCGCCATGACGACGCAGGGTTCCGTTAGTGATTTCAAATACTTCCTTCCACCTCTCCTTGAGGGGATTGCCCAAGAGTCTTATAGGTACAATCCAGAGATTCTTTTCGGAAAGCTACGGTACGGGAAATGGCTGACTTGGGATGAAGAAGAGATCACAGGCGTTCGTGAATACATGACGGCCCTCTGGCGTTTGGGACTCCACTCATACCCGATCGCGCCTGTCCTTCCAGCCTTCTTCGAGGTTGAAACATTGTTAGGCTCTCTTGCGAGCACAGGCGATCGAATGGAGCATTACCTTGCGATTTGGGACGGGACCCACGTGGTGGCAGCGGATCAACACCTTATTCAGTTTGTAACCATGTATGGCGCAGATTTCGCGGAGGGTAAGTCTCTTTGCTTTGGATTCTGGGAAAACCTTCGTGAGCAATCGGAGGAATTTCGGCGCTGGCTCCTCAAAGCTGGCACGTTGGGCCGCGTTGCCCAATCCAGGGAATTGCTTGAAATTGACGGCTACGAAAACCTCTTTGATCTGGCGCTTCAGGTGCTCCGAGCTGAATCGATCGCAACCTTTTCGTGATTCCGGATGGACTGTCGGCAAACCGGAAGGTACTCCGTTTAAGGGCGGGGTTAGTTTTGGATTGCCGATTAACTGCCGGTGGGCAATTCGTAAAACTCCTTCGCGGGAGTTTTGATATTGAGTCTTTGACAGGCGCAGTGTTTTCCTTTGTCTTCGACTGGTCTCTAAAGTCGCTAGTTCTCTGACGGCCGTTCGACGTGGTCGATCACATGAACTTCCACGGGACCGGTGGCGACCGTCAGTTTCAGTCCCAGTTGCTCCTGAATCGCGGTGAAAACAGATGGCACCGAAGCTTCCCCTGTGTCGAGTGAATCGGTTGTTGCGAATTCAAAGTGAATGTCGAATCGTCCAGTCAGCCCGGTCTGGTCGATGACGGGACGGTTAACCGTTCTGAGTGCACGCGCGATAAACTCGGTGATCGTTACTCCATGCCCATCGAAGATTGTCGTCGCGCCATTAGTAACGGAGAGGCGCCCGCAATAGTTTGGCGGAGGGGGAGATTGCAGAACAGTCTTGAGGTCAACCGGTACGCAGCTCCCGTCCGGAGTTGGTTTCAGCTTTGCGGCTTGTTTGAGAACCGTGAGCTTGTAGACGGGCAGATTCCTGGTCTCATCGTGGAGCTTCAATCGAAAGCGATCTTCGAGGAGCGTCCTGGTCATGGGGCCGTACATCTGGTCGAGCCCGGGATTGTCTGGAGCCGTAGCGACGATGTCGTAGCGGTTCGAGTCGATCCAGCGCGGTCCTCCCAGGACTTCGGGGAGCCTTCCTGGAGAAGGCCCTTCAACATTTCCGTATGCCACACGAATTACGTCACGCAGCGAAACGCAAAGCACGCCGAATCGTCCCGGCGACTGTTGCTCGCGCGCTCCAGCGGTGCAGTCAGGGGTGAGGCGAATGGTGGCGACCTCGAACCGGGCTTGGCCCTGCGCGTGAAGTGCCAACGAAGCCAGAAGCAGCGACATGAGGCGGAATGTGAATCGACTGAATGGGGTCGGTGCCACAGCTGTCATCTCACAGTAGGAAGAATCGGCCTGCTTCCTGCATCTTAATCGGAATGCTGCCTTAATGGCCGGTGATGCGATCTCGTCGTACGATGAGCGGAGCGGAGGCCGAGAAGAAGATGCTTCCTCGATTCATACACAGCTTCATCTTTGGCCTTGGTCTTGCCACATGTTTGGCGACGATTCTCCTTGTCGGCCTTTGGCTTTACCTCCGTTTCTTCTGGACTCCGGCACATGCTGGATTTGGCGCTGTCGCTGGTGGGCTGGATCCCACGATTTGGCTGACGTCGCCAGCTTTTGTTGTGGGATTTTTCTGGGACTGGCGGCGTTCAAGCGGGAACTGAATCATCGCCGATCCGGCTGGGCTACTCAAGAAGCCGCGTAAACGGTGAGGATTGGGAGCCCACGCATTCCACAAAATGCGCGAAATGGACGGGGCACAGTGTGGCATCAGGCGATAAAAGCAAAGGCTAGATTATGCGCGCTACGGCTGGGATGCGGCGGAGGGTTGCGGATGTGGCCCAACTCAGGAACAACGCGCCGGAGAAGACGATTAGAAACTTGGCTACGCCAGGAATTGAGGCTGGAAGCAGCGCGTATTGCAGCCAGATGACGAACACATAGTGGATTAAATAGATGGCGTAGGAGTTGGCGGCGAGGCTGTCACAGACGCTGGACCGGGTTTGCGCGAAACGCAGGAAGAGCGCGAGAAACGCGAAACAGGATGCGGCGCAGGAGAAGACAAATCCAACGTCGGCGGCGACGGTCAGCGCTGGCGATTTACTCCATCCTGTCAATACGGCGAGGGTGAGGCTGGTTGCCACGGCGAAGAAGAGCAGCGATCGGGCGATCCACCAAGGCCAACTGCGGGCGAGTTTGCCTTGGGGCGCGAGTAGTCCCTGATCGAGGCCGGCTGCGCCGACCGCTACGCCGGTTAGAAAGTACACGAGGTAATGGAGAATGCGGCTGGTCTGGAAGGCGAATGGGCCGATGGCGGTCCAGGCGAGAGACGTGAAGTAGTGCGCCATGGGCAGATAGACGAGCGCGGTGATGGCGACAAGCGCGGCGAAGAAGACGACTGGACGACGAGCCAGGTTGGTGGTGAACGTGCCGAGTTTCAGGCCCCATTGGGGAGCGAGAACGAATAGCAATGCGGCGATGCAATCGAATGCGAACAGGACCCAGATGAACCAGGCGGGGCCAGTGGGCCAGTAGCCGAGCGACCGCCATTGATGCCAATAGCCGGCGATGTCTGAATGGCCGGAGATCTGCAGCCACGTGGGATAATAGGCGACGGGCGCGAGGATGCCGGCGGCAACGATGAATGGAAGACCGAGGCGGAAGAGGCGATCGCGGAGAAATGTCGCAGCGCCCTTTTTGGCCAGGCCATGCCAGACAAAGAGGCCAGAGAGGAAAAACATCAGGGACATGAAGAAGATGTCGTTGAAGCCGACGAGGAGTGAGGCGCCACTCCATTTTTGGGGATCGACGATGGGAAATGCGCCCCACCAGCGGGGCTGGGCGAGGAGTGACGCGGGAGGCGGCGGTGCGTATGAGTGGTAAGCGAGAGCTGCATGATGCGCGACGACCAGCGCGACGATGAAGGCGCGAAGGTATCCGATGGCGTAGTTATACTTCGCAGTGAGCGGGGTGTTGACGGGGGCGCCGAGAGTTGAGCCTGCGGTGGACATTTCGGTCTCCTTTGCATGATATGCGCACCCGCGCTTTGCGGCGAGGGTAGAAATGGTTCTTGGGCGAATTCAAGTGGCAGAATAAGGTCCGAGCCTGAAGGCCATGTTCAATTGGGCGTTTTTTCAGTGGGTTGAAACCCACTGCTCCCTCCGGAAAAGGAAGTGTGGGATGTCGGACGCACGATTCTGTAGATGTCGATTGCGATGATGTGCCGGTTGGGGGTCGAAGGAAGGGGATCGGGGCTCAGGGATAGGGAATAGGAATATAGGCCCGAGAGCGCTAAAGAAAGCGCAAGAATTGAGGGCGCGCCTGGGTCGGTGGGATCGCGGGTGGTGCGTTCCCACTCATCGCGCGATGGAACTGCGCGATGAGTGGGCACCCAGTTTGTAAGGTGAGGGTAGTGGTTAGAATTCGTCGGCGGTCATGCTGGCTACGGGCAGGACGTCGTGTTCGCGGGCGATCCAGACGTAGAGGGTGGGCAGCAGGAAGATGCTCATGATGAGATCGACCATGAGTCCTCCGACGATGACGATGGCGAAGGGGCGCTGGGAGTCGGACCCGATGCCATGCGAGAGGGATGCAGGCAAGAGTCCCAACGTGGCGACCAGGGCCGTCATCATGATGGGGCGGAGACGGAGAACCGCGCCTTCGATGGCGGCATTCTCAATGGGCTGGCCGGAGGCGCGCATCTGGTTGATGTACTCCAGCATGATGACGCCGGTTTGCACCGAGACGCCGAACAGTGCGAGGAATCCGACACTGGACGAAACGCTGATGTTGGTGTGGGTGACGAGGAGGGCGATGGATCCGCCGACCGGCGCCAGAGCCACGTTGACCAGGATCAGGCCGGCCCACTTGAAGGACTTGAACATGGTGTAGAGGATGACGGCGATTAAGACAACGGTGAGCGGCACGATCATGGCCAGGCGCTTGTCGGCGCGCTGCTTGCTTTGATACTCACCGGCCCACTCATAGTGATATCCCTTGGGCAGGGGAACCATCTTGTCGACGGTCTTGATGGCTTCTTCGACTGCTCCGCCGAGGTCGCGATCGCGCACGCTGTACTTGACGGCGATGTATCGCTGCTCGCCCTCGCGATAGATTTCTTCCGCGCCATCGGTGGTGCCGATGGTGGTTAGCTGAGCCAGCGAGACACGCTCGCCACTGGGTGAAAGCAGGCGCACGTTCTCGATGGCTTCCTTTGTATCGCGATAAGGCTTTTGATAGCGCAGGACAAGATCGAATTGCGCTTCGCCTTTCAGGACCTCGGTGAGTGTGGTGCCACCGACAGCGGTCTGAATCGCATCCTGAATATCGGCAACATTGATGCCCCAGCGGGCCGCGGCCTTGCGGTCGACGGTGAAGGTGAGGTTGGGCTGGCCGATGATGCGGAAGAGTCCGAGATCTGCAATGCCGGGAATCTTGCTCATTGTGGTGACAACGTCATTGCCCTTCTCTTCAAGGATTTTGAAGTCGTCACCGTAGATTTTGACCGAGAGCTCACCTTTGACGCCACTGACGGCTTCTTCCATGTTGTCTTCAATGGGCTGCGAGAAGCCCCAGATGACGCCGGGGATCTGCTCGAGCTGCTCATTCATGGAGGCAATCAGGTTTTCCTTGTTCTGATCGAAAACCGGACGCCACTCCTCTTTCTGTTTCAGGTTCACGAAATATTCGGTATCAAAGAACCCCGTCCAGTCGGTGCCGTCATCGGGACGGCCAATCTGATCGACTACTTCAGTGACCTCAGGATAGCTGGCCAGTATTTTGCGCGCCTTGTTGGAGATAGCCAGAGCTTCTTCAGGACCGGTTGAAGGAGCGAGGGTGCCGCGCACCCACATGGCGCCTTCATCGAGGTGAGGCAGGAATTCAGAACCGATGACGGCGGCCACAAAGTAGATGGAGATGACAATGGCGACAACGCTGACGCCCACGGTGATGTATCGGTGCCCAATGGCCCACTTAACGCCGGTGCGGTAGCGCTCAGTGAGAAACTCCATGACCGGGTTGTGCCACTCTTTAGCACCCTTGCGAAACAGGATGCTGGAGAGCACGGGGGCAACAATGATGGAGAAGAGCAGCGCGCCGAGCAAGGCAAAAGCGACGGTCCATGCCAGTGGCTTAAAGAGGCGGCCTTCAACCGACTCCAGGGTGAAGATGGGCAGGTAAGCCGTGATGATGATGGCGATGGCGTAGAAGACAGGCCGCTGAACTTCGTGTGCAGCCTGTTGGATCTTCTGTTGCGCGGTACGGGTTTCGTCCTGGTGGGAGAGATGGCGGACGATGTTCTCAATCATGACGACTGCGCCGTCGACCACCATGCCGAAGTCGAGTGCGCCGAGGGAGAGCAGGTTAGCGGGAATATGACTGAGGTCGAGACAGATAGAAGCGAATAGCAACGCGAACGGAATGGTGATGGCAACAATGATTGCGCCGCGTACGTTGCCGAGGAAGAAAAGCAGGATGATGGAGACGAGGACAATGCCTTCAGTGAGGTTGTGCAGCACGGTGTGCGTGGTGAGATGAACCAGGTCACTGCGATCAAGGAAGGGAACGACGGTGACTCCCTTGGGCAGAATGTGGTCGTTGATCTCCTTGACCTTCGCCTCAATCGATTTGAGCACGGGATCGGCGTCGGCGCCCTTGCGAAGGAGCACTGAGCCTTCCACTACGTCCTCGTTATCGATGATCCTGCCGTTCTTGTCTCGATATGCTTTTGAGATCTGGCCGAGGCGGATCTTGGGTCCCTGGTCGACTTCAGCAATATCCTTGACGCGGATGGCGGCGCCGTTGCTGGTTTTGATGAGGGTGTCTTCGATCTGCTGCACGTTCTCGTAGAGGCCCTGGGCCTGCACGTTGATCTGCTGGGTGCCGGCTACGATGAAGCTGCCGCCGGCATTGGCATTGTTGTTGGAGAGTTGCTGCTCAACCTGGGCAATGCTGAGGCCGTAGTCGATCAACTTCTCCGGGTTGAGGCGGATCTGGTATTCCTTGGTGATGCCGCCAAAGCTGGCGACGTCGACAACGCCGGGGACGTTCTTCCACTGCTTCTGGAGCACCCAGTCTTCGAGCGACTTCTGCTCCATGACGTCGATATTCGGATTCTTGCTCTCGATGGTGTACCAGTAGATTTGGCCGGCGGGGCTCCAGTCAGTCTGCAACTGGGGCACCAGGTTGGCGGGCAGAGTGATACCGCTGAGACGCTCGAGGACGCGCTCACGATTCCAACTGTTGTCAGAGGAATCGTTGAAGTTCATCATGATGCTGGAGATTCCGGCGAGGCTGAAGGAACGCAGGTTCTTCATATCCGGAATGCCGGCCATGGCGATTTCGCAAGGAACGGTAATCTGCTTTTCGATGTCCTCGGCAGAGTGGCCCGGCCACTGCGTGATGATGTTGACGTAGTTGTCGGCGACGTCGGGATAGGCATCGATGGGGAGATTATGGAACGAGATTCCGCCCCAGACAAACAAGCATAGGACTGTTGCCAGAACAATGAAGCGGTTCTTCAGCGCAAAGTCTACGAGCTTCTCAATCATTGCGCCTCCAGCGTGGCTTCCAATTGGAGAACGTTGGAGACCACTTGCTGGCCTGGGTTAATGCCCGAGAGCAGTTCCTGTTTGTTGCCGGGCAGCATGTTGCCGGGATGGACTTCAACCCGTTTGAATTTCTGGCCGGGAGCGGGGACGAAGACCCAATCGCGGTCATGAAGGTGAAGAACGGCGTCCGCGGGCACGACGGGGTACTTGGTGGTGGTGGTGCTCTGGAAGGTTGCGGTGACGAACATGCCGAGTTTGAGGATGCCGGGGTTGGCGATCTGAATGCGGACCTTGGCTGTGCGGAGGGAGGGATCGAGGACGGGCCCGATGTCGCTGATGTGGCCGGTCAATGGCTTGTCAGGATACGCGTTGAGTTTGATCTTCGCTTCCTGACCAAGTTTCAATTTGGGGATGTCGTTCTCATAGACATCGCAAAGAATCCAGACGGTGGAGAGGTCGGCGATGGTGAATGCGGTGGCGGAACCGGAGAGTGACACGCCCGCTGCGGCAGCGTTGGTGACGTTTTGGCCGATGATGACACCGCTGATGGGAGCCTTGACATCGACGATGGGGCTGGGATGATCCTTATCGACGCCGAGAACCTTCAACTGCTCTTCAGCGGCGGTGAGATCGGCCTTGGCGTCTTTCTCAGTGTCTTCAGCCTGTTCAACCATGGCCTGTGAGATGGCGCCGTGCTTGAACAGATCTTCGGCGCGAACATAGGCCTTGTTGGCCAACTGCTCATCGTTGACGGTCTTCAAATATGCGTCGAAGGCAGCGCTGATGTCGGGGCTTTGAATGCTGAAGAGGAACTGGCCTTTCTTTACGTTGTCATCGAGCCGGGTTTTGAGATTGAAAACGCGGCCATTGGCAAGGGTGATGACGGGAATCTCGCGCGAGACGTCGGGGAAGACGGCGCCTGTGGCATTCAATTCAGAACGTGCTTCCTGTTCTTCGGCGGCGACAAGGGGAAATTGGTCCGGCTTGTCCACGGTCACGAGGCTCATGTCGCCGGTGGGTACGACTTCGGCGGAGGGCGGCGCGCCATCGGACGGCTTGAATTCCTTTTTGCACGCTGTCAGGGAGAAAAAGGCAGCAAGGCAAGTAGCTGCGATTAGAGAGTGTTTTCTAGTCATTGGATTACCTCGCGTCCTACAGAAAGGTTCAGTTGTCCGGCCGCCGTGAGATATGCCCCGATCAATTGCAGATAGGCCAGTTGCACGGTGCGGTAGTCGCTCTGCGCATTGAGCATGTCCATGAGCGAAGCCCCGCCGTGCTGATAAGCGTAGGTCACGGTGTCGCGCACGCGTGTGGCTTGATCGTTGTATTTGGCCTTGTATGGTTTCAGAAGTGCGATGTTGCTTTCGACCTGGGCGTAGGCGGAGTCGACATCGCTGAAGACCTGGGCGCGCGCGGCTTCAGTCAACTGCTGATTGCGCCCGATATCGATCTGTGTGCGCTTCTTTTCACCCTGGTTCTTGTCGAAGATACGCAGAGGAACGCTGACGCTGAGGCCGAGCGTGTCAATGCCGTTGGGGTTGTTATTCGACGAGTTGTAGGTGTACCACGCGCCGAACGTGGGGTCAGTGGATCCGTTAGCTTCGGCGAGCTTGTGAGCCGTATCCGCTTGCTGAAGGGACTGCAGGGCGGCGCGGAGATCGGGCCGCTCGTCGAGGGCGATTTTGCGGAAGTCTTCAAGCGGCATGAGGTTATCGGAGAAATCGAACGGACCATCCACATCGAATTGCTCAACCGGGGTACGGTCGTTGAGCAACTGCAGGAGCTGGATCTTGGAGGTGCGGAGATTGACGAGGGCCGTCTGAATTTCCGACTCATATTGCACTCGCAACAACTCAATGCGGTCGAGGTCAATCTGGGCGATGTCGCCGGCGTTAAAGCGATCGCGGCTGATTTGGATGATGCGGTCGTAGTACTCCAGATCCTCCTTCGCCATCTTCACCACAGTTTTGGCCTGAAGGGTTTGTATGAAGGCGGAACGCAGCGTGAAGAGCAGGGTGCGATCGAGGTCGGCGTGCTGCGACTGGGCGATTTGCGTACCCTCTTGCGCGACTTTCAAGCGGAGCTCGCGCTTGTGGTCGCGCTCATGCAGATAGCTGAAGTTGGGCTGCACGTCGGTGCCTCGCAGTGGAGTCCAGGTTCCATTGTGAGGAGCGATCGCGGTGCCGTCTTCAGACAAGGTGAACTGCGGGTTGGGGCGGAGGAATGCTGTGATTTCCTCGGCTTTCATTTCATCCACATTGAGGGAGTCGGCCTTGAGCGTCGGATTGGTCAATTCGAATTTCGCTTTTATCTGATCCCAGCTTAGGGCTTGCTGCGCCGGCACAAGAGCCGGCGCGAGCAGAAGAGCAAGCAGCGCGGCGGTTGCAGGGGCAGATATTGATGAGAAGAAGTGTTTCATACACAACCTTTTAGATCGGAACCAGCGAATTGCGTCCCATTGAGTGATGTGGAGGGGCGGCGCTCAATTGGTCGCATCGACTCCAGTGCCGTGGTTTCTGGCTGCGGCCTTCCCGGTTCCGCTGAGGACCACGCTCCGCACGACGGGGACAGGGTGAAAAGAGGCCAGATATGTAGGGAAACAGAGCGAGCGATCAGGCGCCGGGCGGGGGCCGATTGTGGATGGTTCGAAGGCCGGGTTGATCGACTACGGGCGCTGGGGAGCGTCCGAGGGCTACCGGTTGCAGGAAACCGAAGGGAAGCTCGGCGAGGACCGGCAGCGGAAGGGCTGCGACTGCAGGAAAGATGGAGTGCGGATGGGAGATTGCGTGGTCGCGGCGAATACAGGAATCGACCTCGGCGGGGTTCTGGACAGCCTGCAGATCGTCAGTGACGGAGATGACGGGAAAGAGGATGAGGATGAGCACTGCGAGGGTGACCCATTGGGTTCGCCTGGATGCGCCGGCCCGCGGTGCAAAGCGCAACCAGAGGCAAACGATCACGATGGCCGAAAAAGCCCACGCGAGATTGAGGACTAGCTCCATTCTCACTCCCGATTTTACCTCACGAGGACAGGGCATCAAAAAGGTCAACTGATGCTTGTCTCTGATGGAAGGTTAAAAGGAAGCCGGTAAGGATTCTCTAAAGAAGTTGATAAACGTCTGATTCTTTTTTGATATTTGTGGTGTTTTTCAGGGGTTGTTCATGGGTTTGTAGGAGAGAGGGAGCCGAGAAGGGAAGTTTGACCGAGGCGAGGAATCCCCTTATGATGGAAAGGCTGGTTTGGAGTGAGCGGCCCCCTGCCGCAGCCCAGGCCAGTGCGGCTCAGAGATGAGCTTCTGAAGTTGAAGTTGCTGCCCCCTCGTTCAATGGTAGGACAGCTGCCTCTGGAGCAGCCTATCGGGGTTCGAATCCCTGGGGGGCAGCCAAAAACGCACTTCTGCGAACCTCAGCGAACTTCTCTGAACTCTTCAACTGTCAATTAAAGCTATGATTTTAATGATTTTATCTCCATCGTCTCGTCCGCCGAGGCCCGTTAAAGTGCGCTTCTAGCCAGTTTTCCCTGTGGGTATAATTGTGGGTATCGTCGCCCGGAAGTGTGGGTACGGAACAAATCCGCCCTCTGGAGACTCACAGAATGGGACTCACAACAAAGGAAATCGAGAACGCGAAACCCGGCAGCAAGCCGTTCAAACTGGCAGATGGTGGCGGCCTGTGTCTGCTCATCTCACCAACCGGCTCAAAACTCTGGCGCTGGCGCTATCGGTTCGATGGGAAAGAGAAGATGATGGCGTTGGGGGAATATCCACTCGTCACACTCAAGGAAGCCCGCGAATGTCATTTTGCGGCTCGCCAAAAGTTGGCCGCAGACATTGATCCCATGATGGAGCGCAAGGCTGAAGCCGAGACCCGACACCGGGAGACCGAAGCACGTCAGCGTGAGTCTGAGAACAGCTTCGAGAAGATCGCCCGCAAATGGTGGGAGTGGTGGTCAGTCGGCAAGTCTTCGCGTCATGCCGATTACGTCGTGCGGCGTCTGGAAGCCGATGTCTTCCCGGCCTTCGGTCACAAGTTCATCGACAACGTGACTCCTGCTGACATTCGGAAGCTCATGCTTGCAATCGAGAGTCGTGGAGCAAGGGACGTTGCGAAACGCGCCCACGAGACAACAAGCCAGATCTTCCGCTACGCAATCGCCCACGGAATCGCCAGTGGGAACCCGGCCGCCGATTTCAAAGCCAAGGATATTCTGGCGGAGTCCAGGGAACAGAACTTTTCGCGCGTGGATGCCAAGGAATTGCCCACGCTGCTCACGAAGATGGTTAACTACGATGGCGATGCGATTACGCGCCTTGCCATGCGACTCATGGCCTATACATTTGTGCGCACGTCTGAACTCATCGAATCCGAATGGTCAGAAGTTGACCTGGACAAGGCCCGTTGGGATATTCCGGGCGAACGCATGAAGATGGAGACGCCGCATATCGTTCCGCTGTCGCGGCAATCCGTGAATGTTCTGCGTGCTCTCCAGCTGTTAACAGGGAACGGCAGGCTCGTTTTCCCTGGCGCGCACGACAAGAACAGGCCCATGAGCAACAACACTATTCTCTTTGCGCTATATCGTCTCGGCTACAGGGGCCGGATGACCGGCCACGGGTTTCGCGGACTGGCATCCACGATCTTGCATGAAAATGACTTCGCAGATGAGCACATTGAATTGCAGCTTGCTCACCTGAAGCGCAACAAAGTGGCTGCTGCATACAATCACGCAAAATATCTGAGCCAGCGTGCATCGATGATGCAGTGGTGGGCAGATTATTTGGATACTCAACTAGCCAAGGGCGAGGAGAGCCGGGGCAGCGCAAGCTGGAAGCGTGGTTCAGTTCACACACAGACAGCCGGCATGAAGCCTCGCGGCAGCCTTAAGCCACAGACCGCGACGCATGTACACGTTCTAAAGCCCACTGCCTGACTTCGGATCTGACCCACGCAACTGCACGCGGGCCAAGGCGGACTGGCGCAGGGAAGCTCTTGTCCCGGATCAGCTCGTAAATACTGGTTTTCCCAAGGCCGGTGACTGCTTTCACGTCTGGCAGACGTAAGAATTGCACCTCTACCGGAGCCTCCTGGGAATTCTTGAGCAGTGTTCCGTTAGCCGCTGGCACCTCTCTGGCGGGCGGCTTTCGGCTGTGATCATTCCGCTTTGGGACACGTCGGGCCGGAGTCTCGAAATTTCGAGAACCACGAGTCTTCCTGGCAGCCGCACTCGCGGGAGATGGTTGGGGTTCGGGATTGGCTGAGAGAGGCTCAGTCTCGACCGCAAACGGCAGTTCAAACTGTGCGGTCTGGTCGATGCGCAGGCGGCGCGAGGATGGGGGAAAAGGACGCAAGGGGCACCTCGCCAGTCTTGCATGGGTTGACAATAGCGCAGGAGTATCCATAGAGTCAACTTGTAAGTTTACAAATACCCATGACAGTTGCAGGCACGGCTCCAGACGACAGAACGAAAAAAGGAAGGCCCGTGGTCGAAAATTCTTCATGGCCGCAGCAGCCGGTTATTTCCATTCGTATCTCTGACGCCCTGCGCACCCGCCTTGAGCGCCTCAAAGAACTCCTCTCGAAAAAGAGTGGCGATAACGTCACCACTTCCGAGGTAGCCAAGCAGCTTCTCGAATCGGCGCGCGAGGACCGGCTGGAAGTGGCAGAGCTATTGACCAACGCCACTGTGGCACTGGCGGCAGCCAGACGCAAGGGTGAAGCCGGGATCAGCCTCTCCCGTGCCGAATGGATCGTTCTTGCTTACTACGTTCAGCAGGGCATCGAGAGCGACCTCAGCGATCCCGTTTCGCGAGAAACCATGAAGGGAGTTATCGAAGCATTCCGGGCGGCTTACCAGGTGCGCCGGGGAAAGAAATCGAACCGGGATGCTCATTACATCTCGAATCTTCCGCGCTTAAACAAAGACGGAAAACGTGTAGGCGGAAGTGAGGCTGAAGAGATCGATGTTCCGACTACAATCGAGCGGCTAATCCGGGCAATAAAGTCTGCGAATTCAAACGAAGTCTGGCCGCAATTCGCGGCGCGAAATCTATACGAGTTTCTGGAAGAGGAATCCTTCGGCATCGAGGCGTTGAATCAGGCCCTGAAGCCATACTGGCCGATACTCTGGCGAGCAGCGGCCAGGGGGCACTATCTGATGCGCGGCTATCCAGTCCGGGATTCGTCCCGTCGCGCCGCCTCCGAGCATCCGTGGGGCCCGACAATTTCATCCGTATTCGAGGGCGGCTTTGTTTTGTCTTTCTCTACGGGAAGCGAGCGGGATTTGTCCGTGTTGGTGAGCCTGCCCGAAGGCCGCCAGGCGATGTACGAGATCGCGCAGTGGCCGTTGATTACAGAGTTCAGGTCGATGCTTCAGAACTGGGACACGAGCGAGCCGAATTCGTTTTGGCAAGGGCGCTGGTTCTTCGGGTACACGGCAACGGAGACCACGGTGGCCCCGGTTTGGGTTCGTTGTCAGGGTTCGGTCTCATTCGGGTTCACGGCTGAGGAATGGGCTTCGCTGCAGTGCGCATTCCGCCGTGCGTGGGATATGCCTCAGTTGCAACGCATCTCCGGCGAACTGATGCTGGAGTACGGCGAGATTTAAGAACGACGCTGCTGACGCAGCGGAAGCAAGTGGACACGTCACCCCCAAATTGGAAACTGTGGAGCGCTCTGGAGCGCCGTGACGTTTACAGATGTCAACTTCCGCTGCGACAGCAAGTTAAGTTATCGGCGTTTACAAGAGTCTGCGGACGTGTACACGCGTAGTCGAAAACAGGGCCGCAGACCGCGGCGACGTAAACACGTTGAAGCATAAGAGCTTCGCGAAGCTTCCGTTGAACCATACTGTATGGCCAAAATCGCAAGTCAGCAAGGGAGGCTCCCCGATGAATTCCTTCCAAACGACGACTGCGCAAGCTAACAAGCCGTCTACAAGCGACGAAAGCAAGCCCGGCTTCCGCACCAAAACCATCTCCACGCGATTAACTCCAGACGAACTGGCCGAGGTGGAATCGGCTGCTGAGCGAGCGGGAAAACCTCTTTCGGAATGGCTGCGACAAATGGCGATGGCCGCCTCAAGACGGCGTTCCGCCGACCCGGTTGAACTGGTTCTGGCGGAGGTTTGGGCGGTGCGCTACTCTCTGCTCACTTTGTTCCATGCGGGCGCTCAAGCGACGGCGGAAGGCAAGCCACTGCTCCCGAATTCGGTCCTAACGATTCGCGACCGTGCCGACGCCCGCAAGCTTGAACAGGCACGCCGGATGCTTGCAGATTTCGTTTCTCGACCAGTGAAAGACCACGGCAATGACGGCGGCGAAGAGCGATGAATTGGAGGCCGATTATCGCCGCTCTTACTCGACT
This sequence comes from Occallatibacter sp., assembly GCA_049514915.1. Lineage (GTDB taxonomy): Bacteria > Acidobacteriota > Terriglobia > Terriglobales > Acidobacteriaceae > Telmatobacter. Next base: position 25,920 of record JBEKUP010000046.1, on the reverse strand, counting down.
TGCCGTGTTCGCAATCGTTGTCCACGTCGGAACGATTTGGGTATGTTCGAACTGGTTTTGGTCACCAATTCAGTGCCATTACCTGCCCGCGTACTTCTGGAGTTCGCTGCCGGTAGTCTCGCCTACGACCGTCGAAGTTCGCCTGATTTGGAAGACCAGACCGCACCGGAAGCCGGAACTGACTTCGGATGACGACGCCGTTCGATCCGAAGACGGAACCGGCACGGAGCTATCTCAGTCCGCAATTGATGCCGGCTGGACGGGCTTGATGGAGGGATCGCCGCAGCAGGTTTCAACGGCCATCCTCGGACGGGATTTAGGCGACCTCGCATTTGACGGCGAGAGCCTCTGGGGCTTCTTGCTTCTCCCCGAGTTGTGCGGAGCCGCGGTATTTTGCCTCGCGCTGCTTGGATGGTTTTGCCTCAAATGGTGGTGCCGGACTCTGATCGCCGAGTTTGCGTGGCAACGGCGGCTTTTCTCCTGGCGGGAGGTGCTTCCGAGTCTTTTTGAGGAGTGCGCAACGCTGGTGCAAAGGTTCTCCTCTGGAGTCGCAGCATTGCATCGAAGCGCTGCACGACGCGTAGAGACACAGATGGCAGCACCAACTAGAAATACGGATCGTGCCGAGCCAATCGCCAAGCCACAAACCTTCGCGTTTGCGCTCTTCGGCGTCCACAACGGAACCGGCCAGTGCTATCTCTGGAGCGAAAAGAACGAGATCGAATGAACGGAACCAAGGCCTGGAGCAATCCGGGCCATTGAGGAGCACTCCCTATGCTCACCATCTCAAAGCCGCTGTCGGCCAGCCAGGCTCGTAACTACCACACGAAAGAGTTTGCCTCCCAGCAGCAAAACTATTGGAGCCGCGACCAGCAGGGCCACAGCGAATGGCAGGGCCAACTCGCCCGGCAGTGGAATCTTAATGGTCCCGTTCAGGGTGAACACTTCGCTCGACTGAGCGAGGGGCAGCATCCCCGGACGGGCGAGCAACTCGTCCGGCACCAGGTTTCGCGGACGTACGAGGGGAAGAATGGAAAAGAAGTAACAAGCGTCGAACATCGTGCCGGATGGGACGCCACGTTTTCCGCACCCAAGTCAATTTCCATTACAGCGCTTGTGGGCGGCGACGACCGGGTGCGATTGGCGCACCGAGAGAGCGTCAGCGCGGCGCTATCGGAGCTCGAACGGTTCACTCAGGCCCGCATCGGAAATGTCCATGCGCCGGAGACGACGGGCAAATTCGTTGCCGCCACGTTCGAGCACGACACAGCCCGTCCAGTCGATGGCTATGCTGCGCCGCAATTGCATACCCATGCTGTGATTTTCAATGTGACCGAGCGGGATAGCGGACAGGCACGCGCTTTGCAGCCTCACGAGATATTTGTTTCGCAGAGGTACGTCACAGCGGTCTACCGATCAGAACTCGCGCTGCGCCTTGAAAAGCTCGGCTACGAACTCGAACGGGGCAAGCACGACCAGCCCGAAATCAAGGGATACACAAAGGAATATCTGGAGGCATCCAGCCCACTGCGGGAACAGATCAAGGACCATCTGCGCGAGCAAGGAATCGATGGAGCAAAGGCTGCGCAGATTGCGGCTCATCACACGCGCGACAGCAAGCAACTGCTGTCACCGGAAGAAGTGTTGCGGAGGCATCGAGAGTTGGCCGCGCAGTACGGGAACCAGGCAGATCGAGTGGTCGCTCAGGCACGAACACACGGTCAGCAACAAACGCAAGAACCCGAGAATGCCGCACACCGGGCGGTGACGTGGGCGCGGGACCATGTTTTTGAAAGATCGGCAGTGCAGGACAGCCGCACGATTCTCGAATCAGCCTTGGCCCGTGGTATGGGAGAAACAACTTATGGCAGCATCGTGCAGGAGTTCGAGCGCCGGATCAAGACCGGCGAATTTCGCGAAATTGGTCAGAATGGAGCGGGCCAACAGTTCACGACCACGGCCATGATGCACATGGAGCGCCAAATGATTGCCCGGATGCAGGAAGGCAACCAGCGCGGCTATAGCGATCCGATGCTAGTTTCGCCCCAGGTCCGCATCAGCGCCGAAGATCGGCATCCTGAATTGAGTGCTTCGCAGCGTCAGGCCGTGGACAGCATTCTTATTTCGCGCGAGAAAATTGCCGGCCTGGATGGCGTCGCGGGTGCGGGGAAGACAACAACACTATCCGTGATTCGTGAAGCAGCAGTGGCCGAGGGATACCACGTCGAAGGCTTCGCGCCAACGTCGCGCGCGGCCCAGAAGCTCTCCGAGGCGGGGATAGAGACATCAACGATCCAGAAATATCTGGCGCGTAGCGAGCAGCCCGACACGAGCGAAAAACGGCTGTACGTGCTCGACGAATCCTCGATGGCATCGACCCGGCAGTTGCATGAGTTTGTACACCGCCTCCGTTCAAATGACCGAGTGTTATTGGTTGGCGACCGGCGACAGCATGAAGCCGTTGAAGCCGGGCGACCATTTGCCCAACTTCAGGACGCAGGCATGAAGACGGTCAGGCTCGATGAGATCGTGCGCCAGAAAGACCCGGACCTGAAACAGGTGGTCGAGCAGCTTGCGCATGGCGAAATCCGAGAGGCAGTCCAGAATCTTGACCGGCAGGGCCGCGTCCATGAGATTCCCAAACACGGCGAGCGTATTACGGCGATCGCGAAAGAGTATGCAAACTCGCCAGAGTGCACGCTGGTTGTTTCGCCCGACAATCGCTCCCGCATTGAGATCAACGAGCGCATTCATGCGGAATTACAGGGTCACGGAATCGTAAGCACCGCAGAGCACCACGTCTGCACGCTGGTGCCGCGACAGGGCCTCACCGGGGCGGATCGTACCTGGGCCGAGCGGTACGAGGTGGGCGACGTGTTGCGCTACTCGCGCGCTTCCAAAGAAACCGGCATCGGCAAAAGCGAATACGCTCAGGTGAAGAGCATCGATGCTATAGCCAATCGGCTCACAGTCGAACTGCAGGACGGCACGGAACGAACTTACGATCCGCGCCGGCAGCAGGGTGTTTCGGTATTCCGCGAAGAACTGCGCAGCTTTTCAGTGGGCGACCGCATCCAGTTCACCGCGCCCGCCAACGACTTCAAAGTGGCAAACCGTGAATTAGGCACAATCGGGAGCATCGACGGAGACGGACGGCTCAAATTGAAGTTGGACAATGGCCGTGCAATCGAACTCGATCCGAACCGGCACACGCATCTCGATTATGGCTATGCCGTCACCAGCCATTCGAGCCAGGGCCAAACTGCCGATCGCGTACTGATTAACGTAGACACTGAACTCGGCGCGAAAGACCTGCTTAACAGCCGCATGGCATACGTTGCCGTCTCACGCGGCGCACATGACGCGCAAATCTTCACCAACAACGCATCGGCGCTGGGGCAGGCACTCAGCCGCGACGTGTCCCACGCGCCAGCCATCCAGCAGGCCCCATCACAGTCCATCGAACAGCAGCCTGCCCAATCGCACGAGATCGGTCAGGGAATTGGTATGGGTATGTAATCCAGACCCAAGCAGACATTCCCCGGATAGCAGCAGCGTAGCCGAGGCCCGGCAGGAGTCAAGGCCGTCCGCTGCGGCGGACGCCGCTTCGCGGTCGTAGAGCCTTGACACCGGCCTCCCAGCCTCGGCTTATTATTCCAATTATCCGGGGAATGTCATAGTCTTCCCGGTCTCCGTCCAACACCTGCGAAGGCTGCTGTATTTCGGAGACAGTAGTCTGCCTCCCGCTCCTCGCAGTTCACCCACGTTGCATCCGAACTGTGAGCCAGCCGCGATTATCGAGATCGGCGGTGCTGGGGAAGGGGCGCTTACCCACGGCACTCCAAGCCATGGTCCTAACGTCGCTGTGGAAATAACTCCCATCAAAGAGAAGTTGGAAATCGAAGCGGGGGTGGCGCCCTTCTTTAGTCGTGGTCAAACGGAGTGGGACACCGACCTCATATTTAAGAAGCCTTATACCGTGTCCAAAACCACAGAGTTTATGTTCGGTGCTGGCCCGGAATGGGCGCATACGACTAAAGGCGGCAAGAGTAGCAATTCCATAGGAGGAGAAGCCACTCTCGATTTCATGTTTTGGCCCTGGTCGAAACGGAGGTTCGGCTGGTATTTGGAGCCAGCCTATGGATACGACTTCGGCAGCGGACATGATCAATCGGCGAGTGTTACTGTGGCGTTGCTAATCGCAATTCCAAAGGGCCGCTGAGCCCGCAAGTTCCCGAGTTGTTTGCTATCTGGACAGCGCTCTGGCGGTATCCCTCGAAGCTTGCAGCCAAACAATCGAGCCCAGAATGTCTCAATTCCGCATGTTCCAACGAGAACTTCACCGTGCGTCAATCCTTTGTCTCAGGTCTCAGCCAATCGGAGGAATGCTTTTCAATGGCAATTCTTACCAATTGACTTCGAGTTCTCACTCCCGCTTTGTGGAAGAGTTCCTGGATAACGGCTTTGATGGAGCTTTCTGAGACGCTCAGTTTCCATGCGATCTCTTTGTTCGTGAGTCCATCCAATATGCCGCGCATGACTTCGCTTTGACGCGAAGTAAGAGGCCGATGGTGTTCTACATGTTCCGCATGAGCAGTCCTCGCGGACACAAGTGATCGCGCTGCTTCGCTGTCAAGCCAGATTCCGTTATTCGCAACTCGGCGGATCGCTTCCACAAGCTGGTCGGGATTGCTTTGCTTCAAAAAAACTCCGCTCGCTCCGGCTTCCATTGATTGCAAAGTCGCAGCATCAGTCATGCCTGCCGTCACCATCAGGATCTTCACCTCATGTTGGCAGTTCCTGAGTTCAGTGACCAGGTTTGAACCCCGCTCTTCGCCAAGGTCGTAATCCAGCAGCACTACGTCCGCGTGCGAGGTGGAGAGCGCCGAAACCGCTTCGGCCGCGGTTCCGCATAGACCCACAACTCGAATACCGGGCGCTGCTTCAAGAAGCCTGCTCAACCCTTCGCGAAACAGGTTGTGATCGTCCACCATCAGGATGCGGGTTTCATCCATCACGATTCCTTTTCGGCGGCGATTGCCTGCGTCAAATCAACTATAAAACAAGCTCCGTCATCAAGAGCCACATAGCGCAACTCTCCGCCAAAGGAGCGCATGAACGCCCGTGATAAGTAGAGGCCGAGCCCCGTCGATTCTGCCCCGGCCTGAAACGGGTGGAACAAGAACTCAGGATGCGCAACTCCACCGCCCGTGTCGGAGACTTCGACGCGAACCTGTTCGCCTTCGCTTCGCGCGGCAACGTGCAACAGCCTGCGCTGCCTCTTTGCGAGCGCCCTGGTGCTATTTGTGATCAGGTTCAAAAACACCTGCATAAGGCTTGGCCTGTCAGCCAAAACCATAGGCAGACCCGGCTCTACCGTCCAGTGCGCCTCAATCTCTTCCTCTTGCAGCGATGGTGTCACGACGATTTTCAACTCATCCAGAAGAACAGTGAGATCCACTTCCTTCGCCTGGGCGGTCGTCTGGCGGACATTCACGCTGGCAATGCGCTCAAGAGCGGCCGCAAGGCTGCCGAGTGCTTCAAAATCCTTGTTTCCGATGAGCAGTCCGCTATGCGAGAGGTTCTGATGAACGACGGCCATAGCGCCACAGACATTGCGAATCTCGTGGAACACAGCGCCCACCGCGATTCTCGATCCAGAGAGCAACTGCTGAAGTCCAGACACTTCGTGCGCGCGCAAATCCTCTGAGGTATCCAGCACCATTGCCGCCAGGCGGGTTCCGGCATTCGTTCTGTAGGTTGAGAAACAGATGTCCGCCAGAAACGCTTCCCCATCTTCCCGTTGGCCGCGAGCCTGCATGACGGCGCGCAGAAGCTGCAGCGACTCATCGTGCATGGTGATATTTGTTAGAGCCGGAAGAAAACGATAAAGCAATCTCCCGCGAAGTTCTCCCTGCGGAACGGCCAGCATCCGATGCGCTGCATCATTCGCCATCAGCACGCAACCATTCTGGTCCGCGGTAACGATTGCAACGGGGCTGCTCTCAATCAGGATTCTCAGTTGCTCTTCGGCTTCGCGACGCGCGTCTCGCTCTTGTTCAATCTCATGAAGGTGCTCAAGCGTGGCCTTGCGATTGCTGTCCGCTTCACGAACGAACAAACCGGTACCTACGAATGCGGCAAAGTACAGCACGTCCCTGGATGTTCCGGTGCGCAGATTCCAGGCAAGATCGCTAAACGCTTCGGCCAGCACGGTGCACAGGGCTGACACCGCGACGATCGAGAAGCGTCCCACTACGCTTCCAACCATCACCATGGGAATAAGGTAGAGGAAGCCAAGCGGAATTTCTGCAATTACACGCCAATCCAGTAGCGCAATGGCCGCAATCGTGGCTGCCGCTTTGAGCAGAACGGATCTCTTGGTCCCCTTGAAGAGCACTCCGTACATGGGCACCTGTCATGCCGCATCGACAAGGATGATGCGGCTGTTTCAATTCTAGTTACCCATTACAACGAAGTTTATAAGGATTATCCAAAGACTTGACAGTTGTCCAAAAGATAGGTTCCGTCGCGCCGAAAGATGGGCTTGACGTAACTGAAAGATAGCGATGCAACTTTAAGGATTCCCTCTATGCTGAGGCTGTTTGCAGGTCGCGCCAAGCCAGTTTGAGCGCCCGAGATCCCAATTGAACAGCTTTAGATAGCCGATTTCCGAGGAAATTCATGCAAATTCTCAAACTCCTGAGCAGGAAAGCCAGCGGCACTGTGTTCACTGGACTCCTGTTGGCTTCGGGCTTGCCCGCTGCCGCACAACAGGCCCTCAACTGGGATCAGGTGAAGGCGAAATTTGAGACGGCAAACCCCGTGCTGAAAGCGGATGAGGCCAACGTGGAGGAGATGAAGGCAGAGGAAATGACCGCTTTTCTCCGTCCCAATCCGCAATTCACCTTAACTGCGGACGGCACCCAAATCGCTCCTCACTCGGGTACCTGGACTCCAACGCGGGGCACGTACGAAGTGCCCAATTTCAGTTATCTCCATGAGCGCGAGCACAAGCGGGAGTTGCGCCTGGAGAGCGCCAAGGAAGGCACGCGGATTACCGAGTCGCAGCACATTGACCTCGAACGTAACCTGATCTTCGGCCTGCGCTCCGCCTTTGTACAAACTCTCCAGGCCAAGGCAGTGCTTGAGTTGGCCAAGGCCGATCTGGAGTACTACGACAAGATTATCGACATCAGCCGCGCCCGCTTCAAAGCGGGCGACCTGGCCAAGATCGACCTGGCAAGGATTGAGCTTCAGCGCGTGCAATACGAGTCTGAAATCGAGGCCGCAACCGTCAATCTGCGCCAGCAGAAGATTCAGCTCCTGCTGTTGCTTGACGACCGTACCCCGGTCGATCAGTTCGACGTGAGCGGAAAGTTCGACCTCGGTCCAGACCTGCAAACACTGAGCGATTATCACCAGGTTGCACTGGACAACAGACCGGATCTGCAGGCCGCGATTCAGACGATTCAGCAGTCGCAGACCAACCATAACCTCGCCATCTCTAACGGTTCCACCGATCCGACATACAGCGCATGGTACACCTACAACTCCTCGAACAACAACCCAAACGGCATCCAGACTCTGGGACTCAGCGTCAACATCCCGCTGCGGATCTTCGACAAGAACCAGGGAGAGAAGAAGCGCACGCTCATCGACATCGACAGAAGCACACAGGCTGCTGAAGCGGCCAAGGCGCAGGTCTTCAGCGACGTGGACAATGCCTACGAATTGGTGCGCACCAATATAGCGCTGATTAAGCCATACAAAACGCAGTATCTGGATCAATCGGTTTATGTGCGCGACACCGTAACTTTCGCCTACCAGCACGGAGGGGCATCGCTGATGGACTTTCTCAACGCACAGAGCGACTACCGAGTCGTTCAACTTGCGTATCTGCAGTTGATCGGGGCGTATATGACAGCCGAGGGCCAGATGAATCTTGCCGTGGGGCACGAGGTGTTTAATGACAACTAGATCTTTTCTTCTTTTTTCCTGCTACCTTGTTGCCTGCTCCTCTCTTCTCGGGTGCAAGAAAGACTTCAATCCGGCGGACGGCGCGCCACCCTCTCCACAGATCGTGCCTTCCGGTGACATGAGCCTTGTATCGGTGGACAAGCCCGACCAGTTTCCGCTGGTCGCGGCAGAAACCCGGGAAGCACCCGCCGAATTGAATGTCACCGGTGCAGTCTTCCCCGATGTCGCTCGCGAGATTCCCGTCATCTCGCTCGCCAATGGCCGCGTGGTCGATATCAAGGCCCGGCTCGACGATTACGTGAAGAAGGGTGACCTGCTCATAAAGGTGCAAAGCCCGGACATCGCCGGAGCCTTCGACGTCTATCTGAAGGCCGTCAACGACGAGCGCATGAATAACGTGCAATATGTGCGTTCGCAGACTCTCTTCGAACATGGTGCTATCTCGCAATCCATGTTGGAACAGGCCGAAGACGCGGAGAAGGACTCGCAGGCCGATCTAACCGCCGCAGAAGAGGGGTTGAAAGTTCTGGGCGTGGACAAGAACCACCCCAGCGGAATCGTGAATGTCTATGCGCCGATCTCGGGCGTCATCATCGCCCAAAACGTGACTCAAGCCGCCGCTGCCGGTGTCAACCTGTCTGGATCGGCTACAGCGTTTACCATCGCCGATCTCACCTCTGTCTGGGTTATCTGCGATGTTTATGAAAACGACATTCCCAGGCTCACGCTTGGCCAAACTGCGCAGATTCGTCTCACCGCGTATCCCGACAAGTTACTGACCGGCCGCGTAAGCGATATCGGCCCCGTGCTCGATCCCAACATTCGCACCGCTAAGGTCCGTCTTGAGATACCGAATCCCGGCAACATTCTCAAGCTGGGCATGTTTGTCACGGCCACATTCGAGAGCAAGACAAAGGAAAAGCATCCCGTAGTGTCTGCGGACGCTGTACTGCATCTGCATGACCGCGATTGGGTCTTTATCCCGGCAGGTGACAAGCAGTTCAAGCGGGTTGAAGTGCAGGCAGGCAAGATTCTTCCCGGCAATAAGCAGGAACTGCTTTCGGGCATAAACCCCGGTCAGCAGGTGGTTTCCAACGTTCTTCAGCTTGAAGCCACGCTGGAGGCACAATGATCGAGAAACTCGTAGATTTTGCACTGAAGAGCCGCTTCCTCGTCATTGCGGTTGCACTTCTGCTGTTTGTATGGGGAGCGATCTCCTTTCATAATCTTCCCGTCGATGCCTATCCCGACGTTGCCGACAACTACGTCAACATCATAACCCAATGGCCGGGCCATTCTGCCGAAGACATCGAAAAGCAGATTACCGTTCCAACTGAGATTCAGATGGCCGGCCTGCCGCAAATGAAGAATATGCGCTCCTTCAGTCTTGCCGGCATTTCGAGCCTCATGATGAACTTCAACGATGACTCGGATAATGGCTGGAATCGCGAACGAGTCCTGGAACGCATGGGCATGGTCACGCTTCCGGCTGGCTTGGTCCCGCAGTTGCAGACGGACTGGAGTCCCGCAGGCCAGATCTACTGGTACACCATTGAGAGCAAGAATCCGAACGTCGATGTGATGGAGCAGAAATCGCTCCAGGACTGGGTTCTCACCAAGCAATACAAAAATGTTCCTGGGATCGTCGACATGGCCACCTTCGGCGGCATGACGAAGGAATATCAGATCCGGCTCAATCCGGATAAGCTGGTCAGCTATGGACTCAGCATTGGCCAGGTGGAGCAGCAGCTCCAGATCAACAACACCAATGCAGGCGGCAGCTTCATCGTTGCCGGCACCCAGCAGATCAACGTGCAGGCGCAAGGCCTTTATGAAAATGTGCAGCAGATTGAAAACACCCTGATCAAGGCCTCGAACGGCGCGGCGATACGCGTGAAAGATATTGCGGTGGTGGATCAGGGACCCAAAATCAGGCTGGGCCAGATTTCCAAGACGTACCATCCATACACGGTGGATAAGGACGGGAACAAGCACTACGACGACAGCAAGCTGATCGATAATCCGGACGTGGTGGAAGGCACAGTGTTATTGCAAAAGGGATCGGATGCCGACCCCGCGCTGAAGGGCCTGGAAGCAAAGACGCAGGAAGTCAATGATCACATCCTGCCCCAGGGCGTGAAGGTGGTGCCATATCTCGACCGCAGCGATCTGGTCCATCTGACCACGCATACGGTCCTCCACAACCTGCTCGAAGGCATTATCCTCGTTTCGGTCATTCTGTTTCTCTTCCTGGGCAATGTGCGCGGTGCGGTGATCGTTGCAATCACAATTCCATTCGCATTGCTGTTCGCATCCATCTGTCTCGGGCTTTGCCACATCCCCGCGAACCTGTTATCGCTCGGCGCTCTGGACTTCGGCATGGTGGTGGATGGCGCTGTAGTCATGATCGAAAACATTGTGCGCCATCTGTCTCACAAAGACGATACGCGAACGGTACAACAAAAAATCAAAGAAGCTGCGCACGAGGTCCAGCGACCCGTCTTCTACGCCATCGCCATCATCATCACGGCGTACCTGCCCATCTTTACCTTGCAGTCCGTGGAGGGCCGTCTCTTCAAGCCGTTGGCCTGGACCGTGGCGTTCGCCTTGCTGGGTGCGCTGCTTTTTTCGATCATCGTCACTCCCGTGTTGGCCAGCGCGTTGTTCAGAAAAGGCGCAAAGGAGTGGCACAACCCAGCCATGACCTATCTGACCGATCGGTACAGACATGGGATGAAGTGGGCCATTCATCATCGCGGAGTTACTGTGGGTGTTGGCCTAGCAGGGTTCGCCCTGTTTCTCTTCTTAACCTTTGGAAATGTTATCGGTTCCGAATTTCTGCCTCACCTGGATGAAGGGGCGCTGTATGTCCGTGGCTCCCTCGCTCCGTCCACCGGTCCGGAAGAGAGCCTGAAAATTGCCAACAGAGCTCGGCTTATCATGGCCAGTTTCCCTGAAGTCACTGACGTGGTCGATCAGATTGGCCGTCCCGATGACGGCACAGACTGGACGGGATTCTTCAACACCGAATACAACGTCAATCTCAAACCCAAAGAAGAGTGGCGTCCGGTCTTCCATCAGGACAAAGATGCCCTGATTGCCGCCATGAATCTTCAGTTGGAGAAGATCCCCGGGGTTATATGGGGCTTTTCACAGCCAATTGAAGACAACATGGAAGAGGCCGTCAGCGGTGTCAAAGGCGAGCTATCGGTAAAAATCTACGGGGACGACTTCAAAACCCTTGAAGAGAAGGGCAATGACATCGTCAGCGTAATGAGCAAAATTCGCGGCGTGGCCGACCTTGGAATGTTCCGCATCATCGGCCAGCCCAATATGACCTTCACCGTTGATCGCGCGGCTGCGGCGCGCTGGGGCATCAACGTCGCCGATATTCAGGACGCGATCCAAACCGCAGTTGGCGGAAATGTTCTCAGCGAGGTACTCATCGGCGAGGCGCAATTCGACTTGGTCTTGCGCGACCAGAAACAATATCGCGATACCAAGGAAGCGATCGCAAATGTGCGGATTCTTTCCCCGTCGGGTGAGCGTGTGTCGCTTGCTCAGTTGACGAATATCAAGACGACGGATGGAGCGGAAGAGATCTACCGCGAACACGAAGAGCGGTATATCCCGATCAAGTACAGCGTGCGGGGACGGGATCTTGGAGGCACCGTAGAGGAAGCTATCGCAAAGGTCAACAAGCAGGTTCCTTTGCCCAGGGGGTATCACTATGTGTGGGCCGGTGAATACGAGAGCAAGCTCCGCGCCGACGCTCGACTGGCACTGATTGTGCCTCTGACGATTCTGCTGATTGCGATCATTCTGTACATGATGTTCAAGTCGTTCAAGTGGGCGGGTCTGATCCTCATCAACGTGGCGCTGGCGCGCGTAGGCGGAATGTTGGCGCTTCTATTCACGCATACCAACATTAGCGTTTCATCGAGCGTCGGGATGCTCGCATTGTTCGGTGTCTCGGTGCAGACGGGCGTCATCATGCTGGAGTACATCAACCAGCTGCGCGCTGCCGGCCACACCATTGAAGAGTCCGCGATCGAAGGCGCTGTTCTCAGGTTGCGCCCCATCATGATGACTATGCTGGTAGCCACACTGGGCCTGTTACCTGCAGCGCTCTCTCACGGCATCGGCTCCGACTCGCAGCGCCCCTTTGCCATTGTGATTGTGGGTGGGCTGATTTCCGACCTGGTCATGAGCATCTTCCTGCTTCCCACGCTTTATGTCTGGATCGCAAGAAAGGACGACGTTTTGCCTCCACCGAATGCCGAGTGGGCAACCGAGTGAGCGGCGGCGGCGCAGCCTGACAGGAACACACCGCAGAACAAACAAAGCTTCAAGGGAATATCAAACAAAGGCATCATGCAGGAACCTCTGACAAAACAGGCTTCCGTTATCTCTCGCCGACCACGCGGCAAGCTCCCGATGAATCTGTTGCTGATTGGCAGCGAAGGCGCGTTCAAGAGCGACGCTGCGGAACGGTTTCTAGACCGCCTTCATCTGCAGGTCATTGCCAGAGCATCGACTCTTTCGGAAGCCTTCGCCTGCCTGGAGTCGGGAACCATCGATCTCTTCTTGTTGAGCAGTGAGTTTCGCGAGGAGAAACTTTCGCTCTTTGCGCGGGATGCACGATGCCGTGGCTTCACCGGCCTGATTTTGCGGAGCGCCGACACCAATGAGGGAATCTCTGATGCCGAAGCGCACGAACTGAACATGATTCGTATTGGGGACTTTGTTCTCGATGCCTCCAGCCGCCAATTCTGGATTCGTGGCATTGAGACAGCCTGCACTCCGAAGGAGTTTGAACTTTTGAGGTTTTTCTGCAGGCATCCCGAGAGACCCCTGAGTCATGAGTCTTTGCTAACAGCGATATGGGGCAATCGGGCTGGATCGCCTCATATTCTCAGGGTTCTGGTTTGGGCGTTACGGGCAAAGATCGAATTGACGTTCCCTCCAAGATATATCGTGACCCAACGTCAGTTTGGCTATCGGTTCATTCCATCGCCACAGCCGTGGAGTTAGAGCGGAATTCCGGTTTTACCTCTCACGGCAGGATCATGGAGGTCGGCCATGGCTAGAAGTGTTTCGAGAAAAAGATGGCCTCGAAAGCAAGCTGGCGATTTGGTTTTCTTCCGGGTGCTCGATGTTGCTGGAATCGGGCTGGCGATTGTTTGCGTTCTGTTGACCCTCGGCTTTGTGCTGCTTGAGGCCAGCAATTGTTTTCAGCGGAAGTAAGACGGAGCTGCATCGATCTTCGGCTGGGCATTCCTGGCCAATCAGATTTCAACCAGGAGGGTGAATGAATAAGAGCGAAGCCCGTAAGCAGATTGACGAAGTGGGCATTGTGCCTTGTGCCCGTGTAACATCGTCGGAGCACGCCCGATTTGCGGCTGAAACGTTGTATGCCGCTGGCATTCCCGTTGTAGAAATCACCCTGACGTTGCATGAGGCGCCGGATGTGATCGAGGACTTGGCGAAGCGCTTCCCCGATATGGTCGTGGGTGCAGGAACCGTCTTAGATGAGGATTCAGCACGCCGGAGCGTCGACGCCGGTGCCAGGTTCTTGACCAGTCCAGGGTATATTCCCGAAGTGGTCACCTATGCAAAGAAGTCGAATGTCGTCGTATTCCCGGGCGCACTGACGGCGACTGAGATCATTGCGGCATGGAAGGCTGGCGGGGATTTCGTCAAGATCTTCCCGACAGCTCCCGTCGGCGGCACACACTACGTACGCGCGCTCAAAGTGCCCCTTCCGCAGATCCCGCTTATTGTTACAGGCGGCGTAAATCAGTTGACCGCATTTGACTATATCCTTGCAGGAGCGAGCGCAATCGGCGTCGGTGGTGAATTGCTTCCCGAAGAAGCCTTGCAACATCGGCAGGAATATCGCATCCATGAACTGGCTCGAAGGTTTCTCCTTATGGTCAAGGAGGCGCGGGCGCAGCGAGACTCCACCTAGCATCTCCTACCGCCGTTCCCCGGTTGCTGCCTCGCTGTTGGGATACGACTAGGCGGGAATCAACCTCATTGATTCTTATCCTTGCATCCAGAAGCAAGCTCGCGCTAGGTTTCTGAGCGCGTCGGCGATATCCGTCTGACGCATCGGAGGCAATTCGCGTAACCTGTATCGCGGGCGTGGTCGCCGCTTGAAGGCGAACAGTATGAGCGATACGCGAAGGTGTGCTGCGTCGAGCGCGCGATGCGCCCCAATCCGGAGGCGCGGTATTGAGTCGGTTCCGATGGTCAAGAGCATGACGCTTCGGTTCGACAGAGGTTGCTGAACTGTGCGAAGCGAACCACTGGCGCTCTGCGGAAGTGATTCAGTAAAAGTGATTTGCGATTCAATGCGAGCGCGTGCAACTGAGTGCAACACTCCGACCCGCATTGTGAGTTAACTGAATTTCCGCGAAAGATGCGTGTGTATCACTTTCGTATCACAGCAGCCTTTCTGGATGTCCACCCATATTAGATTAAGTCATTTATTATGAGTGGTGAGCTCGCTGGGATTCGAACCCAGGACCCACGCCTTAAAAGGCCCATCGCCAATTCCGTAAGCCAGCCCAATACGCAATCCGCGCTCCCATTTGGGAAATCAAATTAGTGGACGACTATGTGGGCGGCGGCACATCCCGTCGCAAAAACTGCCTTGAATCAAGCTTAGATCGACTTTTGCCCGCTGCCATTCGATAATAACTATGGACGTGAGGGTTCTATGACGATCCGTGTCGAACTCAACTCGGAGATGGAGAGACAGCTTGCCGCGGAAGCATTGGCTCGCGGCATTGCGTTGGAGGTGTATGCGCAACGTCTCCTCCAGGAAGCAATTGTATCCAGGAGCAAAGGGCAGCCTCGCGCGAGCCAGGAAGAATTTCGTGCCTTTCTGGATGCTCTTGCGAGCAAAGCTCCGAATGTACCCCAACTGCGGTCCGAGACCTTCTCGCGCGAAATGATTTACGGTGAGCACGCCTAATGCCCGGATCGTCCTACTTGGTGGACACGAACATTTTGCTCCGCCTCGTACAGCCAGACAGCCCTGAATATGGAACGATCCGGCAATGTACAGATCGTCTTTGGGCGCGCGGAGCGGAGCTCTTCTACACATCTCAAAACCTGGCTGAATTCTGGAACGTCTGCACCCGGCCGGCTGACCGGAACGGGTTCGGGTTTTCTGTCGCAGAGACCGATGAACGTGCAACTCTGATCGAAGCCAAATTCTTTCTTGCCGCCGACAGCGAAGCAACACATCAGGAGTGGCGCAGAATCGTTGTTGCAGCGAAGGTCTCCGGTATCCAGGTGCATGACGCGCGCTTGGTAGCAGCGATGTACGTGCATGGAATCGGGAACTTGCTCACTCTGAATGTCAAGGATTTTCGCCGCTTCAATGGCATCTCGGTTCTTTCGCCAGATGAGGTGCTGGCTTCCCTCGGCTAGCGACTTGTTTTCGCGAGCGTTCGGTATGGTGCGTTTTGGTTCGAATTCATCCAGACGCGCAGAGGGGTACGAATAGGGGTAGTGCAGGGCCTTCGAAGGATAACCTATTTGGAATCAATACAGATGACTCCTGGGGGAGGAGCCAGTTGGTCTCTTAGACTTAGGAGCCTTCAACATCCATGATGGTCTGGTCGGCTGCGTCGCTCTCCGCAAGCTCGGTGACCAGGGTGTGCCGGTTTCGTCGCGGGCGAAACCGCAATTTCGTGGGGAGTAACCCAGTGAGCGGCGAGAAATCCGCCGGTCAGGACTCCCAACAAGAACACAAGATTCCAAAGTCCGGCCTCCTTCCAGTCAAGACGAAAAGATTCCAGCATGCCGGGAACCAATACCGAACAAAGGTGGTGCAGGTACTGGAGATTCCGAACACCTTGTTACCTGCCAGTAAGAGCGCCGGCACGATTAGGCAGATGATTGGGGCTGACACAAACCAGGGCCAAAGTGCTGTCAGCCAGGGACTCGTGATGTCTCAGGCGAGACCCGGATGGCGGCCTTGCCGCAGATCCCACAACGCCGCGACAAGTGCATCAATTTCTTCGCAGGTGTTGTAAAGAGCCAGGGTGGCGCGAAGGGTGCTTTCCAAGCCAAAGCGGCGCAAAATCGGTTGCGCGCAGTGATGACCGCCGCGAACGGCGATGCCCTTGCGGTTAAGGTAGTCGCCAATCTCTTCGGTCCGGAAACCGTCCATTACGAAAGAGAGGACGCCAGCCTTTTCTTTTGCAGTGCCAATGATGTGCAGTCCCGGGATGCGTTGAAGAGCACCAGTTGCATACACCAGCAACGTGTGTTCATGACGCGAGACGTTTGCGATGCCAACCCGATCCAGGTAGTCGATTGCGGCACCGAGGCCGACGGCATCGGCGATATTCCCAGTGCCGGCTTCAAAGCGCTGCGGAGGCGGTTGGTACAGTGTCTTCTCAAAAGTCACGTCCTGAATTATGTTTCCGCCGCCTTGCCATGGCGGCATGTTGTCCAGGACCTCGGACTTGCCATAGACGACACCGATGCCAGTTGGCGCGAAGACCTTGTGCCCCGAAAAAACATAGAAGTCGCAGTTGATGGCTTGCACATCGACACGCATGTGAGACACCGCTTGCGCACCATCCACCAGCACGCGGGCGCCGTGGCGATGAGCAGCCTCGACCATCTCCTTCACAGGAACCACAGTGCCAAGCGCGTTGGAGACATGGGTAATCGAGACAAGCCGTGTTTTGGGGCCGAGCAGCTTTTCATACTCATCGAGCAAAACCTGGCCGGAATCATCAACAGGAGCAACTCGCAGCCGCGCGCCTTTTTCCGCGCAAAGCATTTGCCACGGCACAATGTTGGCGTGGTGCTCAAGCCAGGTAATGACGATCTCGTCGTCCTTTTGAATGTTGCGGCGGCCCCAGCTTTGGGCAACAAGATTGATGGCTTCCGTGGCTCCGCGAACAAAAACGATCTCACGGGGTGCGCTCGCGTTTAGAAACCGGCGCGTCTTCTCCCGAGCCGACTCGTAAGCATCCGTGGCGCGCGCGGCTAACTCATGCGCGGCGCGATGCACGTTGGAGTTTTCATGCTCGTAGAAGTAAGAAAGACGATCGATGACAGATTGCGGCTTCTGCGTGGTAGCGCCGTTGTCGAGCCAGATCAGCGGACGGCCATTCACCACTTCGCGCAGGATGGGGAAGTCGCGGCGGATTGCCTCAACATCGAAGGCATACGACGAGAGCCCGATATCCAGCGGCAGTTCCTGCTGCCCGCCAATGGGGGCAACCGCCGGGACGCCGTCGAATGTGTAGAGCGGACGAGGCTGTTCAGCATCATGAGCGGGTGCAGTCGCGCCGGGTGCGTGGGCCACGGTGCCGGGCAATTGCGGTGCATTCTTGTCGATGGGAGTGGCAAATGGGCTAGCTGCGCTGGAAGGCGCGTCGGCCGGTACGGGGCCGGGCAATGTTGCGGGATCGGAAAATAGGGGCCGCGCGTCTTCAAGAAAGCTGAATGTGGGGATTGCGGATGAATCGACCGCATCGAAAGAGCCCGGGATTGCCGGAGAAGGCGGCTGTGGCGTTCCTGCCGAACGCGATTGCGGAATATCGGTGAACAACGAGGATGGAATGGATGCGAAACCCTCTTCGCTGGGTAGAGTGCTGTCGAACGCGGAAGCCGGAGTGTTCTGAGCCGCGGGCGCATCCGTGGGCGAAACAAAAAGCGGACGCGCATCGGCGAGGAACGCAAAGGCGGGATCGGCGGGAGGCGCGGGTGCTGCTGCGCGGCCGGCTTGAGAACCTACTGGTGCTGCGGGAACTGTGGCGTTCGATCGAGCATCTGGCGGCAAGCCATGGTCCGGCGTTGGGACGAACGGCCCAGGTTGCAACTCGACTAAACCGGCAAGTAACCCAGGGACCGCTGGGGGAGTGGGGCTGGGCACCGCGGCGTAGGGATTTCCGCTGAATGCGGAGTTCGCCGGTAGCACCACGCGCGCCGCTGTAATCGCCGGTTGCTGGATTTCGTTCGGCAATGCATTGAACAGTTCGTTGGCCATGCGCGCCAGTTCTGCGGGAGAGAGTATGCCGGGAGAGAGTCCTTCACCCGCATGCAATCCCGCAGCCTGAGCATTCACGTCTGGAGCCCGACTCGGGATGGCCCCGGTGAGTGCCGGCTCACTGGTACTCATGGTATTGTCCTACGTCCACACCCTCGAGCAGTGCAACGGCATCGTCTGTCAACACGGCAGCGGAGCAGTAGAGCGAGATCAGGTAGGAAGCCAGCGCGCGCTGGTCGATCCCCATGAAGCGGACTGACAGCCCCGGGCTTTGCTCGCCCGGAAGCCCGGGCTGGAACAGTCCGATGACACCCTGCTTCTTCTCTCCGACACGCAACAGAAGGATCTTCGACGTGTGGTCTTTGCTGCGCACGGCGATTTTGTCAGAGGGGATGAGTGGCACGCCACGCCAGGTAAGGAATGGAGTGCCGAACAAGGTCACCGTGGGCGGAGGAACTCCGCGGCGCGTGCACTCGCGCCCGAAGGCGGCAATCGCGCGCGGGTGGGCGAGGAACAAGGACGGCTCTTTCCAGACTTTGACCAGCAATTCGTCAAGATCGTCCGGTGTGGGCGCGCCTTTGCGTGTCTTGATCTTTTGCGAATCGGCGACGTTATTGAGCAGGCCGTAGTCGGCGTTGTTGAGTAATTCGCTTTCCTGCTTTTCCTTTACGCTCTCAATCAGGAATCGCAGTTGTTCGCGAATCTGGTCGTACGGATTGCTGTAGAGATCGGAGACGCGCGTATGAACATTAAGGACCGCATTGATACTGCTGAGCACATACTCGCGAGGATTCTCTTCGTACTTAATGTACGTGGAGGCGAGCGGTGACTCGTCCTCGTGGCTGCAGACCGACTCGATGGGCTTGTTTTCATCCACCTTATTCAAGCGAAAAATTCCCGACTCAAGCGGCTTCCAGTCAAGCAGTCGAACCAGCCAGCGCGGCGTGATCGCTCCATATTGCGGAGCAGTTTTGGTGACGTTGGCAAGTTGATATGCCGCTTCTTCGCTCAGTGAGGCGCGGACGACTTCTTCAGCCACTGGGTGGTCTCCTTGTGTGATTGCTAGGAAATTCTAGAACCTGTGGATAGACTCTGCAAGCAGGCCAATTGCTCTCGAAGGTGGAACTCGGGCGCCAGAGAACGCCTAATTATTAAGCTCGAAAGTGCAAATCCGGAGTTGAAACGACCGGCCAATCCGGGACCTGTTAATACTTCCGAACTCCATGATCGACACGGTCCGACCAGGCGTGAATACCGCCGGTGAGGTTCCAGACGTGGTCGAACCCAGCTTTACTAAGCAGTTGCACTGCCTTAGCGCCACGCGGACCCATTTTGCAAACTGCAACGATGTTCTGTCTTGGGTCGAGTTCCTTCACCCGGCGAGGCAGTTCGGCGAGCGGGATAAGATAACCGCCAATGTTCGATGTCTCGAATTCGAATTCGTCACGCACGTCGAGTAAAAAGAGGTTTTCACCTGCATCGAGCCGCTTTTTGAGGTCTTCGGCTCTAATTTCCGGAACGCCCATTTTATTCTCCCTTTGAGGAGGCAGTTTGGCAAAGCTCTTTCCGGCCGCACCCGCCTCGATTTCAATCCAAAACAAAAAACCCACCTGCCAGTTCTATCTGGCGGTGGGTCCGATTGAGGTGCCGGCTTGTAGCTAAACTTTAGCTATGCCCATCCCTCGCGCCAGAAGACATGCATACGCAACACATCATTGCGCAACAACATGCCCCGGCGTTATTGAGGATGAAATAGCTCACGTTGATTAGCATAGCATCCGTCCGTAGTTAGCACAACTTCCCCACCGAAAACTGACTCGATGCCTTCCCGCGGACCGCTGGTAAAACCGTATCGGGATCATGAATTGCCAGGCTGGCATGTTGCCATGCCAGCCCCAGACTGCTGATTTGCCCAGTGAAGTCGCCAATACTACTGGTTCCCCCCACTCTTGGTCACGTCTTTCACCGCATCAGCAAATGACTTGGACCCCGGGGTACGGTGAATTCGACCCTTCAGCACATCGTCCCAGGTGATGTAGGGATAGAGCTTGTGGGCCTTGGCCTGCTCTTCGAATTCAGCCTTGAGTGCAGCCAGTTTGTCCGGGTCCTTTTGAGCCAGATCGATTCGCTCTGTGGGATCGTCGTTCAGGTTGTAGAGCTCCCAGGCATTTTCATCAAAGGGCTGCGCGGTCTCCAGGCTGCCTTTGATAAAGCCGGTGGGAAATGCCAACTCCGCTTTCCATCCGTTGTCGTAGATTGAGCGCGAGCCAAAGATGTAGTAATACTGCACCGTGTGGCGGGTGGGCGCCTTGGCATCGTCAATAGAGTAGGCCAGTGACGTTCCTTCAATCGGCTGCTGCTTGATGCCGCGAATCTCATCAGGAGCCTTGATGCCCACTAGATCGAGAGTCGTCGGAAGAAGGTCGATGACGTGGCTGTACTGGGTACGAATTCCACCTTTGTCTTTGATGCCTTTCGGCCAATAGACGATGAGCGGGTTGTGCGTGCCCCCTTCGCTATTCGCATCCTGCTTCCAGAACTTGAAAGGAGTATTCGCGGCCTGCGCCCAGCCGAGAGGATAATTCCCCTCAGTAGCGGCAGGCGTGCCAATCTCGCCAATCTTCTTCAGATTGTGATCGATGTTCTCTTGCTCCGTTAATGGCCTTCCAAACAGAGGGCGATCGATATCCCCGTTCAGCGTTCCCTCTTTGCTTGCGCCATTGTCGCCAATAGAGAGAAAGATCAGCGTGTTTTCGAGCTGGCCGATTTCCTTGAGGTGATTGACCAGGCGGCCAATCTCAAAGTCGGTGTAGGTAAGATAGCCCGCATACACTTCCATGAAGCGCGCATAAAGCTTCTGCTCTTCGGGCGTCAGCTTATCCCAGGCCTTGATGTCCGGATTTCGATCGGGAAGTATCGCGTTGGCGGGAATCACGCCGAGTTTCTTCTGGCGTTGAAAGACCTCCTCACGATAAACATCCCAGCCCTTATCGAACTTACCCTTGTACTGATCGCTCCAGTACCTGTCGACCTGGTGGGGAGCATGAGTGGCGCCCGGCGCGTAGTAAAGGAAGAAAGGCTTATCCGGCGCGGCTTTCTTCTGACGGTCAATATAGAAGATCGCCTTGTCGGTTATCTGATCGCTTAGATGGCGGCCGTCGGGACGCACGTGCGCCTGATCCTCCACCAGGTCGGGCTTGTATTGGTCGGTTTGCGAGCCAAGAAATCCGAAGAAGTGGTCAAAGCCTTTTCCGGTGGGCCAGTGATCGAATGGGCCGGCGTCCGTTGCCTCTTCATCCGGCGTCACACCGTACTTACCAACCGCAAATGTGTTATAGCCGTTGTCTCGCAGAATCTCAGCGATGGTACCGGCCGTTGCAGGCAAGCGGCCGTCCCAGCCGGGAAACCCGGCGGACATGATGGTGTGCGAGAATCCGGAGACGTGCACGGATGCGCTGTTGCGGCCTGTCAACAGGGCCGAACGCGTGGGTGCGCAGATGGCGGTTGTATGGAAGTTCGTATAGCGCAGACCATTGTTGGCCAGAGTGTCGAAGGTCGGAGTCTGGATCAATCCACCGAAGGTGCCGGCGGCGCCATAGCCCACATCGTCAATCAGGATCCACACTACGTTCGGGGCGCCAACGGGCGCTTTCGCAGGTTCCGGCCACCATTCCTTTGACTCGGCAAGTGTTCTGCCCGCTACGCCTTGATAGGGTTGTGCCTCCTGGGGATGCAGTGTAAGTCTCGCACCCACGGCAAATATCAGCGTCGATGTGAGCGCTTTCATTACGCTTTTCTCGTTCATAAATCTCCTGTTGGTTTCAACCGATCACAAATGCCATTTCGGCCTGAGGTCTGACGGATTCGGCAGCCGGCCCGTGGCTCGACGTGGACCGGCTGCAATCGAAATAGGCTGAGCACGCTACTTGCTGTTCTGTGCTGCTGCCGCTGCCGCTTCCTTTTGCCGGTCAAGAATGAATTGGGGCAGGTAGGTGTGGTGCAAGCGCCCGCTCGCAAAATCGTCGAAGGTGAGGTAGGGGGCAAGATGATGCGCCTTGGCCTGCTCGTCGTATTCGGCCTTCAACTGCGCCAGTTTCTCCGGATACTTCTTGGCCAGATCGATTCGCTCGGTGGGGTCGTCATTCAGGTTGTAGAGTTCCCACGCGTTTTCATCCAGCGGCGGATTGCTGGTTACGTGTTTGGTCAGGACGTCGTTGGGATATGCCAACTCGGCCTTCCATCCGTTGTCGTAGATCGACCGCGAACCGAAGATGTAGTAGTACTGCACCGTGTGGCGGGTGGGCGCGTTGGCATCGTCAATCGAGTAGGCCAGGGAGGTTCCCTCAATGGGCTGCTGCTTGATCCCGCGAATCTCTTCCGGAGCCTTGATGCCAACCAGATCGAGGGTGGTGGGAAGAAGATCGATCACATGGCTGTATTGAGTGCGAATGCCGCCCTTGTCCTTGATGCCCTTTGGCCAATAAGCAATGAGAGGATTGTGCGTTCCGCCTTCGCTGTTGGCGTCCGATTTCCAGTAACGGAACGGCGTGTTCGCGGCCTGCGCCCAGCCCAACGGATAGTTACCGTTCCTGGCTTCGGGGGTGCCGATCTTATCGATCTTGGCCAGGTTATAGGCGACATTCTCCTCCTCGGTTATCGGCTTGCGCTGAATGGAACGGTCGATGCTGCCTTCCTCAGATCCTTCTTTACTGGCGCCGTTATCGCCGATGGAGACGAAGATCAGCGTGTTGTCGAGCTGACCGATTTCCTTCAGGTGATTCACCAGGCGTCCGACCTCAAAGTCCGTATACGTCAGATAGCCCGCATACACTTCCATGAAGCGCGCGTAAAGCTTCTGTTGATCCGGTGTGAGTTGATCCCATGCCTTGACGTTGGGATTGCGCTCAGGAAGGATCGCGTTAGCGGGAATCACGCCAAGTTTCTTCTGCCGATCGAAGACCTCTTCGCGAAAGACGTCCCAGCCTTTGTCGAACTTGCCTTTGTATTGGTCGCTCCAGAATCTGTCCACCATGTGAGGAGCGTGCGTAGCTGCAGGAGCGTAGTAAAGGAAAAATGGCTTATCGGGCGCGGCTTTCTTCTGGCGGTCGATATAGAAAATCGCCTTGTCAGTGATCTGGTCGCTCAGGTGGCGTCCATCGGGCGTCGCGTGCGCTTGATCTTCCACCAGGTCCGGTTTGTATTGATCGGTCGCCGAACCAAGGAATCCGAAGAAGTGGTCAAAGCCTTTTCCAGTCGGCCAGCGATCAAACGGGCCTGCGTCACTCGCTTCTTCGTCTGGTGTTATACCGTACTTGCCCACCGCGAATGTGTTGTAGCCGTTTTCGCGCAGGATCTCAGCGATAGTGCCGGCCGTCGGAGGCACGCGGCCATCCCAGCCGGGGAAGCCGGCCGATGCCGTAATGTGCGAGAAGCCCGATTCATGCACCGATGCGCTGTTGCGGCCAGTCAGCAGCGCCGAGCGGGTGGGGGCGCAGATAGCGCACGTATGGAAGTTGGTATAGCGCAAGCCGCCCTGGGCCAGACTGTCGAAAGTGGGAGTTTGGATCACCCCGCCGAACGTGCCGGCAGCTCCATAGCCCACATCGTCGATCAGTATCCACACTACGTTCGGAGCGCCGGCGGGCGCCTTTACGGGCTCGGGCCACCACTCTTTCGATTCGGCAAGCGTTCTGCCCACGACGCCTTGATAGGGTTGCGCGGTTTGCGCGTGCGATGAGAGCCGTGCACTCACCGCAAAGATCAGCGTCGATGTCAACGCTTTCAATACGCTCTTGTCGTTCATAAATCTCCTGTGATTTTCAGCTATTCAAAAAGCTCTTGCATGGATGGGAATCCGCACACGGCGACATGCCGGATGCGCACGTGTGCGCAGCGCTTGTGCGATGTTCAGATGGTCATTTCTGTTGAATCAACAACAGCGGCGGCTAGGCGAGAACGGATGCACGGGAGCTCCTTCTCGCTGCAGGGGGCGTGTGAAGCGGTCCGTTGGCGCGCGCCCACTCCATCACTCGCGCGGGCGCGCCATCCTTACCAAGCTCATTGGCCATGAACCGCATGTAGGGATCGATGTGATGGAAGAAGTGCTTGTAACCCGCGCAAAGATAGTTGAGGCCATATTCGCCGGATGCGGTCGTGGTGAAGCGATGTTTGGGGCACTCGCCGTTGCAGGCAAAGCGGACATCGCACGTCTTGCAATCCGATGGCAGCGCGGTCTCCTTCGCATTGCCGAATCGCGCCTGTTGCGGTGATTTCACCAGGCCGGACATGGCTCTTTCCATGATGTTGCCCAGCTTGTTCTCGGGATAAACAAAGTGGTCGCAGGAGTAGAGGTCGCCGTTGTGTTCTAAAGCCAGAGCCTTTCCGCATTGCGGAGCAAAGACGCAGAGGGTTTGCGGTAGTCCAGCCCACGACTCGAGAGCCACATCGAAGATCTGCACAAAGACGTGACCAACATCGCCGAGCACCCATTCGTCGAAGACGGCGCTGAGAAACTTGCCAAACTGCAGCGGCTCAACAGACCATTCCGACACGGTCGTCTGCTGGCGAGCGTAGGGCTTCAGCAACACCAGGCCATTGGGGTCAGGCTGGGCGGCTACCTGTTCAACGATGGGAATGAACTGTAGATATTTACTGCCAATCTCTTTGAGGAACCGGTAAACCCGTCGCGCATGGTAAGAGTTTTTGCGATTGATGACGGTAAGCGTGTTGAACTCAACGCCATGCTTCTTGAGAATATCGAGCCCGCGCATGACGCGCGTGAATGTGGGCTGCCCGCCTTTGTCCACACGGTACGCGTCGTGAATCTCAGCCGGCCCATCGATCGACAACCCGATGAGAAACTTGTTGCGCGCCAGGAATTCGCCCCATGCATCGTCAAGAAGCGTTCCATTGGTCTGGAATGCGTTGTCAACAAGTTTGTCGCCCGCGTACTTTTTCTGCAATTCAATCACGCGTTCGAAAAACGGAACCCCGAGCAGCGTAGGCTCACCACCCTGCCATGCAAAGCTCACATGCTGCGCAGGCTGCGATTGAATGTACTGGCGAATGTAGGACTCCAGCACGGTGTCGCTCATGCGGTAGTCGCGCCCCTTGGCCGCGTAGAGATTCTCCTTTTCCAGGTAATAGCAATAAGTGCAGTCAAGGTTGCAAATCGGCCCATGAGGTTTGGCCATGATGTGGAACGGGTCCATCGACGGTCTCTTTTCATCCCTGCTGTGCGCGGCGGAAATGCGAGCGCAATGAAAAACCCACGAGCTAAATCTCGTGGGCGGGGTGACAAGCCGGATGAACTCTGTTCCAGATTAAAACTGCAATCAGGATCGATTCAAGCCCGCATTCGCACGAGGTTGCTCAACTGCCGGAGACTCGACAGAACAACAACAAGCACGAATTGCGATGCGATCAGCCATCGATTTCTCTTGATGATGCACGGAGTCAAAATTCCTGTCAAGCAGCGGTGCCCCCAAGTGCGGTGCGAATTCGCGTAGCCGCAAGGCACTTATTCGCATCGCGCTTGACACGGAACTGACTTCATGGCTCAATAGACCGTATGCAGATGCAGAATCGCAGCGCGTTGCTTCACACCGCCGAGCAGGCGCCCAGCCGCTCGTGTTGTTGATTCGGCCTGCACTCTAATTTCCCCATCCATTTGTCTTTAGCACCCGCCGCTTGATGTGCGCACTCGTCTATTCGCGCACATCGAGCCGATGCTCATCACCACCGCCTCTCCAGCGCGAGGGGTTTGGCTCACGGCCACCTAGAAGGGAAGGCTCTGATGAAGGCTCACCCGGAATTCTCCGCCAAAATACTTTGTTGTCGCACACCACACAGATCCCATCAGGATGTCTTGTGCGTCGTGGACAAGTGCATCGTTCCCATCTGAAGGCAGTGTGCGC